>URCI01000094.1 GCA_900546345.1 uncultured Prevotella sp. | reverse complement strand
GATAGCTGCCTAATTTATGATAGGCTGGGCCAAAATCTGACTTTTGACACAGCCCCTTTTTTAAGATAAGACACTGCTTTAAGTCTGGGATTGTTTCTTAGCTCGTTTACATATCAATAGGACTTATTGAAGCTGGTGCGGTACTGAAGCGGCGTCATCATGGTGTGCTTCTTGAAGATGCGATTGAAGTAGGATATATCAAAATAACCAAGTGCATAGGCAATCTCCTTAATAGACATATTCTCAGAAGAAAGCATGAGCTGGGCTTTTGTCATCTTGTCGTTGATGATGAACTGCACCGGCGTCAAACCTACATTTTTGTGGAAGAGTCGGATGAAGTGATCCTTGGTCATGCAAGCGTCACGGGCCAGCGTGTCTACGGAAATGACTTCATGGATATTAGCGGAAATGGTCTTCAGCGCCGTTTCTATTCTAGGGTCTGAAATTTGGAACTTCGGTTTGGCATGATGTATAAATTTCCCCACGAACTGATAGATGATGCCGGCCGACTCCAGACGGTCGTAAAGAGGACGCTCGCGATTCAGACGCACACATTCTATAAGAGAGTTCTTGTTGTCGTAGATTCTGGGATCAGCGAATTTCAAGGCCATTGCTTTATTATGGTTACTTAGATTTCTAAAGAGGGCAAGATCGAACTCAGTGCCTCGGATCTCAAAGGGGAAATCGTATTGGCTGAGGAGTTGCTGCCCCGAAGAAATTTCCTCATACACATGAACATAATAGTGCTCGAAATGGCCGTCACAAATATCGGTGTGCTCAGTGAATGCGGGAATAATATACATGTTTCCGGGACTCAGAGAATGGACAGTGTCATCAATGCGGACTTTGCCCTCACCTTCAGTGACGAAGTATATGCGTGAGAACGGGCTGTTGACATTCTCAAAGTTCCAGTCGGCGTCGTGTATAGCATGGCCGACGTTGAGCATAAGTAGATCAGAGACTTTCATATTTGTTGAGCTTTGTTGGATGACTTCATGTTTTATGCCTCGAAGACTATGCAAAGTAAGCAAAAATAATTCAGATGGTCAAGTATTTAATTGCATTTTGTCGATTTTGTCCCATAGTAAATCGATAATATGCTCAAAAGCAGCGAACATTTATGTCTATCTTTGCAGTCGAAATAATCAATGAACCTACTTGGTTCTTTAAATCTAAAAACAAAATGAAGTACAACGAGATCGGCAAAACCGGCATGAAAGTATCGGAGCTAAGCTTCGGAGCATCCTCCTTGGGGGGCGTTTTCCACGACATAGACGAGAAGAGGGCCATTGAGGCAGTCTATGCCGCTGTAGAGGGTGGTATGAACTTTATCGACGTTTCACCCTACTATGGCTACTACAAGGCCGAGACAGTTCTGGGCAAGGCTCTCCGCGGCATAGACCGGAAGAAGTATTATCTTTCCACCAAGGTGGGACGCTACGGCAAGGACGGCGTCAACACATGGGATTATTCCGCAAAGCGGGCTAAGGAAAGCGTCTACGAGAGCATGGAGCGTATGGGCGTGGACCACATCGACCTGATCAACGTGCACGACATCGAATTTTCCGATCTTAATCAGGTTGTAAATGAGACTCTCCCCGCTCTGGTTGAACTTCGTGAAGAGGGCGTGGTGAGCCACGTGGGCATCACCGACCTGCAGCTTGAGAACCTCAAATGGGTCATCGACAGAGTGCCACGGGGAACCGTAGAGAGCGTGCTGAACTTCTGCCACTATACGCTCAGCGACGACCGTCTGGCAGATTTCCTCGATTACTTTGAAAGCAAGGGCGTGGGTGTGATCAACGCCTCACCTCTTTCTATGGGACTTCTGACCCAGCGTGGTGTGCCTGCGTGGCATCCGGCTCCCAAGGCGCTGGTCGAGGCTTGCGCCAAGGCTGCTGAATATTGCGGCAAGGTAGGCTATCCCATTGAAAAGCTTGCCATGCAGTTCTCCGTCAGCAACCCCCGCATCGCCACGACGCTTTTTAGCTCGTCTAATCCAGACAATGTCCGCAAGAATATAGCCTACGTCGAGGAACCCATCGACTGGGATCTGGTTAAGGCTGTTAAGGACATCGTTGGCGATCAGCAGCGCGTCACCTGGAAGAATACATGATGATGGAAAATTTGAAGATAATAGACGCCCATTCTCACCTGTGGCTAAAGCAAGAGGCTGTAGTGGAAGGAAAGGCCATTCGCCAGTTGCCTGAAGGACGTTGCGACTTCATGGGTGAGGAGCGGCAGATGCTGCCCCCGTTCATGGTTGACGGCAAGAACTCCGCAGAGGTCTTTCTCTCCAACATGAACTATGCCCAAGTGTCGGCTGCCGTCATCACGCAGGAGTTCATCGACGGCAACCAGAACGAGTACCTGCAGACCGTTCAGAAACGTTGGCCCGACCGCTTTATGGTGTGCGGACTGTGCGAGTTCCGTGAGCCGGGATTTCTTGAAGAGGCCCGCAAGGTTATCGCTGAGGGCTTCAAGGGAATAGCCATCCCCGCCCACCGACTTCCTCTAGAGGGTGAACGGCGGGTGCACCTGAACTCACCCAAGATGATGGAGATGTTCCATTTGATGGAACAACGTAAGCGTATCGGTATTCACGTATTGCCACAAAAAAACTGATCAAGAGAGGAGG
>URCI01000093.1 GCA_900546345.1 uncultured Prevotella sp. | reverse complement strand
GTCTCGGACACATATAAAATTTTAAATTGCCACTTTTTAAAGTGGACTCATTAATCCTTTGCAAATTTAAGTAATTGTTTCGTTTCAGACATATTCTGTTTCGATATTAACTTTACTTTAACGCATAATCTATGTACCTTTGCGACCATAAACAAGATAAATTTATTGATATGAAGATAATGATTATTGATGGCGGGCCTCGTAAGACCATGAATACGGCCGCCATGATAGAGAAGTTCTCGGAAGGAGTGAAATCTGTTGATAGGGCTATTGAGGTGAAGCATGTCCGGCTCTACGACATTGATTATAAGGGCTGCTATTCTTGTCTGGCCTGTAAAGTACGCGGCAAAGCCTCTCACGAGTGTAAGATAAAGGACGGTCTTCTCCCTGTCATCCAGGAAGTCAACCAGTCCGATGGTCTCGTCTTGGCTTCACCGGTTTTCTTTGGCCGTTGGACCGGTCAGATGCAGACTTTTATTGAACGTTTCACCTATCCATGGCTGTCGCAAGTGGATTTCTCGATAACCCCACAGCGGAAGATGCCCTTGGCACTGATTATTACGATGAACGACATGCCGTCAGATGCTGAGGCTGTCCACAACAATATGAATACCGAGGAGAATTTTCTTCTTGCCAAACTCGGCGACATAGAGCGCATTGATGTTTGCAACACGCTACAGGTGAAGAACTACGACCGTTATGAGATGGATGCGATGAATCCAGAGGGAAGAAAGAAATATAACGCCGAGCACTGGGAGGAAGAACTTCAGCAAGCCTTTGATGCCGGCAAACGAATGGCTGAGAAGATAAAGGCTAACGCAGAGTAGACTTCCGATTCAAATACTGTTATCACCGTTTTCATCCACGGGGGCATTCCTTCTCCTCACAGCCTCTTCCTGCTTCTTCCGCGCTTCCTCAATGGCTTTCTCATAGCCAGTGAGGGCAGCGAAGGGGGAGAATTGCGCCGCACGGTTATACATGCTCATCTTCGGATGCTTTGCCGAGACGTGGTGCGGCAGGTTGATGATGTCGTCGTAGTTGCCCATTTTAATTCTTATTGAAATTCATCCATAAACTTGAAACTCCAGTCGACCAAGGGAGAAGGGCAACTCAGCAATCCCTCGTTGTATTGCAGGTTGAGGAATGAGAACTCCTTTCAATCTTCATCTCTACACTTTTAAGTGCGGAAAAATGTAGCAGAATACATTTTTCTGCGGTTATCAGTGCAAAATTAAGTATTTTCCAGCAATTAACGAAACGTTTTCAATGTTTTTTATAGTAACCTTTCCCCCTCACCATCGAGTAGCTCTAATCCCTTTCTTTTCTTTTGACCTTTTCCCTATGCCTTATGTCCTCCAATCTGGTTATTTCTGTCTTTTTGTGTTGCACCCTCAGCGTAGTTCAATCCACGTAGCAGGGCGTTCTTGCCAAACTCCTTCTTGATTTTCAACGCGACTTCCTGCAAGCGTCGTTCCTTGGCGGCAGCCTCATTATCATGTTGTTGCTTCTTTGCCTCCGCTTCATAGTCCGTGAAGAGGTCTAACTGCACGGGGGTGTTCTGCTGTTGCCGTCTGGCCTGCTCTTCACTGATGACGTGGTTGACGGTGATGTTCAGCCGACGGACCAGTAGGATAGGGTTGACAATGCGGTCGTAGAGCTCCGTGACGGCTTCAAGGATTTGCTTGGAAGAAGACGTGGGATGGCCCAACGAGAGCGTGCCGTGGGCGTGCTTCGGCACGCTGCGGCCATACCAGTCGGTCGTTATCTCACCGTGGTACTGCGCACGGATGGCTGGATTGGTCAGGCTCTCACGGTCGTAGCCCACCGTGAGGACGATTTGGTCGCCAACAAGATGCTTGTCCACGAGGTCGAGCGACAGCGTATCAGCCATCTCACGAGCAACCACGCGTCCTTTGTCGGCAGAGTAGGGGCTTTGCAGCACCTGACCGCTCCCCAACGAATTTGTCTCCGGCTTGTAGGCTTTGATATAGTCCATCGTCACCGGCTCCCATCCCCACGCATGGTCGATGATGAGTTCTGCGTTGACACCGAACATCTGATAGAGCAGTTCCTCATTGTTCACCGATAGCCGAGCGAGTTGGCCCATTGTGTCGACACCGATGCTGCTGAGCCTTGCGACGATGCCGCGGCCGAAGCGCCAGAAGTCGGTCATCGGCTGGTGGTTCCACAGCTTCCGGCGGTAGCTCATCTCGTCGAGCTCGGCAATGCGCACGCCGTCCTTGTCAGCCGGAATATGCTTGGCAACGACATCCATCGCCACCTTGCAGAGATAAAGGTTCGTGCCGATGCCAGCTGTGGCTGTGATGCCCGTCGTCTTCAGCACCTGTCGGATCATCGTTATCGCCAGCTCATGCGCCGTCATCTTGTAGGTGTGGAGGTAGTCGGTGACATCGGCAAAGATCTCGTCGATGGAATAAACGTGGATGTCCTCGGGGGCGATGTATTGCAGGTAGATGCCGTAAATCTCACTGCTGACCCTGATATACTCCGCCATCCGTGGCGTGGCTGCGATGTAGTCAGCCTCCCAGTCGGGGTGAACGGCTAACTCCTTGGCGAGATACGACTTTCCCGTGAACGGCTTGAAGCCGATGGCCTTGCGCCGCTCGTAGTTCACCTCCCGCATCTTCTGCACCACCTCGAAGAGCCGGGCCCGGCCGCCCAGCCCATAGGCCTTCATTGAGGGCGACACGGCCAGACAGATGGTCTTCTCCGTCCGGCTCACATCGGCCACGACAAGATTGGTCGTCAGCGGGTCAAATCCCCTGGCGACACACTCCACCGAGCTGTAGAAGCTCTTCAGGTCGATGGCGATATAGGTTCTGTTCTTGCGGGTCAATGGTGTAATCGGTATCTTTGCACCAACAAATTTCAGAAATTAGCAATGTAGCAGAT
>URCI01000092.1 GCA_900546345.1 uncultured Prevotella sp. | reverse complement strand
AAAGGTACAGACTTTTAAGCGAGGCTGAAATACGGTAATGCCGAGACGCTTACGGAACAACGCGGCACCATTCTTTCCATCACGCTTGCTCCCGGCACCACACATGTGGGAGAGATGGAGGACGTGATTACGGAATGCCCGAATCTGAAGGTTGCCATTGGCCATTTCGGCATGGTGACGGTGCCCGGGTGGCTCGAGCAGATCCGCTTGGCCCGACATAGCAACGTGATGGTGGAATCGGGTGGTATCACGTGGCTGTTCAATTCCGAATTCTATCCCTTCCCCAGTGCCATAAAGGCCATCAGGGGAGCAGTTGACCTCGTTGGAATGGACAAGCTGATGTGGGGTTCCGACTATCCACGCACCATCACAGCCATTACCTATCGCATGTCCTACGACTTCATTCTCAAATCAAAGGAGCTGACGGATAACGAGAAGCGGGCTTTCCTGGGTGACAACGCCCGCAGATTCTACGGATTCAAGCATCTGGTGGATTTGCCTTATATCAAGAATATGTCTGAATAGGCTGAAATAAAATGAAAACGAATAATAAATATTTAGTGCCGCTGATACTTGTGATCAGCCTCTTCTTCCTGTGGGCCATCAGTGCGAACCTGCTGCCCACCATGATCAGGCAGATCATGAAGACCTGCGAGCTCACACCTTTCGAGGCGTCATTCACAGAATCGGCTTATTGGCTGGCCTACTTCATCTGCCCCATTCCGATAGCCATGTTCATGAAACGTTATTCCTACAAGGCAGGAATCGTGTTCGGACTTCTTGTCGCGGCAGCAGGCGCACTACTTTTCTTCCCCGGAACCATCATCAAGCAGTACTGGTTCTACCTGTGCATTTTCTTCGTGATCGCTACTGGAATGTGTGTTCTGGAGACGGCGGCCAACCCCTACGTCTCTGCCCTGGGTGATCCGTCGACGGCCACACGTCGCCTGAACCTCGCACAGTCGTTCAACGGTCTCGGTGCTTTTGTGTCGGCCATGTTCCTCAGCAAACTCGTCCTCAGTGGCTACACCTATACCCGCGAGACTCTTCCTGCGGGTTATCCCGGAGGATGGGCAGCCTATATTGATGCAGAGACAAGTCAGATGAAAATCCCCTATATGGCATTGGCGATAATGTTGATTGTCATTGCCGTCATCTTTATTTTCTCGAAGCTTCCGCGCATCCTGAGCGAGGAATCCACCGAAGGCAAGCTGATTGACTTCCGCGTTCTTCGCCGCCGTCATCTTCGCCTAGGTGTCATCGCACAATTCTTCTACAATGGCGGACAGACGGCCATCAACAGTCTCTTTTTGGTTTACTGCTGCGTCTATGCGGGCATCAGTGAGACCCAGACCACGACCTTCTTCGGCATCTACATGCTGGCGTTCCTTTTGGGTCGCTGGATTGGCACTTGGCTCATGGGCTATTTCAAACCACACAATATGCTCGCTGTCTATGCCGTGATCAATATGTTGCTGTGCGCAGTGATCATGGTGTTCGGAGGCATGGTCGGAATATATGCCATGATTGTGGTGTCATTCTTTATGTCCATCATGTATCCCACACAGTTCTCGCTTGCAATACGCGACCTAGGGCAGGAGACCAAGAGCGGTTCGGCGTTTCTGGTGATGGCCGTTGTCGGCAACGCCTGTCTGCCGCAGCTCACCGCCTACATCATGACCTCCCATCCGTCCCACTACCAGATGGCTTATATCGTTTCGCTCATCTGCTTCGCAGTCTGCGCATTCTACGGCTTTAGAGGATATAAAATTAAGAATAAAGAAAACTAAATCATAGAACTATAAAAAACAATAAAAATGAAAGCAATAGAGATCACCAAACCAGGTGTTGTTAACGTCATAGAGATTGAGAAGCCTGCCTTGGCTCCCGAAGAGGTACTAGTGAAAATAGGTTATGTTGGATTTTGCGGATCCGACCTGAACACTTACCGCGGCCGCAATTTGATGGCTTTGTCACCAGTGATTCCTGGTCACGAAATCGGAGGAACAATAGCTGCCATAGGCTCTGAAGTTCCTGAGGGGCTCTTCAACGAAGGCACGAATGTGACGGTGAATCCCTACACGGCCTGTGGCAAGTGTCCTTCTTGCCGCAAGAGACGCCCCAACGCTTGTCAGCACAACGAGACCCTCGGCGTGCAGCGCAATGGAGCCATGACCGAATACATTGCCGTGCCCTGGGAGAAAATTATCCCTGCCGAAGGTCTCACCACCAAGGAGAGCGCCCTCATTGAACCGATGAGCGTGGGCTTCCATGCCGTGAACCGCGGATGGGTGACGGACATCCACACGGTCATGGTGATTGGTTGTGGCATGATTGGCGTCGGTGCCATCTTGCGTGCGTCCATGCGCGGTGCCACAGTCATAGCTGTTGACCTGGATGACGAGAAGCTGACCCTGGCCAAAGAACTCGGTGCTGCCTATGCCTTGAACTCGGGTAAAGCTGACTTTCACGACAAGCTCATGGAGATTACAAACGGCGACGGCCCCGATGTCGTCATTGAGGCTGTAGGTTCCGCACCCACTTATAACGTGGCAGTGAATGAGGTGTCCTTCTGCGGCCGTATGGTGTGCATTGGATATGCAAAGTCGGACATCTCTTTGCGCACCCAATTCTTCGTACAGAAAGAACTCGACATCCGCGGCTCGCGCAATGCCCTGCCTGAGGATTTCACCGCTGTGATCCGTTATCTGCTCAGAAAGACCTGCCCGGTGGACCGTCTCATCTCCGCCGTTGTTACCCCCGAAGAGGCTGGAGAAGCTATGAAGAAATGGTCGGATGCCCCTAGCAAAGTCTTCCGCATCCTCGTGAAATTTTGATAACCATTTAAATATTATGAACAAAGAAGAAGGATATCCGGTCAAGACCTACGACCGTCCTGTGAAACGCTATTGCAGGTGCATCGAAATCTCCAACAATCCAGAGCTGATCCGTCGCTATAGAGAAGTTCACAATAAGGAAAAGCACTGGAAGGAGATACGCGACGGCATCCGCCAAGTGGGTATTCTCGAAATGGAGATGTACATTGCCGGTTCGAAAGTCTTCATGATCATGGACACCGAGATGGATTTCGACTGGAAAAGGGACATGGCGCGACTTGCCACGCTCCCCCGTCAGGCAGAATGGGAAAATTTCGTTTCAGAGCTGCAGGGCTGCGACCCCAACGCCACCTCTGCTCAGAAGTGGACCCTCATGGATCGCATGTTCTATCTTTACGAAGACTGATGGTAGATCCCTTTAACGGACTCTTATCTTAGCTGAATAATTGAGGAGGATAGTATATCAGAGGTAGCCTTTGGCTAAAATACTGTCAATAAACAAGATATCGATATTGTCCTATAACAAGTCGATAATTTAACATCCTTTTTCAATTATATTTTTCTAAATTTGCATTGTATAAAATATGATGGCTACATACTTGAGAAATTACTTAATCCTATAAAAACTTATAACTTATGAAAACAAATATCCAAAACCTATTAATGAGTCCACTTTAAAAAGTCCGGACTGAGACCATTTGATTAAATTTGAA
>URCI01000091.1 GCA_900546345.1 uncultured Prevotella sp. | reverse complement strand
AAAGACAAGAAAGGACAGTTTTCCTTTGAATGCATTGGTATAAAGACTCATGTCACCCCCCCCCTATGGAAGTTGAATAAAAAGGCTTTGAAGTCGACGCGGCTTAAAGTGCAGAAACTGAAGCAGGTAAACGAGAGTGCTAATTATAAAATATAAAGTTTTACGAACCTTTTATATCAAAAGTGTTGGAACTTCCAATAATATTATTTACTTTTGCAAGTAAGGATCTTAGTTTGCTAAAAAAAGCATAAGGTCAAAGACATATTTGGCCTACGAGTTTGAAATGAGATATTTGTTAGAGAACCAGGAATGATGAGATTCGATTTGAATATTGCTTTTGCCATGTCCATGATGGTCTACCCTTTGGCAGGGTGGTCTCAGGATTCTCTGAGAACACATGTCTTGAAAGAGGTAACGGTGGTGTCAGAGAACCACAAGGCTATAACAGATGGCGTAGAATACATACCGACGCCGGAAGAGCGTCGACGCTCAGCTGACCCATACACCTTGCTCTCAAGGATGATGATGCCAGGTCTGAAGGTGGACGTGATGGACAAGACGATCAAAACCGTGTATAGGGAAGATGTGCATGTATTCATAGACGGTGCCGAGGCCAAAGACTGGGAACTGAAATCGATACGACCGAAAGAAGTGGCTTGTGTGAGGTTTCTCCAGTCGCCATCAGATCCGCATTACAAGGGCTATACATCTGTCGTTGATTTTATCCTCCGTAAATATGACTATGGTGGTTATGTGGCTTTGGAGGGCATGCAAAACTTCATTTATAATGTGGGGGATTATGACATGGTCATGAAACTGCGCAAGCAGAAAATGACTTACAGGGCAATCGCGGAAGCGACCTATAATCACGTTGAGGATATCGTCAACAACAGCAACACCACTTATACCTATCTTGACGGGCACCTGCTCAACAGGAAGGCGTGGTCAGACTCCGAGGACAAGCAACAGAGCTACATTGGGGGCTTTAGTATGCGCTATGATGGCAACAAACTCATCTGGATGCTCCAAACAGGACTGAGATATGGCAGAAAGCCTACCAACGTCACGTCAAGCCGACTGCTCTACAATGATGAGACGGCATCGGAATCTAAAGATGAAGCATCGGCACACAGTCTGGTGCCCTATGCCACCTATTCTTTCCGTATCAAAGAGCTGCCAAGGGGATCGCAGTTGATAGGATATCTGTCGTTCTCATATAACCACAACAGGTCAAACAGTCGATATCGGTATGGTGACTTGTTGGCAAAGAACATTTTCAATGGTTACAGTGAGGATGCCTATCTGCCCAGTGTCAGCCTGACCTATAACGCGCCCTTGTACAAGAAAAACGACCTGACCGCTATAGTCTCCTATGACACAGAATATTATCGTACGCAGTATTGCGGCACCAACGGGACATTCCAGAGGCTCAACAACTCCTATTGGAATTTCTATCTTCGGTATAACCATAAGTTTTCCAACTCGTGGAATGGTTCTTTTATTGCCTATGTACCTGTACAACGATATAAGGTCAACGACTTAAGCACGAAAACGACACCCTACGTCAATGGATCACTGACTATTAGTGGAAGAATCGGTTCCAAGCATTCTTTCTACATCAGAGGAAACATTACACAGACCGACATCGTACCGAGTTATTACAACTCCGTGGTCAGACAAGACAACGAGGTGGAGGGAAGCCGCGGTAATTCTGAACTAAAGACAGTGCGACAGGCTTTTGCGCTGCTGTCGTATACATGGATGCCCACTAACAATTTCTCGCTCAACGCATCATTCAGCTGGGACAATATCATTCACGACATCGTCCCCTATTGGCATGAGATCGATGGACTCATGGTCAAGGAGATGATCAATAGTGGCGATTTCAATCCGATATACTTCCATATAACGCCTTCTCTATCGTTACTCAACAGTAAGTTGAAGATCAATAGTGAGGTGTCTTATGTTCACGAATGGCACAATGGCATCTTCCGTGTCAACAATGGATACTTCGGATGGTACCCTTCGGTGTATTGTGACATAGCTAAAAACTGGACCGCCAATGTCTCTTACGGCATTAGTTCAGGCTATGGCTACATGCGCGGCAGTTCTCAGATGAGCAAGTTCTCCGATAACTTGCGTTTGGGTGTCCAATATTCCAAGGGTAACCTTTTCGTCAAGCTGCAGGTCAACTCTCTACTGAGAAATGATGGATGGGTGAAGACTTACCTCAATTCAGAGTATTACAGTTATAACCGATATCTGAGTCGACCGTCGGATGGCAGATACCTGAGCCTGACGGCAACCTATACATTTGATTTTGGAAAGAAGATCAATCACGGTGACAATATGGGGTTTGACGGAACCAGAAAATCAAGTGCTCTGTAATTTGTAAGATGACAGGATTCCCATATATCCATCAGCCCGACTCCATGATGTGCGGTATCGCCTGCCTCAAAATGGTGTGCAGGTACTATGACAACGACTTGTCCATGGAGCGGCTGTCGGAGCTTTGTCATGCCACAGCAGAAGGCGTATCGCTGCTTGGTATCAGTGATGCGGCTAATGAACTGGGACTACATACTGTTGCTGTGCGCATTGGAGCCTTCCAGTTGACCGAGGCTCCACTTCCCTGCATCCTCCACTGGAACCAAAATCATTTTGTGGTACTATACAAAGTCAAAAAGGGCAGGAAGTTCTATGTTGCCGACCCAGGGAAAGGTCTTGTAAAGTATAATCTTGAGGAGTTCAAGAGTCATTGGATCAGCACGCGGTCTAACGGGGAAGAGAAGGGTATAGCGATGTTCCTGGAACCTACACCGGCATTCTATTCCCATAAGGAGGACGGTGAGGGTGAAAAGAATAAGAATCCACGGTCGTTCCGCTTTCTCTTCGGCTATGTGAAGAAGTACAAGCGCTATTTCGGACAAATCGTCTTGGGCATGGTTGTGGGTAGCCTCTTGCAGCTCGTCCTTCCGTTCCTCACCCAGTCCATCGTCGACGTGGGCATCAAGAACCAAAACATAGGCTTCATCTGGCTGATACTGCTCGGTCAGCTGATGCTCACCTTCAGCCGTACGGCCATCGACTTCATCCGCCGGTGGCTGTTGCTGCATATCTCCATGCGCATCAACATCTCGCTGGTGAGCGACTTCTTCATCAAACTGTTGAAACTGCCGATGTCGTTCTTCGACACCAAGCTCATGGGTGACCTCATGCAGCGGATGAACGACCACAGCCGCGTGAACAATTTCCTCACCAACCAGGCATTGAGCGTGACCTTCGCCATGCTCACCTTCGTAGTATTCACTGTGGTGCTGCTGTTCTACAACAGGCTCATCTTTGCCATCTTCCTTGCGGGTAGTCTGCTCTACGGTCTGTGGATGACGCTTTTCCTGCGCCGCCGCAAGGTGCTTGACTATGAGCTCTTCGAGCAGCAGGCCATCAACAACAACAAGACCTACGAGTTCATCACGTCCATGCAGGAGATCAAACTCCAGGACTGTGAGCAGCGCCGCCGGTGGGAATGGGAGGACACGCAGGTAGACCTCTTCAACGTACAGATGAAGTCGCTGAAGCTGCAGCAGACGCAGGAGGCGGGTAGCATCCTCATCAACGAGGTGAAGAACATCGTCATCACTGTTGTGGCAGCCGCTGCCGTCATCCACGGGCAGATGACGCTCGGCATGATGCTTGCCGTGCAGTATATCATCGGACAGCTCAACTCGCCCGTGGAGCAGCTCATGAACTTCTTCTACTCCCTGCAGGACGTAAGAATCAGCCTGGAGCGCATCAACGAGATCCACCGCGCCGAGGATGAGAACGGAAAGAAAGGCCTCAGAACTTCGCTGACCGACAGCTACAAAGGCATCGACATCGAGGACATTATGTTCAAGTACGACCCTCACGCCTTGCGCGAGACCTTGGACGACGTGACGATACACATCCCCAAGGGAAAGGTGACGGCCATCGTCG
>URCI01000090.1 GCA_900546345.1 uncultured Prevotella sp. | reverse complement strand
ACTTCTTTTCAGAAGATAGGCGGCACTCGGAAAAGAAAAATAAAATTCCATTCCATTTCATTTTATTTTGTCTTTTCACTCGTTTGCACTATCTTTGCAACTATATATGAACAGAATCGCTAAGAAATATATGATCCTCGTCCTTTGGACGATCCTCTGCTGCCAGCAAGTTCTTGCCGCCTTCTCCCTTCGCAGCTATCCCCCACTGCTGCTCGCACCCTCTGAGAATGCCTACTGCATGATGTTTGACCACCGGGGCGTGCTGTGGATCGGCACGAACAATGGACTCAAGAGCTACGACGGATACAACGTTCGGACCTATCGCTCCGATGCCTATTCACCCCACCTGTTGCCCAACAACACCGTGCGCTCGCTCGCCGAGGACAAGAACCACCGGCTGTGGGTCGGCACACGCAACGGACTGCTGCGCTTAGACCAGCGCACAGGGCAGCTCACCACCTTCCATCTGCCTGCCGAGAACCAGCGGATCATCTACACGCTCTATGTCGATCCACAAGGACGGCTGTGGGTCGGCACGGACGGCGGACTGTCGGTCTTTGACGAACAGAAACAGCAATTCCTGACCTATGACAAAAAGAACGCATGGCTCGTCACCCCCGATGGCCATAAGACGAGGATCGAAGACTATAGCGTCAAGAGCATTCTCCAGGCACCCAACGGCGATCTGATCGTCGGCACGTGGTCGTCAGACCTCTTGCGACTGCGGCGCGGCACACGCACCTTCTACCGCTATCCTTCCCTCAACAGTCTCCACTCGGCCTACTCGCTCTGCTACGACCACCGCGGACGCCTCTGGGTCGGCTCGTGGGGAAATGGCGTGACGCGCATCGACAACCCCGACGACGTGCGTCATCCTCGCTTCAAACAATATCCCTTCACCACCGGCAGCTTCGACATCTTCATGGGCATCGTGGAAGATCCGATCACACACGCACTGTGGGCTGCTACCCGCGAAGGCATCTGCACGCTCAACACCAACGACGATCAGGCTGAGTGGCAACAGTTCTCCAACATCAACGGCACCAGCCTGAACTATAGCTATGGGGTGGCCACTGACCTCAGCGGCAATGTCTGGGTACTCACTCAGAACAATGGCATCATTCAGACGACCTTCGACCGCTCGCCATTTCAGGGCTATGACCTGCAGACCGGTCCACGTCCCTTCCCCATCAACTTTGTCAGTTCGCTCTTCACGCCCGACGGCAACACATTTTGGCTGGGACTCAATCCCTATGGCATCGCACGCTATGACCGGCAAACGGGCACAACACAGATCAACCAAGCCATCCCTGGTTTCAGTACGATCCCGGAAAACACGCTGACAACGAGCTTCACGAGCATCATACAAAGAAGCAACGGCGACCTGTGGTTCGCCGACAACAACTATGGCATCATCGTCAAGAAGGCACAAGGTGAAGCCCTTGTGCTCAACGAGGCCAACACGCCTTGGATCAAAGAGAACTTTGTCAACACGCTGTATGAATCGCGCAACCGCATCATGTGGGTGGGCCAGCGCAACGGGCTGAGCATGGTGCTGCCCGACGGCCGCGGCTTTCCCGTCACGCTCCGCCAAGGCGGGCGCGACATCTCGAACTGCGACATCCGGGGCATCAGCGAGGACCGGCAAGGCAACATCTGGCTGGCCACAGACAACGAGGGCATCATCCGCATCGACAAACCCAATGGCCGGCAGGCTCGTATGAGCGTGAAGCAGTATGCCCCGCAACAGGGCAACTTCGCCGTCGACGACGCCACCAACTGTCTGCAAGACCATAAAGGCAGGCTATGGGTGATCTCCAACAGCGGCGGCCTCCTGCTCTACAACACTGCCGCTGACCGCTTCGAGGCCAAGAACCGCGACTTCCATCTCAACGGCGACCGCATCCTCGCCATCGCCGAGGACTGCAAAGGCGATCTGTGGATGACGACCGACCGTGGGCTGATCCGTCTCTGCCTCGACAAAGAAGGCACACCGACCGACATCAACTACTACACCCGTGAGGACGGACTCGGTGACCTGCTGTTCTCGGAAAACAGCATCACCACCCATGGACGGGAGATCTATCTCGGCAGCCGCCATGGCTTCATCGCCTTTGACCCGTCCACCATGTCAAAGAAGCAAAAGAAAAACTACCGGCTGATCATCACCGACATCGTCATCAACGATGAACCTTGGCGACTGATGACTGACAGCACACTGCGACAGCGCGTCTCTGAAGAGTCGCCGTCGTTCACGCGCCGCATCACGCTGCCGACATCGGTGAAAAAGATCAGCTTTGACTTCGCACTGCTCTCCTACGGCAATGCCGAGAAGAATTTCTACTCCTATATGCTGGAAGGCTATGACGACGATTGGAAATACTGTGCAGGCGACAAGCATAATGCCATATATCAAAACCTGCCCTCAGGTACATACTATCTGCGTGTGCGCGCTGCCGGCAGCAACGGACAATGGCAGGAGATGGACCATCGCATCACGGTGCGTGTCCTGCCGCCATGGTATGCTTCGTGGTGGGCATACCTTATATATATAGTACTCCTGTGCGCTGCCACCTTCGGATCGATTGTCTGGTACCGCGAGCACCTGCGCACGCAAAACCGACTGCGCATGGGCGTGGTGCTGACCAATATCACACACGAGCTGCTCACGCCGCTCACCGTCATCTATGCCACCATCTACAAACTGAGATCCCAGGCGCCGCAATACGAAGACGAATACAAAGTCATCGACAACAACATCCAGCGCACCAAACGACTGCTCACGCAGATACTCGAGGTAAGGAAGAGCCAGGCCGGACAGCTTCGGCTGAAGGTGAGCCGGGGCGACCTCACGCTGTTTGTCAGCAACGTGGTGGAAGAGATACGGCCCATGGCGGAACAGAAACACATCGACTTGGAGACGGCGTTACCGGAAAAGGAGACTGCGGCATGGTTCGACTCCGACAAGCTCGACAAGATCCTCTATAACCTGCTCTCCAACGCCATCAAATACAACCGCGATAAGGGACACATCCTCCTCTCGCTCGTTGTCAAAGACACCACGGCGGTCCTCACAGTGGAGGACAACGGCATCGGCATGAGCAAACAACAGCTCAACCATCTCTACACCCGATTCTTCGATGGTGACTACCGGCGGCAGAACACAGGAGGAACGGGCATCGGACTGGCACTGGTCCACGAGTTGGTCGTCCTCCATCACGGTACCATCCGCTGCAAGAGCAGCAAAGGTGTGGGGACTACCTTCAAGGTGACCATCCCCATCAACAAGCGGGCCTATCCTCAACACGAGATCGACAGCTCAGTGATCAGCAAAGGGATCGACAACGAGACGATGCTCCACCTCTCCAATGGCAGCGACGAGACAACAGGCATCAAGCAAGAGCGTGTGCTGATCAAGGCCAACGTGCCGACCATGCTCGTCGTGGAGGACAACAGCGATCTGCTGGAACTCATGAAACAAGCCCTCAGCAAGCACTACCGCATCGTCACGGCGAAAAACGGCAAGCAGGCCTGGAACGCTATACAAAAAGAGAAACTCGACATCGTCGTCACTGACGTGATGATGCCGGTCATGGACGGCATCGAGCTCACAAGGATGATCAAAAACGACCAGAGCTTCTGGCAGCTGCCCGTCATCTTGCTCACAGCCAAAGACCGGCTAGAAGACAAAAACGAGGGCTACGCCACCGGCGCGGACGCTTACATCACGAAACCTTTCTCCTTCGAGGAACTCATTGTGCGGGCCGACATGCTCATCGCCAACCGGCAAAAGGTCAAAGACAATGCCCGACAAGAGGCGACGCTCCACGACAGCCCCGAGCAGGCACCCACAGGCAGCGATCCCGACAAGGCCTTCATGATTCGCGCTACGCAGATCGTCATGGATCATCTCGACGATGCAGCCTTCGATCGTGAGGCCTTCGCCAAAGAGATGCTCGTGAGTTCTTCCACGCTGTATAACAGGATCCATGCGCTCACGGGCAAGACCATTGTGGAGTTTGTCAACAGCATCCGGTTGAATGAGGCGGCAAAGATCCTGCGCACTGAACCGTCAATCACCATCGTGGATCTCGCCGCACGGGTGGGCTTCAACACGCCAAAATACTTCTCACGCTGTTTCAAAAAGCAGTTCGGTGTCCTGCC
>URCI01000089.1 GCA_900546345.1 uncultured Prevotella sp. | reverse complement strand
GAAAGACCTTACCCGAAAAATTGGATAGAATTATGAGCACAGACTTGACACCCTAGCTACAAAACCTCCCTTGTGTAGAAGCTTCACAAGGGAAGCTGGGCGTTCTATCTTAGATACTTATTGAAGAAGTCAGTGAGTTTGTCGAAGGGAATGAAGTTATGTCCGCCACCGTCGTAGAGGTCGGTATGGGTAGCACCGGGCACGGTAACAAAAAATTTATTGTCGCCTTTGAGTTTGGCAAAGGTCTCCTTGCCCATGTAGTAGCTATGGGCTTTGTCGCCGTGGACAATCATCACGGCACCTCGCAGGTCTTCGGGATGTGCTAGGATGGCATTGTTCATCCATCCCTCCTGTGCCTGCATCTTCCAGCCGCCATTGGAGTTGACTGACCGCTTGGCATAGCCGCGCTTGGTCTTGTAGTAGGCGCTGTACTGCTGCACAAAGTCTGGGGCTTTCTGAGCAATGGCCTCTTCCACGGTGAGACATCCTCCGGCCCGTTGTTCCACACCCGTCTTGTATTCCTTGGTACGCAGGGCCGTTATCTGTTCCTTGGCTTTGTAGCGGTCGTCGGCAGTGCCTTTGTCGAAGTAGCCCCAGGCGCCCACCCGTGGCATGTCGTACATGGTGCTGGCCACGGTGGCCTTAATGCGCGGGTCGTTGGCGGCGGCGTTGAGGGCAATGCCACCCCATCCGCAGATACCGATGATGCCGATGCGTGCGGCGTCTACCTCATCGAGGTTGCTCAGATAGTCAACGGCGGCCTGGAAGTCCTCGGTGTTGATGTCGAGAGAATAGACATCGCGTGGTTCGCCACTGCTCTCGCCCGTGAACGAAGGGTCGAAAGCAATGGTAAGGAATCCACGCTCGGCCATGGTCTGTGCGTAGAGGCCGCTGGCCTGTTCCTTGACGGCTCCGAAGGGACCACACACAGCGATGGCCGCGAGCTTGCCGCGGGCACCTTTGGGAGTGTACATGTCGGCCGCGAGCGTCAGGCCAAAGTGGTTGTGGAACGTAACCTTCTTGTGATCAACTTTGTTGCTGAGGGGGAACGTCTTGTCCCACTCCTCTGTCATATTCAATTTTATGTCCATATAATGGTTGTTTGTTTCCTGTGCGCCTGCTCCGATGAATGTCGAGAGAAGGACCCATGCTGATAAAATAAATTTCTTCATGTCTTGCTTGTTATTAAAACCGGTGCAAAGTTACGAAGAAAGGCCAGCACGGGGACTACCATTAATGGGGAGGAAAGTATCGATATTAAGGATTATGCGCCCGAGGAGCGTTTTTGGTACTGTGAGGGCGAGTCTCCGGTGGAATGCTTGAAGAACCGTGTGAAGTGCTGCGGGTACTCAAAACCAAGTTCCTCGGCTGTCTGCGCAATGTTTTTTCCACTGAGCAACAGGTTCTTGGCCCTTGCGGTGATGTACTGACGGATATAGTCTTTGGGACTCTGTCCGAGGCACTGGCGGATAACATCGCCAAAGTAAAAACAATAATCATTAATGCGTATGAATTCCATCAATACACCTGTGCGGCTTATTCGCGTCCTTTCCTTTGCAATGTTGTTCATGACACTGACTACCATGACAGCATGCGCCCGGAATGACAATGAAGCGGACAACGAAAGTCAAATTTTACAAAACGATAACAGCAACATGAACTCTACTCTCAAGTTGACCATCGGTCAGACAAACTTCACAGCAACATTAGAAGACAACGCCACCGTAAAAGAACTGCAAACCCTGCTGCCCATGACACTGCAGATGGACGAACTGAACGGCAACAAAAAATATTGTTACCTATCCTCCTCACTACCTACGGCTGCCTCGCGTCCCGGCACCATCCATGCCGGCGACATCATGCTCTATGGCTCGTCGTGCATCGTGATCTTCTACAAGACTTTCTCATCCGGCTACAGCTATACCCGCATCGGTCATATCGACAATGTAGAGCAGTTGGCACAAGCAGTAGGCAGTGGTTCAGTGAGCGTGAGATTTGAGATGCAGCCTACTACCGGTATCGGCAGTGCCAAGATGAGCGCTCACAGCATCGATGGAGCGCGCTACACCCTCAACGGGCAGAAAGTATCGGACAACTACAAGGGCATTTATATCCGAGATGGGAAGAAGTACCGGAAATAGGCTTTCTTCTTAAATACGCATTAGCGAAGCACCGTCTGCCCGGATTAATTTTTATTACCACTGCAAGTTGTCGGAAAGTATAGGACATCTTCCGAGCTCAAAAGATGAGGCAGTTCATTGAGCCTTGATACCCAACGATTCCACCCACTGAGTAAACTCTTTATCTGATGGTGCGTTGAGCAGTTTGCCCTCTCTCCACTTTATAAAAAACGATTCATCGTACATTCACTATGCTCCGTTGTTGCGAGACAAGCATGTATCTTCGGAATCCATAATTTGGGTTAATCAATCCGTAAATCAGTTAGGTGGAAGTTGCTGAAATTGCCTTACCTTTGCAGCATCCAATCAACAATAAGTAAAATATGGCAAAGATCGCATTAGGAACTTGGGCTTGGGGAACCGGAGCCTTTGGAGGTGACACAGTATTCGGCAGCAACAACAACGTAGAGAATTTGAAGCCCGTATTCAACGCGGCAATGAACAAAGGATTGAATCTCTGGGACACGGCTACGGCTTACGGCATGGGTGAGTCGGAAAAGATCCTCGGCTCGTTTGTGGCTGGTGAGAAGCGCGAGAATGTGGAGGTCTCAACCAAGTTTACGCCACAGTTAGCAGAAATTTATGGTAACAGCGTAGAGAAGATGGCACAGGCCTCTATGGAGCGGATGGGCATCGATTATATCGACATCTATTGGATCCACAATCCGATGGACGTAGAGCGCTGGACACCGGGGCTGATACCTCTGCTGCAGTCGGGCAAGGTAAAGCGCGTGGGCATGTCGAACCACAACATCGCAGAGATACGCCGTGCCAACGAGATTCTCTCCGAGGCTGGTTTCAAGATATCAGCCGTGCAGAACCACTTCTCCCTACTCTACCGTTCATCAGAGAAAGGCGGTGTGCTGGACTACTGCAAGGCGAACGGTATTGAGTTCTGGTCTTACATGGTGCTGGAGCAGGGTGCGCTCTCAGGAAAATATAATAAAGAGAACCCTCTTCCCGCGGAGAGTGACCGTGGCAAGAAGTACAACCCCGTACTTGAGCAACTTGAAACGCTTACGAACGAGATGTCGGCCATTGGCAAGAAATACGGTGCATCATGCTCACAGATTGGCATTGCCTGGGCTATTGCCAAAGGGACCCTACCCCTCATTGGAGCCACAAAGGAACGTCACGTTATAGAGGCTGCCGAGGCCGCTGAGATTCAGTTGACCGCAGAAGAAATAGCGCGCCTCGAAGCACTCGCAGATGCCACAGGCGTTGACACTCGCGGAGGATGGGAACACAGTATGGAGTAGTTGTTATGATATGCGCAAATTATTTATTTTTATGGCAATGATGGTCGCAACGACGACGCACGCTCAGGGAGTGATCGATGTGCATACGCACCTCATAACCCCAGAGTTTGTGTCTACTCTCGAAAGTGAAGGCAGACTTCTGGATGAGGGATTCCCTCTTCCGAAATGGGAAGCAGAGGCGCAACTGCAATGGATGGACGAAGCCGGAATTTCAACATCAGTTCTAACGATGGCGGCTCCCCTTCCTACCTCTGCCAAAGTAATCCACGAGACTAACGAGGCTGCTGCCAAACTGAAACGTGAGCACCCCGGCAGGTTCCGTTTCTGCGCTGCCCTCCCTCTGCCCGATGTCAATGCCGCTATCGAGGAAGCCCGCTATGCGCTGGACGTACTCGATGCTGACGGCATCAAACTGGCGACAAACTCCTTTGGACAGTATCTCGGTGCGCCCGAACTCGACACGCTTTTCTCATTCCTCAATGAGCGAAATGCGTTAATCATCCTGCATCCACATCGGCCGGAGCCCGTTAATAGACAGGTGATGAGGCAGACACCCCTCGCTATGCAGGAATATCTCTCTGAGACTACTCGCGCCGTATCGAATATGATCAGTCGCAATGTACTGGCCCGCTATCCCAACATTAAAGTGGTGGTGCCACATTGCGGAGCTTATCTGCCGCTGATGGTGCCACGAATGCGGTCGCTGACGCCTGTGATGCAAGCTAATCATCTTGTCGGTGACATCGACTGGAAGGCGAACCTCGCGGCGCTCTACTACGACCTTGCCGGCGCCCACTCGCCGGAGGTCATCCGTATGCTGCTCACTATCACCACGCCCGACCACCTGCTCTATGGCTCCGACTATCCCTACGTTGACCGGCAGGTGCTCACCAAGGGCCTACAGCGCATGCGCCAGTATCTGACCGAGGAACACGACCTCGCGCCTTATAAGGATTTGATTTTATGAGTCCACTTTAAAAAGTGGCAATTTAAAATTTTATATGTGTCCGAGACCG
>URCI01000088.1 GCA_900546345.1 uncultured Prevotella sp. | reverse complement strand
TTACCGTGGCCGGCAACGACAACGAAAAGATGTATCTGGCCTATAATGGCAAGACTTCGGTCATCCCCTTCTACCGTTTACAGCATCTCCCCGGCGACGGCGACAGCATGATGGAGATGATGGCTCAGATGAAGTTCACCGGCATACAGTTGGGCGACCTCGCCGGATACTGGGAACTCACAACCAACGACAACCCTAATGGTGTCGGCAACGGCATCTATATCGACGAGCAAGGCAATGTGTCAAACGTCACGCAGATATCTGGTGCATTCAATTACAACAAAATAGACTATCACTCCGGCAAGGTAAACACCCCCGACGGGCACCTCGTCTTCCCCTATAGTGGCACAGACTATCATCTCTTTGCTATCAGCAAAGACATTATCTTAGCTACTGCCAACGGGCAGAAAGTGGAGAAGTTCGTGCGCAAGGATGTCCCCAACGAGATAGCGCGCATAGAAGAGGTTATCAACAGTAAAGTGTTAGAGCGACTCGTCGGCACCTGGGAGACGACTCATTACAAAGTGCTTATCGAAGGACAAGCCATCGTTGACGAAGACATTATCCCATCTTCTCACGTTTCAACATATAATAAGCTCATCTTCAACCGCAATCATACCGTCAACCAATATTCAGCATACGATACTGACGACCACAACTCATATTACTTTACGGTCGAAGGAAATAATCTGCTGACAAGCTCTTCCCTCAATGGTTTGGTGTCACCAGGCTCCGACTACTCCCGGAAGGAGCAAATCGAGTTCATCTCTGACACAGAGATGACGCTCACCCGTGATAAAGACAGCTCACAGCCTACGATTTACACTTACAAAAAGATTCAATAGTCATGAAAAAGATATTCTTCCTGCTTCTGGCCCTTCTGCCCGTCATAGCCTCAGCACAGAACGAGACCATGCACGTCTCCGTTACGCCACATGCCGGCATGACCATTTCAAAGATGGACGGCAATGCCATCAACAGAGAAAAGACATGGAAAACAGGATGGACGGCTGGTGCCGAAGTGGAGATTCCCCTGTCACGTTACTATTCTCTCACCACTGGCGTAGACTATAGTGCCATCGGCACGGGACTCAAAGACGAGCATGAGCAATACGCTACCGTAAAAAGCCACATCAACGCAGACTACGTATCAGTGCCTTTGCAGTTCAAGGCTTACTTCAGGGGTGTCAAAGGACTCGCCGCACACATCGGTGCCGAGATGGGCATCCTGACTTCGGCCAAGGCGCATGCCAAGTTGACAAGCATACGCACCATGGACATTGGCGACGGCATGTCGTCGATCTTTCTTTGGGAGAATTACCAGACCAAGGAATCAGAGGATGTCAGCGGTCAGTTCCGCAGAATCATCTATGACATTCCTGTCGGTCTGAGCTACGAATGGCAGAACATTGTTCTCAACGCCACCTACCGTTTCGAAGTGCGCAAGGCCATCCATCACTATGCCTACGACACTAGCTGGGTACCGGTGCAGGATGCCTTGACGGCCCGCAACCACGCCATCCTCATCACTCTCGGCTATCGCTTCAAACTTTAAATCATCATTATACAAACCCAATAACAAATTTATTTATGCTTAAAAAACTAATTCTGTCGACTCTTCTCGTGTCGGCTTCCAGTGGTCTAATGGCTCAGACTCAGGTGACGATCCACGCCAACCAAGGCCAACAGAAGATCTACAAAGAGCTCTACGGACAGTTTGCCGAGCACCTCGGCACCTGCATCTACGGCGGTCTGTGGGTAGGTCCCAACTCCCACGTGCCCAACACCGACGGCTATCGCACCGATGTCTTCAACGCGCTCAAGGAGCTGCGCGTGCCTGTGCTGCGCTGGCCCGGCGGCTGCTTTGCCGACGAATATCACTGGATGGACGGCATCGGGCCACGCAGCCAGCGTCCGAAGATGCAAAACAACAACTGGGGAGGTACCATCGAGGACAACTCTTTCGGTACTCACGAGTTCATGAATCTCTGTGAGAAACTCGGCGCCGAACCGTATATCAGCGGGAATGTCGGCTCGGGAACGGTCGAGGAACTCTCGAAATGGGTAGAGTACATGACCGGCGATGGCGACACGCCCATGGCTAACCTGCGCCGTAAGAACGGACGTGAGAAGCCCTGGCATCTGAAATACCTCGGTGTGGGCAACGAGAGCTGGGGCTGCGGCGGCAACATGCGGCCGGAATACTATGCCGACCTCTATCGCCGCTATAACACCTACTGCCGTGACCAACACAACAACCACCTCTTCCGCATCGCCTCCGGTGCCAGCGACTATGACTACGACTGGACGAAGACGCTCATGGACCGCATCGGCAACCGTATGAACGGAATTTCGCTCCACTACTACACTGTCAAGGACTGGAGCAACCACAAAGGTTCGGCAACGGCATTCTCCAATGACGAGTACTACACCACACTGGCCAAATGTCTGCAGATCGAAGAGGTCATCAAGCGCCACAGCGACATCATGGACAAGAAGGACCCACAGAAGAAGATCGGACTGATGGTCGACGAGTGGGGCACCTGGTGGGACGAGGAGCCGGGTACCATCCGCGGACACCTCTACCAGCAAAACACGATGCGCGACGCTATGGTGGCCGCGTTGACACTCAACATCTTCCAGCGCCACACCGACCGCATACGCATGGCCAACATCGCGCAGGTGGTCAACGTGCTGCAAAGCATGATCCTCACCGACACCATCGGACAGGGCCACATGGTGCTCACGCCGACTTACTATGTCTTCAAGATGTACCGTGACTTCCAGGAGGCTACCTATCTGCCCGCTTCCTTCACCTGCGACACGCTCACCGCCAAACCGCTGATGTACAAGATGACACCGGGCCGCGTCCCTACCCTCTCGGTCTCCGCAGCCAAGAAGCAGGATGGAACACTCGTCGTCTCTCTCGTGAACCCGCGCCTTGACAAGGCAGAGCGGGTAGAGCTTGCCCTCGACGGTTTCAACGGCAAGCAGGTCACAGGCACAATCCTCACCGCCAAGAAGGTGACCGACTACAACGACTTCAATCATCCCAACGTCGTTACCACCGTTCCCTTCACTAAGGCCAAGGTTAAGGGTGGCAAGCTCAAGGCCACGCTTCCCCCGATGTCGATCGTGGTGCTGAACGTGAAATAACCCATTCCCAACTACAAGGTACCACCCCTCCTTGTTAGTCAACGCTCCGCCACGACGGAATCAAGAATATAACCGAATATCGAGAATATTCTTCTCCCTATTCGGTTATATTCTCTTTTTGATTATGAACTGTACACAGACAAATTTGAAATAAAGGAAACCGGCAAATTATGTCGTCTATACACGACATAATTTGTCAAAAAGTTGCAGTGTATAGGTTATTTTTGTATCTTTGCGGTAATCAAAAGCAAAGCATATGAACAAGGAGACCATCAAGCAAATCATTCTGGCCGCACAAGAAATGATACCCAACATTCATCTTGTAGAGCGCTCTTTTGCCTTTGAGCCAAACGCCTGCCAAGTACTCGTAGGCATACGTAGAGCCGGCAAGAGTTTCCTGCTCTACCAGTATATCCAGCAACTTCTGCATCAAGGTCATAGCATGGAGGAAATGCTCTTTGTCAACTTCGAGGATGAACGCATCCTCGGCATGACAGTCTCCGACCTGCATCTCCTGCTAGAAGCCTACCGGGAGATGTTTGTACACCGTCCCTTCATCTTCCTCGACGAAATACAAAATATCGAGGGATGGGAGCATTTCGCAAGGAGGCTTGCCGACGAGAAATACCAAGTAATGATTACTGGCAGCAACGCACGGATGCTCAGCCGTGACATCGCCTCCACTTTGGGAGGGCGTTACCTGCTGAAAGAGGTATACCCCTTTGGATTCAAAGAATACCTTGACTACAGAAAGGTATCCTTGCACAGCCATTGGGAGTTGTCGCCGCAACGAGCAGACATCGTAAGAATGATGAAAGAATACCTATATGGAGGTGGCCTGGCAGAATCGTTTGGCCTCATCGACAAGCGGGGATGGATGCAAGGGCTCTATGAGCGGATATTGCTGTCTGACATCGTGGTGCGTCACCACATCCGTAACGAGCGGAGCCTACGTCTGTTGGTGCGCAAGCTGGCAGAGAGCGTCATGCAACCCACAAGCATCAAGAGATTGCAAAATATACTGCAAGGCGACGGAACAAAGATTTCGAGAGAGACCATTGCCGACTACATGGGATATCTCCACGATGCCTATCTCACGTTCACCATCTCCAACTATACCGACAGTCTATCTGAACGGTCGACTATTGGAAAACATTATTTCTACGACAACGGCCTGCTCTCGCTCTTCATCACCCAGCCCGAAACAAAGTTGCTGGAGAACCTCGTTGCTTTACATCTATACAAGAAGTATGGCGATAAACTGCAATACTACAACCGCAACGTAGAAGTAGATTTTATAGTCAATAGCAAGCACCTACTCGTACAAGTGGCATGGAGCATCACCGACGAGAGCACACGACAACGGGAGACGGAAGCCCTTGTTAAAGCGGCTACCTTCTTTGGATACAATGAGGCATACATCGTGACCTTCAATGAAGAAGAAACCATCACGATGGACTCGCTCACCATTCATGTCATCCCTGTGTTCAAACTACTATTGGAATAACAATAGTGGTGCTGAACGTCAAGTAAAGCAATTCTTATCATGCTCACCAATTAATCTGTGTGAGCATGATATTTTTTATAATAAAATTCCGGCAAATGATGTCGTCCAAACACGACATTATTTGCCGGAAAAATGCATCTCTTAATTCTGTATTTACTTCAGAACCGGCCAACCGCTCTCCCATCGTATCTGTCGAACAATCAACGTTGATATGCCATCACGTGGTATGTTATAACCATGACAAATGAAGAGATCACCACTCTTCTGCTTTTTTGGCAGTCGGAAATGGTAGACGGCACAATGACCGGCTGCCTCGTATTGCTTTTTGTCGCCTTCAATGACGAGCGTGCCGCCTCCGTCGAGCATGGACTTGCCTTCACGGTCGAGATAGGGCCCG
>URCI01000087.1 GCA_900546345.1 uncultured Prevotella sp. | reverse complement strand
TGTAGTCCTTGGCTCCATTGCTGCCGGAGGCGTAGTCAAGGATGTTGCGGTTCTGCAACGGTGCTTCCGCCAGTCGTACGTTCTTGCGAATCTTGCACTGATAGACGACATCCCCATTCCATCCCCGGAGGCGTTCCTCAATGCCACGTGCCAGCTTGCTGTTCTCCCAGCGCGTGATGACAATGCCTGAGATATGGGCATTGGGATTGAGCCTCTGACGTACCATGCTGATGAAGTCGCTCATCATCGTCAGTCCCTTGAAAGGCAGAACTTCCGAGATCAAAGGGATGAGAACGTCTGTGGATGCAGTGATGGCATTCAACGTGACAAGGCCCAAGGAAGGCGGACAGTCCAAAAGCACATAGTCGTAGTTGTTTTCGACATTGGCTTTGGTTAGAAGTCCGGCCAGGATATGCTCACGGGCGATGGCCGTAGAGAGCTCAACATCCGCCATGGCCAGTGTCAGGGACGCTGGAATGAGATGAAGACGGTCGTTGATTGCTATAATTGGCAGCCGGTCTGTCTTGCCAGTCAGTGCCTCGTAGATAGTCGCCCCTTCGGGAGAGGCTACTAATGAAGCTGTTAGGTTTGCCTGGGCATCCAAGTCTACAAGCAGGACACGGTGTCCTTTCATCGACAGGATGCTGCCAAGATTAGCGACGGTGGTCGTCTTGCCGACACCTCCCTTGTGGTTTGCGACGGCTATGATTCTTGTTTTCATGTTCTGAGGTGATTTAAGTGTTTGACGTTTTTGAGTTCTTCTTTTCCATCTGCACAAGATGGCTTTTGTACCAGTCGGTAATCTTCTGTGACGTTACCTCCACAAGTGTCGGCTTGTCAAAGAGACTGGTGATAGAGACCTTTCCTTCTTTTGTGTCGGGGAACTGAAGCAGCGGAATACCGCCGGGCCGGAGCAACGGCAGGTTGTTGGCCTTGGCAACGCGCTCTGCCTCCGTGCCATAGACCTCTATCATTTTGCTGTCCGTGAAGTGCAGCAACAGTACAGCTCCTTCCTGGACACAGCGGCTGCTAAAATGGAAGTAGGCAAGTTTGGCCTCCATCAGTCCGTCGGCAGGATCCTCCGGGTCATGCTGGTAAGTGCCCTCGCCAATGGCCTCGACATGGAAGACTACAGGAATTTCCTTGCTGAGAGCTTCCACATGAAGCAACTGGCCAATTCGTGCGTTGATCTTGTCCTCGGGAACAACTTCCTTGCAGTAACCGGCATCCGATACGCCGCCTGTTACCTGCCTTGCAGTGAGGATGTAGCCATTGTTGACGTGCTCTAAGGTAAAGAAGAGCGGATAAATGTTATGCTGAGAGGTCATCGTCGCCATTGTCATAAGGTATTACGGAGTTTGTTTTCAACGGGTCGATACGCTCGGTAATCGCATGGAGATTGATGTCGTTGCACGCACAGACGGCATCATAGTCAAAGGCGAGCACACGCTCCTGGTCAAAGACCAGTACGCTCTCTCCCTTGTCGTTGGTGCTTCTCTTCGGCATGCCGGACTCATCCAGGACACGGAACTTCAACGGTGAACGGGTCTTGCCGAAATACTCAGGCGTGGCCATAAGGTACGACAGCAGAGACTCATCGGGTATCATCACCTTACCCTCCTTCTTGGCCTGGATATTGGCCTTGGCCACACAGATATTACTGCGGACAAAGAGGATCTGACGGGGCTTGTCGAACTGGATGACCTTATGGGACTCACCTTTCACGGTGACGGCCAGCTTATCCACCGCCTTAATCTTGTAGTCCTGTCCCTCACGGATGTCACCCAACTGACGTGACTTGGAGAACATTGCCCAGAAGATGGCAATCTCATCGGTGCTGTTGCAGAGTGAGTGCTGGTATTTGAGACGGTCGATGCAGATGTCATGCACCATTTTCTCATTGAACGGAAGGGAGTCAACGCACTGGCTCAGACAGTAATAGGTGGCAAGCATCATGGCCCAGTTGTTGATGAACCGCTCACCGATGACGCTGTAATCGACCTCGCTCTTGATCTCCTTCAGCGCACGCTTCCACGCGTTGTACCATCCGGCATTGAAGTTGTCACGGTAACGGATGTACTCTACGGTGATGTTCGTGGGGTGCATCTTGCGGAGCTTCATGAAGCTGTGGTACTTGTCGGTCTCCTCCTTGGTGTGCTCGCTCTTGTGCGACTCCAGGAAGAGGACACGGGAGAACAGGGCGATGTCGGCAGTGGGTATCTCCTGCCCGGAGAGGACAACGCCGCAATCGACATTGGTGGACTCCCTTCGCTCACCGTCGGCAGAACGCTTGATGCGACCGGCACTGTCATAGATGCCTTTGAGGAAGTCGATGTGCTTCTTGCTCAGGGAGTTCTTGTACTCGTCGAAATGGACGATCATGTTGCTCACCTCAGAACACTTGTCGCCCATGGCGTAATAGGTGGTGCTCTCAAGATTGCTGACTTCGGGATTTCTTTGGAAGAGATTGACTAAAGAAAGGGCTAGCTCGGTCTTGCCGGTGCCTTTCTTTCCGTAGAGATTAAGGATAGGGAAAGAACGCGTGGTATCTGTGATGATGTCACGGAAGAGAGTGGCGAGGTAGTAGCAGTAACAGACCACGCCGTTGTCACCGTACAGCTCGTGCAGGAGCGTGAAGTATTGCCGGGCGGTTACCTCCTGCTTGGGGGCGTGAAGGTAGCGGCGCTCATTCACATAGGCCATCCGGTTCTGCTTGTGGATTTTCGACATGGCCGGAAGGTAGAAGTTCTCCTTGTCGAGACGTATCATGCCGTATTCATCGACGGCATGCCACTTGCCTTTATAGACGATGCCGTTGCAGAAAGCGTAGAAGCCACTCTCGCCGATATTATTCCATCCCATCTGATGGACTCTCTGGGCTTCCTCCGTCTTGCCGTAGATGAAGGCTTTCAGCATCTCGTATTTCTCCTGCCGCTCGAAGAAACGGAAATCGCCCTTGCCTTCTATCTTCTCCTTGAACCGCTCCAGTTTGGTGACATCCTGCTGCTGGAGCTCAATGGTGCGGCGCGTATGGCTGTCATTCTCCAGTTCAAAGATACGGCTGGGCTTGACATCATCGGCGATGAGGAAGAGCGGCTTGATGATGAAGTTGGTCCATGGGCGCTCACGGCCCTGAGAATCCAGGTCGTAGTAATGGTTGCCACGCCGGTAGAAGTTGTAACCCTGGAGCTCCTCGGATTTTTTGTTGGCCTGACGACGTTTCAATTCCTGTCTCCGGCGGGCAGCATCTGTAAGTGCGCCCTTCCACACAGTGCCTTTGCGGTATTTGCCCTTCAAGTCTGTGAGCAGGGAGGCTTGGAGGACGTCGGACTGAACATTGACGAGCATGTCACAGACGTCGCTGATGATCTTTAGCTGTTCGTCATTGGTGCCTTCGGTATCATAGTGCTTCTCAGTGTACCAGAGGATGAAGTCTTTCTCCGTTAGCTCGTTCCATCTGTCCAAAGAGGTGATGTAGGAGTCGGGATCTTGCTTGGCATCGCCTTGGGGAATCTCTCTGACTGAGACTTGGAAGCCCATCTCCGTGGCGAGACGGCCGTTCTCGAAGACAAACCTCTCCCCGGCACCGAAGCGCTCGCCCTGTTTGGGGACATCGCTGTCCGGGATAAAACACAGACTGCATGCAAAGGTTGAGAAATTGGAAAGCTGCTCCTTGGTCCAATGGCCGCTGAGCGATGCGACGACATTGGCAATGCCCAACGACTGGAGACGCATGACGTCAGGAGCGCCCTCTACAAGATAGACCTTGCCAGTCTGCCGGGCGGCTTTCATGGCAACGTCAATGCCGAAAACAGATGTGCTTTTCTTATAGATAAGACTTTCTCTGCCGTTAAGATATTTAACAGTGCACTGCGGATTGATAGCACGGGCGGTGAAAGTCACGATGCGACCATAACGGTCGCGTTGGGGAATCATCAGGCGGTCACGAAAGAAGTCGTAGTAGTTGCCGGGGTGATGCTCATCCTCTACTATGAGACCCATCCTGGCAAGGATGGCGAGGTTAAGGTTCTTCTCTTTGGCGAACTTCAGAAACTGGTTGCCAAACTGCGGGCTGTAGCCCAAGCCGTAGGTACGGCAGAATTCCTTGTCCCACCGGCCTTGCGTCTCGCCGTGCGGTGGACCCTCGGCGTACATGCGGCAGCGCACGGCATCCTCGCTGTCGCCTTCATACCGATTTACATAGAATTCATGAGCCATCTTGTTGTAGATGTACATGGTCTCGGCGATACGGTCGTTCTCTTCCTGCTCAGGAGTCCGGGGCTCCATGAGATCGTTGACACTGACATCAGGACAATATACGTCCAACAGATACTTCACGGCGCCCACGAAGTCGAGCCCTTGGCTTTCCTGGACGAAATTGATGACATCGCCTTCCTTTCCGCAGCCAAAGCACTTGTAGCGGTTCAAGGCTGTATTCAACATGAGGGATGGCGTGTGTTCGTTGTGAAATACGCAACAGCATTTCTTACGCGTTTGTCCCGCTGGCTTCAATGTGATGCCGGGGTACATGTCAAGCACGAGTCTGCAAATGTCAACCCGTGATTTGACCATATCAAGGTATTTTGCTTTAATATGTCTCATAACATACTAAATATTTATATTATTATAATATTTTAATTAATTATTTTGAGGCTAAAGATTAAATGTTCCCGTGATTGTCACGGGAGTGGTAGGTCGGCCCGATAGATGATGTCGCCAGCTCAAAATCATTAGCTGGCAGGTTACGTAGAAGTCTCCTAATTGAAGACCGGGATTTGTGGCGGAATGTGCCTTTTCACCATTCGTTAGCGAATTGTGGCAGGTGGCAATTTTGTAAGTTGTCATCTTCCTATAATATTAAGCAAAAATAAGCAAACCATTTTGTCTGATTCGCAAAATTTTGTTACTTTTGTAGGCAAAAATAGGAGAAAAATCGTGACGAGCAAAAATAGAGTATCAAAATACTGAGTATTTTAATATTTATTAACTGCAAACGATTTCGTTATAACAATTTAAAAGAAAAAAGCCATGCTGAATTTAGAAATGATAGACACGCTGTACGCTTCACTTTCAAAGGAACAGCAACAATCCTTAATCGGTCTGCTTTTCAAGAAAAGCAAACAGACGATGAACTACTTTCATCGCACAAAAGATATCAGCCTTTCAAAGCTTGAAACATTGGCTGATTTCTTTGGCATGCCC
>URCI01000086.1 GCA_900546345.1 uncultured Prevotella sp. | reverse complement strand
GTTGCTCAGGTACTTATAAATAAAGTTAAATCAAAGTGTTGCGGAATTAAGGGTATATTTTCTGACAGAAGAAAAGCCATGCGCAGAATGGTCAGTCCCGCAACAAAGCCATGATCATCAACCAGAAATGACCACACGCTGCATATTCCTACACGCTTTGGGCAGAAATTTGAATTTTTATGGTAGCAATCAGCTGATTTTTCATTTTTTTTATGTAAGTTTGCCATATAAATAATCAAGTCACCATGAAACGACACCTTTTCTCTGACAAAGCAACTGCCTGCCGACAGTTAGCCTGGGCATTGCTGTTGCTCTGCCTCTTTCCTTTCACAGCCTCTGCCCAGCAACAAGACAAGTTGCTCACGCTCCTTCGTGACCGCTTGAATTACAACTTCGCACAACTGCAGAAACAGACGGTGAAGCCCTATTTCATGAGCTATCGTGTTGAAGACAACAACACGCGCACTATCACCAGCACCTTTGGCGTACTGAACGGTAACAACGCCAGTCACGTGCGCTCGTTTATCCCACAGGTGCGTGTGGGATCCATGGCACTTGACAACTACAAAAATGACAATAACGGCGGGCGCCAGCAGGGAGCCACGCTGCCCTTAGACGACAATGCTACCGACGGCATCACCACCAACTTCTGGCAGGCCACATTACCCGCTTACAACAGTGCCGTTCAGGCCTATGAAAACGCAAAGAGCAAGGCCGCCACGTCAGCCGCTGACGAGGATAAGTCGCCCTGCTTCTCCAAAGCACCAGCCGAGCACTACTATGAAGCGCCCCTCAACCCTGCCACGACGAAGATCGACGACCAGCAATGGGCCAGGAAGCTCAATGCCGTCAGCGCCGTGTTTAAGGCCGATCCAAGCCTGCAAAACGGTACGGCAGCGCTGATCTATGAGGTCAACCGCTCCTATCTCGTCAACACCGACGGCACCGAGGTGGTGCAGAACCGACGCACGGCACGCGTCGTCATCATTGCTCAGGCCATGGCCGACGACGGCATGATGCTGCCAGTGTTGCAGGACTTCTTTGCCTACAACCCCGACTCGCTGCCCTCCGAGGAGCGTCTCGTCGCCGCTGCGCAAGACCTGCTCAAACGTGTGCAGGCCTTGAAGGCTGCTCCCGTCGCCAATCCCTATACCGGCCCGGCCATCCTCTCGGGTCCCGCTGCCGGCGTCTTCTTCCATGAGATCTTCGGTCATCGTCTGGAGGGCCACCGCCTCAAGAAAGGCGGCGAGACCTTCAAGGACATGGTCGGCAAGCAAGTGCTGCCCTCCACTTTCAACGTCTATTGCGATCCTACGCTGCGCCACTATGCCGGCGTGGACATGAACGGCAGCTACCGCTACGACGACGAGGGCGTGAAGGCGCGCCGCGTCAACAATGTCGTGAATGGGGTGCTGCGCAACTTCCTCATGAGCCGCAAGCCCATCGACGGCTTTCCCGAGAGCAATGGTCACGGCCGCGCTGACCTGAAGAACGATCCCGTCAGCCGGCAGTCCAACCTCATCGTGGAGACCACCAAGTCCTATACCGACGCCCAGCTGCGCGACATGCTCATCCGTGAAGCCAAACGGCAGGGCAAGCCCTACGGCTATTTCTTCCGTACGGTGACGAGTGGCTACACGATGACGGGCGAAGGCGGAAGCATCAACTCGTTCAACGTCACGCCTGTCGAGGTCTACCGTGTCTTTGTCAACGGCAAGCCCGACGAGCTCGTGCGTGGCGTGAGCCTCATCGGCACCCCGCTGTCGATGTTCTCACATATCCAGGCAGCAGGCGACCGCCCCGCCGTGTTCACCGGCAGCTGTGGCGCTGAGTCGGGCTGGGTGCCCGTGACAGCCTGCGCGCCCGCCGTCTTTGTCAGCCAGATAGAGACCCAGCGTGCACAGAAGACCGACTTCGTGCCGCCGATCCTCAAGGCTCCTATATATAATAAGGAGTACAAACCGCTCGCCGACGCTGTCGGCAAGGATGTCGACAACGTGATCTTCGCCGCTATGAGCGACGAGATGAAACGGTCGATGGACAGCCTGCAACTCGAAGGCTCACCCAAACCGTTCTATCTCGACATGACGGCTACGCGCTCACGCGGTTTCGACATCACCGGCGAGCTGGGCGGCATCTCCATGAGCGACCAGACGCCATGGCACACCTATCTGTCCACACATCTGCTCCTCGGCAACTACAAGAGTACCAACGAACTCCCGGGAGAAGAAAACTTTTTGGGACTCAACAATGGCGAGCAGGTCGACTACAACGACATCCGCCACTTCTTCTGGCAACTCAACGATGCCGCCTATAAGCAGGCTGTAGTCTTGCAGGCACAGAAGACTTCTTACCTCAAACAGAATCCTCCCTCGCTCGATATGTCCAAGCTCCCCAACCTGCAGCCGATGAAGCCTACCACACAGATCGTCGACGACAACTCCGGCTTCGACATCGACATGCCACGGCTGGAGCAGACCGCCAAACGTCTTTCCGCTGTCTTTGAGCACTACCCTAAGCTCTACTACACCACGGTGAAGATCAGCGGTGAGCAGATGGTCTCTTACCGGCTGACATCCGAAAACGTAAAGATCAAACAGCCTCACAACCGCGTGATCATCACCGCCGAGGCTTACTTCCGCGATGCCGACCAGGTGGAGCAAAGCGATGACTACACCTTCGCCTATGAGAGCACTGCCGAGATTCCGGCCGACGACGTGCTGGAGGCTCAGGTGCGCGCCTTTGCCGACAGCTGCATGACGCTCTGCCAGGCTCCCGCCATGCCGAAATACTACAAGGGTCCGGCCCTCTATGTCGACGGTGCTGCCATGAATGCCCTCGTCGACAACCGGCTGATCTCAGAACCTTCCTACGAAGAGGATGCTGATGACATCGGGCAGAGAATCGGCGAACCCTTCATCAGCAAGATGATCTCTGTCGTCAACCGCAACGACCTGAAGACCTACGACGGACAGCCGGTCTATGGGCAGACAGCGGCAGACGCTGACGGTGTCACGCCAGCTCCACAGCTGACGCTCATCGACCACGGCGTGCTGAAGGCAAAACTCAATGGTGCCGTGCCCACACTGTTCGCTCCCACTACCACGGGCAGTGCACGTTTCTTCAACGATCCCGACAAGCCGAACATCGGCAGTGGCTTCGGCACCCTGCAGATACAGGCTACGTCAACCACACCGGAGAAAAATATGGTGAAACAGCTCATCAAGCAAGCAAAAAAGAAGAACTTGCCCTTCGCCTACATCGTGGAGATGCCGCTTCGTCAGTCTGCCACTCGACTCTATCAGGTCGACGTGAAAACGGGAGCCATGAAACTGATGAAGACTGACCAGAACGCGACACCGTCAGACGACGAACTGATGAACATCCTCGCTGTCTCGAACAAAGATGATCTCTTCAACGTCATCAACCCCTATACGTTCACCATCATCTATCCCCACAGCTTCCTGCTCAACGAGATCGAGCTCAACAAGGCTACCATGGAGGTACAGAAAAAGTTTGAGATTCCGTACCCGGTAGGTCAGTGATAAGTGTCGGATGCAGAAGGATGCATGTTGCGTGTGGAATGTAGAACGTAGAAAAGAGTAAAACGAAATCATATAAGATACAGATGAGAAAGATTTTCATTGCCATGCTGCTCGTGCTCACGATGCCGGCCATGGCGCAAAAGGCAAAGGAGGAAATCAAAGCTGACCGCAATCTCGCTGCCAGCAACTATCTGGCCTATCCCGGTCCTAAGCAGAAGCTGACAAAGGCTCCGGAAGGCTACACACCTTACTATATCAGTCACTACGGCCGTCATGGCTCACGCTATCTCATCCACCCGGCCCAATACAGCGATGCGGTGAACATACTGGCCAAAGCCGACAGCCTCGGCAAACTCTCGCCACGGGGCCACGACGTGCTCGACAAAGTCAGGATGTTGGCTGCCGAGGCACAGGGACGCTTGGGCGAACTGACTCCGCTGGGCGCCGAACAGCACCGCGGCATCGCACACCGCATGTACATGCGCTTCCCACAGGTCTTCAACGGCAATGTGCACGTCGATGCCCGCTCCACGGTGGTCATCCGCTGCATCCTCTCCATGGAGAATGAACTGCTGGAACTGGCCCGTCTCAACCCGCGCCTGGTCATCACCAGCGATGCCAGCCAGCACGACATGTACTACATGAACGATGAACACGGCAAATACAACAAGCTGCGTGACACGCCCGAGGCCCGCCAGGCACTCGCCGACTTCAACAAGAACCATGAGAACTATAGTCATCTGATGGGACTGCTCTTCAACGACACGGCCTATGCCCACACCGTTGACGCCGACAAACTCGGACAACGTCTCTTCGACCTGGCCGCTAACATCCAGAGCACGGAACTCAGACATAAGTTCAGCCTCTGGCCGATCTTCACCGACAAGGAGGTCTATGACTCCTGGCAGCGCAGAAACGCCATGTGGTATATGTACTATGGCCCCTCACGCCAGGCTCACAGCTATGGACTGCTCACGCAGGCCAACCTGCTGAACAACATCATCACGACAGCCGACAGCTGTCTGCTCCTCCAGCATCCGGGTGCTACGCTGCGCTTTGCCCACGACTCGGATGTCATGCCGCTGGTGTGCCTGCTCAACCTCAACCACTATGGCGAGACGATCGATGACCTGGAACAGCTCGACGACCGTGGATGGAACAACTACGAGATCTATCCGATGGCCTGCAATGTGCAGTTCATTTTCTACAAGCCCAACATGGCCACCGATCTCAGCAAGGCCGACATCCTCGTGAAGGTACTGCTCAATGAGAACGAGGCTACGCTGCCCATCTCCACCGACAAGGCGCCCTATTACCATTGGAAAGACGTGCGCGCCTATCTCCTGCAGCGCTTGCAGCAATGGCAATAAGCCTCATGGGGTATCATGCGCCCACAGATGGAGCATAGGAGACCATGAAACCATCAGCCCGCCAGCGTCGATGACAGGGCCCGCACTTGTTGAATAAACTGACATTTTTGAGGTCCTGCCATTGCGTTCTTTTCCAGCGAGGTGGTCTCCTGCCCGATTTTTCGCATTCTCATGCATTTTTCTTAAGTTGCTGAATAACAGCAAGATAAGCAAAAATACGCTTTCTGATAATAACAAAACAAGTGAGATGGCGCAAAATTCTCTAGAGAATTTTGCGCCATCTCACTTGTT
>URCI01000085.1 GCA_900546345.1 uncultured Prevotella sp. | reverse complement strand
CTCCGGCGTGTAAGCGTCAAAGACACCGTCGTTGTGCGTCTTCACATATTTGTGGAAGATGTTGTGAATCTCCTCTGAAGGCTGATAGCCATAAGTAGTGCAAGCCTGCTCAGCCATCTTGATGCCACCATAGGGCATGAAGGCACGCTTCAGCGGCTTGTCGGTCTGAAGTCCGACGACACGTTCGAGGTCTTTAGTTTTCTCGTTGATGTAGCCGGGACCATAGGCAGTGAGTCCGGAGACCACCTCTGTCTCCATGTCGAGGACGCCACCTTTGGCACGTTCCTCCTTTTGCAACTTTTGCAGTTCGCCCCAAAGGGTGTTGGTAGCGTCAGTAGGACCGACGAGGAAGCTCTCGTCACCGTCGTACTGGGTGTAGTTATGCTGAATAAAATCTCTGATGTTGATCTCTTCCGTCCAAAGGGTACCGCGGAAGTTGCGCCATGCGTTGCTCATAAGCGTGGTTGTATTTTTGAGGATAAATAAATAATGTGGAGTGGTGTTTGCGCACACACCCCGTTGATTAGGCCTGCAAAGGTAGCCAATTTCCACGAGATACGCAAATAAAAAGTATCATAAGAAATGATGAGTCGTGCTTTTCTTGCTCAATCAATTTAAAAGTCTTATCTTTGTAAGTTCATAACAAAAATGCAATAATAATCAGTAAGCAATATGGTTTCTTTTGAAAGCGATTATAACAATGGCGTGCAACCCGAAATCCTGCACCGCCTCTTCGACACCAATGACGAGCAGACCAGTGGCTACGGCAACGACCCCTACTGCGACCAGGCCAAAGAAAAGATCCGTCACGCCTGCCAGATGGGCAACGCAGACATCTACTTCCTCATCGGTGGCACACAGACCAACGCCACGATGATCGACGCGCTGCTCGCTCCGGGCGAGGGTGTCATTGCCACCGACATGGCACACATCAACGTGCACGAGGCCGGTGCCGTGGAGGCATTCGGGCATAAGGTTCTCGCCCTGCCCTCTGCCGACACGAAACTCACGGCGCAGCAGGTGGCTGACTATATGGAGCGTTTCCTTGCCGATCCCAGCCATGAGCATGAAGTGCAGCCGGGGATGATCTACATCACGCTGCCCACCGAGATGGGACTCATCTACTCTCAGGAGGAGCTTGGCGCACTCTATGATATGGCCCGCCGCTACCACCTTGCTCTGTATGTCGATGGTGCCCGTTTGGGTTACGGCCTGGCAGCCGAGGGCACCGACATGACGCTGCCCTTCCTGGCTCACCACTGCGACGCTTTCTACATCGGAGGCACAAAGGTGGGCGCTATGTTCGGCGAAGCCGTGGTCTTCTCGCAGCAGCGGCCGCCACGCGGTTTCTTCACTACCATCAAGCGCCACGGAGCCCTGCTCGCCAAGGGACGTATGCTCGGATTGCAGTTCGACACGCTCTTCACCGACGATCTCTATGGCCGCATCTCGCGCCACGCCATCGACATGGCCATGCGTATGAAGGCGCTCTTCCGCAAATACGGTGTCCAGCTGGCCATCGACTCACCAACCAACCAGCAGTTTGTCATCCTCACGCCCGAACAGCAGCAGCAACTCGCAAAAAGTATAGTCTTCGAGGTATGGGAGCAACGGCCCGACAAGCAGCTTGTCTGCCGCTTTGTGACCAGCTGGGCAACAAGCGACGAGGATCTCAACACCTTGGAGAAAGCACTCGCCAATGGAAACTTTGAGGCTGTCTGCTAAGCTATATGTTTACTTTGTTACTCTGTCTTATTAAAAGCCTTACTCTGTTACTCTGTCTTTAAAGCCCTTACTCTGTCTTTTCCAAGTAATGGCTAAAGTATTTCCTCATGGGTGTCCGTTTTTAGTGCAAAGTTACAAAGAATATTTTGCTTTCTTCTTCTTTTTTATTAACTTTGCAAGAAACATACGCCAATCACTTTTATGGACGACGACAAGACTATAGACAAAGATAAAGAGCTGAAAGATAGCAGCAACAACAAGCCCAACGAGGGCGAACAGCCATCCGACGACGACGAGCTCACCGAGGACGAGCACTCCGACTACAAGCCCGCCGACCGCTTCGATGCCTCGGCCGTGCATCATCTCAGCGGCATGTACAAGAACTGGTTTCTGGACTATGCCTCCTATGTCATCCTTGAGCGCGCTGTGCCGCAGATCGAGGATGGACTGAAACCTGTGCAGCGCCGTATCCTTCACTCGCTGAAGCGCATGGACGATGGACGCTACAACAAGGTGGCCAACATCGTGGGACACACCATGCAGTTCCACCCTCACGGCGACGCCTCCATCGGCGACGCTCTCGTACAGCTTGGACAAAAGAATCTGCTCATCGACACGCAGGGCAACTGGGGCAACATCCTCACCGGTGACCGTGCCGCCGCTCCCCGATATATCGAGGCGCGCCTCTCGAAGTTTGCCCTTGAGACGGTCTTCAACCCAAAGACCACCGAGTGGCAGATGAGCTACGACGGCCGCAACAAGGAGCCGGTGACACTGCCCGTAAAGTTCCCATTGCTGCTGGCACAAGGCGCCGACGGTATCGCCGTGGGACTCTCCAGCAAGGTACTGCCCCATAACTTCAACGAGCTCTGCGACGCTGCCATCCACTACCTCAAGGGCGAGGAATTCCATCTCTATCCCGACTTCCCCACCGGCGGTGCCATCGACGTGAGCAAATACAACGACGGGCAGCGTGGCGGCGTGGTACGTGTCCGTGCCAAGATCGACAAGCTCGACAACAAGACGCTCGTCATCCGCGAGGTGCCCTTCTCCAAAACGGCCGCTACCCTGCAGGACTCCATCACCAAGGCCATCGAGAAAGGCAAGATCAAGGCACGCCGTGTCATCGACATGACAGCCCGTGACGTGGAGATTCAGGTGCAGCTCACCCCGGGCACTTCGTCCGACAAGACCATCGACGCCCTCTATGCCTTCACCGACTGCGAGATTAATATTTCGCCCAACTGCTGCGTCATCGAGGACAACAAACCGTGCTTCCTCACCGTCAGCGACGTGCTGCGCCACAGCACCGACCGCACGATGGGCCTGCTGCGCAAGGAGCTGCTCATCCGCAAGGGAGAATTGCAGGAACAGCTCTTCTTCGCCTCGCTGGAGCGCATCTTCATCGAGGAGCGCATGTACAAGGAGCGCCGCTTCGAGCAGGCTGCCAACCAGGATGCCGTCGTGAAATTCCTCGACGAGAAGTTCACACCCTATAAAGAGCAGTTGCTGCGCGACATCACGCGCGACGACTACCTGCGTCTGCTCGAGATCAAGATGCAGCGTATCCTGAAATATAATAAGGACAAGGCCGACCAGCTCATGGCGAAGATAAAAGCTGAGATCAAAGGCATCGACCATGACCTGGCACACATGACCGACGTCACCATCGCCTGGTTCCAACATCTCAAGGAGACCTACGGCAAGGACCACCCGCGCCGCACCGAGATCCGCAGCTTCGAGAATATCGACTCCACAAAGGTGGTCGAGGCCAACGAGAAACTCTATATCAACCGTCAGGATGGCTTCGTGGGCACAGGACTGAAGAAAGACGAGTTTGTGTGCAACTGCTCCGACCTCGACGACATCATCATCTTCTACCGCGACGGCAAGTACAAGGTCATCCGCGTGGCCGACAAGATCTTCGTGGGCAAGAACATCCTCTGGGTGCAGGTCTTCAAGCGCAACGACAAGCGCACCGTCTACAACGTCGTCTACCGCGACGGACGGCAGGGCTACTACTATATCAAGCGCTTCAACATCACCAGCATCATCCGCGACCGCGACTACGACCTCACACAGGGCAAGCCGGGCTCGCGCGTGCTCTACTTCACCGCCAACCCAAACGGCGAGGCCGAGATCATCAAGGTCACCCTCGACCCCGATCCCACCAAGAAGAAACAAAACATCTTCATGGACAAAGACTTCTCCGACGTGGCCATCAAGGGGCGCACCGCACGCGGCAACCTCCTCTCCAAGCAGAGCATCCACCGCATCTCGCTCAAGAGCCACGGACACTCCACCCTCGGCGGCCGCAAGGTATGGTTCGATCCCGATGTCAACCGCATCAACTACGAGGAGCGCGGACGACTGCTCGGGGAGTTCAACGACGGCGACAGCATCCTCGTGGTGCTCGACAACAACGAGTTCTACATCACCGACTTCGACCAGAACAACCACTACGAGGACAACATCCGCATCATCGAGAAGTGGCGGCCCGACAAGGTATGGACGGCCGTGCTCTTCGATGCCGACAACAACGGCTACGCTTATATCAAGCGCTTCCAGATGGAGGCCATGCGCAAGCATCAGAACTTCCTCGGCGACAATCCCGACAACCAGTTGCTCTTGCTCACCGACACCGTTTATCCGCGAGTGCGTGTGACCTTCGGTGGTGCTGACGCCGCGCGCGCCCCGATGGACATCGACGTGGACAGCTTCATCGCCGTGAAGGGCTTCAAGGCCAAGGGCAAGCGCATCGCCACATGGCAGGTCGACAAGGTGGAAGAGCTCGAACCGCTCAGACAGCCTGACCCGGAGCCGGAGGACAACACTCCCGAGGACAAAGGTCCGGAGGAGAACCTCGACCCTGACGCCGGCAAGTCACAGCAGCAGGTCATCGACGAGATCACGGGGCAGCTCAACCTGTTCCCGGAGTAAGAGCCCCCCTCTAACTCCCCCCGAGGGGGGAGGATCGCAAAACCATCAACACCCCGAACACTCGGGTATCGCCTTTCTCCCCCCCTGGGGGGAGCTAGAGGAGGGCTCGGGAGGATCGCAAAACCATCTATATGAATAGACTAACCACAACCATCGCCATCGCCACCATCGCTGCCAGCCTCGCGGCCCAGGAGCGTCAGCCCACTCAACATGCCACGGAGCGTGAGCGGGCCGGGCAACTGAGTGTGGGCTACACCGACATCCTCGATACCTATCTCTCCCAGGAGAAGTTCACGGGCACCGAGTTTGGCTATCTCTCCCAGTCGCTCAGCCGCCGTGACAGCAGCCACATCGTCCGCGAGACCGTCCACCACGTGCTCGTCGGCGTGGCCGGCACACGCGGCAACGACAACTCGCTGCTCACCCTGCTCTACAACCTAAGGCTCGGATGGATGTATCGCTGGCACTGGGCTGCCCCACGGCTGACGCTGCTCGCCGGAGGTGCCATCGACGGCACACTCGGCGGTGCCTATGACACCCGCAACAGCAACAACCCGGCACAGGCACGCATCGCGCTGAGCATCGACCCCACCGCACGCCTCTCCTGGCAGCTGCGCACGGGGCACCACCCACTCGCCCTGCACTACGACGTGACCCTGCCCCTCATCGGCATGGCCTTCTCGCCCAACTACGGACAGTCGTACTACGAGATCTTCTCCCGCGGCAAC
>URCI01000084.1 GCA_900546345.1 uncultured Prevotella sp. | reverse complement strand
CGGTCGGTTCATCTAACGGTTAGGATACAAGATTCTCAATCTTGGCATAAGAGTTCGATTCTCTTACCGACTACTTTCCCCATAAAATTATTTACAGAAGTTCTTCTCTGTGCACTTTCATTCCAGGAGAAGACCCATGAGCGCTTTCTTGCCTTTTTCTGATTTGACGTCGGAAAATCACTGAGATGGCGTTGAGAAAACAGTGAGCTGAGGGGATCAAAGCACGGAGATGATGCGCACAATCAATCGAGATGGCGCGCAGAAAGCACTGAGAAGAGCAACAAAAACGGTACGCTGACTCTGGATTTTCAATGGAAATCCGGGGTCGGCGTACCGTTTTTGCGTTATTGCGGTTGCGTGAGCTTCGTTTGTGTCTGATGCACAGCGGCTTATGCATCCGTGCCCGAAATGCACGAAATCGCGGGCAGGGGAGGGGTTGCTTCCGAAAATCGCATTCTCAGCGCCCGAAAATTGTCAGTTTCCTCAACAGTAGGGCAGCATGGCGGGGAGGCACGGCGCAGCTGCTTAACAGCTGCATACAGAACCGTGCGAACCATTTGGACGCGGGGCCTATCGGGGGCTGTGCGGGGCCTAACGGGGGCTGTGCGGCGCCTATCGGGGGCAGTGCGGGGCCTTTACGGCGCCTTTACTTCCTGTTTTTCCACAGTTTGGTCATATCCTCGAGGGTCTTGCCCTTGGTCTCAGGTACGAGACGCCAGACGAAGAGGGCGGCGAGAACACACATCACACCGTAGAAGCCGTAGGTGAACCAATGGCCAAAGTTGTCGCCGGCCTGCAGATGCATGTTGAACATCGGTACGAACGACGAGCTCACCAGGAAGTTGAAGATCCACTGGAAGGCCACGGCGATGGCGACGGCAGCGCCGCGGATCGTGTTGGGGAAGATCTCGGCGATGAGCACCCAGCAGATCGGGCCCCAGGAGAACATGAAGCTGGCGGAGTAGACCATGATACTCAACATTGTGACGATGCTCAGCGAGGCATTGCCGAAGGTCAGCGCCACGCCAAAGGCACCGATGGCCATGCCGATAGAGCCCCAGATGAGCAAGGGCTTTCGGCCCACCTTCTCCACGGTGAACACGGCGACGAGGGTGAACGAGATGTTGACCACACCCATGATCACGGTCTGCACCATCGGGCTTTGCATGCCCATGTCCTGGAAGATGCGGGGTGCGTAATAGAGCACGGCGTTGATGCCTACGATCTGTTGGAAAACGCTGAGCATGATACCCACGAAGATACACATCCAGCCATAGGTCAGCAAGCGCTCCGTCTTGGTGGTGATGGTGGCCTTGATGTCCTGTAGGATGGTCTGTGCCTCACTGCTGCCATTGATATGTGTGAGGATCGAGAGTGCTTTCTGATCCTGTCCGACCATGACGAGATAGCGTGGCGTCTCTGGCACGAAGCAGATCAGCAGGGCGAAGAGTCCGGCCGGCACCATCTCGCTACCGAACATATAACGCCATCCTGTTGTGATCGTCCACTCGCAGTCGGCGAGGTTGGCGATGGCGCCTGCCGCGTCGTAGACAGGATTGGCGTGAGAGCCGAGGATGAGGAAGTTGACGAAGTAGACCACGAGCTGGCCGAAGATGATGGCGAACTGGTTCCAGCTCACGAGCATGCCACGGATGCGTGAGGGTGCCACCTCGCCGATATACATCGGGCAGATGGCCGATGCCATGCCCACGCCGATGCCACCGAGGATGCGATAGAGGTTAAAGACGACGAGCAGCGTCCATGTCGGCTTGCCGTAGGGTAGGAGGCCGAACGTCTCCGGCGTCATCGAGCCCCATGCCGAGAGGAAGAAGCAGATGCCGGCGAAGATCAGTGAGCGCTTACGGCCGAAGCGCGAGGCAAAGAGTCCGGAGAGGCCTGAGCCGATGATGCATCCGATGAGCGCACTCGACGAGGTGAAGCCGTGAAGAAAATCGTTGTACTCAAAGTCCTGTGCGCCCTTGAAGAACGCCTGCAGGCCTTTCTCGGCGCCACTGATCACAGCGGTGTCGTAACCGAAGAGCAGACCGCCGAGTACCGCCACCATGACGATGCTGATGAGGTAGGAGCGGCTGCCCCCTTGTTGTGATTGTTTTTCCATTACTTAGGTTTGTTTAGTTATTGTTTTATATTTGTTTGGTGCAAAGATACTCTTTTTACTGCAATTATCATTTACGTGATGTTACTTAATTGCGTATCAAATGTTTCATGTAGGTATGTCCTTGTTAAAAACCGCAAAAAGACTTTAAGGAAAACAAGAACAATAAATGGGGAGTATAGGAGAAATACGGACCTAAATGATTGATATAGGTCAAATAAGAGGCGATCGGCTCATCTGCACATTTAAGCGTTTTCGTGCAAAAGAGTGTAAACGTCGATTTTCTTTTCTCGCTTTTTTTTCTTATTTTTGTATCAGAATTAAAAACCAATCAGTTCTTTTTGTGCAACTTGCGCGTTTTAGGGGGACTGATGAAGCAATACGATTATTCATTTCAAACACTATATATAAAAAGGAGAAAGCCCAATGCATATCAAGAAACTCGTCACCATCGCTTCCATGTTCGTGGCCTTTGCGGTCACCCCAGTCTTTGCCGGCAACAACACACCTGAGAACAGCTCAGCAGACACAGAGGAAATGATTCCTTATATCATGCCCGACGAGATGGAGAATTCCGAGTTGGAAGCCCTGTTCAACGTGACGGGTTCGCAGATCATCGACAAGGCCAAGGACTATATCGGCCGACCTTATCGCCGTGGCAGCATGGGTCCTTACGCTTTTGACTGCTCTGGTTTCACCAGTTTTGTGTATAAGGCGCTCAACATCCGCTTGGGACGCAGCAGCCGTGATCAGTGGCGCGAGGGCTTGGCCATCAACGACCGTGACGACGTGCATGTGGGCGACCTGGTGTTTTTCGGTTCTTCTTCCCGCATCAACCACGTAGGCATCGTTGCCGAGGTGGAGGGCAACGGCGACTTCAAGTTCATCCACGCCTCTTGCTCCAACGGCATCACGATCTCCGACATCAACGAGAACTATTACGACAACCGCTATCAGGGTGCAAGAAGAATACTAAATAATTAAGACTCACCAGCAGCCTCACCCCCAACAGAGCCTCACCCCCAACAGAGCCTCACCCCCAACCCCTCTCCAAGGGGAGAGGGGAGTAAAATGAGTGATAAACAATTATTTGGGCTATTCCATCCCTTGAAGGTAACTACTCCCCTCTCCCTTTGGAGAGGGGTTGGGGGTGAGGCTCTGTTGGGGGTGAGGCTTCTACAGCTCGTCAAACCTCACTTCCACTTTCACCGGTGTGATTTTCACGTTTTTAGCTTTCCACTGCTTTGCCTTTTTTTGTGAAGCAGGGGAGAGATGACCTTTCACCGCCTGTTCGATCATCAGTGCGGCAAGTGGAGCGGCAAGGTCAGCACCGAATCCACCATTCTCGACATACACGCTGATGGCAATCTTCGGATGCTCCATGGGTGCGAATCCCATGAAGATGGAGTGGTCCTTGCCCTCGTTCTCTGCTGTTCCCGTCTTCCCACATATCTTGTAGAGCGGCGTGTTGATGCTCTCCGCCGTCCCTCCTGTCACGGCCGCCCTCATGCCCAGTACCACCGTGCGGATCGCCTCGCGCGTGGCCAGCGACGTGTGGTGCTCGGTATATTGCTGATGGGTCTCAGAAGTCTTGTGGATATGAGGCGTGACGTACCATCCCCTGTTGGCGATGACAGCCGCGAGGTTGCAGAGCTGGAGTGGGGTAGTGGAGACCTCTCCTTGTCCCATGCCGACCCACATGATCGTCGTGCCGTCCCAGTTGTGGTGCCGGCGGTTGAGGTAAGCCGAGTCCGGTATGCAGCCGCCCACCTCGTTGGGGATGTCCACGCCGAGCGGTCGTCCGAGTCCAAAGCTGTGCATGTAGCGAGCCCATCGGTTGATGGCGCGGTATTTTGTGAGGTAGGTCGCGCGGTCATCGATCATCTCCTGGAAGGCCTTACAGAAATAGGCGTTGCAGCTCTGTCCGATGGCCTGCACGAGTGCCAGCGGAGCCCGGTGAGGATGGCAGCCGATGTGTATGCCCTTATAGGAGAAACCGCGTCGGCATGGGTAGGTAGTCTCGGGCGTGAGCGTTCCTTCGCTGAGCATCTCCAGTGCCTGTGCCGTCTTGAAGGTAGAGCCGGGCGAGTAGGTCTTCGAGATCGCGCGGTTCACCCCATCGTCGACTTTGTCATGGCTATAGAGGCAGAGGATGCGTCCCGTGGCCGGTTCTATGGCCACGATGCTGCCCTGCTTGCCTTGGAGCAGCTGTCCCGCGAGGCGTTGCAGTGCCGGGTTGAGGGTGAGCGCGGTGGTATCGTCGAGCCCGATGACCCCTTGATAGTGAGCGTTGTTGCCGGCAGCCCGGAGTGTCTGCGGGAGAAGCAGACAGAAGGTCACTGCCAAGGTGAGTTGTCGCAATAGGGTAGGGATGGGCTTTGAAATCATTTTCATCTTGTATGATACAGTCTCAGTCATTTGTGTGTGCAAAGTTAGTGGAAGTATGGGACATGGCAAAGCGTTGCGTCCTTTTTGCCGTTTTTTCTGTTTATTTTATAACACACCCATAGGCTTTAGTTATTTTTTTTATGTTAAAATTAGACTTATCATACATTCCTTTTCCTAAAAACATTATCTTTGCACCAAGATATGCGACTAAAAGAGAGCCGCGGTCAGGATGCAACGCGGCCCATTATAAAAAGAAACTCCGATAACGGAATGTCTAGCGTATGAGACGAGTATTGAGACGATGTAAAGGAAAAGCTATAATAGGGATAGTGATAGGACTTTTTGTAGCTGTGAGGGGGAATGCGCAACGCTTCTCTCTGAGTAATAATGTGGTCTACTCTGCCACGCTCACTCCCAATCTGACTTTTGAAACTCTTGTGGACAGCACCTGGACCATAGGGTTGACGGGTGGCTTACGTCCGTGGCCTACCGACGACAAGGCGCTGCGCAAATACCGTCATCTGAGTCTCGACCTCTACACCCGCAAGTGGACGGCGGGCACGCCGTGGCGCGGCTATTTCTATGGCTTCGACGCGTTGTGGATCCACTACAACCTCTCCAACCTTCGACTTCTTTACTTTGGCATGTTTGGCGACGCCCGTCACCAGCGCATGCAAGGCAATCTCTATGGCGCCGGCTCGTTTGCGGGCTATGCCTGGGATCTCGGCAGTGGCTTCGGCGTTGACGTGCAGGCTGGTGCCGACTTGTCATGGACTCACTACCGTGTTTACGACTGTGTGCACTGCGGCTCACCCGTGGCACGAAAGAACAGGGTCTATCTCCTGCCCAAGGCGGCCGTGGACCTGATCTATAAGTTCTGAGAGGGCGGGGGAGCCTCCCGCCGTAGGGGCGGGGGTTATCCCCGCCCTAACCCCGCAAGACAAATG
>URCI01000083.1 GCA_900546345.1 uncultured Prevotella sp. | reverse complement strand
AAAGATAGTGCAAACGAGTGGAATGACAAAATAAAATGGAATGAAATGGAATTTTATTTTTCATTCCCGAGTGCTGCCTATTTTATCTAAAGATAGTGCAAGCGAGTGGAATGACAAAATAAAATGGAATGAAATTGCGGCCCTCTCTCACTTCCCCTAAGAGGGGGAGAATGACCATACCATGTCTTGGCAGTGGTTGAAGGTGTTGTTTCGAGTTGATCTAAATCAATTTTAACCGATTCTGGCGGTGCTTCAACGGTGTTTTTCGGCCCCAAAACCGCCTCGAAAGTACCCTCTTTTGTTGACCTATGTCAAGTACAATCGATTACTTTGCGTTTTTTATGCAATAATATTAGGCGATACGGAAGAAGAAACCTAACTTTGTCGCCGGACAATGCGACGGGCGACGTTGGTCGTTAGCCGCTGTTTCCATCTTATCAACGTAAAAAGATTGTAGTTATGACAGACAAATTGGTAACAATGAATGCCCAGGCAAATCTGCAAGACAAGATGCGCATAGACATGATTCTTGGTGGCCGTCGTGCAGCCCTGGATGCTATGAAGTCAAAGAAGGCTTAAGTCCTTTTCTGCTTTGAGCAAGTACTGAAGACAACTTTCAGAATCAGAAATCGGTGTTCACTACAGGCGATCGTCTGTAATGGACACCGATATTTCGTTTATGCCGGACTGACTTGTAATCGCCGATCGTCCGTCATGCATGCTCCAGGGCCATGATCTCCTGATAGATGCGCTGTACGGGCAGCCCCATGACATTGTAGTAACTGCCGTTGAGTCCCGTCACGCCGACATAGCCAATCCACTCCTGGATGCCGTAGGCTCCCGCCTTGTCAAACGGGCGGTAGTGCTCGATATAGTAGTCGATCTCCTCATCGGTAAGTTCCCGGAAGGTGACATCGGTGGTGACGGCAAAGGTCTTTTGCTTTTGGACAGTGGTCAGCGTCACACCGGTGACCACCTGATGTGTCCGTCCGCTGATCATGCGAAGCATACGATGCGCATCGGCGGCATCGTGTGGCTTGCCCAAGATCGTGTTGTCGACGACGACAACGGTGTCGGCGGTGAGCAACAGCTCATCGTCAGCAACCTTGTAGGCGGCAGCTTTTTCGCGTGAGATATATTGCGGCACCTCGACGGCAGGCAAATCCTCGGGATAGCGCTCGCTGACGCCTTTGATGACTTTCACTTCAAAGTCTAGATCCAGTCCTGCCAACAGCTCACGTCGCCGTGGTGAAGCACTGGCAAGAATGATTTTCAGTTTGTTTGTTTCCATTTCTTTTCTTTCTTTTTGCTGGTCCTTCATAGGGCGATATGTGAGGGCTGTTCCGATCAAAAGACATCCTGTCCTCTCATCAATGGCTGTTCGCCACTCTTCGTCCTTGGCGGATTTTTACCATCCGAAGGCCTTGGCGTTGTCCATCCACTTGCCTTGAGCTTTGAGCACCTGTTCGATGACATCGCGGGCGCATCCGCGTCCTCCCTCATAGCTGCTGACGTAACGTGAGATCTTCTTGATGTCGGAACAGGCATCGGCCGGGCAGCATGGACAGCCTACAAGGTTCATTACTTCATAATCCGGGATGTCGTCGCCCATGTAGAGCACCTCGTCGTGGGTCAGGCAATAGGTTTCCAGAAAACGGGCATAGACGTCTTTTTTCATGGCGCTGCCCATGAAGATATCCTCCACGCCTAAGTAAGCATAGCGCTTGCGGATCGCCTCAGAGCTGCCGCCGGTGATGATGGCGATGCGCAGTCCGCGTTTCACTGCAAGCTGAATGGCGTAGCCGTCCTTGATGTTGACCGTGCGCAGCGGCATTCCTTCGGCGTCCATACCCACCGTAGAAGCCGACAGCACGCCATCGACGTCGAAGACAATGGCGCGAATGCGGCGTAAATCGTAGTTGATCATGGTTGTGTGTATGATTTTTGACGCAAAGTTACAAAATAAAAGTGGAACTTTATTTTGTGTTTCCCTTGAATTATATTAATTTTGCCAGTAAGCAATCATTCTGTACCGATGTCGCAATATCAGACCGCAATCTATACGCGTGGAGACACATTGCCGACGATGGACGGCGGCAACTTTTTCCACAGCCCGGAACTCTTCCATATCGTAGAAGCTACTCCCGGGCAGCGGCCGTGTATGGCAGTGGCTTTCGACAGCTCGGGCAGCGTGGCCGGCCACATCCTTGTCTTTTTGCAGCGGTCCTCGTGGCTGCCTTTCCTTTACTGGCAGGCACATGCTTACGGTGAGGGCGACTATTCCGAAGACGTCAACAGCGAGGAAGTTTTCGGCATACTGCTGGAGGCGCTTGTCCGTCGGTTGCGCCGTCGTCTTTGTCTCTTCATAGAGTTCAGCGACATCTCGCGCAAAATGTTTGGCTATCGTTTTTTCCGTGCCCAGGGCTTCTTCCCAATACTTTGGCAGGAAATCCACAACTCGCTCCATTCCATGGATCCCCATGACCGTTTGCAGCCCAAGATGCTGAAAAAGATCGAACACGCCTATCAGCAGGGAGTGGAGACGCGCGAGGTAAAGACCGAAGACGAGCTCCAGCGCTTCGTGCATTTGGTGCGTGGCTTCTATCGGTGGAAAGTGCATCGTGTCGTGCCACCGGAGAAACAGCTCGCCCAGCTGTTTCGCAGCGACAATGCCCGTCTCTTTGCCACACTCTATAAAGGTCGGCTGATCGGTGGCTGCGTGTGTGTCTATTCCGAGGGCAACGCATATCTGTGGTACCTCGCCTCGCGCCGCAAGCGCTATGCCTGGCTCCATCCGGCCACGATGACCGTTTGGCAAGCGATGATCTGGGCTTGGAAACACAACTATGCCCACATTTTCTTCCTCGATGGTGGATTGCCTTATCCCAACAATCCATTCCGCGAGTTTCTGTTGCGCTTTGGCGGCAAGCCGGTGGCGAAGTATCGTTGGTTTCGCTTCTCCATCGGATGGATCAACAAGTTGCTCTCGTGGCTGTCGAAAGAATGACCGACAACAACAAAAAAGAGGTGGCAGGCCCATGGGCTTACCACCTCTTCCTCGTTATATGTCTTGTTGCTGCGGAGCAATGATTACATCATTCCGGGCTGAGCAGCTGGCATTGCCGGCTTCTCTTCAGGCTTGTCGCAGATCAGGCACTCTGTGGTCAGGAACATACCAGCCACGGAAGCGGCGTTCTCCAAAGCGACACGCTCTACCTTGGCAGGATCGATGACACCAGCTGCGCGCAGGTCTTCGTACTTGTCCTCACGGGCATTGTAACCGAAGTCGCCCTTGCCCTCGCGAACCTTGTTCACAACGACAGCACCCTCGCCGCCGGCATTGAAGACGATCTGACGCAACGGCTCCTCGATGGCGCGGCGTACGATGTTGATACCCGTCTGCTCATCGGCATTGTCGCCCTTGAGATCCTTGAGCTCTTCCTGAGCACGGATGTATGTGGTACCGCCACCGACAACAACACCTTCCTCACTGGCTGCACGTGTAGCGCAGAGTGCGTCGTCGCAACGATCCTTCTTTTCCTTCATCTCCACCTCGGAGTTAGCACCGACATAGAGCACAGCGACACCACCGCTGAGCTTGCCGAGACGCTCCTGCAGCTTCTCCTTGTCGTAAGAGCTCTTGGTGTTGGCAATCTCGTTCTTGATCTGGTTGATGCGCTCCTGGATGTTCTCCTTGGCACCGGCACCGCCGACGATTGTCGTGTCGTCCTTGGTGATGGTCACCTTCTTGCAGGAGCCCAGCATGTCGAGCGTAGCCTGCTCAAGCTTCAAGCCTTTCTCCTCGCTGATGACAACACCGCCTGTCAGGATGGCGATATCCTCGAGCATAGCCTTGCGACGGTCGCCGAAGCCAGGAGCCTTGACAGCGCAGATCTTCAGACCGCCACGCAGACGGTTGACAACCAGTGTGGTCAGAGCCTCAGAGTCAACGTCCTCGGCGATGACGAGCAGTGGACGGCCGCTCTCGGCAGCAGGCTGCAGGATTGGCAAGAACTCCTTGAGGTTGCTGATCTTCTTGTCGTAGATGAGGATGTAAGGATTCTCCATCACACACTCCATCTTGTCGGTGTCGGTCACAAAGTAGCCGGAGAGATAGCCACGGTCGAACTGCATACCCTGGACAACGCCGATGCTGGTGTCGCGAGTCTTGCTCTCTTCGATGGTGATCACACCGTCCTTAGAGACCTTGCGCATGGCGTCAGCGATCAGCTTACCGATCTCGGGATCGTTGTTAGCACTGACAGTAGCGACCTGCTCGATCTTGTCGTAGTTGTCGCCCACTTGCTCAGCGTGTGTCTTGATGTAGTCGATGACCTTGGCAACGGCCTTGTCAATACCGCGCTTCAGATCCATAGGGTTGGCACCTGCTGTGACGTTCTTCAAACCCTCTGTGACGATGGCCTGAGTCAGGATCGTAGCGGTTGTGGTACCGTCGCCGGCGTCGTCACCTGTCTTGCTGGCAACGCTCTTGACGAGCTGTGCACCTGTGTTCTCGAACTTGTCCTCGAGCTCTACCTCTTTGGCGACAGTGACACCGTCCTTGGTGATCTGAGGAGCACCGAACTTTTTCTCGATGATCACGTTGCGGCCCTTAGGACCAAGAGTAACCTTCACGGCGTCAGCCAACTGATCGACGCCAGCCTTGATGAGGTTGCGGGCTTCTGTATTGTATTTGATAATCTTTGCCATTGTTGTTGTTTCCTTATTGATTATATAAGTTGATATAAAAGTTGAATATGGAATGCTGGACGCTGGGGTCCATGAGTTTTAGTCCTCTACGACAGCCAGTACGTCGCTCTGACGCATCATCAGATATTTCTTGTCGCCATCTTCGAGCTCTGTTCCGGCATATTTGCCATAGAGCACGGTGTCGCCCTTCTTGAGAACCATCGGGTCGTCTTTGGTGCCTTGACCAACGGCGACGACCTCGCCGCGCTGTGGTTTCTCCTTGGCTGTGTCAGGGATAATGATTCCACCTACTTTTTCCTCAGCTGGTGCAGGAAGTACCAGCACTCTGTCTGCTAATGGTTTAATTGTCATAGTTACTATGTTTTATTTGTTTAACTTGTCGTTTTTGGTCGTTGCGTTTCAGCAACCCACAGCTGTCATTGCCAAAACCGTGCCAAAAGGATCGCACGTCGTGATACTGACAAGAGTGGCAGAGTGGGGTGTGACATCTTGTCTATGTAGGTTGCATGTCTATGCTATATATTAATAAGGTGTAGGAGATGCAATTTCAAGAATAGTGACAAAACGCAAAAAACAAATTTTTCATTCTAGCGGAGGCAGGTGGTGGTTGGGGGGCGCTTTTCTTGCTTTTGCGTGGCTTTTCCGTCGGCTGACAGATAGAAATCAGTGGTTGGAGCGTGTCAAAACACCGAGATGACCCAATGAAACAACCGAGATGATCCGATGAAACAACCGAGATGACGGGGCCAGACCATTGAGATGACCGGATCAAAACGGTGGTTTTGTCGATACAATCCTTCTGTTTGGATGAAACACGATATGGATTTCTTGTTAACATGCTGATTATTAGTAATATACAAAAATGGTGTGAGAATCGCGAATTTGCGGCCAATGGACCATGTGTTTCAAAAGAATCGATTCTCAGCGCAGATCTTTGTCACAATACTAAACAAAAATCCCCAATCCACAGTAATCACTACTCTGATTGGGGCCTTTAACCTTTTAAAAAAACTAACCTTAACCTATTGAAATGAATCTATGATGCAAATATAGTCTTTTTCTAGCAAAGTGTTGTCAAAATTTCGGTAAATTTTCAAAAAAATCTGCGTGGCACGCTTTTTGCATTTTTATCGGCAAAAAACTATTTAGAACGTATACCATGAAAAAAGGTAATATTGGGGTTACAACAGAGAACATTTTCCCCGTCATCAAAAAGTTCTTGTATTTAGGGTGTCAAGTTTGTGTATAACTTCATAGCCACTTTAAGGGGCTAATTTATAG
>URCI01000082.1 GCA_900546345.1 uncultured Prevotella sp. | reverse complement strand
CAGGCGCCAAGCTGGTCATCACCTACCTTGGCATGAAACCGCAGACCGTGAAGGCCGGCGGAAACATGAAGGTGGTTTTGGTCAGCGACAGCAAGACGCTCGATGAGCTGGTTGTCGTGGGTTACGGTTCCGCGCGCAAGTTGGGAACCATCACAGGTACAGTGGGCAATGTGAAGGCCGAGAAGGTCAACTCCGCGCCTTCTGCTTCAGTCCTCGACAACCTGCAGGGCCAGGTAGCCGGTCTGAATGTCCTCAACTCTTCTGGTGAGGCCGGTGACAACTCTGTCAGCATCAACATCCATGGTATCGGTTCTTTGGGCGCAAGCTCCACACCTTTGTATGTTATCGACGGTGTGCCCTCCACTTCTACTGCCGTGATGGCCATGAACCCTAACGATATCAAGAGCGTCACCGTGTTGAAGGACGCTTCCTCTACCTCTATCTATGGTTCACAGGCTGCCAATGGTGTCATCTATGTCACCACCAAGGGCGGTGAGTTCAACTCTAGAGCCAGTGTGACCTATCGCACACAATATGGTTGGAACACGTTGGCCAACAAAGGCTTCTATGAGGACATGATGAACAGCACCGAGCTGTATAACTTCTGGGTCAACAGTGGATAGTCTTCTACAAAGAGCCTTCAGACCAAATATGCCAACTATCTCGATGAAAACGGCATGCCGAAGTACAGCACCAAGTGGTACAACATCTTCCAGAACTTCAATACGCCGCAGACCCAGAACGACATCACCCTCCAGGGTGGCAGCGATCGCATGGCTTACCTGGTCAGCGGCTCTCAGTTCCATCAGAAAGGTACTGAGGTCGGCAACTACTACGACAAGTTCAACCTCCGTACCAAGATTGACGCCAAACCATTTAAATGGTTGAGCTTCGGTATCAACAGCAATGTCAACTACAGCAAGCAGACATCCAATGCAAACTGGGGTAACTCTTCAGGCACCTCTCACTATGTCTCCGGCGGTCTGTCTTACCTGCTGAACCCGATCTACACTGATTTCGACCCCAAGACCGGCGAGACTTATGAGCAGCGCTACCCATTTGGACTCTACAATCCAAACTATTCGGTGGCCAATACGCCGGACATCCTCTCGCGCTATGGTCTCAACGGCAATGCCTATATCGACATCAACCCGATCAGAAACCTGCACATCAAGTCTGTCGTGGGTACCGACCTCTATTTCTATCGTGAGAACTACATGCGCTATCCTTCTTATGCCCCTTCCAATGGTTCCGGTGCAAGAAGCAAGGGTACAACGTATGCTTACTCACACATCAACACCAACACCATCGAGTATAGCTTCGATGTGGCTCAGGATCATCACTTCACGGTCCTGGCCGGTGAGGAAGGCCGTATCATCGACAGCGACTACTACACAGCCAGTTCTACCGGTCAGTACGATGACCGCTTGATGAACCTGCAGAACGGACGTCAGAGCTCCTACAGAATGAGCGAGTCGGCCTCCACGAGCAAGTTCCTCTCTTTCTTCGGCCGTATCGACTATAACTATGGCGACCGCTACTTCCTTGACGCTTCACTGCGTAACGATGCCAGCTCACGCTTCGGTAAGGACAACCGCAACGCTACCTTCTGGTCGATCGGTGGTCTGTGGAAGATCAAGAACGAAGCCTTCATGGCTCCTGTGAAGTGGGTCAACTCTCTGGACTTCAAAGTCAACTATGGTACGCAGGGCAACGCCGGCATCGGCAACTATGCCTCTCTGGCACTTGTTTCTCCTTCCACCTTCTACAACGAGGGTGCTGCACTCGTGTTCTCTCAGCCCGAGAACAACAACCTGACCTGGGAGAAGCAGAAGACCTTCACCATCGGCGTGGCCGGCAGACTGTGGGACCGCTTCAACTTCGACGTGTCTTACTATGTGCGTAAGACCTCAGACATGCTGATGGCCGTGCCTTATCCTTACACCACCGGTTTCTCTTCTGTTGCTACTAATGTGGGTGGACTGCAGAACAAGGGTATCGACCTGACGCTCGGTGTCGACATCCTCAAGGGCAAGGACTATTATCTGAACTTCAACACCACGTTCAACTACAACTCGCAGAAGATCACAGAGCTCTTCCAGGGCCGCAACCGCTATGTCATCGCCAACACGCTGGTGGCTTATGTCGTAGGCAACCCTGTCCAGTACTATCTGCCTATCTATGCCGGTGTGGATCCTGCCGACGGTGCCCCGATGTGGTACAAGGCCGGTGACAACGTAGACAAGACCACCAAGAAAGAGACCACAAAGGATTTTTCGGAGGCTGAGCTGACCCAAAACTCCGGCAAAAAGCGCTACGCTCCTGTCAATGGTGGCTTCAGTTTCAGCGGCGGTTGGAAAGGCATCTACGTGACGGCCGACTTCTCCTACACCTTGGGCAAGTACATGGTCAACAACGATGCTTACTTCTATGACAACCCCAACGTGGTGGGTACTTCCTACAACCAGCGCAAGGATGTGCAGGACTTCTGGACTGCAGAGAATCCCAACGCCAAGTATCCGGCATGGGGCGATGGCCATGTGCTACAGTTCGATACCCACTTGTTGGAGAACGCTTCGTTCCTGCGTCTGAAGAACCTGGTCGTCGGCTACGATCTGCCGAAGAAGTGGCTGGCCTTCCAGAACGTACTCCATGGCGTGAACGTTTCCTTCACGGCCCGCAACCTCTTCACCATCACCGGTTACGATGGTATCGACCCGGAGGTAGACTCCAACCTGACCTATGGAGTTGCAGGCAACACCAAGCAGTATCTCTTTGGTCTGTCTCTGACATTCTAATCACTCACAGTTAGTAAATTTAGGATTCATATGAAAAATATATTTAAGTATGTCATGTTTGCGGGACTGGGTGCTCTCACCCTGTCTTCCTGCAACATGGATGAAGAACCGACGACATCCATCACGATCAAGGATGGCGATCACTTGATCACCACCGACAACCTGTTGACGTATTATCGCAACGGTATCGCCACTTCGTTCCGTTCGACCCTCTATGGCACTTACTCGATGATCGACGAGGTGATGTGCGACGGTTTCAACGCCACCATCGACTATGGCAATAACTATGGCCCCGTGCACCGCACCGATGTCGATTTCACCGACAGCAACGACGACATTGCCAGCTTCTGGTCCGGTGAGTACGGCGCCATCAATGATTACAACATCTTCATTGACGAGGCCAACAAATACTATCCTACGGCTGCTTCCAGCGTCACGGCCAAGAACACCGCCAAGGGTGAGGCATTTTTCTATCGTGCCTTTGCTTACCTGCAGTTGGCCCGTCACTTTGGCAAGGACTATGATCCTAAGACAGCCAAATCCGACCTCTGTGTGCCTTTGGTGCTGCACTACGATCAGGAGGCTAAGCCTGCCCGTGCTACGGTGGCTGAGGTGTACGGTCAGATCAAGGCCGACCTCGACTCTGCCGCTACTCTGCTGACAGGCGTTGCCGGTGCCGTTCGCTCCCAGCGTCCTACCATCGATGCTGTCAACGCTCTCTATGCCCGCTACTACATCGACACCGAGGACTATACCAACGCAGCCGCCAGCGCCATCAAGGTGCTGAACTCTGCCGCAGGTTACAAGCTCTCTTCTACTGCAAGAGAGATGTACAACGAGTGGCAGCTTGACAAGGGCTCTGAACCCATCATGCAGATGCCGGGATCACTGACTGAGAATGGTACGGGTACCAATACTTACTATACACGTTGTGACAGCTATTCTGCACTGACTCAGTACGGAATCAGTGCGATCTATCTCGATCCTTACTTCTTGCCTTCTCAGAAGGTATTGGACCTCTATGGCGACAAGGATCTGCGTGGCATGTGGTTCTCTGATGGCTATTGGTATCTTGATGGCAAATATCATGCTTGTCTGTTCAACACAGGCTTGTCTTTCCAGAAATTCTATACTTTCAACAAGTACCTGGGCAATCCAGAGCTGTCTTCCTCTTCCACACCCAACGCCCGTCAGCTGCCGAAGCCGTTGCTGATCAGCGAGATGTACCTCATTGCTGCTGAGGCTGATTACAACCTTGGCAAGACCGATGAGGCAAAGGAGATCCTCAACGAGCTCCAGACTTCACGCGGTGCTGAGGCTACAGAGGCAACAGCCGAGAACATCCACAACGAGTGGTTCAAGGAGACCATCGGTGAGGGTCTGCGCTTCTCTTGTCTGAAGCGTTGGCACACGGGCTTCAACGGCCGTGCCGCTCAGCCGGGTGCAGTGAAGGATGAAGTCATCTACACCACTGGCGACGGCTCTGCTTACGCTAGCAAGAGCTTCCCTGCTGATGATCCGCACTGGCAGTGGCCGATCCCGTCACATGACCGTCAGATCAACGACAACCTCGTACAGAATCCGGGATATTAATTTCCGCAACTCCACAATAGGGGCACGCAGTGGGCTATTGCCTCTGCGTGCCCTTTTTTGTTTTAAATTGACCAATTATGAGAAAGATCTATTTCCTGCTTTTTTCACTCTCGCTTGCTTTTTCCTTGCAAGCCAGAGAGCGCACTGCTGGAGAGATGAAGCAAATCGCACTGAGTCAGTTGGGCTTGTCCGCTGCCACACGCAGCCAGTCCGCCGATGAGGTGAAGCAGATGTATGCTGCCGACATGCTCACCATCTACGGCAATGACAAAGCCTTTGTCGTCGTGAGCAAGGACACGCAGTTCACGCCAGTGCTGGGCTATTCCGACGCGCCTTTCGACGCTGAGCATCTCCCCACCGACTTTTGCTGGTGGATGGCTCAGATCTCGGCCTCGATGCGGCGCGGCTATCAGTCGGACTATGTCCCATCGACACACGCCACGGGCGACGGCACTTATCTCGTCAAAGCACTTTGGGGACAGGAGTCGCCCTACAGCGATGCCTGCCCGGCAGTCACCGGCTGTGTGGCCACGGCCATGGCGCAGATCATGTACTATTACGGCTATCCCGCTATCGGAACGGGTACCAATTGCACCTATACCTACGAGGGGACGACAGAGACGCGCAGCTTCAACACCACCTATGAATGGGACAAGATGGTCGATGACTATTACAATTCGACGGTCTTCCTCAGCAAGGCGCGTAAGCAAGCCGTGGCCAACCTGATGTTCGACGCGGGTACTGCCGTGCACATGCAATACTCCAATTCGGGCAGCGGAGCCTACACCAATGATGCGGCTGCTGCGTTTGTCAAGAACTTCAGCTACGACTCGCTGTCGGTCAACATGCTCAGCCGGTTTCTCTACAGCGACACGGAATGGATGGACATCATCAGCAAAGAGATCACGAGCGGCCGCCCGATCCTCTACACCGGTGCGGACTCGGTGGCCGGTGGTCACGCTTTCATCTTTGATGGACTGGACGGCAATGGACGGGTGCATATCAACTGGGGATGGAACGGTTCGGCTAATGGCTTCTACAGCATTGCGGACCTGAGTCCTGGCGACACGATCCTGGCCTCGAACCTAAAGTATCATTTCAATGTGGGACAGCAGATGGTCATCGGATTGAAGAACCATGCTGAGGCAGATACCGAGGACAGCTACCACTCGCAGTGGTGCTCCGACAGCCTGGTCGTTTACTCGTCTGCTGCAAAGGACAGCCTGACACTGGAGCTGGCCAATCTTTATAACATGGACTATCAGACTTTCTCTGGCAAGATCCTGCTGCTCCTCATCAACCAGACGAGCAACGACACGACGGCCGTAGAGCTCTTGGATGTGAACGACCATACGACGGGAACGGTCGGTTATGGTTACGGTATGTCGCTGAGAGGAAAGGATGGAAAAGTAGAACTGCAAAAATTCAGCTTGAAAGACGACTTGGGTCTCAAGGCGGGAACGTATAAGGTATGCCTCGCGTCACAGTCCGACAAGCAGACGGTGCCTACTCTTTTCCGTGTCTCTGGTGGGGAGAGCAGTGCGGTGTTTGCCTATGGCGCTGATGGCACGGTCACTTTCAATCCGACAACGGGCATCTCTTCAGTACGTGTCAACAAGCCGCAACCCTCTGACGGCACAGTCCGTGTCTACGATGCATCCGGACGTCTGGTGCTGACGACGACGGTCTCGGCTTATCGCTCCGACGACATCCCGGGTCATGGGTTGTTTATTATCAGACAGGGTGAAAAGACGCAGAAAGTGGTCAAGTAGCCACTCTAGCAGGATCATTGACTCGTCCTTCACTGGATCTAAGCCTTTGAACTGTAGGTTGAGACATCCAAGGCGGTGCTGGGATTATGCGCCGCAGGCGCTATTTTATGCCCAGCGTAATTTTCGTCTATTTTCTTTAAAATAAAAAATATAGTTAGCCACACAGTGGCAAAGTCAGGGGTTAGGGCGGGCACAGGGGCCCGCCCCTACGCTGTCTCCCCGTGTGGCATTGCTGGTATCGCTGTTAGGGCGGGCACAAGCCCCGCCCCTACGTGGGCTCCATGT
>URCI01000081.1 GCA_900546345.1 uncultured Prevotella sp. | reverse complement strand
GAGCATTGACATACTGTATGTCCTGAGGCTTTATATTACCCATCTCCAACGCTTGGCGCATGGCACGAAAAGCCCCTTCGCCATCGGGAGAAGAGGCGGTTTGGTGATACGCGTCACAAGCATTGCCCCATCCGTTGAGAAATCCGTAGACATGCCGTCCCTGCTTTCGTGCATCGTCGGCACGCTCCATGACGAGATAAGCGGCACCCTCACCAAGGTTCAGCCCTGCCCGATGCCGGTCAAACGGGCGGCAACGCTCGTGGTCGAGAATCATCAGAGAGTTGAAACCATTGAGATGGAATACCGAAAGCGACTCTGTACCGCCGGCCACAACAATATCGGCCAACCCCATATCAAGGAGCTGGGCGGCAAGGATGATGGCATTGGCAGCGGAAGAGCAGGCGGTGGAGACCGTGGTAAAATCGTCAAAACAACCGGCAAAATGTGCGATGCCCGCCGTGGAGCTGCCACAGTCATGATGTCGCAGACACTCCAGTGTCTCTTGCGGCAGATGCTCGTCGGCATGGGAGCGGAGCGCTGCATAGTGCTGTTCGGTGATGTCCATGCCTCCGACAGTGGTGCCGTTGACCAGAACCACCCGTTTGCCGTCAGTCCGGCAGATGCCTGCCTCCCGAACAGCTTGCATGAGCGCTGTCACCCCCAACAGTTCCGTACGGCTCACTTCTCTCTGCCTGTCTATGCCGAGTGCCGTCTTCAACTCATTATTGGACAGCTTCACCTCGCCGACAGGCAGTTCGTGATGGGTCGAGCACAGGTATTGCATGGCAGCAATGCCTGTCCGTCGATGCAGTAAAGCATCGAGCACCTGTTCCTTGTCATTGCCGATGGCACAGATGATGCCCGTTCCGGTGATTGCGATGCTGTTCATGGTTGTATTCTCCTCGTCATGATGGTGTCTGAGACATTATTTCTTGCGGTTTTTGGAGACATAGTCAGCCATGGTCGCCACGCTTTTGAAGATTTCCTTTCCTTGCGCGCCACTGGTCAGTTTGATGCCATATTGTTTCTCCATCAGCACGATGAGTTCCAAAGCGTCGATAGAGTCCAGACCGAGTCCATCGTCTCCAAAGAGGGGTGCGTCGGCATCGATATCATCGGGTGTCATCTCTTCAAGGTTCAGTGCCTTGATGATCTCTTTTTTCAATTCTGTTATCAATTCTTCCATAATCCAAATGATCTATATAGTGTCATAAGCTTCCGTCTCACGCTCTTTCCCATAAAGACAGATCAACCTCGTAATGATCATCGTCTTCGGCATCTATCCACCCGCCGAGTATGCTCCGAGTCTGCGGGTCCCGGAAAGTAGCGTGCAAGAGTTGCTGCATGAGCGTCGTGTTCTTCTCCGGAAGGATGTAACAACTCGTCTCACCGAGATAGTGATGACGGATAGCGATCTCTCCCGTCACGATATTGGGCAATGTATAAACAAACAACGAGGGACTGGGATAGAAATTGTCCCTGTCACAGATGGTCTCAAGATATTTTCGGTCGGCATGAAGTGAGGCAGAGCGGTTGAAACAGACAATGGCTCTGTCGTCGCGAAAGTCCGCTGGCTTGTCCTCCCCTATCTCTCTGAGCAGCATCTCGGAAGCAACAAGACCCAACTTTGCCAGCAAGTCCATCTTGTAGAACTTGGGGTAATCACCTATATACTTTTTATATAAGGAGGTGAGGCTTCCGTCAGCCGGTGTGAGGCGCACATTGGCCCTTTGCCGCATGGCCTTACCACCTTCCAATCTGTCACTTTCGCCAGTGTGAGACGACAGGGAGGAGACGTCATCTGAGGGTTTCTGATCCACGAGTACCGCAGCATTGCAACCACCAAATCCTGAGAGCATTTTCACAAAAGCGTGCTTTTCTGTCCGACGCTCAGCCGCCACGACATCGATTTTACCCGATACGCCACGTTCGGCATAGCCCTTTGTGTCAAGAATGACATGCTCGTCAAGGGCTGCCATGGTGAGAATGGTTTCCAGAATGCCGGCAGCCCCCATCGTGTGGCCATAATAGCCTTTATAACCGTTGACCGGTGTATCCGAGAGTCCCGCCCGTTCTATCGCTTTCGACTCCATCTGGTCGTTGAACAGGGTTGCCGTACCATGGGCATTGATCACAGCGAGCGTGTCACTGTCGGCCGCACCTTTCTCATCTGATGCCAAGCTGTTGTCTAGGGCTGCAAGCAAAGCTCTTCGTGCTCCCTCTCCCTGCCGGCTCGGTGCACTGATGTGATAGGCATCATTGCGGATGGCTCCTTGACGGATGATCCAACCATGATCCGTGGCTGATGGCTCGGTAGAGAGAATCAGTGTGGCGGCTGCTTCTCCAAGATTCAGGCCAGACCGCTCCATGTCGAAGGGGCGGCACGGCTCTTGGGACAGGGCCTTGAAGGACTGGAAACCGGAGACGATGAACCGATTCTGATGATCGGCACCGCAGACAATGGCATAATGATAATCACCGTCTTCCAGCAACCGCGTGGCAGTGATGAGGGCTGCGACACCGGAGACACAGGCATCATCGACCACGACAGGCTGTGTCGTGACACCCAACCGGCGTGCGATATGCTTGGCGGCCATGCCGGGAAAGAGACAGGCATCCTGTTTGGCAGGATCATCGAGCTGTCCGACATTGGCCTTGGTCGTGCTCACAATGAGAACGACGTCCTTTCCCGCCACGTCGAAGGCACAATCTTTCAATGCCCGCGTTGCCGAGGCGATCACCATCGACTCAAAGGGTGTGCAATCCTCCATGGCCATCTCTGCCCACTGATCATCGGAGAACAATGAGGCGCAGACAGGCTCGGGCAGATTCCACAAGTGGGGATAGGTTTTGATCGAAGACTCTCCCCTTCGCACAGCGGCTAAGTTTTCAGCCGTCGTCATGCCCAAAGGCGAACAGATATTATGTCCTATCGTGAATATCATGGATGCAATAAGTCGTCATCGACATCATCAAAGACATGCCATTTCTCTTGCCACGCTTGATACCACTCAGGGCTGTAGAGCACCAATTGGTAATCCATGTCCATAAAGGCCTGTATGGAGCGCCCCGTAGCAATGAGGCTTTCATCGGCCGTGTCATGGATCTCATAGTCAAAGATGACTTTGGCGGAGATTGTCGGCCGGTAGATAATGTCGATACGTGGCTTCATACCATAGCGCAGCGGCTTGCGATAACGGATGGTCTCCTCGGCGATCGGGGCATAGCAGTGATGACGGAAATAGTTCATATAGTCGAGGCCGTATTCTGCACCAAACGCTTCACGCGCATCTTCCAGGTAAAGCGCATAGGATCCATGCCACACTACATTCATCGAATCGACCTCGCTGAATCTGATGTCAAATGTCTTGGATGTCTTCAGTTGCACTGTCTTCTCCTTTTTCTTACACCTTATTATATATAGCCTTACTGGTCCTTGACGGCCAGTTTGATTTGTGCCGTGACAATGACGTTTCCATTGAGCGTGATGGTCGCATCGGCCAGTGTCATGCCCAGCAATTCCTGCACCACAGAGACGGTCGTGCGAATGGTGTCACCGACATGCGGATGACCGGCGACATGCATCTTTCTCACCGCACCGATCACGCCTATCTGTACGCCCTTGCGGAGGATGTACTTATTATAATAACCAATGCGTGCGGCACAAGTCTGTGCAATGTTTTCTGTCATACCGGCCGTTGTGAACAGTCCGTCATCAGCGAGAAGATTGTCTTCTTTGATCGTTGTTTCTGTGACAACGGTGGAGGCATCAAAGCCCACCAGAGTGCCGATCATCACGAAAGGTTCTTGCTGAGGCAACAGCGTGTGGACATCAATGGATCGGAGAAAGGTCTCCGACGGATGCCGCTCATCTATTTTCTCCATATATAGTCTCTGTTAATCGTCCCAAAATTCATAATAGTTATACCATTGTGCGGGATAACGTCTCATCATCTTTTCCAGTTCGGCTGCAAAACCGCGTGCCAGCGCCTCGACCTGTGCCTTTCTTGGAGCCTTCTTGTCGTAGGAGAGCTCATGGACAAAGGCTGTATAGCCCCGACAGGATGTTTTCATCACGTTCACAGTCAGGCAGTCAACACCCCGCATCGCTGCCACACTGAACGGGCCGGCCGGCAGACGGGCCGGCGAGCCCAACAGATCGACGGTGACAGATCTCGGTGACCCGAAGATACGGTCGGCAGGCAGACTGACGATCTCGCCGTTGGCGAGTGCCTCCTCGATGCGGAAGAGGTGGCTCATATCGTTCAGGACAGGGATCATGCGAATGTGGTTTCCGGCAAACATCCTGTCGCGGTTCTCCATCACCGTGGCCTTCTCACCAAAATAGACGAGAGCATTGAAAGGCTTGTCGCCCGAGTCGAGCGTGTAACCGGCCAGCTCATAACAGCCCACATGACTGCTGAAGATGACAAAAGGCGCTTTGTCGTCGCGGTGACGCCGGAAGATCTCCTCGCCCACGACATCGACATGGAAGCGCTTGCCGCCGTACATGGCAAACTTATCAATGACAACCTGCGAGAAAAGCACGTGATCGCAATAAGTCATCCAAGCCGACTTCAACACACCAAAACGCTGGCGCCGACGGAAATAGTGATAGACAGCCTTGCCGCTGGGAAAGCATAGCACACAAAACGGTATGACAAAGACAGCGACAAAGACATACCAGATGCGCACATCGGTATGGCGCAGCACTCTGATCAGCCATTGCAACATGAAGGCATTGCCAAAGGTGGTACCCCGCCATGCCCTGTTGTCATATGTCTCAGCACCAATTGACATGTGCTTACCCCACTTTTTTCTCGATATAGTCACAGAAGTCCTTGAGGGTGACGATACCCTTCATCTCCTCCGGCTTGATCTTGAAGCCGAACTTCTTATCGACGATGACGACGATATCAACAAAATCGAGGCTGTCAATGCCCATGTCATCCTTGAGTTTGGCGTCGTCTCTGATCTTGTCCTCGTCGATCTCGAGTTCATCAATGAGAAACTCGCGTACCTTTTGTTCTATTTCTTTTCTTGACATAATGTATCTGTTGATTGATTGTTATTTCTCTATTGTTTGTCCTTCTTGCGACACACGAGGATGGAGTGTCCCTGTCCTAAGTGGTCATGAATCTTCTCTATTTCCAATCCGGCCTCACGGATGCAGTGCTCCATGTCCTCGGTGTTGTACATCTTGGAATTGCCGTTGGCCATGGCCGTAAAATAGAGGCTTGTCAGTGTCAGGCACAGCGCGGCGGTCTCGTATTTCTGCCGGTCCCACAGCGTCTCCATAATGTAGATGCGCGTGTGGTCGGTCATTGCCTGACGTGCACGGCTGAGGATGCTAACGATCTGGGGCATGGAGAAGCAGTCGAGAAACTGACTCATCCAGATGGCATCCGGTCCTTGCTCCATCGTGGGGAAGGGCTGACGGTCATCGAGCAGATCTATGCCATAGCCAGCGATGCGGTCACATCCCTGCTTTCCTCGGATATTGTCCTGCATCATGGCAATCTGCTGGGGCAGATCGAGGACTGTGACATGCACATCATCGTGATAGCCGACACATTGCAAAGCCCACTTGCCGGTGTTGCCTCCCACATCGTAAAGCGTGCGCACATGGTGTTCGTCAAACACAATACGCAGAGCCTCCGGAAAAGAAGAGTCGCTGTAGAAGTGGTCAAAGCCAAACCAACTCTGCTGAACCTGCTGTGGCAGGGAAGACAAGCCCTCGTAGATCGTCGCCCAGTCACCAAAATGACGGAGCCCTACAGGTTTGCCTTCACGCAGAGAAGCATCGAGATGGAACCAGCCTTCATAATTAACATCGTGGTTGAAGTCCATATTCACACGTGTGGCAGGGTCTGTAACCAGGAACCAGCCGGTCTTGGAAAGCGTGTATCGGTCGGTCTCGGGATCTACCAGCACCGTTCCGATACTCAGCGAAGCCTCCAACAAGCACTTCACAGCATAATCGGAGAGAGAGGTATGCGCCACGATCTCGTCACGCGTCAGCCCCTGGTCATGATCACGCAGCAGGTCGAAGATGCCCCATTTCACCATCAGACGCGAGGCCTGGAAGATAACGGGGGCCCACGTAATATACTCTGCCAACCGCTGCGCCTGGGGAGCAGAGAGATGCTCCGAAGTGTAGGCTTCCTTCAAAGACTCTGACAAATGCATCTTATTTATTGGATTTGAGTGAATACTTTCTTCATATAGCTTAGGAATTTAAGATGATTGTCACAACAAAACGTTATTCCACCTTATTGAAGACGAGGGCAGAGTTGGTACCTCCGAAGCCGAAGGAGTTGCTCAGCACTCTGTCGAGCGGCTGATGCACGGTCTCTGGAGTGATATTAAGCCCCTCGGAATATTCATCGGGATGCTCGAAATTGATGTTAGGAGCCACAAAGCCGCGCTGCATCATCAGTGTGCAATAAACCGCCTCACTGGCTCCTGCCATCCAGCACTCATGTCCGGTCATCGACTTAGTGCTGCTGATGAGTGCGCGATGACCGCCAAACAGTTCTTTCAAAGCCTTGGCCTCGTACATATCGCCCTGCGGAGTGGATGTGGCATGGGCATTGACATAATCGATATCATCGACCGATACGCCGGCATCAGCCAAGGCACGCTGCATGGCAACGAAGCACCCTTGGTCACTCGGTGTCGATATGCCGCCACCATTACTTGAGAAGCCATATCCACTCACCTCGGCAAGAATCGTAGCGCCACGACGCACGGCATGATCATAATCCTCTATCACGAGCGCAGCCGCTCCGCCGCTGGGCACAAGGCCATCACGGTCTTTGTCAAAGGGCCGGCAGGCCTTCTGTGGCTCATCCATCCTGACGGAGAAGGCATTCAGCGCATCGAATGACGCCATGCTATAATAATTGGTTTCCTGAGC
>URCI01000080.1 GCA_900546345.1 uncultured Prevotella sp. | reverse complement strand
ACGACTCATAAATCTACCCTTAATCGTGTATTGGATGATAGTTGCGGATTTTAGGATTAGTAGGTTTTCTATAGTGAAATAGTTCTGTTGCCGTATGGAAACACAAAAAAAGAACCTGCCCTCACGGGTGGGTTCTTAAAAAAAACAGTAATTAACTCAAAATTTATAATCTATTGACTTGCTTTTGTCCCTTAAATTTATCTCTTATTACGACTAACTATCTAATTCTATGAAGAAGATATGTTATTTTCTTCATCTTTTCACTTGCAAAGATAAGAATAATTTTTGAACGAACAAACAAACTTCAATAAAAAGTGATATTTCTTCAGTAAATAGGTCATTTTTGTGGTAAATGACTCAGATATTGCTCATAAAGCCATTGATTTTGCTCTTCGATGGTCTTATTGCTATTGTCCAGGACGACTGCATCCTCAGCTTGCTTCAAGGGAGAAGTCTCCCGATGGGTATCGATATAGTCCCTTTCCTGCACGTTTTTCAGGATGTCGTCATAGTCAGCAGCCATGCCTTTGCCTTTGAGTTCATCGTAGCGCCGTTGTGCACGCACCTGGGCCGAGGCTGTCACGAAGATTTTCAGCTCGGCATTGGGAAATACGGTTGTGCCGATGTCCCGGCCGTCCATGACGATGCCCTTTTCCTTGCCCATGGCCTGTTGCTGGGCTACCATTGCCTGGCGGACAAAGGGAATGGCGGCAATGGGACTGACATGGTGGCTGACCTCCATGCCTCTGATCTCCCTCTCCACACAGACATTGTTTAAGAAGGTAAGTGGATTGCCGGTGGCAGGATCCAATTCGAATCGGATGTGGATATTGGGCATTTGCTCCATCAGCGCTTGCTCTTTCACGCTTCCATCTTGATTGAACAGCTGATGCTGGAGCGCAAAGAGGGTGACAGCGCGGTACATAGCCCCCGTGTCGATATAGACATATCCGATTTTCTTGGCCAGAGCTTTTGCCATGGTACTTTTTCCGCACGAAGAGTATCCGTCTATGGCGATTGTGATCTTTTTCATGATATAATGTTTTATGCGATGTTGCGTATGGAATAATAGCTATATATATAATAAGGTGTCGTGTGCCCTGTTACAGAGAGAAAGCCGCGCTGCAGATCAGACTGGAACAGGACACGTGGTATTTGCCGTAGCTCACACCTATTTTCAGCCGGTTGAGGTCAAGGCCGCCGCCGAGCGACAACCCTGCGCCATGGCTGCTGTCCTTACTTCCGTCAGAGACTTTCATCTCGTCGGCCCGTCGGAAGTTATATCCCATACCGAGCCAAAGGTTATCGCCAAGGAAGAAGTCGCCGCCAAGAACCACGTGGTTCATCAGCTTGTAGTGGGGATGATTGAGATCCACCAGTGTCAGCGAAAGGCGTAGCGGTATGCTTGTGAGCTCTTTGGTGATACCCGCTTGCAAGTCAAACGGCATCTTCTCGTACTTCTCGTCATAGGCTTTGAGTTGCCCGCCAAGGTTTTTGGCCGTGAGCGACAGCGAGAGCAGATGGTCATCGTTGTAGTAGTTCAGTCCCAGATCCACGCCGAAGCCGATCGAATGATAGTCGCCGATGTATGATGTGATCAGTCTGGTGGTGATGCCGCCGGCAAGTTGGTCGGTCAAGAGATAAGCCAGCGTCCCACTTACTGCAATGTCACGGGCAGAGAACTCGCCCGACTGCACGTTGTTCTCGTCAGTTTGCCGCATCTTGCCGTAGTCGACATACTGTGCGGCGACTGCCCATGTGGTCCTGTCTCCGCCTGCCCAGTTAAAAGCGGCACTGGCAGCCTTGACCCCCTGCATGTAGTTCATGTAGTTCAGTGCGATGGTTTTGGGAGAAGAAGAGGCGAGCAAGGCCGGATTGTTGAACAACAGGTTCTCGTCATCCTCCACCAGACTCACGTTGTCTCCACCAATGGCTGCTGCATGTGCCCCTACGGGCAGACGCAGAAAATTATAGGCGGTCTCGCTTTCCGACTGAGCCCAAGAAGTGGCGGAACAAAGAGCGAGAAGGATGGAGAATGCGGCTTTTTTCATTTATTTACCCTAATTCTTTGGCAAAGTTACGCTTTTTTTCGATATTTGCTGTAAATTTGCAGTGCGAATCTTATCAGATAACGGAAAGAAAAGTATATTATTATAAATCATGGAAACGAAGAAGAGCGACAAAGCCAATCTGGAACAGCACCGTAAAGAGTATTTTCTTATGGGGCTGGTTTTTGCGCTTGCCCTTTTGTTTACTGCTTTAGAATATACGACGCGCCCGCAGAATGCCGCTGACGACAGTGATCTCACTGACGATATGACCGAAGAGATGGACTTGAAACCCGCCATGGATATGAAAGATATGATATCGGCGGCTCCTGCCCCTGCGTCCAAGTCGATCACTGATCTTGTCAGGACAGTAGCTCACACCAGCAACAGTGCTAATCAGATCGCACCGATCACCAGCAAACTCCTCATCGGTGACGGCCAGGGAGTGGCCAAGAACGCCAATGTCACGGAGGCCTTGCCTCAGATCACCACCAACCGGGATTCGCTGGAAGAAAAGACGCTGGAGCAGTTGCCGGAGTTTCCGGGTGGTATCGTGGAGTTCATGAAGTGGTTGACACGCAATCTGCATTATCCTCCCTTGGCCCGTCAGCAAAAGATAGAGGGCAAAGTGGTGGTGAGCTTTATCGTCAATACCGACGGGTCGATTGCATCGCCCAAGGTGCAGAAGTCAGTCAATCCCATGCTCGATGCCGAGGCTTTGCGCGTCATCAAGATGATGCCACGGTGGAAGCCCGGACTGATGAACGGGAAGCCCTGTCGGACGATGTTTGCCATACCCGTGAACTTTGTCATCTGACAAACGCTTGAGTGGAAGGGGCAGACAGTAGTTTACGAAATTAAGAATGATCAAATAATAGATGATGAACGAGGATTTTTCACAAAAGACAGCCTCCGAGTTGCTGGGCGAGGTCAATGATTTCCTGGCGCGGTTGCCTTATGACCGTCAACCGTCGAGCCTCTATGAACCCGTGAAGTATGTGTTGTCCATGGGTGGCAAACGCATGCGGCCTGTGCTGATGCTCTTGGCTTATAATCTGTATAAGAATGATCCCGAGAGCATCCTCATGCAGGCGGTGGGGCTCGAGACTTATCACAACTATACGTTGCTCCATGATGACCTCATGGACAATGCCGATTTGCGGCGCGGACATGAGACGGTGCATAAGCGCTGGAATGCCAATCAGGCCATCCTCTCAGGCGATTCGATGCTTGTGCTCGCCTATCAGCGCATGGCAGCATGTGCGGCCGACAAGCTGCCGCAGGTGCTGGAGCTCTTCACAACCACTGCTTTGGAGATAGGTGAGGGCCAGCAATATGATATCGACTTCGAGACTCGGTGTGATGTCAGCGAGGAGGAGTATCTCGAGATGATCCGCCTGAAGACCAGCGTGTTGCTGGCTTGTGCCCTGAAGATGGGCGCACTGCTCGCCGGGGCTCCCCACGATGATGCAGAGCGTCTTTATCAGTTTGGCGAGCTCGTGGGCCTGGCTTTCCAGTTGCAAGACGACTATCTCGATGTCTACGGCAACGAGAAGGTGTTTGGAAAGGCTATCGGCGGCGACATTACCTCCAACAAAAAGACCTTTATGCTCATCAATGCTTATAACCATGCCAATGCCATGCAACGGGCAGAACTCGACCGATGGATTGCCGCCAAGGACTTTGACAGGGATGAAAAGGTGAAGGCTGTGACAAGACTCTACAACGAGATCGGTATCGACAAACTCGCTTTGAAGAAGATTGCCAGTTGCTTTGAGCAGAGCAAGGCCTATCTCGATGCGGTGAAAGTGGATGAAAGCCGCAAGCAGGAGCTGCGCCACTATGTCGAGCGGTTGATGAACCGGAAGTTCTAATCAGTGACAAGATGATGATCCCTTTTATAGACACCCATGCCCACCTCGACGGAGAGGAGTTCAAGGACGACCTTCCTGAGACCATCGCGCGCGCCAAGGCTGCGGGAGTGGGCGCCATTCTCATTCCCGGTATCAACGAGTCTTCCATCGCCTCTGTGATGGAGGTCTGCCGTCGCTTCCCGGGGTATTGTTTCCCAATGATCGGTCTACAACCCGAAGAGGTGCGTGAGGATTGGTCGCGTGTGCTCGATATCATGCAGGCCGAATTGGAGTCGCGTCGCAAGACCTCGGCCGCTGACGATCCTTTGCGCTACATAGCTGTCGGCGAGTGTGGGCTGGACTTCTATTGGAGCCGCGAGTTTGAGAAAGAGCAGTTGCAGGCTTTTGAGCGTCAGGTGGAGTGGTCAGTCGAGTATCAGTTGCCCTTGATGATCCATTGCCGGAAGGCGCAAAACGAGCTTCTTCACATCCTGAAACCCTACGAGCATGAGCTTCCGGGGGGCGTCTTCCACTGTTTTACGGGCAATCAGCAGGAAGCCGAGGCCTATCTGCGTTTTGATCGCTTCTGTCTCGGCGTAGGCGGCGTGTCGACTTTCAAGAGCTCTCATCTCCGTGAGGACCTTCCGGCAGCAGTGCCGCTTGACCGCATCGTCTTGGAAACCGACAGTCCCTATATGGCCCCCGTGCCACATCGTGGCAAGAGAAACGAGAGCGCTTTTGTGGCAGAGGTGTTGCAGACGTTGGCTTTGGCCTATGGCGTCACTGCCGAGGAGGTGGCGCGGGTGACCAATCATCATGTGGAGACACTGTTCGGCGTGCGTCCTTTGTCGCCGTTGGCATGAGACAAACACTTCAAGAAGGCATATCAGTCTTAAAGAACTTTAAAATCTCTTGCGTTTTGTTTGTGGTTTGCGATAAAAGTAATACTTTTGCAGTCGCTATTAAAAAATGGCATTCAAACACGACAGGGAAAGATGCTCGAGTGGTTGAAGAGGCACGCCTGGAAAGCGTGTAAACGTCTAAAGCGTTTCGGGGGTTCGAATCCCCCTCTTTCCGCGGAAAGACCGAAGGGAATCAGCAATGCTGGTTCCCTTTTTCATTGGAGGTCGGTGTGCTCATGTCTTGTTGGGAAAACTGACAATTTTCCGCTCTTGTAGCGGCGATTTTCGTGAGCAATCCTGCCTTGGCTCTTCATTTTTCGATTTTCAGCATACTTTTCTTAATTGACTGATAGACAGTGATATATGTATATCATGCCTTTGCGATAATGGGAAAATGATGCGCAGATGACGAATTGCTACCATCAAAAACACATCAAGACACTGTTTTCTCATGGTCATCTCAGTTGTTTTACTCGCTCATCTCAGTTGTTTTACTCGCTCATCTCGGTTGTTTCGCTCTGTCATCTCAATTGTTTTACTCGCTCATCTCGGTTGTTTCTTCAAATCTCTTCCTTTTTCCTGTTTTCCTATTTTGCGCCACCCAAGACCGATTTTATGGTCAGTTAGATACAGTTCTCTCAAGACGCGTTATCTTTTAGCGTCATTTTGCAACACAATGTCGTATAAATCCTTTTGTTTGCTGTCCATTTGTAAAATTACAGATTTTGTGCGATGGCTGTTGGGCATTTTGTAGTTCAGTTGGTACATAGTTTTGGTCAGCCGTCCTGCCTGGTATAGTGTTATATCTGAGTTGGCATCCTTCAGCTCTCGTTCAAGTTCCAACATAATTGTGTAGGCCGTAAAGCATATACAGATGTGTGCTTCTATGCGATTGTGCAACCGATGATAAATTGGACGTGCACGGAGGTCTCCTTTATTCATACGGAAGGCTCTCTCGATAAACCATAGGTTGGAGTAATTGGATATGACTTCCGCATCCGAGAGTTTCGTGTTCGTGACATATCCCTTGATTCCGTCCCATGCGGCATCAGCGTTGAACTTGTCCATGTCAATCGTAACACTCACATCACCATCCATCTTCAGATACTTGTTGTAGCCGCGGTTGTTTACGTTTGCTTTTGTCAACTTGCCGGTTTGAAAGCGCTTTTCGAGTCTCTGAAGTCCTTTCTTTCTCATTGCCTCATCCTTTGCAGCCCGTTTGTCACTCATGGAAACAATGAGCCTGACACCATTTGCCTTGTCTATGCATCTCACATCGCCATCTTCCAGATTCATTCCAAGTATTGCTTCCTTTACCTCTGCAGTCTCACTCTTAACCCTCGCACCAAGTATGTACTCGTATTTCTCAGCCTCCAAGTCTTCTATATTTTTCTTGGAAAGCAGACCTGCATCGGCTATAACTACGGGATGGTCGAATCCGTGTCGCCCGGCCAGGTCCTTTATCATCGGTACAAGCGTCTTGCCCTCGTGTATATTCCCTTCGTAAATTCCGTAGCCTATTGGATTGCCGCCCGTGGTGACAAGCAGGCCAAGGAAAATCTGAGGACACGAATGCTTGCCGTCCTTAGAGAAACCGGTCTTGCGGAGGTCGTCTTCCTGCGCAGCCTCGAAGTAAAGAGTAGTCATATCATAGAACACTACGCTTATTTCGCCGCCACATATTTTCTTTGTGTAGGCATAGGATATGCGTTCCACATCGTGCTTTATATCATTACCAACAGGCTTGATAACTTTGTCGGAAGCGTCCTTCTTGCAGTCCTTGTCTTTTCGGAAGCAAAGGTTGTCAAGGAACTTGTATATGGCTTCCACGTCGTAGTCTTTGTTCAGATATTGGCGGAGATACTCCACCGTGCGGAGTTTGCTGCCCGGATTGAATAGACGACAAATTACCAAATGACGGAACATCTCATTGTCTATCCCTCCATATCCTATCTTGTCGTAAAGCCGTCCATAGATAAGTTCGGGACCAATCACTTGAATCTGCGTGTTGGAAATACCAGAGAGGAAGCTCTCAAGATCGTCTTCGAAAGGATAATGATAGTCCATCGGAATAGGCTGACCAAGCTGCGAGTCTATAAATTCACGAGCCTTGCGTTCCAAGGCAAGCAATTCTTGCGCATTTGAACTTGTTCCGATAATCTTTACAGTTACATTCTTGCGAGAGCATCTGTCCTTCCTTAGCACCTCGATGCTATAGGCACCTGATCTGTGGCGCTTCTTGTGTATGAACATGATGCAAAGATAGCTTGCGCAAC
>URCI01000079.1 GCA_900546345.1 uncultured Prevotella sp. | reverse complement strand
GCCCCCCATGCCATCACCGACCACCAGGTTAGCTTTCTCTTCCAAAGTCATAGCCGCAATGACAGCATCTATATTGTCAGCACGCAATTGCAGTGCAGGCTGTGCAGCAGTCGGCAGAAAGGCAAATGCTGTAAGCGCAGTAAATAATATCGTTTTGATTTTCATAGAACCGTAATTCTTCATGAAGGATCCATGCAGGAGACCCCTGCATGGATGATTCAATCGTTTAATGATAGAAGCACATGATCTCATGGATGCTCTTCATGGAATGAAAAGGGGAATTATTTCCTCCTATTTAAACAGTTTCTGAGCGAACTCCGTGAGATAGATGCGCCAGTTACGCCAGATGTGTCCACCTTCAGTTTCCATATAGGTGAAAGGATAGCCTTGGGCTGTGAGCTTTGCGCGGAAGTCTGCATTGTCCTTATAGAGGAAATCGGTCTTGCCGATGCCGATCCAGTACAGCTTAGGTTTAGCAGCAAACAGTTTGGCAAGTTTTCCGTCCAGATCATCATAAACGCGTTCGCTCTCCACACCATTTTTCTGCTGTTTGTTGATTGCGGCAGAGAAGAGGCCGATATATCCAAAAGTATCGGGATAGTTGGCAGAGATATACAGCGAATGGCACCCCCCCATGGACAGTCCGGCAATGGCACGGTCGTTTTTGTCAGCCTTGACGCGATAGTTGCTTTCTACAAACTTGATCACATCAGGGAAAGCCAACTCAAAGTTACCGTCCATGGTCTTAGGAAGCATCAGTGTTGGCACGGTGAAGCCATTAGGTGTCTCACCCGGCGCGGCTTCTTGCGATATGTTGCCATTGGTCATCACCACGATCATTGGTTTCGCCTTACCGGCAGCTATCAAGTTGTCAAGGATCTGAGCGGCCCGTCCAAGTTCCGACCAAGCATTCTCATCACCGCCAATACCATGAAGCAGATAGAGCACGGGATACTTTTCCTTGCTGGTCTCGTAGCCGGCAGGCGTATACACCGTGAGGCGACGCTTAAGGCCGGCAGTAGGACTGTTGTACCAGATCTTTGACACAGTGCCATGAGGCACTTCCTTCACGCGGTACCAGTCGCCTTGTCCGCCACCGATGAGCAGCATGCTAAAGAGGTTGGTCACATCGCGTACACAATACACATTGCTTGGGTCAAGCGTACGTACGCCATCGACCACCACATTATATGTATAGAGTTCAGAGGCGAGTTTACCTGTCTTGAACGACCACACGCCCTTGTCGTCCTTCACGAGATCAGCCACACCCGGTGCATCAAACTTACCCATCGGCGTGTCGATCTTACGGGTAGGAAGCATATCGCCGGTGATCTGCACTTTCTGTGCCTGAGGCGCTAACACGCGGAAGGTGACACTGTTGTCGGCATTGACTTCGGGCGACACCACTGGCATCTGAGCCCAAGAGAGATTTTGCTGTGCATAGAGGCCCATTGCCATGAGAGCACCAAGAGCCAAAGTTGAAATACGTTTAAGATTCATAGTTTAGGAATGTTTCTTGATGAATATATGTTATTGATTTTACCAATTGACGTTTTGCTTGATATTCGGATTCAGTTCTTTCTCCTTTAATGGGATAGGCAGGAGCATGTTTTTCTCCTTGAAGCCATAGTCCGTGTTCTTGAAGTCCCAGCTGACGCCCTTAGCCGTCAAGGAAGGAATCTGCTCACCTTGTTTGCCCAATGCCTTCATTGCATCGCCCCATCTGACAAGGTCTTGATAGCGTGTGCATTCAAGCCAAAGCTCCAGTCGCTTCTCCGTTTTGATGTTGTCGAGTGTGACAGTAGTCAGCGGAGCGAGACGGGCACGGGTGCGAATCTGATTGATGTCTTTGAGAGCCTCCTCTGCATTTCCATTCTGCAGGTTAGCCTCAGCAGCCAGCAAGAGCACCTCGGCATAGCGCATGATGCGCAAGTCGATGTATTGCAAAGCCTGAAAGTAGGAAGCATCAGTGATGCAGTCCTCTTTGAGCGCACGGTTCTTCCAGTTGAAATAGCCCTCATTGCCATAATAAGAAGCACCGGCCTGCAGGGTCACGCCATAATCCTGCATTTGCTGATAGGTGCGGATGGTGCTGTTGAGTCGGTATCCGTTCTTACCCTCGTCAGCGACAAAGGCGTCATAGACCTCTTTACGAGGATTCATAAAGCCGTAGGTGCCAGTAGCAATTTCAGAGGCGGCCTTACCGGTAAGGTTGAGATGATCGGTACGCCAGCCAATCATCAGGAACTGCATGGTCAGTTGCGCCCATTGCTGGCTGGGGTCATTGCGCATCTGAATCTCAAGCATCGACTCACTGCAGTTGTTGGTAGCCACATGCACGATCTTGCTATAATCACCCTGATAGAGTTGATACTTTCCACTGTTCACTACCCTGTTGAGCATGTCTGCGGCCTCGGCATATTTCTTTTGGAAGAGATAAGCCTTACCCAGCATAGCCTCGGCGACTTCCTTAGTGACACGGATGGTGGTTGCCTGGTCATTTACGTCGGTCTTCGACGGTAGCGCATCACTGCTGATCGCCTCGTTAAGATCCTTTTCCACACATGCCCACAACTGCTCCGGCGTGCTGTTAGCCGGACGATATTCATTGGGCTGCAGCAGATGATCCACAACGGGTGCCGTACCCCACAGTGTGACGAGTTCGAAATGGCAGAAAGCTCTCCAAAACTTAGCCTCAGCCACGCAGCGCTTCTTTTCGCTGGTATTGGGATCCGTCTTGTCGATGATGAGGTTAGCATTATAGATATTGGTATAGAGCCCACTGTACAAAGCTTGAATCATGCTTTCGTCGGCGCCGAAACGATACTCGTTGAGTTTCTCCATCTCTCCGTTGTCACCACGTGACCCACCGCCGACCCAAGCATCATCGGAGAGAGAGTTCTTGACAAACCACCAGTTAAAGTAGTTGGACTTCAGGCCCACATAGAGTGTGGCCAAGGCCTCGTCGACTTCCTGGTCGGTCTGATAGAAATCGTCCATACCGCCCATGTTGCCGTTCTTGGGAATATCGAGACGGTCAGAGCATCCGCTCACAAAGGCCACGAGTAGGAGCAGCATGCTATAGAATATATTCTTTTTCATTGTTGTGTTCTTTTTAGTTAGAGATTTTCTTCATGCATACCCACGTAGGGTTAGAACTCGATGGTAGCACCGACAACGATCTTCTTCGATGTGGGATATGCACCTTTGTCCACACCCATGCCGGAAGTAGCACTTGTCGAAGCCTCCGGGTCAAAGCCTTTATAAGAGGTGAAGGTGAAGAAGTCATCGAGAGAAGCGTAGATCCTCAAGTTACTGATGAAAGTCTTATTCAGCAAAGTCTTCGGCAGGGTGTAACCGAGCTGTATTTGCTTGATCTTGAAATAAGAGCCATCTTTGACCATGGCATCCGAAACGGAATACTTGTCCATGTTATTGGCACCGGCCCTCGGCACAGAGGCATTGGTATGGTCGGATGTCCAGCGGTCGTCATAGAGATAATCCTTCATCTTGTTCCAAGCGAGCATGTCGGGACGGTTGATACAGCAGAACACGTCATTACCCTGTGCACCTGTACCAAAGAGCGTGAAGTCAAAACCCTTGTAAGCAGCAGTGAGCGTGATGCCATATGTGAACGATGGAATGCCGTCACCGATATTGGTCAGGTCATTCTCCGTGATCTGATTATCGCCGTCAAGATCATAGAACTGTGGATCACCGGTTTTGGGGTCAACACCTTTGAACTTATAGCCGCGGAAGTAGTAAACAGGATAGCCCTGCTCAAAGAAGGTGATGTCATAGGTATGGAACTTCGCGCCGGTGAGTCGGGTGATTGACGGATCGATATAGGTCACCTTGTTGCTCAGCGTAGAGAGATTGCCACGCACGCTATATTGGAAATCACGTATATGGTCTCGCCATCCCAGTTCAAATTCAAATCCCCGGTTGCGCACCTTACCTGCATTGATCGGTGAAGTGGCGCCACCAATCTCCAGAGAAGGCGTGGTGTTCCAGATCAGGAGGTCCTTGGTATTCTTGTTGAAATAGTCAACGCTGAAATTCAGTCGGGTGTTAAACGCGTAAAGGTCAAGACCCAAGTCAAACTGTTCAGAGGTTTCCCACTTCAGATCTTCATTGCCCATTGTAGAGGGAGCAACAGCCTTGGTATAGACCAGTCCCGGTGCAAAAGCATAGATACCGCCTTGTGCCATGTCGGTGCCATAGCTATAGTTGCCAAGAGCGGAAAGAGATCCGTTCTGTCCCCAGCTGGCACGCAGCTTGGCACTGTCAATGACCTTGCGCAACGGCTGGAAGAAGTTTTCCTCCGACATAGTCCATCCCAAGGAAGCTGCAGGGAAGTAGCCCCAGCGCTTGTTCTTTGGCAATTTGCTCAGGTCAGCGGCATCAGCACGCAGAGAGAACTGGGCATAGTAGCGATTGCGATAGTTATAGCCCACGCGCCCGAAGTAAGAGAGTTTGGAACCACGTGTCGTCTCACCGTCGACGACCTGCGTAGCCGACGCAGCCTTGTAATGAAGATAGTAGAAGAGCGGATCGTTTTTCGACACGGAGTGCTCTCCATTGGCATTAAGCGTACCACTCACGTAGTCATAGGAAGACTCCTGATAGCTCATACCTAACATAGCCGTGAGAGTGTGTCCGCCGAACGTCCTCATATAGTTGGCGAAGTTTTCCCACTGGTAATAGATACTGGTCGAGGACGTGCTGCCCATGTCCACGAAATCGCGACTTTGCGTAGCATTACCATAGAAAGGCAGCGAGACCGTTCGGTTGCGCGTGCCGGCGAGACGATAGCCAAAGCGCGAGGTGAGCGTCAGTCCTTTGAGCGGAGTGAAGTCGGCATAGATCGATCCGTTGACATTGTAGCCCGAAGCCTTGTTGGCATTGTTTTCACTCATAATCAGCGGATTGTACTGCTCACCATTGGAGAAGCGTGACACACCATAATAGTCACCGTTCTCGGCGCGCAGCAGTGTACGTCCGTTAGCTTGTGCCTGAGCCAGGAAATCAGGTAAGTTGTCGGGACTGTAATAGGCAGGGGTCAGCGGATCCATAGTCATCACTGCTGTCAGTACAGAACCATACTCGTTGCCCTCAGAAACAGAGCGGGTATTGTATTTCTCGATTTGGTTGGTCGTGCCTACCTTGAGCCACTTCTTGATTTTGTATTCCGCATTGATCGTCGCCGTCAGTCGGGTATAGCTGTCATGGTCGCCCTTGACAATACCGTCGTTATTGAGATAGGACAGCGAGAGATAGTAGTTGCCGTCTTTGTTTCCGCCTTGGAATGCCAGATTGTGTTTCATCATCTTGCCGTTCTCAAAAGCTACCTTGGCCCAGTCTGTGTCGGTCACGCCGTCCCAGTTTTTGAGCATGTAGTCTTTGGTGAAGGCACCGGCCTCACTCATATAGTTGATATATTCCTCGGCATTGAGCACCTTCGGCACATGGTTGACCGACTGCGATGCGTACTGAAAGTCGTAGGAGATCTTACCGCTGCCCGTAGTACCTTTCTTCGTTGTGATCAGCACGACACCATTTCCAGCCTCAGCACCGTAGATAGCTGCCGAGGCGGCATCCTTGAGGATCTCCATGGAGGCAATGTCGTTAGGATCAATACCACTGATATTGGTCGTGCGCACGCCATCAACGACGTAGAGCGGACTTGAGCTGACATTAGAAGAGTAGCCACGGATGCGCACTGTGGGCGTGCTGCCCGGCGCTGCCGAGGTGGTGATGACCTGCACACCGGAAGTCTTGCCTTGCAAGGCCTGGTTGGCATCGGTGATCGTACGGTGCTCCATATCCTCGGCCTTGACTTGCGAGATGGCTCCGGTGACAGAGCTCTTGCGCTGCACGCCATAGCCGACGACAACTACATCATCGAGCACCTTACTGTCTTCCTGCATCAGCACCTTCATATTCGACGTTGCTGTGGCGACAGCACTGCGATAGCCTAAATAAGAAAAGGAGAGTTTGGCACCACGCTTGACTTGAATGGAGAAGTGGCCATCAAGATCAGTGACCGTGCCGGTAGAGGTTCCTTCCGGACGAACCGTGACGCCAATCATGGGGTTAGCATCTTTGTCGAGTACTACACCATTGACACGCAACAGTTCCTGTGCCAACGACGGAAGCCCACAGGATGCCAGCAGAATGGCCATTGCCAAGATGCGTTTTTTCTGTAAGTTGATTCTCATAAGATTTTAGTTATTGGGTTTAACAATCTGCTGCAAAATTAGGAAAAAGAGCAATATGTCTTTTTCTAATAGGTTTTAAAGATTTACACGTTTGTTCAAAAGTGGAATTTGCCAGTCCTAAAGTTTATTTCCATGTTCAAATGACTACCCTTTTTACATAACGAAGAGAGCCGACGCAACGGTTTCTCAGTTGTGTCGGCTCTCTTTTTGTTGATCTCTATCTGCTATCGGTGCAGCAGATTCAGTCTTACCTTTGGTTTCAACACATTGTGAACCTTAGCCACATATTTGTCTACATGTACATTGGCCTGAGCCTCTACCTTCTCTGCGGAAGAGCAAACGAGAAAACTATATATCCCGGCATCTGTCACCCATGCACTCCTCTTCTCATTAAAAGAAGCAAGATCAGCAGCCATGACGGTCATCTCCACCGTCTGGCGCTCTCCGGGAGCAAGCAGACGTGTCTTGGCGAAGGCACGTAATTCTTTCTCAGGTTTGTTGAGTCTGCGGCTGTCAGGAGCAGCAACGAAGAGCTCCACTACATTGCGTCCGGGACGCTTGCCCGTGTTCTCTACGGTCACAGCCACGCTGTATTTTCCTCCCTCTTTTTTCACCTTCATGTCGCTGTAGCCAAAGGCTGTGTAGCTGAGTCCATAGCCAAAAGGATAGGCCACCGGCTTGCCAAAGGAGTCGAAATAGCGATAGCCCACATAGATGTCTTCATCATAGTTGGTATAGTCAATGTCCTTTTGTGGCTCGCGTTGCTGCGTCTTCTGGTCGTTGTTTCCCCACATAAACATACTGCCGAGCGTCTTGTCGTCAACCTCAGAGGGGAAGTTGCGGTCGGCATAAGCGTCTCCATAGCTACGTTCAAAAGTCATGGGAAGTTTGCCCGACGGGTTGACCTTGCCGGAAAGGATATCTGCTACGGCAAAGCCCATCTCCTGACCGCCTTGCCAGGTGCAGAGGATGGCATCGGCATCGTCCTGCCAGGACGTCACATCCACAGGACTACAGATGTCAAGCAGCACCACCACCTTCTTTCCAGCTTTGTGGAAGCTCTGTGACAGCAGATGCAGACTCTCCTTTTCAGCCGCGGTGAGATAGAAGTCGGTCTTAGGCCGGTCGGTAGCTTCACCGCTCTTACGGCCGATAGTGAACACGGCTACATCGGCTTCCCGAGTCGACTGAGTGAGCAACGAGTCGCTGAGCTTCATCTCTTCGGGGCGCGCCGGCGGTGCAAGGGTAAAGGCTGGCTTGCCATGGGGAAAGAGTCTGGCATTGGCCTGACGCAGATACTGGCTATAGGTCTTGAGCAATTGTCCATTGACCGTGAACCCTGCGGCGCGCAAACCTTCGACCAACGATACGGTATAGTGGCCGGTAGACATGCCTCCAAAGCCTGAGC
>URCI01000078.1 GCA_900546345.1 uncultured Prevotella sp. | reverse complement strand
CTCGGACACATATAAAATTTTAAATTGCCACTTTTTAAAGTGGACTCATTAATGATACCGTTGCTAGCGATTGCAGGTTGCTTGCAAGTTCAGGCACAGGACATGCCGCTAGTTACAGGGCCCTATGAGCCCACATGGCAGAGTCTGCAGAAATACGAGTGCCCGGAATGGTTCCGTGATGCCAAGTTCGGAATCTGGGCTCACTGGGGCCCGCAATGTGTGGAGGAGACGGGCGACTGGAACGCTCGCTCGATCTATCTTGAGGGCTCATATCAATATAAGGAGCACATAAAGAACTACGGCCATCCTTCCGAATATGGTTTCAAGGATGTCCTTCCCGACTTCAAAGCCGAGAAATGGAATCCTGACTCACTGCTGAGATTCTATAAATCTGTAGGAGCAAGATATTTCTTTGCTCTCGGCAACCATCATGACAATTACGACCTTTGGGACAGTAAGTACCAGCCATGGAACTCGATGAACATCGGTCCGCACAAAGACATCCTCGCTGGCTGGGCAGCAGCTGCGAAAAAAGTAGGATTACCCTTCGGCGTAAGCCTGCATGCCGACCATGCTTGGATATGGTATGAGCCATCGCGCCGCTACGATCGCAGCGGTGACAAGATGGGCGTAAAATACGACGGGTGGCTTACGAAGGAAGACGGAAAAGGAAAATGGTGGGAAGGACTCGATCCGCAGGACCTCTATGCACAAGACCATCCCTTTAGTGAAGGCACGTGGGCCGATGGCATGATTCATCGCCAGTGGGCCTGGCAGAACGGAGCCTCGATACCATCTGAGAAGTTCCGTCAGAACTTCCTCAACCGAACGCTTGACGTGATAGACCGCTACAATCCGGACCTGCTCTATTTCGACGTGACGGTGGCTCCTTTTTATAATGTGGACAACACAGGTCAAAAGATAGCTTCGTCTTTCTATAACCACTCTCTGAAACAAAACCATGGCAAACAGCGCGCTGTGATGTTCGGCAAGATTCTCCCTGACTCGCTTAAAGGTGCCTTGACCTGGGACGTGGAGCGCGGAGCCCCTAATGAGCTCATTCCTCTGCCGTGGCAGACCTGCACGTGCATTGGCGGTTGGCATTACAACAAGCGTACCTACGAGAACAATGGATACAAGAGTGCGGCCCAGGTGGCTCGTATGCTTTTCGATGTGGTCAGCAAGAACGGCAATCTGCTCCTCAGCGTGCCACTCCGTGCTGACGGCACCTTCGATGAGAAGGAATATGCCATCCTGCTGGAGTTGCGCGACTGGATGCGCACCAACGGCGAGGCTATCTATGGTACCCGTCCTTGGAAGATCTTCGGTGAGGGCTCGATAGCAGAATCCAATATTGCCATCAATGCACAGGGCTTCAATGAGGGTTCCTATATGAATCCATCTTCGCAGGAGATCCGATTCACCCAAAAGGGACGTTATCTCTATGCCGCGGCCCTGAAATGGCCTGATGCTGAAAAACCGCAGACCATTATAATCAAGTCTCTAGGTAAAGGCTCCAAACAGTTTAAAGGGAATATTGGCCGGGTGGAACTGCTCGGATATGGCAAGGTTCCCTTCAGCCGCACTGCTGATGGACTTGTGATTACTCTCCCTTCCAAGCACAAGGACAAGATCGCCCCTGTGTTCAAAATAAAATAACCATCTTAAATTAAACCTATTATGAGTATTTTTAAATCGCCACAAAAGGCGATCAGGGCTCTTTTTGCCTTGATTCTCGCGAGCGTCACGCTAAGCCTGAGCGCTCAAACTACTGAAAAGCTAACGGGTAGCGTAGTGGACGAGAGTGGAGAACCGCTTATTGGTGTCACATTGATGATCAATGGTACTAAAAACGGCGGAATCACTGATGTAGACGGCAATTTCACTATGTCCGTACCCTCTCCTATTTCGGGTAAGATCCTGAATGTCTCTTATGTGGGCTATAAATCACAGTCAATCACGCTGAGATCGACTCAACCCTTGAAAATTGTTCTCAAGGAGAACGATCAAAGTCTGAACGAGGTGGTGGTCGTGGGTTATGGCACCCAGAAGAAAGTAAACCTCACCGGATCAGTTGCATCCGTCAGCGAGGCACAAATTGCCGACCGTCCCGTCACCAGTACGTCTCAGGCCATCGCCGGCCTGGTCACTGGTACAAGTGTCATCTCCAATTCCGGCCGCCCCGGTGCTGATGCTTCCATCAAAATCCGTGGTACAGGAACCTTCTCCTCGGCTGGTAATTCGCCTCTGATTCTGATCGACGGACTTGCAGCCGGAAGCATCGATGATGTAGACCCTCAGGATATTCAGAGCATTTCGTTCCTTAAGGACGCTGCTTCGGCCTCTATCTATGGAAACCGTGCCGCCAATGGCGTGATTTTGGTTGAGACCAAGCGTGGCTCTGCTGGCAGGACGAGAGTGACCTACAGCGCCAATTTTGGATGGCAGAAGGCCGCCGACCTCCCTGAATTTTTGAACTCAGCTGACTATGCCACATATTATAACATGGCTATGCAGAATATGGGCCGTCAGCCAGCCTACTCCGATGAGCAGATTAAGAAATTCCGTGACGGTTCAGACCCTGACAATTATCCAAATGTGAATCACCTCAAATGGCTTCTCGAATCCGGAAGCGGTTTCCAGCAGCAACACAATCTTGGTGTATCTGGTGGAAATGACCGCATCACCTATCACGCATCTGTCGGTTACCGCAAGCAGGCCGGTCTGACGGCCAAGACCTACAACGAGCGCATGACAGCCACTCTGTCTCTGCAGGCCCAAATCTCAAAAACTGTAAAATTGGACATCAATCTCAACGGCTATCACAACAAATACGACGCCCCCCAGGGCTCCGGAAGTATCGACGAAATCATAGGATATGCCGTGCGTGAAGGACCTATTTTCGCCGGTGAGAAGAGCGACGGATCATTCGGTTATCAAGACGACTACAGCCCAGAGGCCTGGTTGAACAGCGAGTCATTTGTGAAAAACGTCTCCAACAATTTCTATGGTTCTGCCCTGCTGACATGGGATACTCCGCTGAAGGGGCTTTCCGTCAAGGGAAAAATGGGCGGTCAGTTCTACAACTACTATAATAAGAGCTTCGTGGCTGAGACCTATTTTGACGAGTCAAAGACTAAAGGCCCTGCATCTCTTACCGTTTCATCAGGCAATACTACGTACACCGATATGGAGGCATATCTGAATTATGTCAACAAGTTCGGCCTAAATCAGATCAACGTACTGGCAGGTGCTTCCGTAGAGCAGACTGAGGTAAAGGACCTCACAGGCTCACGCAACACCTTTCCTAACAATAATTTGCACGAACTTGTGTCTGGCGACGCCATGACCGCATCCAACAATTCATCTCTTAATGAGAGCGCCCTTGCTTCATTCTTCGGTCGTGTCAACTATAACTATGACGAGCGTTATCTTGCTGAGGTCAACATACGTTACGACGGTTCTTCAAGATTCTCATCCAAGAACAGATGGGGCGTGTTCCCTTCTATGTCAGTTGGATGGCGCATCTCCAATGAGAAATTCTTCCAGGAAAGCGCCCTGAGCAAATATTTCACCAATCTGAAGCTTCGTGCCTCTTATGGTGTGCTCGGTAACCAGAACATCGGTTATTATCCCTATCAAAACACCATCTGGTTTGGTTACGGCAACCCATTCGGCAATCCGGCAGTGGTGGTACCAGGTGCTGTCAGCGGCACCTACAATGATGAAGACATCACATGGGAGAAGACTCGTATCACAGACGTGGGACTTGATTTCTCCATGTTCGACAATCGCCTGAATGTTACGTTCGACTATTTCTATAAGCACACTTCCGACATTTTGTCTTCAGTTGAGGTTGCAAGCTTAATCGGTATCGGTGTTGGTAATTCCAATGTAGGTGCTGTCAACAACAAAGGTATTGAGCTTAAAATCGACTGGAACGGCAAGATTGGAAAGGACTTCAAATACTCCATTAGCCCTAACTTCACCTACGTGAAGAACTCTGTGGACAAACTTTCTGACGGTGCCACAATGCAGATCAACTCCGGCCGTATCGTGGGTGAGCCTTTAGGAATTATCTGGGGCTACAAGACAGACGGACTGTTCGTAGACCAGGAAGAGATTGACAATGCGCCAGATCAGATTGTGGACAAATCCAGCATCAAGCCCGGCTACGTGAAATATGTAGACATTAGCGGCCCCGATGGTGTACCTGACGGAAAGGTAGATGCAGAGTACGACCGAACCATTCTGGGATCCACTACTCCGAAATATTATTATGGACTGACATTGACAGCAGCTTACAAAGGCTTCGATCTTTCAGTCCTGTTCCAGGGTATTGGCGGCCATAAGCGTCTGATTGGCTCCTACATGGCCTATGCTTTCTATAATGGCGGACAAATCCAGAAATGGCAAGCTGATAACTGCTTCCGCCCCGATGCTCCTGACAAGAATGCGGAATATCCGCTGCTTGAGACTGTCAACATGAACAACCCCAACCTGCAGACTTCCGACTACTGGGTGCGCAACGCAAGTTTCCTCCGTATGAAGAATCTGACGCTCGGATATACGCTTCCGTCGCTGCTCACGCACAAATTGGGATGTCAATCTATCAGACTCTACGTCAGTGGACAGAATCTGTTCAACATCTCTAGTTTCTACAAGGGATGGGATCCTGAGAATGAAATCGGAACGGGCGATCACCCATCATATTATCCAATAGACCGTATTTGGTCATTCGGTATCAATATCAACATTTAATCTTTTAAAAGTATCTAAAGATGAAACTTAAATTAAATATTTTCGCGTCTATGGCCCTCATGATGGCGGGCTTGATGATTACCGGATGTAACGACTATCTGCAACGTGATCCTACACAAGAATCGTCCAATGAGACTTTCTGGAAAAGCGAAGCAGATGCGAAGCAGGCCTTGGTGGGTTGCTATCGTTTTTCATCCGGTTGGGACAATGACAACTTTGACTCTGCACAGGGCCTCCTCTATCTGGATTTTGCCGGAGGTGACGGTACTGAGAAAGAGAACTTCACTACCAATATGGCGAGTGTGAATACAACTGCCACAAATAGTAATATAGGAAGATACTGGACTCGTGCCTACGAGCATATCTTTGCTCACAACAATTTCTTGCTTCACATCAAGGATTGTCCAATGGACGAGCAGAAGAAAGAATCCTGGGCGGCCGAAATACGTACGCTCAGATGCTATTACTATTTCAACCTGGCATTCTATTTCCAGAATGTGCCGATGCCTCTGGAGCCTATGTCGGTGGACGAGGCAAACACGATAGAACAGACTCCACAGCAAGATGTTTATGACTTTGTTGAGTCGGAGCTGAAGGATGCCATCAACGTCTTGCCTGAATCGTATTCTGCTGCAGATTACGGGCGTGTCACCAAGGGATTTGCGCAGGGTCTGCTGGGACGTCTCTATCTTGCTGAGGGCAGGTATGCTGACGCAGCTACCGTCTACAAGTCTATCATTGATTCTCACGTTTACGAGCTCGACCGTACCCATGGCCTGGACAGCTACGAGAAACTGTTCCAGATTGGCGGTGAATACAGTAAAGAGAATATCATGGTGGCCATGTATGTGAAGGACAAATACACCAACGTTCATACTATTTACAAAAGCCCCGAATGTGTCGGCGGATGGCACCAGTTTGCCGTTTACAATGAGCTTGTGAAGGAATATTTCTGCAGCGATGGCAAGAGCATTGAGGAAAGTCCTCTTTACGATGAGAATGATCCATATAAGAATCGCGATATCCGTCTGTATGCTTCCATCTTCCTGCCTCCCTTGGGCACTTATCCCGGCACGACCTATAAGGGCAAAACTTACGATTGCTATGCAGGGCCTAATACGGCTGACTCTTATAACCGCTTCACTCTTTTTGATGGATATTGCCCCAAGAAAGGCCTTGACGAGAGTGTAGAGAATCTGTTCAATAGTTACATCTATACGAATCTCATGAGATACGCCGAGATTCTTCTCAGCTACGTAGAGGCTCTCAATGAGAGTAATCCTAGTGCCGTCACTCAGGATGTGCTGGATCTGACCATCAATGATGTACGTGACCGTGTAGGTCTTCCGGGACTGAAGGCAGGCATGAGCCAGGAAGAACTTCGTCAGGCCATTCGCAAAGAACGCCGCGTTGAGCTCGCCTTTGAAGGCCTTCATTACTTCGACGTGCTGCGGTGGGGTACAGCCAAGCAGGAACTCAACCATTACTTCACGGGTGTGAAACTGTCGGACAATCCTGCTGACCGCAACTATCGTGGAGAAGGCGCTACTGCATCTCCCGTCGACAAGGATGGATACTACCAGTTTGAGAACCGCTCCTGGGACGATCACAACCGTTATTGGCCTATTCCACAGAAGGATATGAACGTTAACCATAACCTCAAGCAGAATCCAGGCTATAATTAATGTTGATCTTTTCTAAAATAATCGAGTAGAAGGAAGACACTAATCAAAGGTGCGTTACTTCTACTCGATGATTTAAGCCAAAAAAGTAGCAAACCGGTTATAAATCGTGTGATACAATGTTCGCAGAATTTCAGATAGGTTAGGTTTTTATTATGTGATTCAGAAAATATTAATTTGTAACAATTAATTTGATAATACATCTTTAGAATGAGACGATTGACATTTATAATTGGTTTGCTGCTTTGTATCACGCTCGGCGTTCAAGCGAAAGGAAGAAATGTGAATGAGACTAAGTATGCAGGTTATCTGTTTGCTTATTTTGAGGGACGTGGCGAAGGCAGCCAACGGGAGCATCTGCGCTTTGCCGTAAGCACCGACGCCCGCAACTGGCACGCCCTCAACGGAAACCATCCCGTCATCTCCTCGGATAGCATCAGCGAAAGCGACGGCATACGTGACCCGCATATCATGCGCGGAGAGGACGGCTGCTTCTATATCGTGGCTACCGACATGAATACTTTCAAGAACGGATGGAAGGAAAATCCGGGAATCGTGTTGATGAAGTCGAGGGATCTCGTGAACTGGTCGCACTCTCAAATCAATCTGGGCAAGGACTGGCCCGCTTTTGCCGACGCCTACTGGGTGTGGGCTCCGCAGACCATCTACGACCGCAAGGCAGGTAAGTACATGATTTACTTCACGCTCCAGCGTACAGGCGACAACCGCAAGTCGCTCATCACCTATTACGCATATGCCAACAAAGATTTCACTAGCTTTGAGAGTGAGCCCAAGAAGTTGTTCAGTGCTAAATACGGCAGCATAGACAATGACATCATCTACTACAACGGCACTTATCACCTCTTTTATGCTGGCAACACTAAAGACGCCAGCGGTAATGAGATAGAGAAAGGCATAGAACAGGCCACATCAAAGAGCCTTTGGGGTCCTTGGAAGGAAAACTTCAAATATCTAGACTCATATGCCGGAACAAGTACGCATGTAGAGGGCAGCAGCGTGTTCCCGTTGCATGACGGCAGCGGACAGTGGATCTTGATGTACGACCTTTACAGTAGTGCCCGCTATGAATTTCAGACCAGCAAAAACTTGAAGACCTTCACCAAGAAACCACAGTCGTTCAGCAAGGACTTTTATCCTCGTCATGGCTCAGTGATCTCTGTCACGGCCTCCGAGCTGGAGCGTTTGCAACAAAAGTGGGGCTACGTGTTACGCCACGACCTGTCAAAACGGAAACAGTCTTCCGATTCATCTAAAGAGGCTGTGTCAAAAGCCCATTTTGAGCCATCTTCGAATTTAACACATTGAAGCCCGAACTTTCACAAGCTCGGGCTTTGTTATGTCCCCCAATAAATATAATTTTGGGTATTGAATTTAAGCTATGGCAAAGGTACAATATAAAACTTACACC
>URCI01000077.1 GCA_900546345.1 uncultured Prevotella sp. | reverse complement strand
GTGCGCCCTTAGGGACTCGAACCCTAGACCCACTGATTAAGAGTCAGTTGCTCTACCAGCTGAGCTAAGGGCGCTCTCTTTATGACTTGTTGTTGCTATCCTCAACGTACTGTTTTTGGAATTGCGAGTGCAAAGGTACACTTTTTTTAGGTACCTACCAAACTTTTCGTTATCTTTTTTCTAAATTTCTTTAATCATTCATGGATGCCAGAAATTCTGCATTGTCCTTTGTCCGTTCCATTTTGTCATGGATGGTGTTCATGGCTTCCATAGGATTCATGTCTGAGATGAACTTGCGTAAGATCCACATACGTTGCAATGTTGTCTTGTCTTGCAACAGATCATCACGACGCGTGCTGGATGCTACAAGGTTGACAGCAGGGAAGATACGCTTGTTGGACAACGAACGGTCGAGCTGTAACTCCATATTGCCTGTACCCTTGAATTCCTCAAAGATGACTTCGTCCATTTTGCTGCCTGTGTCGATCAGTGCAGTGGCAATGATAGTGAGGGAACCACCGCCTTCTATGTTGCGGGCGGCGCCAAAGAAGCGCTTGGGCTTCTGCAGGGCATTGGCATCAACACCACCCGTAAGGACTTTGCCGCTGGCTGGTGAAACGGTGTTGTAGGCACGTGCCAGTCGTGTGATGGAGTCAAGGAAGATGACCACATCATGTCCGCACTCAACCATTCGCTTGGCTTTTTCCAACACGATACCGGCTATCTTGACGTGGCGCTCTGCGGGCTCGTCAAAGGTTGAGGCAATCACTTCTGCATTGACGGTTCTTGCCATGTCGGTAACCTCCTCCGGGCGTTCGTCGATGAGCAACATCATCAGGTAGGCTTCGGGATGATTGGAAGCGATGGCATTGGCAATGTTCTTCATCAAAATCGTTTTACCGGTCTTCGGTTGAGCCACGATGAGCGCACGCTGTCCTTTGCCTATAGGGGAGAAAAGGTCTACGATGCGGGTAGAAAGGTTGGTGGTCTTGGGATCTCCACAAAGTGTGAACTTTTCTTCTGGGAAGAGTGGGGTGAGATGCTCAAACGGAATGCGGTCTCTTACTTCTGAGGGATTTCGGCCATTGATAGAGTCGATGGAGGTGAGCGGGAAGTATTTTTCTCCTTCTTTCGGCGGTCTCACGTGGCATTGCACTACATCACCCGTTTTCAGACCATAGTGTTTGATTTGGTTGACAGAGACATAGATGTCGTCTGGTGAAGAAAGATAGTTATAGTCGCTCGAGCGTAGGAATCCATAGCCGTCCGGCATGATTTCCAACACGCCATTGGCAGAAATGATATCATCGAAGTTGTAGGAAGCGTTGGCTTCTTGCTGTTCTTCGTCTTCTGCATAATCGGGGGCGGAATAATCATTGTATGGGGTTGTCGGATTATCAAACATATCATATGTTGGAGTCATCCCTTGATCTTCAATAGGAAGGTCTACAATAGGAATAAAGTCGGTGCCGTCTCCGGGATCTCCCTCCCATACCTTATCCTCGGCATTTTCAGCAATGTCCTGCTGCTTGTTGTGCTCGTTGGCCTTCTCCTGAAGTTTGGTCAGTATGCTATTATCTTGAGCGGCGTTCTCGGTATTTGCGCGCTCGGAGGCAAATGCCTCTTCTGGAACCATTTCGTTATTGGCTGAGTTGGAATTGACGGCGTTGCTGTCGTTCTTTTCCTCCTCCTTTGCCTTCTCATTTACATTTTCGGCAGCAATGTCGATCTGTTTTTGCAATGAATTGATTCTGTCAATGATCTCCTTCTCCTGTTTAGTCTTGGGGCCACGATGCTTGGGAAGGCTGTTGAGCTCTTGTTTGAGTGCTTCTACCTGTTGAAATAAGGTTTTCCCTTCACTTCCATTGGGAGTGGCATCATTGCTCGGTGTTGTTTCCTTCACGGTATCGGCGTTTGCTTGAGGATCATAGTTGTTTGAGAACAAAGTATTCTCGACCGGCTTCTTATTTCTCTTGGTATCAAGATTTTCGCCATTCTTTCCATTGACGGAATACACGTAATCTGTCTCCGGTGACGTTATCCTGACACGCTTTCTCTTGCCTGTAGCTGTCGAATGACTACTGTCGTATGCTTGCTTGTCAAGAATGGTATAGATGACTTCCTCCTTCGGAGCATCTTGTTGAGGCTCTATACCTAATTGCCGAGCAATATCTTCCAATTCAGAAGTATCCTTAGCTAATAATTCTTCTTTGCTATACATAGAATATAAAAAATATACTTGTTGATTTTACAAGATGTTGCCAGAACGGCAACATCGATGTGTTTTTAAATCAATGCAAAGGTAATGAAAAAACTACAAATATGAGAGTGTTTAGGAATGAAATACTTTTGTATTAACACTTATTAAACAAGTAGTTTGGATTTTGGCTCCAAAGATTAATCATTCGACGCTGAAGACGGAAAATACAGGCATAAAAAAGACTGCAAAGTAATCTTTGCAGTCTTTATGGTAGAGATCCTCCCCAAGGTCGGGAAGGATCTTTTTCGCAATTCTATCAATTACTTGCCATTCTCGAGATCGGCCTTCAGCTTAGCGAGAACGTCGAGGTCACCCAGGCTTGTACCAGCAGCAACATTGTTGATCACTGGAGTCTCCTGAGCCTTGCGAGCAGAGCCGGAGTTGTGGCGGCGGGTTGTCTTAGGCTCGTCCTTGCCCTCCTCGAATGTACGAGAGTGGGAGAGGATGATGCGGCGAGAATCCTTGTTGAACTCAATCACCTTGAACGGAAGAACCTCACCGAGCTTAGCCTGTGAGCCGTCTTCCTTAGTCAGGTGCTTAGGAGTAGCAAAGCCTTCGCCACCCTCTGTCAGAGTGATGACAGCACCCTTGTCCATCATCTCGGTGATCTTGCCCTCGTGGACAGAACCCGGAGTATAGATCTCCTCGTACTTGTCCCAAGGATTCTCCTCGAGCTGCTTGTGGCCGAGGCTCAGACGACGGTTCTCCTTGTCGATGTCGAGCACGACGACGTCGATGTCAGCACCAACAGAAGTGAACTCAGAAGGATGCTTCACTTTCTTGGTCCAGCTCAGGTCGCTGATATGGATCAGACCGTCGACACCCTCTTCGAGCTCTACGAAGATACCGAAGTTGGTGAAGTTGCGAACCTTTGCAGTGTGGCGGCTGCCAACAGGATACTTCTGCTCGATGGTCTCCCAAGGATCTTCCTTGAGCTGCTTGATACCGAGGCTCATCTTGCGCTCCTGGCGGTCGAGAGAGAGGATCACGGCCTCTACCTCGTCACCTACATGCAGGAACTCCTGAGCGGAACGAAGGTGCTGGCTCCAAGACATCTCGCTGACGTGGATCAGACCCTCAACACCGGGCTGGATCTCGACGAATGCGCCGTAGTCGGCGATGACGACAACCTTGCCCTTCACGTGGTCGCCCACCTTGAGGTTAGGATCGAGAGAATCCCAAGGATGCGGAGTGAGCTGCTTCAGGCCGAGCGCAATGCGCTTCTTCTCCTCATCGAAGTCGAGGATAACGACATTGATCTTCTGGTCGAGCTGTACAACCTCATGCGGATCGCTGACGCGGCCCCAAGAGAGGTCGGTGATATGCACCAGTCCGTCCACACCGCCGAGGTCGACGAATACACCGTAAGAAGTGATGTTTTTGACAGTACCCTCGAGCACCTGACCCTTCTCCAAGTGAGAGATGATCTCTTTCTTCTGAGCCTCGAGCTCGGCCTCGATGAGTGCCTTGTGCGATACGACGACATTGCGGAACTCCTGGTTGATCTTCACCACCTTGAACTCCATGGTCTTGCCCACGAACATGTCGTAGTCGCGTATAGGATGAACGTCAATCTGGCTGCCGGGGAGGAAGGCCTCGATGCCGAAGACATCGACGATCATACCACCCTTCGTGCGGCACTTGATGTAGCCCTGGATCACCTCATTGTTCTCCATAGCCTTGTTGATGAGCTCCCAGCTCTTGCTCAGGCGAGCCTTCTTGTGAGAAAGAACCAGCTGGCCTTTCTTGTCCTCCTGATCCTCGACATAGACCTCTACCTTGTCACCCACCTTCAGGTCTGGGTTGTAGCGGAACTCAGAAGCGGGGATGATACCATCGCTCTTGTAGCCGATGTTGACTACCACCTCTTTCTTATCGATGGAGATGACAGTACCCTCGACCACCTCGTGCTCCTGGATCTTGTTGAGAGTCTCGTCGTAGGCCTTCTCGAGGTCTTGCTTGCTAACGTTTGAGCTAGCGCCGTTTTCAAACTCGTCCCAGTTGAAGTCGGCTAATGGCTGCACGTTCTTGACGTTGTTTAAATCTGACATAAAAAATTAAATTGTTAATGAATTAATAAAGTTAGACTTTATGTGAATCGACAGGGTATAGAATACCCACACCCTTTGAAATCGGCTGCAAAGGTACGGCTTTTTTTCCATACACCGTTCGCCGGGTCAGTGGGTTACGTCGTATTTATGATATTTTAACGTCGATAACGTACGATTTCTTTTTTATGGTCTGATAAATCCATATTTATGGTTTGCGTCGCGCGTAAGTATTGGTTTGGAGGCATGCGTTTATCGTTAGAAACGAAGTCGGAAAGCAACCTTGCGATGCGTCGCAGTGTCGCACCGTCGCACCGTCGCATAAGGACGATTCTGTATGCGATGCGTCGCAGTGTCGCACCGTCGCACCGTCGCATAAGGCCGTTTTCATCATACGACGGCTAAAAGTGGGAAAATGAGACTATAGAGTAAAAATATATTATATATAATATATATTATTATTATTTAATATATTAATAATTAATATTTTATATTATGAATAGCAAATACTCTTTAGTTCACAATCTAATACTTCCTATTATCAGATACCTATAAATGCGACGGTGCGACGGTGCGACACTGCGACGGATGTCGGTGTGGCGGTGTGGCGTTAATTTTTTCGATGGTATGAGTGTATTTCCAAGAAAAATCGTATATTTGTATTCTGAAAACGAAAAGCTCATAGAATATGTCAGAACCATTGGCAGAACGCATGCGGCCGCAGTCGCTCGACGACTATGTGGGCCAGGACCATCTTGTCGGCAAGGACGGCGTGCTGAGGAGGATGATAGAGTCGGGGCATGTCAGCTCCTTCATCTTGTGGGGGCCGCCGGGAGTGGGCAAGACGACGCTGGCCCATATCATCGCCAGCACGCTCAAGGTGCCTTTCTACACGCTCAGTGCTGTCACGAGCGGGGTGAAGGACGTGCGTGACGTCATTGCCCGTGCCAAGCAGGGCCGCTTCTTCCAGGAGCAGTCGCCCATCTTGTTCATCGACGAGATTCACCGTTTCTCCAAGTCGCAGCAAGACTCGTTGTTGGGAGCGGTGGAGCAGGGCGTGGTGACGCTCATTGGCGCGACCACGGAGAATCCCTCCTTTGAAGTCATCCGACCTCTGCTCTCGCGTTGCCAGCTCTATGTGCTCAAGTCGCTCGACAAGGACGACCTGCTGAAGATTCTCCACCGCGCGCTGACCAAAGACACCGTGCTGAGCCAACGGCATATCGAACTGAAGGAGACCGGGGCGCTGCTGCGATACAGCGGTGGCGACGCACGCAAACTGCTCAACATCCTGGAGCTGGTGGTCGGGGCCAACGACACTGCCGACATCGTCATCACCGATGCCTTGGTGGAGGACCGCCTGCAGGCCAACCCCTTGGCCTACGACAAGGACGGGGAGATGCACTACGACATCATCTCGGCGTTTATCAAGAGCATACGCGGGTCCGACCCCGATGCGGCCTTGTACTGGATGGCGAGGATGATAGAGGGTGGGGAAGACCCGCAGTTCATCGCCCGTCGGCTAGTCATCTCGGCCGCTGAGGACATCGGTCTGGCCAATCCCAACGCCCTGCTGCTGGCCAACGCTGCTTTCGACGCGGTGATGAAGATAGGATGGCCGGAGGGGCGCATCCCACTGGCCGAGGCCACCGTCTACCTGGCCACGAGCCCGAAGAGCAACTCTGCCTACATGGGCATCAACACGGCCTTGGAGGAGGTCAGGAAGAGCGGCAACCAGCCCGTGCCGCTGCCCCTGCGCAACGCTCCCACGAAGCTCATGGCTGAGCTCGGATACCATGATGGATATAAGTATCCGCACGACTATCCCGGCAACTTCACGCCCCAGCAATATCTCCCTGACAATCTCAAGGACCTGCGCCTTTGGCATGCCCAGCACTCGCCCTCGGAAGGGAAACTCTATCAGCGTATGCTGAAATGTTGGGGAAAAAGGTATGAGGAGTAAGGTTGGAAAAAGAAATGCACCCTATAAAGTTATATGTGCTCTATATAATAAGGTGTGCTTCTCGTGAACACTATCATCAATAAGTAACCATTCAATCATCTTGCATATGAATATTGTAGAACTCGACGGCTATGCCGCCAACCCGGGTGACCTCTCTTGGGAACCTTTGAAGGCTTTTGGTCAACTCACCGTCTATCCGCGCACAGCGCCCGACGAAATCGTGGAGCGCGCCAAGGATGCCGATGCCGTGCTTGTCAACAAAGTCAACATGACCGACGAAATCATGGCACAGCTGCCCCGACTGAAATATATCGGTGTGCTGGCTACAGGATACAACGTGGTTGACATCGATGCCGCTCACCGTCGGGGCATCGTTGTGACCAACATCCCAGCCTACAGCACCGACAGCGTAGTGCAGATGACATTCGCTCATATTCTGAATATCACCAACCACGTAGCCCATTATGCCGACGAGAACCGCCAGGGACGCTGGAGCCGCAATGCCGACTTCTGCTATTGGGACACACCGCTGCCTGAACTATCCGGAAAGACAATGGGTATCGTCGGACTGGGAAATATCGGAATGCGCGTGGCACGCTTAGCACGCGATTTCGGAATGGATGTCTTTGCGCTGACCTCTAAGAATGCGTCAGACTTACCCGAAGGTATTCAGAAAACCACTTTAGAGGGTGTCTTGGCTGTCTCTGACATTCTGTCACTTCATTGTCCGTTGACACAGGACACCTATCATCTCATTGATGCCAAGCGACTGAAGCTGATGCGCCCTTCTGCCATACTGATCAACACCGGCCGCGGTCCTCTCGTGGACGAGAGTGCTGTGGCAGAGGCTTTGGAGACTGAAAAGCTGGCTGCTTATGGTGCCGATGTCATGGTCGAAGAGCCGCCTCGTGCCGACAATCCTCTGTTTGCCCAACCTCATGCCTATATCACTCCGCATATCGCCTGGGCAACGAAAGAAGCCAGACAAAGGCTGATGGAGATATGTGTGGAGAATGTTAAAGCTTTTGTTGAAGGCAGAAGCTTGAATCATGTCTGATCAAGTGGATGGGGCTGTTCGCAGCAGACAAGTCATTTTGAGCAAGTAAGGAATTCACAATATAACCAGTAAAAGAGAATCATGTTTTATCACGACCCGGATTTTATCCATTCTGTGCAGCAAACGATCGAGATATTAGGTACATTGGCCTTTGCCGTTTCTGGTATTCGCCATGCGGCCGCAAGACATTATGATTGGTTCGGAGGTTTTGTATGTGGTTTTGTCGTTGCTATCGGAGGAGGTACGCTCCGTGATGTCATGTTAGGCGTGATTCCCTTTTGGATGACATCACCGATGTATATCGTGTGTACGTTTTTAGCTCAAGTGATGGTCATTCTCTTCGCGCGGTTGCTGCGTCATTTAGACAATGCCTGGTTCTTCTTCGACACCCTGGGCCTGGCACTGTTCACCATTGCCGGCATCCAGAAGACATTGGTCTGCGGCCATCCCTTTTGGGTGGCCATAGCCATGGGATGTATCACGGGATCTGCCGGCGGCGTGATCCGCGATGTGCTTCTCAACCGTCCGCCCATCATCTTCCAAAAAGAGATTTACGCCATGGCC
>URCI01000076.1 GCA_900546345.1 uncultured Prevotella sp. | reverse complement strand
GTAGCCGTACCGTTGACGGTCACGACAAGCTTGTCGGTGTAGTCTTTGGCGCTCATGCTCAGCGAGGAGAGCAAAGCCAGAGCTAACGAGAGTAATGTTTTCTTCATAATTAAAACCTTTTACTTTAGAAAGAACTAATAATAATATATGTTTCTGAATTCAATGATTTACCGATGTTTGAGCCGATAGCTCACGCCCACGGAGGCGTAGATAGGGTAAAGCGTCTGCTCCACGGCTGTGAAGCCACTGTGGTGGATGCCGCTGAATCCCCAGCTGAGGTTGGCGAAGATCGCCGTGCGCTGCCAGATGCGGTATTCTCCTCCGACATCCACGCCCCATTGCAGGTGTCGCATGTCGTCGCTGAAGTCGTAGTCGCCGCGTGTGCTCTCGTCGCCTCCGAGCACCACCTTGGCTCCCGTAGGATCGCCTACGCGCAGATAGCCGTCGTGGGCATAGCCCGTGAACTTGCGTTGGGTCAATATAGAGAGATAAGGACCGGCGTGGAGCGAAAAACGGTTCGTGGCCTGCCAGCGGGCGTGCAGAGGGATCGTGAGCATCCACTCCGTCACCTCTGTCGTGACGTCGCCGGTGAACATACCGGCGAGTTTCTCGCCTCCGCGCACCACTTCCTCGTGGTAGTTCTTCACGCGTGCGTCCTCTTTCATACCTTTGTTCTCCACCTGCAAACCAAGTGTCAGTCCCCAGTGATCGTCAAGCGCCTTGTCGGCCTCCACGCCGAGCACGAGGTTGGGTTGCAGCGTGTAGCTGTTGAGGCGGCGTATTGATGCCGGCATGCCCACGGGCGCCGTGCCGCCGATGTTATATCCGATGCGCAGTTTCAGCACTGTGTTGTCAGTCAGTCCTTTGGCCTGCGCGTTAGCGGCGATGCCGAGCAGCAGGGCAAGCGAAATGGTCTTTATCTTGTTCATCATCATCGTTTCTTAGAGGTTATTCTTCTTTTTTACATACCAGTCTCACTTTGTCGACGCAGAGTGTGGAGCCGATAGCCCCCTCAAACTGGTCACCGTCAGCACTGGATGAGAAGACGATAGTGAGGCTGTAACCGCGCTGCTTGAGCAGGTCGAGGTCGATGTCACTGAGATATTTAAATTCGATGGAGAACGGTGTCCATTCCTTGGCAGGTTTCACCAAGCCCATGTCAGCGATGGCAACGATCTGCGGACTTGTCTTCACATTGTCGCCGTAGAGCGTGACGGTGTTGCCTTGGTCATCATGGTTGCGGTAGAGCACAGCGTAGATGGCGGCCTGATCAGTGCGGTCGGCCACGGTGTTGCCTTTGGGATCTTGGAAAGTCTCTCCCGGCTGATAAGTATAGTAGCCCGTCACCTTGATCGGCTGCCGGTCAAAGACCAGTCCGAAGTGAGTGGCTTTCATGGCGTCGGTGAGTGCGCTTTGCATGTCGAAGGTGCCGATGAAGAGGTTTCCGGCCGCGATGCGCTTGTTGACCATTGCCCCGAAGGGTCCCGTGCTGCGGGTAGTAAGCTTCACGGCCGCGCCGTCGTAGCCGTTGGCCAGCGGTGCCGTCGGGTATTCGTCGGGTTTGGCCGAGCCCATGCTGAGGCTGAAGCCCGGGTTGCCGTTGGCCCATTCACCCGCGTTGCTGCCGTCGTTGCGCAGGATATGCCAGACATAATAATGTCCTTTCGGCTCCAGCTCATAGTGCTCAAAGTCGAACTTCACCGTGTCGTTGGTCATACGTGTCGTCGGCCTTACCTCCACCGTGTAGTTGCGGTGCCAGTGCCCGTCCTCCGAGACCACCTGATAGTGCCACTTTCCACCGTTCTTCTTGTCGACCTCGCTGCCGGTCATCACCGCTTTGGCACCCGGCGTGAGCCGCAATGTCGGCGTGAGCAGGCTGAGGTCGGCCTCGTGTTCCCGTCTGACTTCAAAGGTGATCACGCTGTCGGTCGACAGCACCTCCTTTGTCGTGTCAGACAGTTGATAGAATGTGGCCTGCGGATTGTCTACGTGGAGGCTCACCTGCGTGATGTCGCACTCGCTGTTGAGCGGCTCCTCTTTGAAGCAGGACCCCATCAGCAGCGTTGCAGCCAGTAGGGGCAGTGTATAGAAGTACCTTTTCATTCTCTTATCATGTATAAAAAGACATGTTATGTCTGAAAACTTCTACAAAGATACACGTTTTTTCTCTAAAAGGCAGTCTGCTGAGGAAGTTTTGTGGTTAAAAGTATCTAATGTGGCTCATTTTGAATAATTTAAGCGACAAAAACGACGGCTTTTGCCATAAAATCGCTAATTTTGCAGAAACGTTTAATTCCGGAAATACATGAAAATAGCTTTGATTGGCTATGGCAAGATGGGGCATATGATCGAGCAGATCGCCCTGGAGCGTGGCCACGAGATTGTTTGTAAGATTGATGTCAACAACCAGGACGATTTCGACAGCCCCGCCTTTGCGTCTGCCGACGTCGCCATAGAGTTCACAAATCCCTCAGCTGCTTATGGCAACTATCAGCGCGCCTTCGCCCACAACGTCAAGGTGGTGAGTGGATCCACGGGCTGGATGAAAGATCACAAGGCCGATGTGGAAGCCCTCTGCAAGGACGGGAAGCAGACGCTCTTTTGGGCCAGTAACTTCTCCATTGGCGTGGCGATCTTCTCTGCCGTCAATAAGTATCTGGCCAAAATCATGAACCAGTTCCCGCAGTACGACGTGAAGATGACCGAGACACACCATATCCACAAACTCGACGCCCCGTCGGGCACGGCCATCACCTTGGCTGAGGACATTGTCGACCGCCTTGACCGCAAGACATCGTGGAAGGCCGGCACTACCGTGTGGGACGACGGGCACGTCGACGGTACGGAGGAGCATCGGCCCGATGAGCTGCTCGTCGACAGCATCCGCCACGATGAGGTTCCCGGCATCCACTCCATCAACTACGACTCCGAGGCCGACAGTATCACCATCACCCACGATGCCCACAGCCGCAAAGGCTTTGCTCTCGGTGCCGTCCTCGCCGCAGAGTTCACACAAAACCATACAGGACTGCTCACCACAAGCGACTTGTTTAAGTTCTAAACCATTATCCGTAACAAATAAAACATGATCGACAAGGAAAAAGCCAAGATGAACATGAAGAAGCAGTGGACCAAGTTTGGCATCGTCACTGCGCTCTATCTGCTCTTCCTCCTTTGGGTGAAGAGCTGGCTGGGACTCATCATCGTCCCGTTCATCTTTGATAACTATATTACCAAGAAGATTCACTGGACTTGGTGGAAAGATGCCGAGGGACCCGTGCGCTTTATCATGAGTTGGGTCGACGCGCTGGTGTTTGCACTGGTGGCCGTGTACTTCATCAACCTCTTTGCTTTCCAGAACTACGTCATCCCATCGAGTTCCCTGGAGAAGAGTCTGCTCACGGGCGACTACCTCTTTGTTTCCAAGCTCAGCTATGGTCCGCGCATCCCCGAGACGCCCCTCACCATGCCCCTCACACAGCACACCCTGCCCATCATCCACACCAAGAGCTACATCGAGTGGCCCCATTGGAACTATCGCCGCGTGAAGGGATTGGGGCATGTCAAGCTCAACGACATCGTAGTGTTTAACTATCCGGCCGGTGACACCATCCTCACCGAAGACCAATACGCCAATAGCTACTATACCATGTGCTACGACTTTGGTACTGAGCTCTATCACAGCCAGAACCCCAATCCCGTCAATCCTGCCACGCTCAACCGGCAAGGACAGCTCGACTATTTCAATATGATCTACAACTTGGGACGCGGATATATCCAGCAAAACCCAGTGCAGTATGGCATGATCGATCACCGTCCTACCGACCGCCGCGAGAACTATGTCAAGCGTTGCGTCGGTTTGCCGGGACAGACCCTGCAGATCAAGAACCGCATCGTCTACCTTGATGGCAAGGCCAACAAAGAGCCTGACAATGTGCAGTACTTCTATTACGTCAAGCTCAAACGCGATCTGCCCGATGACGTGCTGAAAGACTTGGGCATTTCCATGGAAGATCTGAGCTATCTCAATCAGGGCGGAGCCATGCCGCTGACCAAGCGCGCCGTGAACTATCTCTCCCATCGCAAGGATCTTGTGGCCAGCATTCATATCGTCAACGACGCTGTCACTGGTGATCTCTACCCGATGAACATGGTCACGGGATGGACGCGCGACAACTACGGACCCATCTGGATCCCGAAGAAAGGTGCCACGCTGAAGCTCACCATGGACAACATCGCCATCTATGAGCGACCCATCCGAGTCTATGAGCACAACCAGCTCGTGGTGAAAAACAACCGCATCTATATCAACGGTAAGCCCGCCAAGAGCTACACGTTCAAGATGGACTACTACTGGATGATGGGTGACAACCGCCACAACTCGGAAGACTCGCGCTATTGGGGCTTTGTGCCCGAAGACCACATCGTGGGTAAGCCGATCTTCATCTGGTGGAGCTCTGACCCCGACCGCCATGGTTTCAGTGGCATCCGTTGGAACCGGCTCTTCCGCTGGGTAGACAACATCAAGTAGAATCAGGCAGCCATGACATGCTCTTTGGGAGCGTGTCGTGGCGCTTGCGTTTTTGTTCACTCCTTATTATATATAGAGACCTTGCTCAAACAAACGCTGAAATTTGTCATCGCACTCTGTGCCGCCACGGCTTTCGTGGTGCTGGTGCACACCTTTGCCTTTGCCATCTGCACGCTTCCGTCCTCATTTGGTCATCAGTACCACAAGGGCGACCGGGTGATGGTGAATAAGTTGGTGCGTGACAATTTCCAAAGGGGTGACCTGGTGCTCTATTATCCCGACTGGCGAGTGACGAGCCGCTATGCCGACAGCCCTATGAACATCGGGCGTGTCGAGGCGCTTCCGGGCGACACCATCCGACTGGGCAGGCAACGCTTCCGCATTCCGCTGCGCTGTTGCCATAAGTGCCGTTGCACCGACTGCAAGATCTATCTCGTCAACACAGGGCAGGGACAGACCCTCGTGCACCTCCATCAGATGGTGGGAAAGGCCTATAAATTATGACCACCAGCCTCGCAATTCATCATTCAACATTCATCATTCAACATTGAAAGCTCTTCTCTCCGCCACTTATTTCGGTCCTGTGCAATGGTATCAGAAGCTCAATCGCTATGGTCTTTGCTATATCGAGCAGCATGACCACTTCATCAAGCAGACCTACCGCAATCGCTGCGTTATCGCCACCACGCAGGGCACACAGACGCTCACTGTGCCGATCGAACGCTATGACGGGTTGAAGTGTGAGATGCGCGACATCCGCATCAGTGATCACGGTGCCTGGCGCCATCTCCATTGGAATGCGCTCGCCTCTGCCTACGGCGAGAGTCCCTTCTTTGAGTTTTATGCCGACGACCTACGGCCGTTCTTTGAAAAGAGGTGGCAGTTTTTGTTGGACTACGACCTGGCTATTACAGAGAAGATGTGTGAGCTGCTGGACATCCATCCGACACTGCGCCGTACTGACGAATACGTCAAACTGAGCGCCTCCGCCGACTGCGACAAAACGCTGAATTCCTCGTTTTCTTCCGATGAAATCGCTGAAAATGGAGCGTGTTGGGCTGATTACCGCGAAGTCATCCGCCCGAAACATCCGTTGCCCGACACTGATTTCTGTCCCCGCCCTTATTACCAGGTCTACAAGCAAAAGTTTGGCTTCCTGCCCAATCTCAGCATTCTCGATCTGCTCTTCAATGAAGGCAACGAGGCCATGCTCTATTTGTGATGGACCTAGACAAGCGTGTGGCTGGTGGACTACCGCTTTGCTGCTAAGCACATCATTGTCTTATAAACTGACAATTTTCCGCCTCTGAGAATCGATTTTTTTGCAGTGACGCCGACTTTTGCGTGATTTTCGCAAAAATCCGTGATTTTTTTAAATTGTTGATTCTGAGCTATTTATATTTTAGAAGGCTTTCCTGTATTTATCAAAAGGCTGAGATGACGAAAAATTCTCTAGAGAATTTTTCGTCATCTCAGCCTTTTTGTCTCTACAACTCAGTGTTTTGATCCGCAAAAACCAGTGTTTTTATATCATCAAGTGGCTTTCGTGACTGTTTTCGTCTTGTTTTTCGTCTGTTTGGGGATGGCAGTTTGTGGTTTTCTGCGGAATTTTCTTTCTAGAACGAAAGTGCGCGCGGAGATAGTTTTGTCAATAAACTTCCTCCGTGCGCACTTGGTGTATGTCTTTCCTTTGCCGTGCTATTGATAGATCAGCGTTGTCCAGTGCTCCGGTGCCATGATGTCTTGTGCCGTCTGCTGGATCTGGTTTGCTGTCACCGCATCGATTTTGTCATACAGAGCGGTGACGTCTTTCTCCCACCCATAGTGGAGGAAGCTCTTTCCAAAATCCAGGGCGAAGTTCTCCCGGTTGTCGCAAGCCACACCGATCTGACCCTTGATCTGTTTCTTCGCAGCACGCAGTTGCCGGTCGGTCAACGGAGCGTCGATGAACTTCTGCACCACGCCGCGGGTCAGTCTCAGGCATCGTTTGATGTCGTGCTCATCACATCCGAAGTATACGCTCCATATGCCCGTGTCGCCATAGCTGACCATTGAGCTCTCCACGGTATAGACCAGTCCGTTGCGTTCGCGCAGTGCGAGATTGAGCTTGGCGTTCATGCCCGGTCCGCCAATGATGTTGTTGAGCAGATAGAGCGCCATGCGGCGGTCGTCATGCACGTCATAGCCCCGATGGCCGACCATCACATGGGCCTGATGGGTCTGTTTATCAATGACATAAGTCCTTCCGCAAAACAATTCATCTTTTTGTCGCAGTTCGCCTCCGGCTGGGATTTGTTCCTGGTCGTTAGGGGCTTCTATATGGCTGTTTTCGCCGCTGCCTGTCCTTTCCTCTTTTTGTCGCCCGGCCTCTGAGAGGCTGCCTCTCGATGAGAGAGAGGAAGTGTTTGCAGAAAGTAGCAGCCGCTCCCGATCTGCACCCTTTTCTGTCTTCAGATCCTTCGTCGCCCGGGCGAGAAGACGCACCAGCCGGTGGAAGTCCACATCGCCGTAAGCGAAGAAAATCATGTTGTCGGGACGGTAGTAGCGGCGTGTAAATCGCTGAGCGTCAGCAGTGGTGTAGCTGCGTACCCGCTCAGCCGTTCCGAGGATGTTGTGCCCTAAGGGATGCCCTCGGAAGATCAGGTTTTCAAACTCGTCGTAGATGAGTTCTGCCGGCGAGTCGTTGTAGCTTTCGATCTCGTCGCAGATCACTTCCACCTCTTTGTCTATTTCCTGTTGCGGATATGTCGAGTGAAAGACAATGTCGGTGAGCAAGTCCACAGCTTTTGCCACATGCTCCTTGAGGATGGCGGCATAGTAGGTGGTGTCTTCCTTGTTGGTAAATGCGTTGAGGTCACCGCCGACGCTCTCCAGACAGTTCAGGATGTTGAGAGCATGGCGTCGCTGAGTGCCCTTGAAGGTCGTGTGCTCGCAGAAGTGTGCAAGCCCCTCCTCGCCGGCGTCTTCGTTGCGCGAGCCGGCGTTGATCTGATAGCCGCAGTAGACCACAGAAGCGGCAGAAGGCAGGTGGATAATACGTAGCCCGTTGGCCAGCGTAAATGTGTTATATTTCATTTCGCCTGCAAAAATACGCAAAATCCCTTTGATTTATGCCATATTTTTCAGATATTTGCACTTTGAAAATCACCCCTCAGAAAACACACAATTAAAATGCGAAAAGTAATAGGAATAGGAGAGACGGTGCTCGACATCATCTTCAAGCATGAGCAGCCCATTGGTGCTTATCCCGGTGGCTCATCGTTCAATGCCATCATCTCATTAGCGCGTGCCGGCGTGAACACCACTTTCATCAGTGAAACCGGCAACGACCGTGTCGGACAGAATATCGTCAGTTTTCTCAAGGACAACGGCGTGGATACCACCAACGTCAATGTCTTCCCAGAATCGAAGTCGCCGGTGTCGCTCGCCTTTCTCGACGACAACAACGATGCACACTATATCTTCTACAAAGATCATCCTCACGACCAGCTCGATTTTGTCTATCCCGACATCCATCCCGATGACATCGTGATCTTCGGATCGTTTTTTGCCGTCAATCCCGTGATTCGTCCGCAGATCGTCGGACTGCTCGACTATGCCAGAAACCACGGTGCCATCATCTACTACGACGTCAACTTCCGGTCGTCCCATCGCAATGAGGTGATGAAGATCACACCCAACTACCTCGAAAACCTCGAATATGCCGACATCGTGCGCGGCAGTCACGAGGACTTTGAAGTACTTTACAAGCTCAGCGATCCCGATAAGGTCTACAACTCTGAGATATCGTTCTATTGCAAGAAGTTCATCTACACTCAGGGAGCCCGTCCTGTGGAGCTACGCGCCGACGGCGGTTTTCGCAAGAGCTATCCGGCCATCGAGACGCCGACG
>URCI01000075.1 GCA_900546345.1 uncultured Prevotella sp. | reverse complement strand
CAGCTCTTCACAGATTCTCACAGATCCCTTCTCTCGCAATGTCTATTTCTTTATGAGTTACGCATCCGTGGAGATCTGTGGTAATCTGTGTGAGATAAAGAGCTCCGGTAGATATTCTCACAGATCAAATTGTGGGAGCCGTTGGATGCTCGAATCCATTCACAATTCTGTATATGGAGGTGTCGATGCTTTCTGTGTTGAAGTTAACCAGGATGCCGAGATGCTTTTTAGATAACTTCAAATATGTGAGTGTCTGTTTGAAGAACAGTTTTTTCATTTCAGCAACAGATTTCAATTCTACTATAACGGTATCATTGACGAGCATATCAACGCGAAGGTCATTGGCCAAACAGTGTCCATCATAATAGACAGGAACATGTTCCTGCTCTTTAACATTGAGGCCGTCTTTGCGCAGCTGATAAGCAAGCGCCTCTTGATAGACCGATTCTAACAGACCTGGTCCAAGCGTATTATAGACTTTAAAGATACCTCCTCGTATTTTATATGATATCTCATTCTCTGTCATTTCTCAAAGTTCTTTTAATTATTTATGATTGGATAACGTTTTTAATTCCCACTGGATTTCTTTTTCTCGCAAATCTCACATGTCCTCACAGATTCCTGTTCTTGCACTGACTATCGGCTATAGGGTTTTGCATCCGTGGAGATCAGTGTAAATCTGTGAGAAAAGAATTTAGTGTTATGTCACGCGGATCTCACAGATCTTCACAGATTTATCTATTGTAGTCAGTGACTATAAAGGGTATTGCGATTCCCTCCCCAAGGGGAGGGTTAGGGAAGGGTCTGAGGGATAGGTCAGGGCTCTCTTAGAACGGATATCCGATGGCGAAGTGCAGGCTTTGGCTGTCACTGAACGAGCCCACATTATAGAATCCGCTCTTGTAGGGCACGTGGAGACCCACGCCCCAGTCCACTCGGATGACAAGGAAGTCCATGTCATAGCGTAGTCCCACACCGGTGCCGAGCGCCGTCTCCTTGAGTACGTTCTTGATTTCGAAGTGTCCGCCGGCGCGCTCGTCGTTGTGCAGCGACCACACGTTACCGGCATCGAGAAACAGGGCTCCGTAGAGGTTGCCAAAGAGGCGGGGACGGTATTCCAGGTTGGCCAACAGCTTCAGGTCGCCGGTCTGGTCGAGATAGTTGTTTGTGGCCGAAGCGGCATTGTGATAGCTTCCTGGTCCGATGCTTCGCACGGTGAAGGCACGGATCGAGTTGGCACCACCGACATAGAACTGCTCACTGTAGGGCGCCTCGTTGGAGTTGCCGTAAGCCCACAGCATGCCGACATCGCCATGTGCCACGAGACTGCTGTGCTCCGTGAGTTGCCAGGTCTTGACCACTTCTGTTTCCAATTTGAAGAACTGCGCATAAGGATTCTTGAAGAGCTCCTTGTTTTTCTCGCTCCATTTGTTTCCAGCCACCATCTCGCCCAAGGACAGGATGTTGCCGCTCTCGCTGATGGTCGTCTGCCACCACAGCGGATTGCGGTAAGTCTTCGGACTCGTGTAGGTGTAGACATACTGCATCTTCGGGATGAACTGGTCGCGCATGGTGTAGGCCAGATAAGGATTGGCCTGCAATACCGAGTCGAAAGCTGCTGTGCGCCGCTTCATATATTCATAGGAGAACGACAGCGGAGTGAATTGATGTTTGCTGGTTGGCGAGGTCTGCAGGTCGTAGGTCCATTCGCCCGACACGATGCGGCGCTTGAAGAATCCGGCACGGTTGAGGATGTCGGTGGAGAACTTCAGTGTTGTCGACGGTGTGGAGAAGAAGCCGATGCGCCGGTAATGGCTGATGAGCTTCTTGCGGAAATACGACGCGAAGGGGATGACCATACGCGGCAGTTGCAGCGAGAGGTCGGCACCATATTCATAGCTGTTGAACTTCGAGGAGTTGCCTTCGCCATGGTGGGCTGTCTGCCACTCATAGTTGCCTTTGAGCTTCAGGTCGAGGAGCTCGCCGCCACGGAAAGCGTTGCGGCGTGTGATGCCGAGCACAGCGCCCGGTCCGAAGCGGTTGTTGGTTTTCCCGGTGACATTGCCTTCGAAGTAGATGTCGTAAGGCTTGTCAAAGACCAGGTTCATGCGCATGTCGAGCGTGTCGGCGCGCCCGGTGGTGTCGCGAGGCGTGAAGTTGACGTCGACGGTGCTGAACAGTCCTGTTGAGGAGAGATTGCTGAGCCCTGCCTGATAGTCGGTGTAGCTGTAGGGCTGTCCGGGGAAGAGCCGGTTGCTGCCGAGGATGACGGGTACGCGCAGCGGCGACCGTTTGCCATTGTAGTGCACGGTGAGGGCTCGCCTCGTCTTACTGTTGAGGAGGCTGTCGCCATAGTCTTTGTGCAGTTCGATGTCAAGTTTTCCAATGCTCCACTTTCTTTTAGCCACCTGCGGTGTCTGCTCGGCGAGTTGCAGTCTGAGGATGACCTTCCCGGGCACAGAGACGCTGTCGACGAGCCACGAGGCGTAGGTGGGCTGATAATAAAAGAATCCGCTGTCGCGCATGAGCGTGCTGACGCGTTTACGCTCGGCCTCGAGCGTGTTGACGTCAAAGGCGTCGCCCTTGCGGATCAGCGCCTTCTCTGCTGAGTGGCGTATGAGGCTGTCGGCCTGTGGAGGGAAGCCTTGATACGTCAGTGTGTCTACGGTCCACAGAGGTCCCGTGTTGACCGTGTATTTGATCTTAGCCTTCTTGGGGTTGTGCTGCTGGAGGATGTCATAGCCCACCGTGCCGCGGAAATAGCCGTGGACACGCAGCACCTCCTGCGCCACCGATGCGCGCAGCGCAGGATTGACCCAGCTGATGAGCACCGGACGGGAGCCGAATGACGAGAGCATCCATTTCGAGAAGCCGTCATCGCTGCCCGAGAAGGCATTCCAGACCCATAGACCGACCTGAAACGGCGATCTGACCGAACTGCTGCCAAAGAGCGCGCCATTGGGTGCCGTGGCCAGGGCAGCGTCGATCTCCGCCTGCGTGCTAGTGAAATGCGCGTCTCGCACGGGCACGTTATATTCGGTTTTGGCCAGTCCCGTGAAGAGCTGGTCACCGTCAGGGATGTTTTTCGTGGTGGAGCAGGCACCGAGCAGCAGAGTTGCCAGCACCATCGCCACGCCTGTTATGAGTCTATGTAAATGCTTATCTATCATGAATATCAACGTCTAAAAGATGGGTCGTCATTACTTGACGGAGTCTTGCTTCTCTTTGCCGAACAGGTCGCTGAGACTGCTGAACTTCCTCTTCCACAGGAAGCCGCCGCCATACTTGCTCACGCTGCCTTCCAGCCAGTCATAGCTGTCACGGACATAGAACAGGTTGAGATATTTGTTGGATGTCGGACTGAGCCGGTATTCAAAGGTCACATTGTCGAAGAAGGTCTGATCCTGCTGGGTCGACATGTCGGCACCCGTCGACAGTTTGCCACCGATGGAGATGCGCAGGCGGTTGTTCCAGAAACGCTTGGCGAACTTAAACGAGTAGTCGGTGTGCAGGGCGCCTTGCGCGTTGAACGAGTTCTCCACGCCCACGCTGACGTCGAGCGAGCGCAGGGCCTTGCCCGAGATCTGGTTGATCTGACTGTTGAGGAAGGCACTCAGAGCCGAGTTCATGGTGAAATTGCTCATGTTGCCTTCGGCGAGATACATGCCCGTGGTGAGCATGGTGACGGCGAGCTTGCCGCGCTCCTCCTTCGACATGGACTGCAACTGGTTGTGGATCGTCATGTCTTCCGGTGCGTCGATGGTGAACTCCAGTCCCATGTCCTGCAGGGTCTTGGTGACCACGACGCCACAGTTGAACGTCACGGAGCGTCCGTTGCCGGAATCACTGCCTACGGTGGACTTGGTCTGTTCCGTTGCCGTGATGTTGAGCGTCGGGTTCATCGGGTCGCCGGTGAAGCTGATGTAGCTGCCATCCTGGATGCTGAAGGTCTTCAGCGGGATGACGGGCAGCGAATATTTCATCTCGCCCGAGCCGATGGTGTATCGTCCGCGGAGGACCACGCCATCGGCGATGTTGTATTGCATGCGCATGTCGCCACCGCCCACAACGTCGACATAGTTGGAGTGGTCGGCGTTGAGGAAGGCGTCAACGTGTGCGCCGTCATCGATATGTATGTTCATGTCGACATTCAGTCCGGTGAGTGGCGGTCGGTTGACTTCGTCGTTGATCGTGTCACTGAAGTTGGTAAACTCGGCGAGCCCTTCGAGCTGGTTGTCGGTGGAGAGCGGCGAGTCCTTGAGGTTGTATTTCAGGTCGGTGGTACCAAGCACGTCGGTCCGTCCGCGCACCTTGAGATTGTCGAGCAATCCCGTCATCGTGCCATAGAAGTTGACGTAGGCTTTGCCATAGACCTCGGAACGGCTGGTCTCCTTGCTGTCGACGAGCAGCAGGTTGGTGGCGCGCATCTGCACGTTGAGCCGCATGGCCTGGAGGTCAGAGAAGTCAAAGGTGCCCTTGACATTGAGCGGCTGATCGTTGTGGGCGAAGACCTCGAAGTTCTCAAAGAGCAGTTTGCTGTCCTTGAAGGTGACGGGGTCAGAGGCGAAGGCGAGCTCCACGCCATAGGGTTCGCTGAACATGCTTGCCGAGTCGAGGAAGAGCTCACCGTTGACGACGGGCTTGGTCAGCGAGCCTTTGACGGTCAGGCTGCCGTCGGCAGTGCCCTTGAATCCAATGATCTTCTGCGGTATGAATCCGTTGATCATCGCCAACGGCAGGTGGTCTGTGCTTACTTTGGCATCGAGGTAACCATTTCCGGCAGCGTTATAGGTGCCGGTGAGGGTGCCTACTTCATCGCCGTCGTGTGTAAGGATCCCGTCGACATAGTGTGTGCCGTCGGGTTTCGGCATATAAGTAAACTCCGATCCTACGTCGCCCATCTCACAGCCCTCATAGACCATGTCCTTCACGTCGACGGCCGAGGAGACCGAGAGTTGCTCGGGTGTCTGTATGAGATGGAAGTCACCGTTGAGGATTCCCGACATGTCAGGCATATAAGGGATGATGGACAAAGCTTTGCCGAGGTTGAGCTGGTGAGTCGAGATGGTGATGTCCTGCAGCGCCTCGGTGTTGCTGTCATTGGTGTAGATCTGCAGTCCCATGCCGTCGGCGGCCTTCATCTTCACGTTGGCGCTGACGCGTCGGTTCTCATTGAGGAAGACATAGTTGCTGTCATTGACGGTAAATGTCTTATAGGCCAGGATGGGGTTGTCGCCGGCGAGATGCACCCTTATGCCGTGGTTCTCCATGGCTGCTTCGAGGCTGAGTCTGATGCCGAGCTTATCCTTTTCGTCATAGAGGCGTGTGGTGAGTGTGGTGCCGCCGCCTTGCAGGGTGCCGTCGAGGAAGGCATTGAAGACATACTTCGGGTTTTTCTTGCCGTTGTGGAGTTGCAGGGTGTAGGCTACGTTGTCGAGTCCTGATCTGACACTGAGGCGCATGGTGTCCACCTCCATACTGTCATAGACCACAGAGTCGGCTTGCATGGTGCCGTTGAGGCCGAGCAGTGGCGATGAGCTCATGTCCATCTGCAGGTTGTGAAGGTCATAGCCAAAGTGCTTGAGCAGTCGGTAGACGATGTTGTCACTGCCGGAGGAGATGCGGAGCGATAGCTTGGGGAGCAGCCGTCGCAGCCGTGCCTCGTCGATATACCTGTTGGTCATCTGCTTTTGCAGTTCGGCCACGAGGGCATTGCCGTGCTTGAGAAGCCGCTCGTAGCTGCCGCTGCCGTCCATGTTCAGGTGGAAGTCGCCGCAGTCCACGATGGCGTGGGTGGTATCTCGGGTGGTGAGGATGTCGAGCATGATCTCCTGGGGGCGGTAGTGGCGTTTGCCCTCAGAAAGTGTGATGTCGCTGAACATGCCGTCCACGTCGTGGTGTTGCTTCAGATCTGACCTTACGTCGACATGTCCGCACATGCCGAGGGTGATCGGCTTGTCGGCGAGATGCAGCGCATAGAGGTCGGCGTTGTCCAGATCGCAGGAGATTGTGCCGATGAAGGCCTTTCGGTTGAGTTGCGCGCTGACGTCGACCAGTCCCTTGAAGAGCGGATTGGCGCTGTTGACATGGGCCTTGATATGTCCGCCACGGATATTGGCCGAGGCTTTGATGCCGCTCAGGTTATAGCGTGAATAAGCAAACTGCTTGCTGTGTACAGCGGCCTGCAGCCGGGTGCGCGGCGAGAAGAGATCCGTGCCGGAGCCGTCGGCCGTCAGCGTGCCCGTGAAGGGATGGAGTCCCTGTCGTGGCAGGAAGTGGTTGACGGGGAAGCGGCGTGCGCGCAGGTTGGCTTTGTAGGCCAGCGTGCCCCGTGTGTCGACCGAGGCTTGTCCGCTGATAGCTCCTCCGCCCTGCGTGGCGATGAAGCGCACGGCGTAGCGTGGTCCATTGGCTTTGACATGTCCACGGAAGCCGATGCCATTGGGCAGGTCGACCGTCTTGGGCAGGGCGCTGCCTAAGAGACGCTTCACGGGCCGCATGTTGTAAGCGTGGGCTTTCACGGCGAGGTCGGCTGTCAGCCGGCTGGGAACGGTCAGACTGCTCAGGAAGCCATCGGCGGAGAGGCTCAGCAGGGTAGGGATTACGAGGCTCATCCGGTTGAGGTGCAGCCGTTGGAGGTTGCCGCCGAGGCTGCCGTTGATGATCAGTGGCTGTCGTGGCAGGTTGTTGAGCAGCTGTCGTGGCATGTACTGTCCGGCCAAGAGTCTGATGTCGCTCATGCCCACGTGGCCGTGAACGGTGGCCCGGAGGCTTCCCGGCAAGGAGTCGGCAAAGGCGTCCATGTCCATGGCAAAAGCCAGTCGCAGTTGTGTGCCGGGCGTGGTGAGGCTCAGTCCGGGCAGTTCCAGTCGTGTGCTGTCCATGCGGAAAGGCCCTTGCAGCTTGTCAACGGTCAGCCCGCTTTTTTCATGAAAGGCACCCTGGCGTAGGATGATGTTGAGTTTTGAGTCGCAATAATAAAAGGAGTCGGCCTGGAGGCTGAGCTGCGAGAGTGCGAGGTGGTTAAAATCCAGACCTTTGGCTTTCTTGACGTATTTTTGGTCCATGGCCAGCGCCCCTGCTTTCCAGTCGAGATGGCCGACGGTATAGAGACTCTTGAAGAGGTCGAGATAGGCTTGTCGTGCGTCGAGGCTGCCGAAGAGGGCGTGCACGGCGAGCGTGTCACCGGGCAGATGCAGGGCGAAGGCCGTGTTGCGGGCCTTGAGCTGTTGGATGGCGATCTTCCAGTAGTTGGTGCTGGGCGTGGTGTCGGGGGGTACGGTGTCGCTGAGCGCGATGTCGAGACTGGCATTGTCGAGCAGACAGTGGTTGACATTGACGTGTTCCTTTCCGAGGTCGATGCCGTGGGCTTTGATCGTGAGGTTGCCCACCTTGCCCTTGATGCGGCATTTGGGGATGAAGTGCGTGGTGTTGACCTGCATGTCGCGGAAGGAGAGCTCGTCGACCATGACCTGTTTTTTCAGCAGGGGCCAGAGCTGCACGTCAGCGACGGTGCGATGGATATGTGCCACGGTGTCCGTTACGCCCCGCAGCGAGTCGTTGGGCTCAAGGACCTTCACCTCATCGAGGGCGAGATCCAAGGGCCATGCCAGGCGCACGTGCCCCACGCTGATCTGCATCTTCATCTTGTCCGACGCATAGCGTGTGACCTGGCCTACCGCCCAGTTCTGAAAGGGAGGGAAGTAAAAGAGCAGGCAGAGTATAATGATCAGCGACACGGGGATGCCGACGGCGATGCCCGCCCACTTGAGGTATTTCTTCATGCTAAATGTTCCAAATGTCTCCTATACTTTGCAAAGTAACGAAAAAATAGCGAGAAAAGCAAATCTATGACCTAAAAATCTCATGCCGCTTGTGAAAAGTGCTGCTCGCCGGTGTCTCGCTGTTCGCCGGATGGGCTACGCCGACAAACAACTTGACAAAACACTTGCTCCGCAATGTTCCATTCTAGAGAAAGCAATCCTGCGAAAAAGAGCAAAAATGGGGTTGTCGGGCACAAACGCGTGTCGTGGTTTTGAGAAAACACTGAAGTAAGCTTGTCAAACTATTGAGATGACCGACAGAAACAACCATGATGACCGGCAGAAACCATTGAGATGCCAACCACAAAACACTGATATGGCCGGCATTTTCTTGCCATTTTCATGGCAGAGAAGATGCGTTTGATGATGGAAACAAACTCAAAATTCTGTATGACGTTGATAGCCAAATGATTATGGGAAACTGTCCGTTTTTTGCGTTTTTTGCGTCCGGCAGCCTCTTGTCTGTAAAAATCGCAGCCACGAAGGCAGATAATTGTCAGATTATCCAACAATATCGTTAAGGATGTTCTTCTGCGTGAATGTCTACAGGAAGAGAGGCTGTTACAAAATCCGTGCTCATCATTTGGAAGGAAAAGACTTTTTCCGTATATTTCCTCTAAAAAAGCTATTAGCCTTAGAACTGATATTCCGATAAATAAAGGGATGGGCAGTTTTGAGACACATACTCCCGCATGACCAAATGGTTATCCACATGGTCAAGCTGTTTCAATAATGTAATAATTTCCTCTTCGAGCTTCAAAACTCAAACTGGTGTCCTACGCCGACTGAAGCGTTAGTCTGTTTGCAGCCAGTGTCTAACCACTACAAATATACTGGCCTTACAACAGTCGGTATATTATAAACCTTAATTCCGCAACACTTTGATTTAACTTTATTTATAAGTACCTGAGCAACAA
>URCI01000074.1 GCA_900546345.1 uncultured Prevotella sp. | reverse complement strand
GCACTCGGGAATGAAAAATAAAATTTCATTTCATTCCATTTTATTTTGTCATTCCGCTCGTTTGCACTATCTTTAAAAAAGCTAGGCTGCACTCGGGAATGAAAAATAAAATTTCATTTCATTCCATTTTATTTTGTCATTCCGCTCGTTTGCACTATCTTTGCAGTAGATAAAAGCAATTGCAATGACTTATACTATTGAAAAAGTAACCACACTCATCGGCGCACGCCGTTTTGGTAGTGCGGACGCTAATGTCGGCTTTCTATTAACAGACAGCCGCTCGCTTTGTTTTCCCGAGGAGACTTTGTTCTTCGCCCTTAAGTCAACCCGTAATGATGGCCATAACTACATCCCCGAGCTCTACCGTCGTGGTGTACGCAACTTTGTAGTCACCGACGTACCCGCTGGCTATGCTGTTGATTATCCCAATGCAAACTTTCTGAAAGTTGTCAATACTTTGGAAGCGCTGCAGCGATTGGCTGAACGTCATCGTGATGAGTTCAACATACCTATCATTGGCATTACGGGCAGCAATGGCAAGACTATGGTCAAGGAGTGGCTCTATCAGTTGCTTTCTCCGCAGCTGTATGTCACTCGCAGTCCACGTAGCTATAACTCTCAGATTGGTGTCCCACTGTCTGTTTGGCTTATGGACGACAGCACGCAAGTCGGTATCTTTGAGGCAGGTATCAGTCAGCCTGGTGAGATGTTAGCGTTGCGCGACATCATCCAGCCCACTATAGCCGTGCTGACCAACCTTGGCGACGCGCATCAGGAGAATTTCTCTTCTATGGAAGAAAAATGCCGTGAGAAACTGATTCTTTTCCACGATGCGCAAACGGTGGTCTACAACGAGGATGACTCCATAATTAATAAAGTAGCAGGGGAGTTCAATTATCAAGGTGAACGGCTTTGTTGGTCGTTGAAAGACAGCAAGGCGCCTATGTTTGTCAAGAAGATAGAGAAAAGAGCTTCGGCTACAACGATTCATTATATATATAAAGGTGGTAAGGAAAGCCGCTATACGATTCCGTTCATCGACGACGCGTCGATCACGAACTCCATCATCTGCGCTGCTGTAGCACTGCATGTCGGTGTCTCTGCCGAGCAACTCGCTGAGCGCATGGAGCAGTTGGAGCCGATCGCCATGCGCCTGGAGGTGAAGGAAGGCCGCCACGGCTGTACATTGATCAATGACTCCTATAACTCCGATATCAATTCGCTGGATATCGCGCTCGACTTCATGAACCGTCGGCCTGACCACAAAGGCCGTCGTCGCACACTCATCCTTAGTGACATCTTCCAAAGCGGAGAAGAGCCTGCGGAACTCTATCACGAGGTCAGTGACCTGGCGCGCAAGCGTGGTGTGGTGAAGTTCATTGGCATCGGAAAGGTGATCAGTGAATATGCCGACGAAATACAGATAGCAGAGAAGTTCTTCTTTGAGAGCGTTGAAGCCTTTATCCATAGCGAGGTCTTCAAGAGCCTGCGCGATGAAGTCATCCTGCTTAAGGGCGCTCGCAGCTTTGGTTTCGATCAGATCACGGAGTTGCTTGTGCAGAAAGTTCATGAGACGGTATTGGAAGTGAACTTAGGTGCTGTGGTGAAAAACCTCAACTATTATCGTTCGTTCATGAAGCCGGAAACCAAGCTCGTATGTATGATCAAGGCCGACGCCTATGGTGCTGGCAGTGTGGAGGTTGCCAAGACATTGCAAGATCACCGTGTCGACTATCTCGCAGTGGCTGTGGCCGATGAAGGTGCCATGCTGCGCGGTAATGGTATCACGAGCAACATCATGATCATGAACCCGGAGATGAGCGCTTTCAAGACCATGTTTGACTATGATCTCGAGCCGGAAGTCTATTCCTTCCGCCTGCTTGATGCATTGGTCAAGGCTGCTGAGAAAGAGGGTATCACGGGTTATCCTGTCCATATCAAACTCGATACGGGCATGCATCGCCTGGGCTTCGATCCTGAAAAAGACATGGATGAACTTATCGACCGGCTGAAACATCAGAACGCAATCATCCCGCGGTCTGTCTTCTCTCACTTTGTAGGCTCTGACGATAACTCGTTCGATGAATTCTCCGCACACCAGTTCCAACTCTTTGATGAGGGCAGTAAGAAGTTGCAGGCAGCTTTTGATCATAAGATTCTTCGCCATATCGATAACTCCGCCGGCATCGAGCACTTCCCCGAACGGCAATTAGATATGTGTCGTTTGGGATTGGGACTTTATGGTATCAATAGCCGCAACAATCAAATTATCAACAACGTGTCAACACTGAAGACCACGATTCTTCAGCTGCGCAACGTTCCGGCCGGTGACACAGTGGGCTACAGCCGCAAAGGCAAGATCGATCATGACAGTGTCATTGCCGCCATTCCTATCGGCTATGCCGATGGTCTCAACCGTCATCTCGGCAATCGTCACTGCTATTGCCTGGTCAACGGCAAGAAGGCCGAGTATGTTGGCAACATCTGCATGGATGTTGCCATGATCGATGTCACCGGGATCGACTGCAAGGAAGGCGACTCTGTGGAGATCTTCGGCGACCATCTGCCTGTCACAGTCTTGAGCGATGCGCTTGATACCATCCCTTATGAGGTGCTGACCGGCATTAGCAATCGTGTCAAACGCGTGTATTATCAGGACGACTAAATACTGGAAAGCAGAATAAAAACCACGGAGGCAGCGGCGATCCTACCGTTGTCTCCTTTCAAGAATACATAGAGGCTGCAATGACGATTTGTGGCCTTTTATCATCTTAAGATCAGGTATATGGAAAGACGACGCAATCATCATCTATTCCTTTGGATTGTTTCGGGTGTGGTGCTCTTGCTGCTTCTTGTGTTGGGAGGCGCAAGCTGGTATATGCTGGACTTTGCCCTTCAGCCTACCTTCAATAAGGGGCGTCATGAAGCATACATTTGGAAACGTGTACTGCACGATTATCCATCGTTACGTACTTGGACCGACAGTCTTCGCGCCAACCATTGTCTTCATGACACCATCATCGTCAATGAACGTGGTGACAGTCTGCATGGTGTCTATCTCAATGCGCCTCACCGAAGTAACAAGGTCGCCGTGGTGGTACATGGCTACACTGATTGCGCCCTCTACATGCTGCCATGGGCCAAGGTCTATCAGGAGATGGACTACAATGTCTTCCTGCCCGAACTCTACGGCAATGGACGCAGTGCCGGTGATCATCAGCAGATGGGATGGTTGGATCGGAAAGATGTCCTTCGGTGGCTGGGCGTTGCCAATCAGTGTTTTGGTTTACAGGCTGACAGTTCCCGTATGGTTGTGCATGGCATATCGATGGGAGCGGCAACGACGATGTGTGTCTCCGGTGAGCCGACGCCTTCGTTTGTGAAGGCTTTTGTAGAAGACTGTGGTTATACCAGTGCATGGGATGAGTTCGGAAGCGAGTTGCGCGACCAATTTGGCTTGCCGTCTTTCCCCCTTCTCTATACGGCCTCCGCTCTTTGCCGCGTGCGTTATGGCTGGTCGTTTGGCGAGGCTTCACCGCTGAAGATGGTAGCTCGCTGCCACAAGCCGATGCTTTTTATCCATGGCACCAAGGACACGTTTGTGCCTACGTGGATGGTAAATCCCCTCTATGAGGCAAAGCCGCAACCCAAGCAGAAGTGGCTTGCACCTGGCTCAGCCCATGCGCGCAGTCTCCACGACCATCCTTTGGCATATCGCCGCGCAGTGAAACAGTTTGTAGAGCAGTATGCAGAACCATAGTCATTTCCCTCGTATAAAAAACTTATTCCCATGAAGAAATTGCTCCTAGCCATCGTCGTATCGGTTTGTTGCTTTTCTTGTCAGCCTTCGGAAGACGAGAAAGCTGCTCCAATGATGAAGAAGATAGAGTCGTTGTATCAACGGGGCGAGTACCAGGCCACCCTCAACGCCATTACTCAGTTGCGTGCCAAACATCCCCGTGCCATCAAAAGCCGGCAGCGTGCACTTGTCATTTGGCAAGATGCCAGTCTGAAGATGACACAGCACGACATCGGACTTACCGACTCCGCCTTGCAGGCTACCATACAGCAGATGAATGCTGAGTCTAGTCTCTTGCGCCGCAATCAGTTACGCGTCAAGCGTGATTCCTTGCAGGTACGCTATGATGCTCTGTGCGGAACGGTCAGAATCATTCATGCCCGTCAGAAGCAGAACAAGCCGTAGTCGTCCTTTGATCGTGTTTGTATTGATGGAGTAGGGAGATCGGAGCCTTTTTCCCCCTACTCACATGTATTACGTCTGTATTACATCTTCTTGGTTGCATAGTCAACTAGGTGTATTTGTAAAGGAAAAGTTTGTTTATATGATTTTTTTTTAGTAAGTTTGCAAAAACAATGATACTGTCTATTCTTTCGATAACAATCATCTAACAATATCAGTGCATGAAGAATTTCCTTAAGATGACAGGCGCGACGATCGTCGGCCTTTTCGTTTTCTCTATCGTGGCGTTCATGATTGCTACGATGACGCTGTCGGGAATGATGGCGGCATCGCAGGCTACGTCTAGCGTGAAGAAGAATAGCGTCCTCGTTCTTTCGCTTGATGGTGCCTTGACAGACCATAGTAGCCCATCGCTGCGCGATGAGCTTCAGGGCAACACCGCACAGACTTTGGAGGACATGCTCACTGCGATCAAACTGGCAAAGACCGACGACAAGATTTCCGGCATCTATCTCGAGGCCGGTATGTTCAATGCTTCGCCTGCCCAGGTAGAAGAGATCTATCATGCACTGCAGGATTATAAGACATCGGGAAAATGGCTCGTTGCCTATGGCGATGCCTATAATGCCTTCACCTATTATCTGGCCAGTGCAGCAGACAAGATCTACCTTCATCCGCAGGGTTCTGTCGATTGGCATGGACTGGGTGCAAAGATTATGTATTTCAAACCATTGCTCGACAAGGTCGGCATAAAAGCTAATGTCTTCAAGTGCGGTAAATACAAGAGTGCTACAGAGCCTTTGATCAGTGACCACATGAGTGGACCGGACCGAGAGCAGACCACACGTTATATTTCCGGCATTTGGAATCAGCTCGTACAGACTGTGAGCAAGAACCGCAAAATCAGTGCCGACACACTAAACGCATACGCCGATCGGTACATCGGAGTGGAGGACACGAAAAACTTCCAGAAATATCATCTTGTCGACGGACTGCTTTATCCCGACCAGCTGAAGGCAAATATCAAGAAACGGCTTGGGTTAGACAAGGACGACGAGATCTCTCAGGTGTCTCCCAGTGACCTGGCTTCTACAGAAAATGAGAACAAGGGCAAGGAGATCGCCGTGTACTACGCCGAGGGAGAAATTGTCGACGCGGCCAGTCCGCAGTCGATGTTCAACGGAGGCAGCATGATTGTCGGCAAGGATATGGCAGCGGATCTCAACGACTTGGCCGATGATGACGATGTGAAGGCTGTGGTGATCCGGGTGAACTCTCCCGGCGGTTCCTCTTTTGCCTCAGATCAGATCTGGCACGCCATCAAAGAGTTGCGCAATCATAAGCCTGTCGTGGTGTCCATGGGTGGCTATGCTGCTTCCGGTGGCTACTATATCAGTTCTCCAGCCAATTATATTGTTGCGGAGCCTACCACGTTGACGGGCAGTATCGGCGTCTATGGCCTCATGTACGACCGTTCTAAGTTGTTGACCGGTAAACTGGGTATTAACGCAGACTACATACAGACCAATCGCAACACCATCATGGGTGACGATATGGCTCCATTGACATTAGAGCAGCAGTCTCTTATCCAGAGTTCAGTGAACCATATCTATCGTGTCTTCAAGTCGCGTGTGTCTGAAGGCCGTCATCTGTCTATGGACCGTGTTGAGCAGCTAGCCCAAGGACATGTCTTCTTAGGCATGGATGCTCAAAAGGTGAAGCTTGTGGACGCCTTAGGCGGACTGGATGTGGCTATTGCGAAGGCTGCAAAGCTGGCATCTCTGAATGAATATCATACAGTATCGTATCCCGGAGCAGAAGCCATGATGGATCAGATGATGGATCTTTTCGGCAGCTCCACAGGCTCTTATCTCGATGCACAGCTGCGTACCGTCTTGGGCGAGGATTACGAAGCTTATATGATGATGCGCAGAGCCACGATGCTGAGCCGCTATCAGGCACGTCTGCCTTATCAGTTGATCATCAAATAATCATCATGCGAACAGAAGGGGATTACATCAAAATCAATGATTGGCTCTTGCCGCTGAGTTGGCTGTATGGCCTTGGCGTTGGCTTTCGCAACTGGCTTTTCGACTTAGGAGTACTCAAGAAGCGTGCTTTTGCCATCCCAATCATAGCCGTGGGAAATATCACGGTCGGCGGATCAGGCAAGACTCCTCACGTGGAATACCTTATCCGGCTACTCAAGGATGTGGTAAAGGTCGGTGTGCTCTCGCGTGGATATAAACGCAAGAGCAAGGGCTATGTGCTCGCCGATCGTGATACCACGATTCGGGAAATCGGTGACGAGCCCTATCAGATGAAGAAGAAATTCCCGGATGTGTATGTTGCCGTGGACAAAAACCGCTGTCAGGGCGTAGACCGGCTGACTCATGACAAGGAGACCCATGACGTTGATGTCATCCTTCTCGATGATGCTTATCAGCACCGTTATATCAAGCCCGGCATTAACATCTTGTTAGTCGACTATCACCGGCTGATCATCTACGACAAGCTCTTGCCGGCAGGAAGGTTGCGTGAGAGTCTCAATGGCAAGAGCCGTGCAGACATCGTGATCATCACGAAGTGCCCCAAAGACCTGAAGCCGATGGAGTTTCGTGTACTTACCAAAGCCATGAACCTCTATCCTTACCAGGAGCTCTATTTCACCTGCATCGATTACGACACGCCTGTTGCCGTCTTCCCGCAAGAGGCAGCGCCACTCTCCGGTCGGCCTTCGCCATTGACGGGACAAAATGTGTTGCTGCTCACGGGCATAGCCTCTCCTTTGCAGATGGAGGCCGATTTGAAGAAACAATGTCGGTCGATCACCCCTCTGACTTTTTCCGACCACCATTTCTTCAAGGCCAAGGACGCACAACGCATCAACGAGGCTTTCCAGTCCTTGCCGGAGCCGCGTGTGATCATTACTACAGATAAAGACAGTACACGTCTTGAGAACCTCGAAGGACTTGACAATGAGGTAAGAAAGCATCTCTACCGCTTGCCAATCCGCATCAATTTTATGCTCGACGAGGCCGAGACGTTCAATAATAAAATTTTAAGCTATGTACGCAAAAATTCAAGAAACAGCATCCTGGTTAAAGGAAAGGATGCCAGCAAGCCCGCGAACCGCCATCATTCTGGGAACAGGCCTCGGACAATTAGCTTCCGAGATAACTAATCCATTGGAAATCCCCTACAAGTCGATTCCAAATTTCCCAGTCTCGACGGTGGAAGGTCATGCCGGCAAACTGATTTTTGGTCAGTTGGGCGGTGTTGACATCATGGCCATGGACGGCCGTTTCCATTTCTATGAGGGCTATTCGATGAAGGAAGTCACCTTCCCTGTGCGCGTGATGTATGAGTTGGGTATCCAGACGCTCTTTGTGAGCAATGCCTCAGGCGGCATGAATCCCAAGTTCCATATCGGCGACATGATGGTCATCGTAGACCATATCAATCTTTTCCCCGAGCATCCTTTGCGTGGCAGAAACTACCCGGTAGGTCCTCGCTTCCCCGATATGCATGAGGCTTATGACCATCAGCTGATCGCTTTGGCAGACAGCATTGCTCAGGAGAAAGGCTTTACGTTGCAGCACGGCGTCTATGTCGGCGTACAGGGTCCAACGTTCGAGACACCTTCCGAGTACAGGATGTATCATTTGATGGGCGGTGATGCTGTGGGCATGTCGACCGTTCCGGAGGTCATCGTAGCTCACCATTGTGGCATTAAGGTCTTTGGCATGAGCATCATCACCGACTTAGGCGGTTTTGAGCCGGCCGTGGAGGTGAGCCATGAAGAAGTGCAGAAAGCTGCCAACATCGCTGAGCCGAAGATGACAGAGATCATGCGCGAAATGATCATCAGACAGAGTAATAAATAAAGAACAGAGTAAAAGACAGAGTAACAAAGTATACAGACTAATAGATAAAGCACCAGCGTATACAGATACTCTTAAGAGATTATATGGAAATTGCAAAGTTGGGTGAGTTTGGTCTGATTGATCATCTCACCAAGGACATCAAGCCAGTCAACGCGTCGACACGCTACGGTGTGGGCGACGACTGTGCAGTTCTTCATTATCCTGAGTCCGAGGTGCTTGTCACCACGGACATGTTGATGGAGGGCATCCATTTCGACCTTACCTACATCACCATGCAGGAATTGGGCTACAAGGCAGCCATGGTCAACATCTCGGATATCTTTGCCATGAACGGAACACCGCGGCAGATGACCGTGTCGTTGGCCATTGGCAAGCGCCTGAAGGTGGAGGATATAGAAGCCTTCTACGATGGACTGCGGCGGGCTTGTGAGAAGTGGAGCGTCGACGTTGTGGGTGGAGACACCACGGCGTCCTACACCGGACTGGCCATCAGCATCACGTGCATCGGTGAGGCCAAGAAGGAAGACATCGTGTATCGCAATGGTGCCAACGAGACCGATTTGGTCTGTGTCACCGGTGATCTTGGTGCCGCCTACATGGGCCTGCAGCTTCTTGAGCGCGAGAAAAGCGTGTTCTATCAGCAAGTAGATGCGATGAACAAGAAATTGCAGGAGGCGCACAAGGCGGGTAACACCAAACTCGTGGAGCATTTGCAGCAAGAGGCCCGCAAACTCAATGACTTCCAGCCCGACTTTGCCGGTAAGGAATATCTCCTCCAGCGACAGCTCAAACCGGAGGCACGGGGAGACATCATCAGCCTGTTGCGTGAGAACAACATCCATCCGACGGCAATGATGGACATCTCCGACGGCTTGTCTTCAGAGTTGTTGCATATCTGCAAGCAGAGTCATTGCGGGTGCCGCATCTATGAGAAGAACATCCCTATCGACTACCAGACAGCAGTGATGGCGGAAGAGTTGAACATCAATGTCACCACTTGTGCCATGAATGGAGGCGATGATTATGAGTTGCTCTTCACTTGTCCCATTGGCGACCACGACAAGCTCGATGCCTTGGAGAGCAACGGCATCAAGCAGATCGGATACATCACCAAGGAGGAGCTTGGCGTGCGGCTGATCTCACGCGACAACAAGGAGTTTGACATCACCGCACAAGGATGGAATGCGCTGAAAGAATAATTGCCTAAGCGTGTCTTTCACACTCTTTGGTAAAACCGGTTTTCAAAAAGAAAGGCAACTGCCCCGATGTGGCGGTTGCCTTTTTTGTTGCTATATATATAATAAGGTGTCGTCCGCCACAAGCATGGGCGACACCTTATGTGATATTATTGTTTCGATTTGATATAATCACTGAAGGCCTTGTCAAAGGCAGCGAACTGCTCCTCGTTGAGGCTGCCCAACGTCTTGCGCAATCCTTTGTAGTAGATGCTCACTTTTTTGTGGATCTGGTCAGGATCAGAGCTGGAAGCGTAGATCTTGTCGATATCGATGTGCATTTGCGGCACGAGGTTGTTGAGGAATACCAAGTCACCCGTGTATTGCGGTGTCTGCGCGTCGGCAGAGGATGGTGTGCTGGCCGTGGTGTCAGCGGTTGGAGCCACTTGTCCAGATACGCTATTGGCGCTGTCGGTGCTTTGCTGTTGGTCGTTGCTGGCCACCTGCGTAGAGTCATTGCTGGCGGTCTGCTGGTTCGACTGACCGCTCTGGCTGAAGAGCAGCACTGCTGCTATGACCACGAGCACTGCGATCACAGCCACCAGTCCGATCATTTTTCTGTTGACGGGTGACGAAGAAGCCTCCTGCTTGCGGTTGTAGCGATGGTGCTCAAAAGCCTCCATGAAGTCCTCTATGCTCATGTAGCGCTCACTGCGTCCAAAGCTGCAACTGCCGTCGACGACTTGATCATATTCACTGCCGAGTTCCATGTTTTTGACGATCATGCCGAGAGAGTAGACGTCCGCGCGTGCGTCAAGCGCCACCGTACCGTCTTTAGCTTCCGGCGCGATGAAGCGCAGGCTGCTGTTAGGCATGCTCATCGAGTCGGCATAACGCAGTCTGAAGTTCAGCACCTTCACCTCGTCGGTTTTCTTCGTGATGAAGATGAAGGCAGGATCCAAGGCACCGTGCACGATGCCGTTTTCATGGAGATACTCCAATGCCGATGCGATCTGTCCGACGACACGTTTTTTCTCATCCTCACTGTGTCCCTCTTTGAGGAAATCCTGCAATGAGCGTGCAGGTTCCCATTCCATTTCCAGGCATGTGCCGAGCCCGTCCACGTCCTTGATGGCGAGGTATTTCAGCAGATGCTGATGGTCGAGATCTTTGCAGCGTTCAAACTCTTTCTTGAGTGAGCGCAGATATTGTGGTTTGCTTTGATAGGCTTCTTTGAGAGAGACGAGCAGCACATCCTGCCCATCGTCCTTTCCGGTCGTCAGCTGTTGAATGCTGGCCGTTTTTATCTCCTGCATGTCTGTTACAGTCATGGCGTTTTATGATTAAATGGTAAACTTACTGCAAAGATAGTGCAAACGAGTGGAATGACAAAATAAAATGGAATGAAATGGAATTTTATTTTTCATTCCCGAGTGCCGCCTATTTTATCTAAAGATAGTGCAAACGAGTGGAATGACAAAATAAAATGGAATGAAATGGAATTTT
>URCI01000073.1 GCA_900546345.1 uncultured Prevotella sp. | reverse complement strand
TACCACCAACTATGGAGAAAGATTATTCCAACCGCATCACACCCGAGTACATCACTTCACTCAAACCCAATGAGATCTTTGTCTTTGGCAGCAATCTCGCAGGCATGCACGGGGGCGGAGCCGCACGCACGGCACGCCTTTACTTCGGCGCAGTCATGGGCAATGGCGACGGCCCGCAGGGGCAGAGCTATGCCATCCCGACCATGCAGGGCGGCGTGGAGACAATCCGTCCCTACGTCAATAAGTTTATCGACTATGCCAAGGCTCATCCCGAGCTGACGTTCCTCGTCACTCCGATAGGCTGCGGAATCGCCGGATTCACGCCCGACGAGATCGCTCCGCTGTTTGAGGAAGCCGTCAGTGTGGAGAACATCCACCTGCCGCAAAGCTTTTGGGAAATATTAGTCTGACAGACCGAACATTGACCGACAAAAACAGGACCTACGTGGCCATCGACCTGAAGAGCTTCTACAGTTCGGTGGAGTGTGTCGCCAGGGGACTCGATCCGCTGACGACTAACCTTGTCGTGGCTGACGTGAGCCGCACGGAGAAAACCATCTGCCTGGCCGTGTCGCCCTCGATGAAGGCTTACGGACTGGGCGGGCGCGCCCGGCTCTTCGAGGTCGTGGAGAAGATGCGGGAGGTGAACTGTGAGCGGCGTAAGGCCATCGGTTTCAGACCGTTCACGGGAAAGTCGTATCTCGCCAAGGAACTGCTGGAGCACCCCGACTGGGAGGCTGACTACATCGCTGCCACGCCGCGGATGGCGGAGTACATCAGGGCGAGCAGTGAGATCTACGGCATCTACCTCAAATATATCGCGCCAGAGGACATCCACGTCTACCCCATCGACGAGATCTTTGCCGACGTGACCGACTATCTGCAATCCTACAAGATGACGGCGCATGAGCTGGCGATGACGATGATCCGCGATGTGCTGCGCACGACGGGCATCACCGCCACGGCGGGCATCGGCACGAACCTCTATCTCTGCAAGGTGGCGATGGATGTGGTGGCGAAGCATATCCCGGCAGACAAGGACGGGGTGCGCATTGCCGAACTCGACGAGATGAGCTACCGAAGGGAGTTGTGGAACCATCAGCCGATGACCGACTTCTGGCGCTTCGGACGCGGCATCGTGGCAAGGCTTAACGGCATCGGTATCGAGACGATGGGACAGTTGGCGAGGATGTCGGTTAACAACGAGGAGCTGCTCTACCGGATGTTCGGCGTCAACGCCGAGCTCATAATCGACCACGCTTGGGGCTGGGAGCCGGTGACGATGGATTATATCAAGGCGTACAAGCCGGAGACCAACTCGCTGGGCAGCGGTCAGGTGCTGCAAAGTGCGTATACGGCGGAGAAAGGCCGTGTGGTGGCGCGTGAGATGGCGGATGCGCTGTCGCTCGACCTGGTTGACAAGCATCTCGTGGGCGACCAGATCGTCCTCACGGTGGGCTACGACCGCGAGAGTCTCACCAACTCCGCTATCCGAGCGCAATATCACGGGGAGGTCAGTACCGACTGGTATGGCCGCAGTGTGCCGAAGCACGCCCATGGCATGCTGTCGTTGGGGCACCCCACGTCTTCCTCGCAGCTGATCATCCATGCCGTCACCGAGCTCTACGACCGCATTGTCACCCCGGTCTTGCTCATCCGACGGCTGAACATCACCGTCAACCACGTCATCAGTGAGGACGTGTACCGGCGGCAACGGCAACACACGCCCGTGCAGCTCGACCTCTTCACCGACTATGAGGCGGAGGCACGGGAACAGAAACGCGAGAACGAGGCGACTGCCAAGGAGCGGCGGTTGCAGGAGGCGGCACTGAAGATCAAGAAGGAGTTTGGCAAGAACGCCCTGCTGCGCGGACTGAACTACGCTGAGGGCGCGACACAGAAAGAACGGAACAATCAGATAGGAGGACACAAAGCGTAAGATAAGAAGTTAAGAATATTCTCAGTAACAAATAAAAAGACAAATTATGAAAGCTATTATATTGGGCGCGACTGGTGCCGCGGGTAGAGACCTGACCCAATTATTATTGGAAGACAGTGAAATAGAGCAGGTTGATGTCTTTGTAAGACGGAAGCCAGCCTTCGCCAGCGACAAGCTGAAAGTGCATATCGTTGACTTCAACCATCCGGAACAGTGGAGCAACACCGTCAAAGGCGACGTGCTCTTCTCCTGCATGGGAACCAACAGGGCAACGGCCGGCAGCAAGGAGAACCAGTACAAGGTTGACTATACCTATCAGTACAATTTTGCCAAAGCAGCAGCCGACAATGGTGTACCGGCATACGTCCTCGTATCATCAGCCATGGCCGACAGTAAGAGCCGATTCTTCTATACTCGCATGAAAGGCGAACTGGAAGATGCAGTAAGTAAGCTCGGTTTCAGCCAACTCTCCATTCTCCGTCCACCTTCGTTGATCCGCAAGAACACCACGAAGACCATAGAGAAAATATCCGTGCCGGTCATTCAGTTCTTTAATAAGATAGGACTCTTCCGCTCTATAAAGCCGATGAAGACAGAAGTTGTGGCTCACGCCATGCTCAACCTGGCCAGGCAACATCGGTCGGGTGTCTTCGATCCGCAGGATATTTGGAATATCAAATAACGGAGACAAATGGCCAACTACGACGACATCATCAATCTTCCGCACCACGTCTCGACGAAACATCCGAAGATGAGCATGTACAACCGTGCGGCGCAGTTCTCACCCTTCGCTGCCCTCACAGGCTACGAGAAAGCCATTGAAGAAGCACGGAAGAAGCAGGAAGCGGAGGTGAGGAGGAGGAATACGCCGGTGGAGCTGTGAAAATGCCAGATAGAGTTTCGGGTTCTTCTTCATGTTTTGAACATTTTATGATATCTTTTATAAAGATATGGAAAAAGATTGCAACCCGTGCGCTTATTGCTGATATTTTAGTAATTTTGTCGTCAATATGATTGTACTAACACAAAATTATAAAATGAGAAACAATAGAATTTTATACATAGCTTTACTTACAGGCTTGTTATCATCTTGCTCCGTCATACGCGGATTGCACAAGGATGGGAAGGACGGACCAACAACATTCAGCTTCCATCAACGGGAGCGGGATACCATCCGGACAGCGAAAGGAACATTCTCTTTCGTAGCGCTTCCTGATTCCAAAAGAGAACTCGACACCCTTCATATCTGTGAGCCTCTCAGAGGGAAGAAGATGCAAACATTGTCAGAGCGTATGGCCAATCTGAGTCCTAACCAGACCACCATCATCATCCGGAACGACACCATCATCTATGAGAAGAGCTCCGGTACATATACGCCAACAACGAACGCTACGATATTCTCCGTCTCAAAGTCCATCACATCGCTGCTCTGTGGCATCGCCGTCGATGAGGGTTACATCAAGAGCATCGACGACCCGGTGACTGACTATCTCCCTGAGCTGAAGTCTAAGCATCCTTATTGGCAGGAACTCACCATCCGCCATCTGCTCAACATGCAGTCGGGCCTGAAGATGGAGGACACCTACAGTCTGAACCGAAAGGGACTGGGCAACCTGCGAAAGATGGCTGACTTGCAGTATAGTCACAACGTGATGAAATTGGTGAAGCGCCTGAAGTTCAGATGTGAGCCGGGGACGACGCATAACTACCGTAGCATAGACACCCAGGTGCTGGGACTGGTCATCGAGCGAGCCACACATCAGAGCCTTGCCGGCTACCTTAGTGAGAAGGTATGGAAGCCTCTGGGTATGAGCCACGACGCGTATATCACCATCGACAGCCGTAAGCATCACCACTCTCATGCCTTCGGTGGCATCGCCACCAACGCCATGGACCTGGCGAGAATCGGTCGACTGTATCTGAATGGTGGCGTATGGAACGGCCGTCGCATCGTCAGCGAGAAGTGGATACGCGAGTCCATAGCATACGACACGACCAACGATGGCTATCATCTGTGCTGGTACAACAGTTATGACCTGGGAATCAAGGATCCCGCCTGCCCCGGAACGTATGCAGTAGGCATCCGTGGTCAGGTGCTCTACATTAATCCTGCCAAACACCTCATCATGGTGCGCCTGGGAGCCAACAACTTCGAGTATTGGGACGCTGCGTATATCTTTGAGAAAATGGCACAACTGTTATAATTCACCTATATGAACTACAAAGAGATTTTCAAGACTTTTATACTATCAGCCTGTACCGTTATGATGGCAGGATGTTCATCAACGGTCATTCTAGAGAGCGAAAGGTTCATGTCTGCCTTCCGCAAGGACGTCCCCTTTGCCCTCGACTCTCTGACACAGATAGGGGAGGGCAAATACGAAAAAGAGCTAAACAATCTTAATGTCTGAGCTCGTAACTTTCTCAGCATCAGCAATAGTTACCTAGAGGTAAGTGTCTTACTTTCAAGTTCCTTCTTGCAGGAATCAAAAACAGTAACTAACTTTGCAACCGTAAACAAAAGAAAAGTAAGTAACATATTAGAACATTATGAAAGAGGTTAAGAAAATTGCTGAAGGCAAGAACTTCAGTGCAGTGGATTTCGGTAAGCTGAACGAGTTAGGTGACTATGTCTTATCTTTGGGCGATATAAAGATTCCCGGCAAGGTGTTTGGCGGACAGGCTCTCGGAACGAAAGGCTCTGAGTTCTCTTTTCAGATTTACGCTCCTGGTCAGGAGGGCGGTTTCTATCATACGCACAAGACCCATGAGGAGCTTTATTTCGTTCTCAGCGGCAAAGGAGAATATCAGGTTGACGGTGTGAACATCCCTTTGCAGGAAGGCAGTGTGGTGCGCGTCTCACCAGAAGGCAAACGCACCATTCACAACAACGGCACGGAGCCGATGGTGGTGCTCTGCGTCCAGTATCGTGAGACGCCTTTCACCCAGGACGATGCCACCGATGGCGTTATCCTGAAGGACCAGGTGAAATGGTAATCAAAGGAATCATATTAAAAATCTTTACCGTCATGGACAAGACCGCTTGTCTGTGACGGTTTTGTACGTTTATAAGAAATGAAGATGATCAGAAATCAGGTAGTCGACCCGTTATTTCCCCAATGTCCGGTAAGAAATGTACTTTCCCGTATCGGTGACCGTTGGTCATTGCTTGTGCTGCTTGCCTTACACGAAAAGGCAGAAGCCATGCGCTTCAGCGACCTTTGCAAGGCTATACCCGATGTTTCACAGAAGATGCTCACTTCAACGTTACGTAAACTGGAGGCTGATGATCTTCTGTCCCGGACCATCTATCCCGAGGTTCCGCCGCGTGTGGAATACAAGCTGACGAAGCGCGGAAAGACGCTCATCCCACTGCTCAATCAGTTGGTGGACTGGTCGTTGGACAACATGGATGCCATCATGAGGCACCGAGAGAAATATGCATTGTAGATTCTGGACCCAAAAACGGTTATTATCCTAAAATGTTCGTATATTTGGCAACCGCCTGCGCATCCTCACACAAAAGATCCAGATAGGTAACGCCAAAAGACAAGTGGGACGAGCGCAACGTCACTTACAACAAGATTACTTCTATGCAATAGTTACTCAATACTTTGTTCATTATTGTCGATATAAAGTTGTACCTTTGAGGCTGAAATAAACAATTCATCAGCTTATGGCATTCAAGGAGGTTTAATATGAAGAACATTCTAACAATCGCATGTGCGGCTCTTCTCATGGCAGCCACATCATGCAAGGCACAGGACAATGTCCAGTTGCCGGATCCACTCATGGACAATCAGGTGACGCTGATACAGGCCTTGCAGAACCGTCACTCGACACGTGAATACACTGACAAGGCGATTCCCGACAATGTACTGTCAACCGTACTTTGGGCAGCTTGCGGCATCAACCGTCCCGGAGAGGGCAAGATTACTGCTCCTTCTGCCATCAATGCACAGGACATACTGGTGTACGTTGTTCGTCAGGACGGCACTTATCTCTATCAGCCGAAGGACAACAGTCTGCAAAAAGTCAGCAGCAAGGACTTGCGCACCGCCGTTGCCGGACGCCAGAGTTTTGCAGCCAGTGCACCGGTCTCTCTGTTGCTGGTCAGCAATCACAACAAGTTCCCGCAGCAGAGTTCCTATGATGCTAAGGTCCGCATGGGTGTTGTCGATGCGGGGTATGTGTCGGAAAACATCTGCCTCGCTTGCAGTGCGCTTGGTTTAAACACTGTGCCCCGTATGACAATGGACAGTGAGACACTGAAGAAAGAATTGGGTCTTGACGACAACTACGACCTCGTACTCAACAGTCAGATTGGTTATCCGAAAAGTAAATAATCATGCAGCTGTTATATTTTATGGCACAGCAATTAGCATTGAAGTTAAAGCCCTCAGTCCCGTAGTTTCCATCTGATTGTTATATATAAAGTATATAAACCAAGCATATTATGAAACAAGTCGTAATAGCCGTAATGTTTGCTTTGTTTACATTGAACTGTGTATCTGCGCAAACAAAGTATAAAGAGATTGACGATATTTCATATGTAAGTCCCAATGATACTTCTTCATACAGACAGGAGCGGTGTAAGTTGGATATCTACTATCCTACTGATGCAAATCGCCCATTCAAAACCATAGTATGGTTTCATGGCGGTGGACTGACAGAAGGACACAAGGACATACCTGGCGATCTGAAGAATCAGGGCGTTGCGGTTGTCGCGCCTAACTACAGACTCTACCCGCGAGCTCACAATCCACAATATACAGAGGACGCTGCGGAAGCCGTTGCTTGGGTAGTGAAGCACATTAAAGAGTACGGAGGCGATCCGAGCAAGGTGTATATCAGTGGTCATTCGGCAGGTGGTTACCTTACACTGATGCTCTGTCTCGATAAAGACTATCTGGGAAAGTTTGGTGTTGATGCTGACAGTATCAAGGGATATTTCCCGATAGGCGGCCAGACAGCCACACATTATACTATTCGTCGCGAGAGAGGTATCTCTTTCACCTCACCGATAGTTGACAAGTATGCCCCTCTCAACAATGTTCGCAAACTCAGTACTAGACTTGTGCTGATAACTGGCGACCGGAAATTGGAACAGATGGGACGCTATGAGGAGAACCTCTATTTGAAATCCGTGCTTGAAGGTATCGGCAACCATGAGATACCGATCCATGAGCTCAGCGGCTTCGACCATGGTGGTGCCGGATGGCCAGGAAGAATACTAATGATGCAGTATATCACTAAGGACAAGTGAAAAATTATAGAATACGATGGACTGACGGCCATGACCGGGAGTATAAACGCATTGAGAACTATCCTCCATATCAACATATGGATGATGCGGTTTGCTTTGCTAAAAATTTATGAATATGAAAAAACTGATTTTATTCTTTATGCTGATGACAGCAATGGTTGTAAACGCACAGACGAAAAGTGCCGTGCAGGAAGTTCATGACTATCTACACGAGTGCGGTGTATTCTACATTGCAACAGTGGAGGGCGACCAACCTCGTGTTCGTCCATTCGGGGTGGCAGAGGTGCTTAACGGAAAACTCTACATTCAGACCGGAAAGAAGAAAAAGGTATTCAAGCAGATGATGGCCAACCCGAAATTCGAGATTACTGCCGTGAAGCCGTCCGGTACTGAGTGGATTCGCATCAGTGGCAAGCTCGTCAACGACGACAGCAGGGAGGCAAAGGCTTATGTGCTTGACAAGAATCCGGAACTGAAGGGAATGTACTCTGCCGACGACGACAATACAGCTGTTCTTTATGTCACGGACGGAGTCGCTCAGTTCTGTTCCTTCTCTGCTCCTACAAAAGAGATAAAGTTCTGATGGCACGGCAAACCCCACGCCACCCTGCATGTGCTTCATGGCTTCGGTCATTTCTTTCCAATTCGGGAAAAGCATTTAGAGGTAACCGACTATATCGTCAACTATCTTAAGGACATGGGAATCACAGGTTGAGTTATACCATTATTGCCTATGACAAAGATCGTACATATCAGGCGCTTTCCCGTCAAAGGTGGTTTCTATGCCATCAACCTCTTCGGTATTATCTTCACCATACAGGAGCTCAGTGCCGTGGAGCTTAACCATGAGCGCATTCATACCGCCCAACAACGGGAACTGTTCTTTGTCGGATTCTATCTTTGGTATGTCGTCGAGTGGCTCTTCCTCCTTGTCAAATTTCGCAATGGCATCAAGGCCTACTTCAACATCCGTTTCGAAAAAGAGGCCTACAACCATCAAAGCGATTTGAACTACCTGAAGCATCGGCATCGGTACCACTACCGATAAGAACAACTTCTCATCAATTAAGTATGAATACTTTTATGAACTGAAGACGATAGCACCTTATTGCAATATAGGAGAAAGATATTTGGCCATGAGATAACCGCCGACAATCAGCCAACCATAGAGGACTGCGGCTAAAACAAACGGTTTGAATCCGGCTTTCTTAAACTTGTCAATACTCGTTTCAGCACCGAGAGCCGTCATGGCCATGGTGAGCAGGAAAGTGTCGAAGGTGTTGATGAGCGACACAGCATTGGAGGGTAGCAGGGAGAGCGAGTTGAACCCTATGACAACAAGAAACAGCAGCGCAAACCATGGTATGGTGATAGTGCTCTTCTGCGCGCCACCACCACGGCTGCGCACGCCACGAGCCACGAAGAAGGCCACGACAAGCAGAACGGGCACGAGCATCATAACGCGGATCATCTTCACGATGATGGCCGTGTTGCTCACCGCCGCACCCATTGCATTGCCAGCACCCACCACGTGGGCTACCTCATGAATGGTGCTGCCGGTGAAGATGCCCATCTCATCGGGTGAGAGATTGAAGATGCCGCAACGGTACAATATAGGATAGAGAAACATCGAGAGCGTTCCGAAGATGACAACAGTGGCCACAGCAACAGCGGTCTTATACGGTTTCGGACGTATGGCGCCGTCGACACCCATCACCGCTGCAGCACCACAGATGGCACTGCCACACGATGTGAGCAGGGCGATGCTACGGTCCATCTTCAGCAGTTTGCCGATGATGATACCGAGGCCGATGGTCACCCCAACGACGATGGCATCAATGACGATGGCAGGGATTCCCACCTGCATGACATCCTGAAAGCTAAGCTTGAAACCGTAGAGGATGATACCTAATCGCAGTATACGCTTACTACAAAAGCTGATACCCGGTACCCACGTGTCAGGCAGGTTGTTTCGCAGACTGTTGGCATAGATCATGCCCAAGACAATACCCACGACCATTGGACTCAGCGACAGAGCCTTGACCCAGTTCATGTCGCCAACATAGAAAGCGGCACACGAGAAGAGTGCCATCAGCAGCACGCCGTGAAGCATACTGCTACGTTGTTCTGATAATCTCATTTTTCTTCTTACTTTATGAATTTTCCGCCTGCAAAGGTAAGAAGAAAAAGCCGCTGACAATTATACAGAATAACTATGACTTATAACTTGAAGTTATGAAGTGCTTGAATTTTGACTGCAACTTTGGTGAGGCTCCCTGTTTCTCAACGAAGCAGAACTGGCGTTCAAATTTCAGATGTTCAATGTCCACAATCTTGAAAATGTTGGCATATATCTGGTCGCGCACCGCCTGTATGCTGACAATGCCCATCGCATCGGTATGCTCCACGTAGTGCTTGATGCCCTCGGTAGTACCAAGGTTCATTTCTATATTCAGATCGGTGAGTGCAATGTGCTTTGTCTCAAGTGCTTTCTGTAACACATCTAGGGTGCCCGAACCGAACTCGCGCAGTACGAGCGGTACTGTCCTAAGTCGCTCCTGTGTGATGGTGTCGTACTTAGCCAAACGTCCGCCAGTCCTGACAATGGGCACAAGCTCGTCGTCCATAAACGGATGATATTTCAGCTCAGGCCGTCTGACGATACCCTCAACCATGCCTAAGTCGATGCGCCCCTCGCGTAGGGCAGTCTCCACCTCCCGACTGTTGCCGCTGAGCATTGTGATGCGAATATCGGGAAAACGCTTGTGGAAGTCGGCGATGATGCCCGGCAAGACATACTGCGATATCGTGGTGCTGGCCCCAACGCGCAGTTCGCCGGCTACCTTCTCTTGTAGGGAGTTCATGTCGTAGTCCATCTGCTGATAGTCCTGCTGTATTTTTCTTGCGTGACCAAGGAGTAGCTGACCGGCATGGGTGAGCTGTATGCGGTTACCCAGTCGGTCGAAGAGCCGGCAGTTATACTCTCGCTCCAGCTCCTGGATATGCTTACTGATGGCGGGCTGACTGATGAAGAGCTCCTGTGAGGCCTTAGTGAAGCTAAGGTTCATCGCCGCGCTTAGGAATACTTTTAGACGTATATCTATCATGTCTCAACGGGTTTGGTTTCTGTGGCAAAGGTAAACATTATTCCAGTGATAGAGGTAAACTTCTCTGTTATTATCGTCTCCTACAGTAATTTTTTGTGGTAAAACACAGATTATTCCTGCGAATACGAAGATAAATAATAACTTTAGAACCAATAAGCTTATTTCCTAGGTTCTACATGTTCACTGGAAGACTGAACATACTTTTGCAAATGGATTTAGCAAAAAAAACTAAGCGCTACCCTAATGCGAAAATTTCAACCAAAAGGGAACATCTCTTTTTGCACTCTGTAGCAAAAGTGTATCATCTTAAAGAAAAAGTATAGTAAGTATTTGCTCCTATCAAATTAAATGTTTAATTTTGTTATCAAACCATAGATAATGTATACTCAAACTACAATATGTTGTGGGATGAGACTAAACGATAGTTTCGCGGCGGCAAACTATTGCGAGCAAGGCGCATGACCACCGGATAAAACGTTGTGGGTGCAGCCGCCATTCCGTGGGCATCACATTGCGACATTTATGATAAAACTTTCTATATGCCATACGTTAATGTGGCAGTCCATAATTTTCT
>URCI01000072.1 GCA_900546345.1 uncultured Prevotella sp. | reverse complement strand
ATGTCGCTCTTTTGCACTATCTTTTCATAAGATAGGCTGCACTCGGACATACAACGAAAAAAGAAATCTTTTTTCGTTGACATGTCGCTCTTTTGCACTATCTTTTCATAAGATAGGCTGCACTCGGACATACAACGAAAAAAGAAAAATCTTTTTTCTTTGACATGTCGCTCTTTTGCACTATCTTTGCCGTACAAATCCGTGTCAAGACACATAAATGTATTCTAAAGCGATGCTATTTGAACGAAAACATTATCTGAATCTGCTGCAAAACGCCGATGGAAACGGTATGATCAAGGTCATTACCGGCATTCGCCGTTGCCGCTGTCGTCGTATTGGGCTGTCCTTTTACTTTCATCCACCCATCGCCAACCATTAGCCCATGTCTCTCCATTGGAATAGGTTACCAGATAACTGCCGGAATGACTAAAAGTGATTTAGGGAAGAATAAGAACAAACTGCATGAAATATATAACTCAGCACACTTTATCGTTAATTCTGCGCGCTGAATATTGCGAGAAAAGAAGCAGGCTGTTTGGCGCACACTAAGAATGCCCAAGATGTAGCATGCAAGATGACTGGGTGCATTCTGCCTTATAAAGAAAAACCATCTTTATTCTATGATATTAGTAGGGTTGTAAACACCGACTCCTTGTTTAATTCCGACAAATATATTGCCATCCTTGTCGTGCATAACTCCGCCGATATTATGGAACGAGTACTTCACTTTGCGGGTTGTCGGATCGACGATAACAAAATCGTTGGGGCGGCCGGAACTATTATTGGTAGAGTAAACATTACCACTGTCGTGAAAATACACCTCATTTGATGGTATCAGCTCACAGGTACCATCCGACTGAATCACATTCACATCACGCCCATAAACCTCAACGACGAGCTGATGCTTGTTGGTTGGTACGTCTATAAACATTCCGTCCTTCACGATGCCGACGGTATCGCAAATAACGAAATCGGGATAATTCTGGCGAGGTGTCATGTCCGTTTTGGGCTTCCATGAAATTTCATGGATTGTACTGTCGCCCTCATCATTATAGAGGAATCCTTTTGCCGTCTGCCAGTAAGCGCGTCCGTCAACATAGATTCCGCCTTGGACTTTTTTACTTATCTCAGGCTTGTCCAATGACCGTTGCTCGCCGGTTGACTTGTCATAAGAGGCTATGAATGGTTTTCCACATCTACCCATAGTTTCCTTTTGGAATGCTACGCCATAGTTTATGAGATATACTCTGCTCCCCTCTATGCGGATATTTGACTTCGAGCCCATACCATCGGGGAGCGCTGTCTGCCAGAGTGTCTTGAGGTTCTTGTCGAAGCAATAGAGGTTCTTGGCATCAGCAACATAAAGACAATTGCAGGTGTCGATAATGTTGCTGTGGGTTCCCGTCAGGATAAAGTTCCCTATTAGAGAAGAGGAGGCCTCCTCAAATTGGAAATCCCTGCTTGTCGCCATTTGACGTCTGACTATTGAGAGGCGTGATTTAGTGGGCTCCTTGACTCCTGCAGAAAACGAATGGCAAATAGTATCGCCTGTCAGGATGTTCAATTTTACAAGCTTGTCGCCCTTTAGATAATACGTCTTTCTGTCATGCTGATCGATGTACATGTCTGCCCACGGATAATGCTTGCTGCATGCTATGGTCCTCTGCCACAGTTCTTTTCCTGTCGACATGTCGTAGGCGACATATTCTCCCCATTTCTTTTCACAAACGACAACGTTCTCATATCTGTCAGAAATGGTCATCCCATACTTGCTCGACCACACCTTTTCGCCCTTGAAATTATAGAAGGTGGGGCGACCTTCCCTTGAAAAGAACGCAACATCATCTGAACACGTGATATAGCCGTCTTTGTTGATTTGAACAAAGTCCTTGCTCCCAAGCTTTAAGTCGGCAATCTTCTTGAGGGTTGTCTTATCCAACACCCTTGCGCCGCCATCGTCAAAGATGAGCATATATGGCATCTCACGGGTTATTGTAAACCTCTTGAGTTTTCCTTCTGCAGGAATGTAGCGACATTTCAAGTCGCTCCCATCAGCACACTTTCCAAGAGCCACCTCTTGATAATCATACGGCATTCCCGTCTGCGCCATAGCACAAAGCGCTGTTATAAAAGCAAAAATAAAGGTTGAAAATCGTTTAATCATTTAACTGTCTTATTGATGATCGTTCCTTTGCAATGCAAAAGTAAGAAATTCGGTTGAGAAAAACAAACGATGTCACCCTATAAAAGGCAAATCCTAAAAAAATGCGCGTTAAGCGTGATGATTCTTCTTGAACCAGAACTTGAAGATGAGGTCGACGAAGGTGTAGGCGTCTCCGTTTCGCTCTATGATGTCCTTTTTAGTCAGCGTCTGCTTATTCCTGCTGATGGTCTGTGGCGCGCCAAGAGAATATCTTCTGTTAACGTCCTGTGCATTGAAATGGCTTTCTCCGTTAGCGATGGCAATCAGCATGTTGACCTGGGAAACGGTGAGGCCATCAACGTCAGCCTCAAAGACAGGAGCATTGGTGTCAACGAGCAGGATGGTCTGCTCTTGGAATATCTCCTCCGTCACGGCCGTCTGGGTTCCACTCCAGATAAAAAAGCTCAACTGTTGGACATACCAACTGTGACACTCGGTGATGTCGCAGATTCTGTTGGCAAACTCCACCGAGATGCTCTTTCCTGTTTCCGCAAACGTATTGATGATATAAGGTATCCAATATTCCCTCGCTATCTTCTTGAGATAGAACACTTGACCAAAGCGGTAGAAAGGATTGTTGGCATTGTTGAAGATGTCCGCCATCATGTGCCGTTTGCTGCCATAGAGGCAATAGGTCACGTCTTCCTGCTGCTGCCAGACCGACCGCATGAGCCCCTCCATCTGTTTCCATTCTGGCAGCAGTGCCAGTTGCTGAAACTCATCAATACAGACAATGACATGGAAACCGTGGGCTTTGGCCAAAGTCTCGGGGAGGTTCAGAATGCTCTCTGCGCTCCTTTCCAAGGGTCTGAACTTCAGGTCGATGGACACGGCATTGAGAGGGTCATTCTGCAATGTAATGCTTGGCGTTAGTGAAGGGATATATTTCTTGATGAGTTCAATGCCCTTCTCCAAAGTGTTCCCTACACCACTGATGACAGCGGAGGCAAAGGCATTGTAGAAATCAGAGGCACTGTGAATTTTGTATGCGTCGATGAAGCAGATACGGATATTATCGTCTTCGTTGCGCAGCTCATCCATAGAAACTTTTACAAGCGACAATTTTCCCCATCGGCGTGGGGAAATCAGCATGACGTTGATGCCATTCTGCAAGAATGTTTTCAATCGCTTTCTGTCTTCCTGCCGGTCAATAAAATTGTCTTTTGTTGCCAGTTCTCCGTAAACAAATGGCTTTTTCATATGGATGCGCTCTATAGTTGCTGTGCAAATATAGGCAATATCACGCAAACGTGACTCACGCAAGTGTGATATTTACATTGTTTTAACGCTGTTACACCAAAGTCTTCTGTGTGAGATAGCATTCTCTTGTAGCACTTGGTCGTCAACGATACACTTGACACCCTCACAGGATCTTTCGACATCCGTCCATTACCGTTCGTTTTGGTTTGAGTTAGTATTTTCAAGATTGTTTCGTTGCAAAGTTGGGAGGAAGTTGTTATCTTTGTACGCAAAACGGGTTAATATGGAAATCGCTCATATCTCACAGGAATATCTGCAAGCAGTCAAGGACATTAAGAATGCCATACTCAGGAGTCGCTATGCTGCCGCCAAGCAGGCCAACAAAGAGCTGTTGAAGCTCTACTACTCCGTCGGTGGCTACGTCTCCACCCATAGTCGTGACGGATATTGGGGCAGCAACGCCATTGACACGATCGCCAAAGGACTGCAACAGGAGTTGCCGGGGCTGAGAGGATTCTCAACGACAAACATCAAGAATATGAGAATCTTTTATGAGCAGTGGAGCCCCTATCTAAATCGTCAGACACTGTCTGACGATTTAATAAGTAGTTCATTATTAGATGTCTATACAATTCGGCAGCTGACAACTGCCGAATTTCCAATGGATGACTTTATGAGCGTTGGCTTTTCCCAGCACATGGAAATCATCTTCAAAGTTAACGATTTGAATGAGCGACTGTTTTATATACACAGATGTGCTGTTGAGTTTTGGGGGTATAGGGAACTGAAACGCCAACTGAAGTCCGACCTCTACCACGAAGAGGGCTCCATCCAGCACACCAACTTCGACCATACGATCAGCGACAATGATTTTAAGCGGAAGGCTTTACAGTCTTTCAAGGATGAATACCTGCTCGACTTCATCAACATCGAAGACCCTGAGGATGTTGACGAACGGGTGATTGAGCAGAGTATCATTCAGAACATCAAGAACTTCATCATGGCTTTCGGCAAGGACTTCGCCTTCATGGTATTAGGTCATTTCTACTTGGTGCCTAAAAAGAATTTAGGGACTAAGATGATTATAAGTCATACAAGACAAACAGAACAAACAATATTCTGATATTTAGCATGTTACAACAATATTCCCTTTTATCAACTTGGTCCCTGAAATCATCTTGGTCCCGAAATAAAAGTGGGACTAAGATGAATTTCGGGACCAAGATAAGCATTTTCTAATATTGCTCACGCTTTAGCTACGTACTTCTGAAACTTACTTGTGGGGTGTGCCAAGTCGGTCATTAGCAACTGTCCTTCTTGAAGTAATGGCTTCACATACTTATTACGGAACTTTGTTCTGTTTGTATATCCCATATAGTTAAGTATCTCGGTCAATGTTCTTGGTTCTCTGCAATAGAAGAGTAATTTGTCCAACTCGGTTTTACTCGGTACCTTTTTCTTTCTACCTCTATTTGTAGCTTTACCAATATTTATAGATGAACTTGTTGCTGACACATTCGGCTTCACCACCACCTCGAACACCATGATCTTGTCCACATCGAAGTCTATGGGCGGATTGCCGTTCTCCTTGAAGAGTTCCTTTACGCGGCTCACACCACGGTTGAACATGTTGACATAGCCAAGGTTCTTCAACGCCTCGGCTATGATGGGGTTTCGGTAGTCATTGACGTGCGGAAAGTTCTCAGCTTGGCGTTCAGAGGTTGCAGAGTCGCCCCTGCAAGGAATTACTTCACTTCCGAAACTTGAGTAATTAGCACAAGCCGAGAGCAACGTAAGGAGCTGATGAGCAATGCTGTTTAAAGTGAGAATTGCACGTTGACCATCAGTTCGCGCGGGCGCAGCCAGTAGCGGTTGGTAAAGATGCCCACTCCACTGTAGATGGTTTCCTCGTATGTCTGCTTATTGAACAAGTTGCGTAGTGAGGCTGAGACGCGTGCTTTGCCAATGCGCCACGTGAGCCTGGCATCGGCAAGAAGGGTATTGACCGATGGCGAGTTTTGTATTTCGTTATGGTAAAGGATGCCCGAAAGCGTGATGTCAATGTTATTGATGGTGGAGATGAGCGCCAGCCGTTGCGTCCAGTCGGACAATGTATTCGTCCACTCCCCGTCCATCTGGCTCTTGTTGAAAGCGAAATCACCCTTATAGTCAATCTCCATCCATGATGGCGAGAAGATAATCTCCGGGTGGAAACCGTATGAAGCGTATCTGTAGCTGAGAGACTGCCCGGCAGAATATTGCTCACCATTGGCATAGTTGCCACTCAGCGACAGGTTGGTCTTGAGGTGTATGCTGCTCCACCCCTTCGACAGATTGGCTGAGAGTCGGGCATTGTCTGTGTAAGTGTTGTGGCGGATCCAGTTGTAATGGTAGTCTCCGTCTGTGATGGTCATGTCCATGGCCGCATTGTTCCAGTTGCGCGACCAGCTCACTTTGACGTTTGAGAAGAATTGGTATATGGCCCTCTTGTAGTTGTATTCAAACTGGCTGAGCAACATCCTCGTGCGAGGTACGAATCCGGGAGCGTCGGTCCATGTGCGATAGTCGGTACGTCGGTGTTCTATGGATAGTGTCTCCCAGGACGGAGTGCTCTCAGAGTAGCTTGCGCTTAGCCTCCAGTTGGCCCGGTTGCCATAGTCACGGTCTACCGACACTGCTCCTTTGGGCAGGAGCATGTTGGCATCTTGACGGGTGAAGCGCCTGACTGTTATGTCAGGAGTGAAATAGACGCGCCAGTCATCGTCTTTATAATACCATGACGGGGTGAGGCCTCCCTGCAACAAGGCGTTGTTCTCATGGCTCACGTTCAGATTCTCTACTTCCAGCCTCACTTGATAGTCACGATGCCATTTGCCGTATTGCCGGTTCCATGACAGCGAATGTGCGGTGTGCCAGAGGTTGCTGGCCAGCTCGTCTTGATAGGAAGGGGCTGGCAGCGATGCAGTATCTGTGGAGCTGTCTACGCTGAATTTGTCTTTGGCGTAGTGGTAGTCGGCGGTAGACTTCCATTGCAAGATGTTTCTTCCCACCGTGAATGTCTGGCTGATGGCGGCTGTGAGATTCAGCTCCGGCGTGGTCGTCTTTTGTGCCATGTCGCCCCTATAATATGTCAGTCCGTCGTCTTGGCTTGCATTGGCCTTGACGACGATGTTGCCATAGTGACTGTCGGCATTGATGCGGTGGTTGAAGTCCATGGAGAAAGCATCCTGTCGGAGTGTCATCTGTCGGTCTTCGGTCGTCTCGGTGGGACTTTGGCCGCCCAGGAAGTATTGGGATATGTTTTGTGTATGTTGCCTTATAACGTTCCGGTTGTAGCTTACGGAGAAACTGTTCTCCGCATCGTGCCTGTCTTTCGTCAGATAATCCACGCTGTAGGCTTGTGACGTGTTGTTGCGCAACCGCTCTTCATCTATGGGTGACTGTAGCGAGGGAACCGAATACCATTTGGGCATGTCGGCAGTTGTGGCAAAGTCGAAGGCATTGTAGAATATGGAGAACTGGTTACTGAGGTCACGTCCCGACCGGTCGTACTGGACCGTTGTCTCCACCTGTCGCTTCTTGCCAATTTGCATACCTACGGCATCTCCGCCTACATGGGTAGGGTCGTCAGCCAGGAGATAAGGTCGGAGAGTGACGAAGAACTGGTCGCGGGCAGAATCTTTCAGCACGATGTTCATCCCTACGTCATCGGTGAATACACGGTTGCGCAAGGCCTTGATGGGCTGGTCGTGCTCCACCACCTCGGCCTTCTTCACGTCTTTCGCACGAATGTTGTCCGTAAGCTTATTGTATTGTCCTTTGCTCAGGTCGAGTCCTTCTACGGTGAAGCGGTTGATGGCCTTGCCCTTATACTTTATCTGTCCGTCTTTCTCAATGTCTACACCAGGCAACTTCTTGAGCACATCTTTCAGGTTATTGTCGCGTTCGTTGGCAAACTTCGTCAGGTCGTACACAATAGTGTCTCTTCGTTGGGTTACGGGTGGTCCCTGCACCATCACTTCTTTTAGCTGAAAGGCTTGCTGCACCAGCCGTATGACGTTGTCCTTGCCCACCGGCTGGCGATGTTTCTTATAGCCCATGCATGTGGCCTGCAGCTCGTCGCCGGGCTGCGCCTGAGCTTCTATGCTGAAGTGTCCGTTGTTGTCTGCCTGCGCAAAGAGAATGGTGCGCCCGCCGCGCAACAGCATAACGCTGGCCTTGGGCAGCGGCGCAAAGCTGAGGGAGTCTATCACGGTGCCGGTGATAGTGCTTTGGGCTGCTGCATCCACCGATGTCAGCAATAGTAATATTCCTATCAAGATGATTCTGTTCATATATCTCATTCGCTCAAATCAGGTGGATTGAAAGGGTCTGCCTTCATAAATTCCTTGCGATATTCCTCTGGGCTGTATTCCTCTCCGTCTTTGTTTACGTAGGTCAGTTTGACGCCTGCCACAGCGCTCATTTGTTTTATCATGTCGTCTTTTGTCGTCGTGCGCCGCCAGTGATAGAATTTGCTTTTAGGTATCATTTCATACTTCTTCCAGTACTTGGCTAGTGCAAGCTTTTCCTTGCCGTTGACTTGCTCAAGTTTTATGGCCGAGAACATCCATTGTTTGCGCGAGTCGCAGGCTTTCAGAATCATTCCGGGCAGTCCTCCCAGTTGCCACGGTCCTTGGTCGATGGGTATGTCTTCAGTATACCACGCCGTCCATAGTCTTCCTTTGTATATGGCCTCGGCCTTGGTGCAGTGATAGCCCAGTATGGTGCAGGTGTCGCCAATGATTTTCCATGGAACAGGCGTTATAGGCTCTTCCGTCTTTGCACGGCTATCCAGCTCATTCCATAGCGTGCTGATCTTTCCCTTGGGATAGTTGTAGTACAATGTCCATGAGATGGAAGCACCGGGCGGCTGTGGGTCGTTGAGGGCCGGTTCACCGCCACGCTTGATGATTCTTCCCATCCATTGGGCGAACCTAACACTGAGCATACTATAGAACTTGCTTACCGTTGTGCCCACGTCTAGAGCCATCTCGTCGTGGTCATAGTCGTAGTTGCCTGCCGAATCCCTTTCCGTGGTGTCCTCCACACAGTCGGTCTTGTAGACAACACGATACATCACCTTGTCTACGGCCTCCTGTGCCTGGAGTGTGACAGCCCCAAGAAGAAATAGCATGGATATTATTTCTTTCCTCATTCCTTATGCTGATAAGCTCATACTGGTTTGGTTGCCGGCGATGACTGGTCCGGCGCTGTCACCTCATTCAGCAATCTCTATGGGGTTATAGGGCGGTACGTCCTTCAGATGGTTCAGCACATCGTCAGCATCGCCTCCTTCCACCTTTACGTTGCTTGCACTGATGGTTATACCTGCCGCTTTGAGGGCGTCGGCCGCAGACGATGTGCGGTTGATCTTGTCGAACTGCTTCTGCGTCACGGGCTCATATTTCTTGTAGTTCTTCACCAGCGTGATGTCTTCCTTGCCGTCGGTCTGCTCCAGTCCGCTTGCTGCGAAGATGAATTGCTTTTGGGCATCCTCGGCCTTGAGAATGAGTCCCGGCAGGCCAATAAGTTTCCAAGGTCCTTCGTTGAGAGGAATGTCGTCGGTGAACCATGCCGTCCAGTGCCGTCCCTTGAAGGATGTCTCGGCCTTGGTGCAATGGTAGCCTAAAAGAGTGCAGGTGTCGGGGCAGATGGTCCATTCCGGGGTCACCGTAGGCTCCGAGATTCTGTAGTAGTCCATCATGGCGTCGCTCAGGAAGCTGGTTTGCCCCGTGGGATAGTTGCGATATACAATCCATGTGATGTTAGGATGGGGCGGCAGCTGCGTTAAGTCGGTTTCTCCACGTGCCACCTTGTCTTTCATCCATTTGTCGAACTCGGCTGCCCGTGCGCTGTAGAATTCGCTTACAGTTGCTCCCACATCTAATCGCATGTCGTCGTCGCTATAGGCGTAGCAGCCTGTAGAGTCGCGCCTGGTTGTGTCAGCAACTATTTTGGAAGCATAGGTTATACGGTATTTCACCTTGTCTAAAACTTCCTGCTTGTCGTCCTTTTCGTTTATTGCTGTGTCTTTGTGTCCCACAACAATATGTTGCCCCGATACTTGTAAGGCGAAGGACAACATGATTGCCAGCCATAAGGTCTTTGTTTTCTTCTTCATATTTTTTTAAAAATCTCTTGCAAATTTAGATAAAATTCCCGAATTATAAGCCAGTCGAGATAAAAAACTTAATAGGCTAAAGTTTTCCATCCCCTATTTTATGGGCACTCCCGGCTTAAATAGCTTCGCAAGTGCCCATAAAAACTGGGAATTAACGGCTCATGCGCAGATGTCCGGGGATAAGGAGGAGCCTTTTTATTCTTGATATTCGTCGATATTCTCTATTCCATCGAAGAAGGATCATTGAAGCTCCATAACAATGGTTGGGATGAGGGGGTAACGCTCCGCGATGCGGAATAACGAATATAACCGAATATTACGAAAATAATCTGTGCCTCTCATGGTGCTGTATCGTGTGTTTTTCCATCTTGGCCTGAATTATTCATATTAACAAAAAAGGAAGCTGTATTTCTTGTGTAATTCAAGAAAAAGTATTAACTTTAAAGTGTTCAAAATCAAATTAATACTTGCTCGCTCCTCGAAAGACACTCTTCCTTCTAAGATGGGCCGCCTGATCCCTGATGACAGAACACAATGCCTTGTTCGTCATTCATATGAGGAGATGGTCTGTCAGCGTGTAAATCAGATTCTCTGCGGCTATGAGGACGCCAATGATTGTGACCGGCTGCGCGGTGACAGTGCCTTGAAAATGTCAGTAGGACGTCGCCCGTCAGACGGAGATCTCTGCTCGCAAGCAACGATGACACGCCTGGAGAACAACGTCGACAGCAAGACTTTGTACAAAATTGGGAAGCTGTCCGTAGAGCAGTATGTCAAGTCCTACACCAAGCCGCCCTGCCATGTAATACTTGATGCCGATGATACGAACGTCAATACGTATGGTGCCCAGCAACTGATCCTAGTGATGACGTAAGTTCGACAAAACGACAGATTCTTATCCGGCAGTTCAGTTTTTGCAGAAAAGAGGAACTGTCTTTGGACGGTATGAATTATTCAAGTTAAGTAATCCATGAAAAACGTCTTTTCTGACTAGAAGAGGCGCTTTTTGCTTGTTAGCAGATGCAGGAATAGACTCTTGATTTTCGTTTAAATTTATATATTCTTATTTATCAAGAAGATAGGGATAGCGTATAGGTAGTAGAAATAGACCTTTTATATTTGTATCAACGGCAATTATTGCGTAACTTTGTTCCAAATACAGATTTATGAATAGCAAGAAAGTCATATTCCTATTAGTATTTGCCATATTTTTATTCACTGGCTGTAAAGAGAGACACGATAAGGCCATTGATTTGGCATACCAATTATCGGCAACTGCACCGGACAGTGCCTTATCAATACTTGATGGCATAAAAAAAGCAAGACTTAGTAAGGCAGAGATGGCGAGGTTCGCATTGATTTATACTATTGCTCAAGACAAAAGCGGACTTGATGTTGACAATGACTCGTTGCTAAGGACTGCTTACACATATTATCATAATAGTTCTGACGATTCTTTGTATGCAAAATGCGAATACTATATGGGCAAATACTATATGCTCAATGACAGTACGGAGATGGCTATAGACTGCTTCCAAAAGTCGTCTGACGCAGCAGAAAAGCAACATGACAAGTACACCCAGTGCCTTGCCTTGGAAAAACTTTCTAGGTTGATGAGACAGACAAATCCACAAAGGGCTGTAGAAGTGGCAAGACTTGTTGAAAATACTTATTTGAGGCTGCCTGCGGCTTCTCAATATAATGTAATTTATTACAAACTAAACTTCAGCATGGCTTTACTTTTCGCGGATAGCGTTGCAAAGGCAGAAAATAAATGTTTGGAAGCACTAAATATAGCTTATTCCTTGAAAGATTCAAACGTCCTTTCTGACGTTTATCAGGACATGGCAACTATTGCCAAGGAACGCAAGAATTTCTATTCGGCATTAAACTATTCTAAGTTATCATCAATAGTCCGGTAACTTTTTAGTTAAAATCGTTAACAAATGAGATTCGTCCCA
>URCI01000071.1 GCA_900546345.1 uncultured Prevotella sp. | reverse complement strand
CAAGAAAATCAACTAAGAACTATAGATTTAATCCACGGACTATTGTTACTGTGCCGATAAGTCTATAATACTATATTGTCGAAACATTATACTTTTATCGCAATATGCAATAAAAACATTATTATACTACCATTACACGATTATATAAACTATAGTTTCACCTCTTGTTTCGTAGGTTAATGCGCTATTCTTAAAAAGACTGTCACATGGACAATTATAGATACTATTATCTCGAAATAAAACCTTTGATTTCTGACATATTTTTGCCACTTAGATAAAATAAAGACGAAAGTACGTGTTTATGTCAAAATTGTATTATTCAATTTGAAATGAAACCCTTATCTTTGCAGCAGATTTTAATCTTACAATCAAAACCATTCAGTATGAATGCGGTGGAGGCTGACACTTTCGTGCCGACCGCTTCCGTCAACCTAATAACATAAAGACAACATCAAAACAATGAAGCGACTTTCCCTCCTCTCCTTGATGATTCTGCTGATCAGCATGACCATAGGCGCGCAGATCAGAGGCAATAACATTACTGTGACGGTACAGCCCGATCACAACGACTGGAACTATCACGTGGGTCAGACTGCACGATTCACAGTCTCCGTTCTCAAGTCTGGCACACCGCTGCCCAACGCCCAGATCGACTATGAAGCTGGTCCGGTGATGTATCCCTCTATATATAAAAAAGGTGTCACACTCAAAGACGGGACCATTCAGCTCAGCGGTAAGCTGGCAAAACCGGGCTTTTATCGTCTCAAGGTCACGGCACACGTTGGCGGCAAGGACTACGACGGACTGTGCACAGCAGCCTTCGATCCCGAGAAGCTTGTGCCGGCCACACAATGTCCCGATGACTTCGACGATTTTTGGAACAAGGCTTTGAAGCAGGCACGGCAATATGATCTCGATCCGCATCTCACGCCACTGCCCGACCGATCTACCAAAGATGTCAATGTCTATGAGGTGAGCTTTGTCAATGACCGCCCCGGCGGCCGCATCTTCGGCATCCTCTGTGTGCCGGTGAAACCGGGCAAATACCCGGCTTTGATCCGTGTGCCCGGTGCCGGTGTGCGCCCCTATAGTGGTGACGTCTACACTGCCTCGCGCGGTGCCATCACCTTGGAGATCGGTATCCACGGCCTGCCCGTGACCCTGCCGCAACATGTCTATGACGAGATTTTCCGTGGCGGACTCGACAACTACTGGGACACCAACCTCGACAACCCAGATAAGAACTACTACAAGCGCGTGGTCGTCGGTGCCGTGCGCTGCGTCGATTACATTGCCTCAATGCCTCAGTGGGACGGCCAGCACCTCGGCGTGACCGGATCCAGCCAGGGCGGTTTTCTCTCGCTCGCCGTGGCCGCCCTCGATAAGCGCGTGAGCTTCTTCGGAGCTGTCCACGACGCTATGTGCGACTACGAAAGCGAATTGAAGGGCGTCGCCGGTGGCTGGCCACATTATTTCTACCAAGTCAAGAACCCCAGCGAGGCCCGCATCAAAGGTGCCCGCTACTACGACGGCATCAACTTCGCACGTCGTGTGACCTGCCCAGGATGGTTCTCTTTCGGATACAACGACGAGGTGGTGCCACCCACATCGTCCTACGGCACCTACAACATCGTGAAGGCGCCCAAGCAACTCAGCGTCTATCAGCTCACAGGACACTATTGGTTCCAGGAACAATGGGACGAGTGGGAAGCATGGCTGCTCAAGATGATGGGGATCAAATAACTAAAAGCGCAATAACAAATAAAAGCGCAATAACAAACAAATAAAAGTGCAATACCAAACAACTCCAAGAACAATACCAAACAACTCCAAGAACAATACCAAATAGCAATTCCAACGATGTGGAACCATAAACCTAGCAACATGAAGAGTGCAATCATAACGACATTATTGTTGGCTTTGGGCCTTCACTGCAATGCCTCGCCGGCCACAAAACTCATCCAGCGTATGGCAAAAATACAAAAGAATGGCATCATGGTCGGCCATCAGGACGACCCTGTCTACGGCCACGACTGGAAATGGGAACAAGGACGTAGCGACGTGAAAGAGACATGTGGTGACTATCCCGCAGTGATGGGCTTTGAACTCGGCGATTTGGAGATCGGAAAAGCCAAGAATCTCGATGGCGTGCCCTTTGATCGGATGCGCAACGAAATCAAAGCGCAGCACCGGAGAGGCGGCATTGTGGAGATCAGCTGGCACCCCAACAATCCTGCGACAGGCAAGAACGCATGGGATCCGGAAGGTAAGCCGGTCGCAAAAATCTTGCCCGGTGGACAACTCTCCAAAGAATTTGCCAAGCGCATGAAGCGTGTGGCAACCTTCCTGGCATCGTTGCGAGACGATCGCGGACAACTCATCCCTGTCATCTTCCGACCTTGGCATGAGATGGGCGGCGGCTGGTTCTGGTGGGGAAAGAACAGTTGCACCACCGAGCAATACAAGCAACTCTATGTCTATACTTATCAGTTCATGAAACGACAAGGCCTCAACAATCTGGTGTGGGGATTCTCGCCTAACGCGGGCGACAAAAGTCTGGAGACTTATTATCCGGGAGATAGATATGTGGATCTGATAGGCGTAGACCTCTACGACTTTGACGGGAAAGCGGAAAACTACTCGCAGAACGTCCATCGCGAACTGAGCCGGTTGACCGAGATGGGTAAAAACCACAAGAAACTCATCGCTCTGACCGAAACAGGATCGCAGCAGCTGCCTATCAACCACTGGTTCTCTTCCGTGCTCTGGCCCGCCATCAAGCCCTATCCCATCTGCTATGTGCTCTTCTGGCGCAATGCCTGGGACAATCACAAGGAGCTCTACGTGCCTTATGCCGGACATCGTGATGCAGACGACTTTAAGCAGTGGACCGAAGACCCACGTGTGCTGACCGTCAAGGACATCGCCAAGACCCGATAGCCATCAGGCTGACGCAGGCACCATCATACCATATGGAACTTATGATCATACTATGTGGAACTTATGATCATACCATATGGAACCTTTGATCATACAGTGCTGAAGCCAGGAACTTACTGAGTTGAAACCAGGACCTTCCCCCGTAGAAGCATAAAAAAGAAAACTTAAATAACAAAAACAAAAAACATACACACATGACTGAATTCAAAGAACGCGTTGCCAAGTTGCGCGCACACCACGAAGAATTGCTGAATCGCAAGAACGAACCTCTGGAATGGGGCAACGGCATCTACACACGTTATAAATATCCTATCCTCACTGCCGAGCACACTCCGCTGGAATGGCGCTATGACTTCAATGAGAAGGACAATCCTTATCTGATGCAGCGCATCATGATGAACGCTACTCTCAACAGCGGAGCCATCAAATGGCATGGCAAATACCTGTTGGTCGTGCGTGTTGAAGGTGCTGACCGCAAGAGCTTCTTCGCTGTTGCCGAGAGTCCCAACGGCGTAGACAACTTCCGTTTTTGGCCGGAGCCCATCACGATGCCGGAGGATGTGATCCCCGCCACCAACGTCTATGACATGCGTCTCACCGCCCACGAAGACGGCTGGATCTACGGTGTGTTCTGCGCAGAGCGCCACGATGACAGTCAGCCCGGTGACTTGAGTGCTGCTACAGCCACTGCCGGCATCGCCCGCACCAAAGACTTAGTCAACTGGCAACGTCTTCCCGACCTGAAATCCAAGAGCCAGCAACGCAACGTCGTACTGCATCCTGAGTTTGTCAACGGTAAGTATGCCTTCTACACCCGCCCACAGGACGACTTCATCAACGCTGGTTCCGGCGGTGGTATCGGCTGGGCTCTTGTCGACGACATCGAGCACGCTGAGGTGAAAGAGGAAAAGATTATCAACCTGCGTCACTATCATACGATCATGGAAGTGAAGAACGGTGAGGGCCCCCACCCCATCAAGACGCCACAAGGCTGGCTCCATCTCGCCCATGGCGTACGTGGCTGTGCCAGCGGCCTGCGCTATGTGCTATACATGTATATGACGGCTCTCGACGACCCCACACGCGTCATCGCACAACCCGGCGGTTATTTCCTCGTTCCTCAGGGCGAAGAGTATATCGGTGACGTGATGAACGTGGTGTTCTCCAACGGTTGGATCGCTGACGAAGACGGCAAGGTCTTCATCTACTACGCATCCTCCGATACCCGCATGCACGTAGCTACCTCGACCATTGACAAGCTCGTGGACTACTGCATGCACACGCCTGCTGATGGCTTCGCCACTGGCAAGAGCGTGGAAACCATCAAAAAGCTCATCGCCAAAAACAAAGAAAATCTGAAATAAACAACAAGCAACATAAGCCTTTGTCTGAGCCCTCTGCCCAGACAAAGGCTTCGTCAATGAATAATTACCAATGGCAAAAATCAAGCTATCAGAGAAAATAGGCTATGCGCTCGGTGATGCGGCAGCAGGCGGCATCACGTGGAAGATCATGTCTATTGCCTTTCCACTCTTCTTCACTAATGTTTTCGGACTGACATTCTACGATGCTGCCGTGCTGATGCTGGTGGCCCGTCTCATCGATGTCTTCATCGATCCTGTCATCGGAGTCATCGCAGACCGTACCCAGAGCCGCTGGGGCACCTATCGCCCTTGGGTGATCTTCGGATCCATCCCCTTGGGTGTCATCTTTGCCCTGCTGCTCTACACGCCCGACCTCGGTCCCGTGGGCAAGCGCATCTACGCTTACTTCTTCTACATATTGATGATGCTGGTCTATTCGCTCGTCAATGTGCCATTCGGATCCCTCTTAGGTGTGATGACCGACGACGATAACGAGAAGAACCAATTCTCCGCTTTCCGCATGGTAGGAGCCTACGCCATGGGCTTCATCACACTGCTCTCCTTCCCTTATCTTCAAAAATTTGTCGGTGGCACCGACCAGCACCAATACGCAGTGCTCGGTTGTTTCTTCGGAGCATTGGCCACAGCTGGCACGCTGGCCTGCGGTCTGCTTACCAAAGAGCGCCTCAAGCCCGTACGCGCAGAAAAGTTCTCCGGCAAACAGTTTGTGGATTTGGTGAAGAACAAACCCTGGATCTTCATGACCCTCACTGCCGTGTGCACCAACTTCTTCAATGGTTTCCGCTATGCCGTGGCCGGATATATGTTCTCCTACTGCATGGGCGGTGACATCACTGTGGGCAGCCTCATCATCAACTACACCGTGTTTATGGCCTTTGGCGAGGTGACGTGCATGATCTTCGGCGGCCTGTCGCCCGTGTGCACCAAATGGTTGGGTTCCAAGCGCAAGACATTTATCTTCGCATCACTGATCTGCTTTGTCACCTCCGTGATCTTCTTCTTCATCCCGATGAAACCATCGTATATCTGGGTGATGATCGGCGTGACAATCCTCACATCAGCCGGTGTGGGCATCTACTCTCCACTGTTATGGTCGATGTATGCCGATGTAGCAGAATACGCAACAAAGAAGAATGGCACCTCCTCCACTGGCCTTATCTTCTCTTCCGGCACGATGGCTCAGAAATTCGGAACGGCCATCTCTGGCTCTCTGATTGCCATGTTCCTCGGACTGGCTGGTGCCCATATGATCACAGACCAGTTTGGCAATCCCACCATTGACCCGCAATCGATCACCAACTCCGTGCTGACAATGGTCTGGGCCTTGTTCTCCCTGTTCCCGGCAGCCTTCGCTCTGATCATGATGCTGCTGTCCTATCTCTATCCTATTAAGAAATAATGACTATGGAAACGCTCAAGAAAGAAATGAAACAGTGCTTGGAGAACAACATCCTCCGGTACTGGATCGATAAGGTCACGGACAAAGAGCACGGCGGATACTATGGCCGTGTCGACGGTCACGACCACGTGCACCCCGAAGCAGAGAAGGGCGCGATCCTCAACGGACGTATCCTGTGGGCCTTCTCCGCCGCCTATCGTGTGATGAAAAAGGAAGAATACCTGCAAGCTGCCACGCGCGCCAAGGACTATATCCTCGATCACTTCATCGACAAAGAGTACGGTGGCGTGTACTGGAGCCTCGACTGTGAGGGCAAGCCGCTCGACACCAAGAAGCAGACCTACGCTATCGGCTTCGTCATCTACGGCCTCAGCGAGTATGCACGCGCCACCGGCGACAAGCAAGCGCTCGATGCTGCCATCGGACTCTACCACGACATTGAGACACACGCTTATGACAACATCAACGGAGGATACGTGGAAGCGCTGACACGCGAATGGAATCCAATCGCAGACATGCGCCTTTCCGACAAGGACGAAAACGGGGCTAAGACAATGAACACCCATCTGCACGTCATCGAACCTTATACCAACCTCTATCGTGTATGGCCTTCCAAGGAACTGCACGAAAGCATCCTGAAGTTGCTCGACGTCTTTACCGATAAGCTATATAATAAGGAGACCCACCATCTCGACTTGTTCTTTGACAACGAGTGGCATGGACGTCGCAACGTAGAGAGCTATGGTCACGACATCGAGGCGACTTGGCTGCTGTGGGAAACAGCGCTCGTGCTCGGAGAAGAAGACGTGAAGGCAAAGCTCGGACCTATCGTGGTGGACCTGGCAAAAGCAGCCGATGAGGGACTGCAACCCGACGGATCCATGATCTACGAGCATTGGAAGGACACGGGAAAGACCGACCGACAGCGCCAATGGTGGGTGCTCTGCGAGAATGTCATCGGACACGTCAACCTCTATCAGTACTTCCATGACGAGCAGGCGCTGGCCATCGCAAAGAACTGCTGGAGGTATATCGACACGCATCTCGTGGATCATGTCAACGGCGAATGGCATTGGAGCATCGACGACAACGGAAAGGTCAACCTCGAAGATGACAAGGCAGGCTTCTGGAAATGCCCTTACCACAACAGCCGCATGTGTTTGGAAATCATTGAACGACAAGTTTAAAGCCCTACAACTATGAACAGCCACGTTTTGCATGAGATTACTCCACTGATGGACAAAGACATCCTCTATATCGTGGAGCGACACAAGAAAGAGTTCACCTACCCCATCCACAACCATGAGGTCTGTGAACTGAACTTCGTTGAAAACGCCAAAGGTGTCAGGCGAATCGTGGGCGACAGCAGTGAGGTCATAGGCGACTATGACCTCGTGCTCATCAGCAGCAATGAGCTTGAGCACGTCTGGGAGCAAGGCGACTGCCATAGCGACGACATCCGGGAGATCACTATTCAGTTTGATCTCGGCAATCTCAACGAAGGACTGCTGACCAAGACGCCCTTCGACAACATCCGCAAGATGCTTATAGAGGCTCAGAAAGGCATCGCCTTCCCCATCAGCACGATCATCAAGATCTATGACAAGCTGGAAAACCTGGGACATCAGGGCGACAAGTTCATGGCGACGATCCAGTTTCTAGAGATTCTCAACACACTCGCTACCAGCGAAGGCATGAGGACGCTGGCCACTACAAGCTATGCCAAGGTCGACATCGAGGACGACAGCCGCCGTATCCTCAAGGTGAAAAACTACATTGCCGAGCACTACATGAGCGAGCTGATGCTCGAAGATCTGGCAGGACTGGCCAACATGAGCAAAAGCTCGTTCAGCCGCTTCTTTAAACAGCACACGGGACGCACGCTGAGCGACTACATCATCGACATACGCATGGGCAACGCCACACGTATGCTCATCGACACCAATGAGAGCGTCGGAGAGATCTGCTTCAAGTGCGGATACAACAACATGAGCAACTTCAACCGCATCTTCAAGCGCAAGAAAGGATGCACGCCCAGCGAGTTCCGCGAACAATACAAGAAGGTGAGGATCATCATCTGAAAATGTTCACTGTCCAAGAAAAAGGCCAAAGCACTGTTTGTCAGCCTAACACACTGACATACAATGCTTTTCTTTTTGTTATTCATTTTGTCTATAAGTCCATAGAAAAAGGCTGTTGCACCCATGGCAACAAACCACTATCTTTGCACCAGAGAAAAGAAAACAAGATTATCAACCACTAAAATGAATAACATTATGAAGACTCTGAATTTCACCGGACTCAACAGCGAGCTCACTCTCAACGTCGTCAACGCTCTGGCTCAATTGTTAGCAGACTTCCAGATTCACTACACCAACCTGCGCAACCTCCACTGGAACGTACGCGGCCATGGCTTCTTCATCATGCATGAGAAATATGAGGAGCTCTACGACGACGCCGCCACAAAGATCGACGAAATCGCTGAGCGTATCCTTCAGCTCGACGGAACCCCAGAGAGCCGATTCTCGGCTTACCTCAAAGTAGCCAAGGTGCAGGAACTCGAAGTCCCCGAGACAGGCTGCAACGCAGTGGAGTATGTCCTCGACACGCTAAAGACGCTCATCGCTCAGGAGCGCGAAGTGCTCCGCTTAGCTGCCGACGCCGGCGACGAGGTCACTGTGGCACAGATGAGCGACTACCTCAAGGAGCAGGAGAAGACCGTTTGGATGCTCGTAGCCTTCAACTCACCCAAATGCGCTAAATGACGAAAAGGCAACAGCCCGCAAGCCTCACATAGCTGACTATACATAGAGAATTGATTCACACCTGATCGCCGCATTGGCAAAGATTTCCCTCACGGAAACTTGCCGATGCGGTATTTTGCATGTAAAAAACGCCGCAGATGATGCGGCGTCATTCCATTGTCACAAACGCAACGCGCCCCCATATCAGCCAGAAAGCGATATGGGGGCGCTTATATATAATAAGGTGTAGATTACTCTACATCGTTGTTGTGATCGAGCTTGTCGCTGAAATCCTTTGGAGCCTCAGCATTGTCGTGGTGCTCGAAACGACGCGGACGACGCTCGCCACCATTGTTGCCACCCTCACGGCGCGGACGACGCTCACCACGATCGCCACGCGGACGGCGCTCGCGCTCAACATAGCCTTCGGGCTTGTCGATGAGCACACGGTGAGAAAGCTTGTACTTGCCCGTCTTAGGATCAATCTCCAGGAGCTTCACCTTGATCTTGTCGCCTTCCTTGATACCAGCCTCTTCGACTGTCTCAAGGCGCTTCCATGCAATCTCAGAGATGTGGAGCAGACCTTCCTTGCCCGGCAGGATCTCTACGAAGCAACCGTAAGGCATGATGCTCTTCACTGTGCCCTCATAGACCTCGCCGACCTCAGGCACAGCCACGATAGCCTTGATCTTAGCCAAGGCAGCGTCGATGCTCTCTTTGTTAGGAGCAGATACCTGCACCTTGCCAACGCCGTCAGCCTCATCGATCGTGATGGTGGCACCCGTATCCTCCTGCATCTGCTGGATGATCTTTCCGCCCGGGCCAATGACAGCACCGATGAACTCCTTAGGAATCGTAAGGGCGACGATGCGTGGCACCTGCGGCTTCAGTTCCTTGCGGGGCTCAGAGATGGTCTTCATCATCTCGTTCATGATATGCTCGCGGCCGGCCTTAGCCTGCATCAAAGCTTTCTCAAGAATCTCGAATGGCAGTCCGTCGCACTTGATATCCATCTGAGTAGCGGTCAGACCGTCTTTTGTACCTGTTGTCTTGAAGTCCATATCGCCGAGGTGGTCCTCATCACCAAGGATATCGCTCAGGATAGCATAGCCCTCCTCACCGGGATTGTGGATCAGACCCATGGCGATACCGGCCACAGGCTTCTTCATCGGCACACCAGCGTCCATCAATGCCAGCGTACCGGCACAAGTTGTTGCCATAGAGGAAGAGCCGTTGGACTCGAGCACCTGGCTCACCAGACGTACTGTATAAGGGAAGTCCTCAGGGATCTGATCCTTCAGAGCACGCCATGCCAAGTGTCCGTGACCAATCTCACGGCGGCCTACGCCACGCTGTGCCTTAGCCTCACCGGTACAGAACGGTGGGAAGTTGTAGTGGAGCAGGAAGCGCTGATAACCACGGTTGAGGACACCGTCGACCATCTTCTCGTCGAGCTTGGTACCCAGCGTACATGTGGTCAGAGACATCGTCTCGCCACGCTGGAAGATAGCGGATCCGTGAGGCATGGGCAGCGGAGACACCTCGCACCAGATCGGGCGGATGTCGGTCGTGCCACGGCCATCCATACGCAGTCCCTCATCGAGGATGCAGCGACGCATAGCGTCACGCATCACGTCAGCGTAGTAGCGTGTAGCCTCAGCATGCTTCTCTTCGAGGTCTTCCTCGGACAGATCAGTATGTGCGGCATCATATTTCTCCAGGAAGTCAGCGAGCACCTTGTCATAGGCGTCGTTGCGCTCCTGCTTAGGCAGAGCCTTGTGGTTGATCTCATAGCAAGGCTTGTAGAGCTCGTCCTTGATCTGCTGACGCAGGTCTTCGTCGTTGATCTCATCGTCGTACTCGCGCTTGACGTCAGTGCCGAGCTCTTTGGCCAGCTCGTCCTGCAGTTCACACATTGGCTTGATAGCCTCATGAGCTGCTTTCAGAGCATCGATCAGGTCTTTTTCCTGAACCTCTTTCATTTCGCCTTCCACCATCATGATGTTGTCTTTGGTGGCGCCGACCATCAAGTCCATGTCGGCATCAGCCATCTGCTGGAAGGTGGGGTTGATGACAAACTCGCCGTTGATGCGAGCCACACGAACCTCAGAAATCGTATAGTCAAAAGGAATGTTGGAACAAGCCATAGCTGCGGAGGCGGCAAAACCGGCCAGTGCGTCGGGCTGGTCCACGCCATCGGCGGAGAGGAGCATCACCTGCACATAAACCTCGCAGTGATAGTCAGAAGGGAAGAGAGGGCGCAGGGCACGGTCGACCAGACGGGAGACGAGGATCTCCTCATCGCTGGCTTTGCCCTCACGCTTAGTGAATCCGCCCGGGAAACGGCCTGCAGCACTGTACTGCTCACGATAGTCTACTTGCAAAGGCATGAAATCTGTTCCCGGAACTGCCTCTTTGGCTGCACAAACAGTAGCAAGCAATACGGTGTTGCCCATACGCAGGACAGCAGCGCCATCAGCTTGCTTCGCAACCTTTCCGGTTTCAATTGAGATGGTTCTTCCATCTGGCAATTGAACGGTTTTTGTAATTACGTTCATCTAAAATCTAAAAAACTTCGTTTTTGTACAAACATCAAAATAAATCGTGCAAATATACCTCTTTTATAGGACATAAGCAAATGGAAACAAGAAATTTATTCTTTTTTATTATTCAGTCTTGCTTCCAAAGTGTTGTGAAGGATGCCCCAATGCATCGAGCCCCTTGCCCCGACACATCGTGAAGACCGCTGTGCTCCGACGGCTCCATCCAGGAGAGGGGTGCCCGCCCTTGTCCGAACGCCCCGACCGGGATGTTTTGTCAGAGTTGCTTGCGCTTCTCCTCTCCAAACTCTTTGGAGATGTAGTTGTAGATGCTTTGGCAGGCAGCAGCAGAGAAGTCCTGTGCACACGCAATGATATGGTCCCACTGTTCCTCAGTGAGTCCGTTCTCGATGTCACGGCGGGTGATACCATACTTCACCATACCATAGATGAGTCCGGCATTGAAGTTGTCGCCTGCACCGACCGTGCTGACCGTCGGCGTCTCGATGGCCGGATAGCTCTTGCGAAAACCGCCGTCGGCGCGTAGC
>URCI01000070.1 GCA_900546345.1 uncultured Prevotella sp. | reverse complement strand
CCGGTCTCGGACACATATAAAATTTTAAATTGCCACTTTTTAAAGTGGACTCATATGTTGAAAAAAAGATAAAATAATGGTCTGTTTGCTCTTAAAAATGAGAATTTTAAGCTCTAAATGGTATAATATTTAAGTAAATATCGAAAATTAAGAAAATAATGCTTATCTTTGCAATTATAAATCTCACTTATATTAATCTTAAAGAAAGCAGCTTATGAAAGAGAGAATCTTGCTGATATTGGTCAGCCTTCTTTGTCTCCTTGGGGGGGGTAGTGCATATGCGCAAACCACGGCCTCAGGTGTTGTTGTCTCCAGTGAGAGCAACGAGCCTCTTGTGGGTGCTACCGTCCGTGTAGTCGGCACGAAGACCGGAGCCATCACAGATACGGATGGTAAATACTCAGTGACTTTACCCGCTGGTGCCACAAGACTTGAGATTTCCTATATTAGTATGGTGTCAAAGACCATCAAGGCCGGACACAACGTCAGGACAGCCCTGGATCCCGATGAGAGCGGACTGCAGGATGTCGTAGTTGTGGCCTATGGCACACAGAAGAAGACCTCACTGACCGGTGCCATCGAGTCCGTCAAGAGTGAAGACATCGACTTGCGGCCGACCTCCAGTGTGGCAAGTGCTCTTGAAGGTAAGGTGTCTGGTGTGCAGGTCAATTCCACATACGGCGCTCCAGGTTCCGACCCCAGCATACGCATTCGTGGTATTGGTACGGTCAATGGCAGTACTGCACCATTGTATATCCTTGATGGTGTGCCTTACGGAGGAAACGTATCTGACCTTAATCCGGCAGATATCGAGTCTATTTCTGTGCTGAAAGATGCTGCTTCCGCTGCTTTGTATGGTAACCGTGCTTCCAATGGCGTGATAATGATCACCACCAAGAAAGGCAAGTCAGGCAAGCTCAATGTTAACCTTGACATCAAACAGGGTACTTACAGTCGTGGTATTCCCGAATACGACCGTGTGAATGCCAAACAATGGATGGAGGTGGAGTATCAGAACTTGATGAACCACCGCATGTATACGAATAAGGAGGATGCTGCTACAGCAGCCGCATATGCCGGTGCTCATGTGATCAGCGATATTGCTCTTTTGAATATCTTTAATAAGGCTGATGACGCACTCTTCGATGCCAATGGCAAGATGGTCAGCGATGCTTCGATCCTGCCCGGTTATGCCGGTGACCTCGATTGGTATGACCAGGCAGTGCGCAACGGCTACCGACAGGAGTATAATCTCTCGGCCAACGGATCCAACGAAAAGTCGGACTACCGCTTCTCGGTGGGCTATCTCGATGAGAACGGTTATCTGAAGAATTCAGGCTTTGAGCGTCTCACCGGCGCCCTTGCTGTCAATGTACAGCCGAAGAAGTGGTTCAAGACCGGCCTCTCCGTCAATGCCTCTCATCAAAAACTCAACAACACCAACGGTGGTTCCGATGCCTCCTACACCAACGTGTTTATGTATTGCCGCAACATTGCGCCGATCTATCCCGTGCACATCCACGACGTGACCACCGGTGACTATATCCTTGACAGCAACGGCAACAAGCAGTATGATCCCGGATACTACACCAATGCTGACGGCGTTGAGGTTGATACCCGTAACCAGTATGTCGACCGCCATGTGATGTGGGAAAACGAACTCAACTCCGACCGTACCTACCGCAATACGGTTAACAGTACGGCCTATTTCGATATCTATCTGCCCTATGGTTTCACGTTCACCGCTAAGGGCAACCTCAATATCCGTAGCAGCCGCAACCAAACCTACAACAGTGCTGTCATCGGCGATGGCAAGGGATCTGACGGGCGCGCCAAGCGTGTGGAGTATAATTACAAGAACTATACCTTCCAGCAGCAACTCGCCTGGAGACATGAGTATGGATTGCACTCCATCGATGCCTTGGTGGGCCATGAGAACTTTGCCTATAAGTACAACTACCTCTATGGCTACAAGACCAATGAGATCGTAGCCGGGTGGGGCAACTTCTCCAACTTTACTTCGATCACCAGTCTCGACGGCTCGGATGCCGACTATCGCACAGAATCCTACTTGGGCCGTGTTCGTTACGGTTATGACGACCGCTACAACGTTGAGGCCAGTTTCCGCCGTGATGGTTCCTCTCGCTTTTCCAAGGACTCGCGCTGGGGCAACTTCTGGTCGATCGGTGCCAACTGGAATATCTTCAACGAGAAGTTCATGAAGGACGTGAAGTGGGTCAACTACCTCAAACTCCGTGCCGACTATGGTGAGGTAGGTAACGACGCTGGTGCTGGCTACTATGCTTCCCAGGCACTCTATGCTCTGGATCAGAATCAGAACCAAGGCGCCATCTATCTGACGCAGTTCGCCAATAGCAATCTGAAATGGGAGACCGGACAGTCTTGGGGCATCGGACTGGAGAGCCGCTTGTTCAACCGTCTGAACTTCAATATCGAGTATTTCGACAAGCGCAACAAGGACCTGCTCTTTGATGTCTACCTGCCGCTGTCCTCTGGTGCTACCTCGTCCAGTGATGCTGAGTCGGTGGTGACGGAGAATATCGGAACGATTGCCAACCGTGGTTTTGAGGCTTCCTTTGACGTTGATGTCTTCAGAAACAAAGACTGGAAGATCAATGTTGGTGCCAACATCACTCACCTGAAGAACAAGGTGCTCAAACTGCCCGAGCAGAACAAGGACGGTATCATCGACGGATCGAAGTATATCGTTGAAGGTAAGTCGCGTTATGAGTTCTATCTCTATACGTGGGAGGGTGTCGATTCCAAGAACGGATATTCACTCTATAAGTTCAATGACGGCGATGCACAAGGCAACAGCTACCGCTTCGAGCTCGATGGTGTGCAGTACGGTGACTGGTCCAAGGATGCCAATGGCAATTACAAGGGTACGCTGCTGACTGACGCCCAAGTCAAGGAATTCATCACCATCATCGATGGAAAGCCCTATTCCTATTCGACTAACTATGCCAAACGAGAGTTCCAGGGCTCTGCCCTTCCGAAGTTCTATGGCAGCTTCAACCTCAACGTGTCGTGGAAGGATCTCACTTTGAGCACCCTCTTCACCTATCAGCTCGGCGGTAAAGTGCTCGACTACACCTACCAGTCACTCATGTCGGCAGGATCGTCACCGAGCAGTTTCCACAAGGACATCCTCGGTGCCTGGACTGTCAACAATGCCACGACGGAGAGCGCCATTTGGAGTGGTACTGTTCCTTTGGTCAACTACGATGTCAGCAGCTATTACAATGCGACATCCTCGCGCTTCCTCGTCTCGGCAAGATACCTCTGCCTGAAGAACATCAACCTGTCGTATAAGCTGCCGAAGTTCCTTGTCAAAAAGCTCGACCTGGAGGATGTGGCGCTGTCCATGACTTGTGAGAACCTCTTCACTGCTACCGCGCGCAAGGGTATGAACCCACAGCAGTCCTACGACGGTACGCAGTACAACTACCTCGTCACCCCGCGTGTGTTCTCTGTGGGTCTCAATGTGAAGTTCTAATTTTTAATCGAAAAGGAAATGAAGAAATATATAATGATATTGGCAGTTGCTGCGACACTCGGCTTTACTGCATGCAGCAGCGACTATCTCGATACGACGCCCAACAGTTCTATCTCGCGCTCAACGGCGTTCTCCACGACCGACAAATGCGCTTTGGCCGTCAACGGTCTTGCCAAGATGATGACCTCGCAGTATCTGGGATCTCAGGGACTTAATGGTGAGGGCACCATGCTCAACTGGTACAACAACTTCAACGGCAATGATCATCAAAAGTGTGCGCAAACCGGTTGGTCGAGTCTGTGGAACAATTTGGCATCTATCAAGACGAGCAAGACATCGCTCTATGCCTATTATCCATGGTATTACTACTATAAGATCATCGGCAATGCCAACGCCATCATTGATGCAGTCAACGACGCCGAAGGCACCGAGTCGGCCAAGGCTTTCATCAAAGCGCAGGCCCTTGTCTACCGTGCATATAGCTTCTATCGGCTTTCAACCCTTTATTGCAAGCGGTGGAGCGACAGCAACAACGGAGCCACAAGCGGTATCGTGCTGCGTCTGAAGGCCACCGATCCGGCAGAAGACCAAAGCCAGGCACAAGCCACACTGGCCGAGACTTATGAGCAGATCTATGCCGATCTCGACCAAGCCATCTCGTTGTTCTCATCGAGCTCGGAAACACGCTCGTCGAGTGAATTCTATTTGCCCGATCTCAGCGTGGCCTATGCCGTCAAGGCGCGTGCCGCCCTCTATCGCGAAGACTGGCAGACGGCCGCAGACTGTGCTGCCAAAGCCCGCGTCGGACACACCCTTATGGGTCAGTCGGCTTACAAGAATGGATTCAACAGCCCGAACGACGAGTGGATATGGGGCGTCTACGAGGCAGAGGACCAGACGCTCCATTACTATAGCTACTTTGCCTACATCGGTTCTAACTCCTCAGCCACTGCCGCCCGCAACTATCCCGTGGCCATCAGCAAGGAGTTGATCGATCAGATCCCCGCCACTGATGTGCGCCGCGACCTTTACCTTGTGCCCCAGTCCGACGCGGAGTTCAAGACCATGTCATCCATGGGACGTGTGACCAAAGGTGCCCTGTACACACGCGCCGTGAAGAGCGGCTATCTCTATTCCACCAGCCGTGTCTATGGCTATATGCAGTTCAAGCTGCGTGCCTCGTTCATGCCCGGCGGCGGTTCCTTCAATCTGATTCGTGCCGCAGAGATGTACTATACCGAGGCAGAGGCCGATTGTCACTTGGGCAAGGAAGCCGAGGCCCGCCAGCTGCTTTATGATGTGGTGCATCCCTACGATGACAAATATGTGCTGAGCACCAAGACAGGCAGCGACCTGCTTGATGAGGTGAAGCTCTATCGCCGTTTCGATCTCTTCGGTGAAGGATTTGACTGGACCGACTGCAAGCGTTGGAAGAAAAACATTGTGCGCAAGGCATTGAGTGTCAGCAAGGGTCTGGCCTCGCCCGGCAGTTTCTATTCGACATTTGCCGTCACCATCCCCGCTGATGATGACACGCGTTGGGTCTGGGCAATTCCAAACCGCGAGGCCGACTACAACTCTGCCATTACGGAGAATGAGTAACAGACCTCGAGTCCTCTCATAGCAAAAAGTTAACGGTTTGGTGACTGGCCATAGGCTGGCCACCAAACTATTTTTTTTATAAAACCCACCTGAATATGCGAAATTATCTTTTCCTTATCTTTCTCCTTGCCTCTTTGCCCATGATGGGACAGAAGCGGCCGCTCGATCACACCGTCTATGACGGGTGGCGGAGCGTGGCCTCGCCCCAACTGACACCCGACGGCAAGTTCACCATCTTTGAAGTAAACCCGCAGGAAGGCGACGGCCAACTCATTGTCCACCGCAACAGCGATGGCAGGGAGCTGACGATTGCCCGTGGCTACAAGGCCAACATTGCCGGAGACGGCACCACGGTGACGGCACTCATCAAAGCACCTTTCCGTCAGATCTTGGCAGCCCGGAAGAAGAATACGAAGAAAGACAAGATGCCGCAGGACTCCCTTGTCTTCATCCGTCTCTCGGACTTAAGTCTCACCAAATGGGGAACTGTCAAAGGTTATAAGACCGGAGTGCTGTCACAGCCGTTCCTGGCCTATGTCCAGGGCAATGCTTCCAAGAAGGATTCTGTCACCGTCTCAAAAGCTTCTACGAAGACTGCGAGTGCTCATAAGAATCCTGTCAAGCCTGCGGATGACGGCAATGTGCTGGTCGTCATCAACACGGCCAATGGCGTGAAGGACACGCTCAAGCATGTAGCGGAATATGCCTTCTCACCGGATGCCCGTCAGTTGCTTGTGCTGGTCAACCCTGATAAGAAAGGTAAGCCAGGAAAATCGTCCAAGGAAACAGACGATAAGAATCCTAAGGTAGAAGGGAGTGCGACACTCTATGATCTCAAGCAGGGCTTCAAGCCGACCGTGCTCTCTGAGAAAAAAGCCTGGTATGGCAGTCCCAAGTTCAGTCTTGATGGCAGTCAGCTTGTCTTCCTTGCTTCCACAGACACAGCCTCTACGGGCGACAAGCATTGTTCGCTGTTCCTCCATGACCGCCATGCCACGCGAGAGATCATTCCGCAGGGATACCATGATCATCTGCCTGAGGGATGGACACTCAACCAAAACAGTGCACCGGAGTTCTCTCGTTCCGGACGGCGTATCCTTGTTGGTGTGGCTCCGCTCCTCCCTCCACGTGACACCACAATCTTTGCTTCCGAGACCGCACAAGTGGACATTTGGAACTGGCGTGATGAGCAGATACAGCCGCAGCAAAAGGTGGAGCTGGAGCGCAACCGGAAATACACCTATCCGGCTGTCATCAGCCTCGACCGCCCGCACGACCTTCTTCCTTTGACCACTCAACGATGGGATGACATCACGCTGATGAACGAGGGCGACGGCGCATGGGCCTTGTCGCAGGACCGTACACCTTATTATATATACTCGCAGTGGGAAGACAATGACAACACCGATGTCTATCTTGTCAACACCAAGGATGGCAGTCGACGCACTGTGGCCAAGAAACTCAATGCCCGGGTGATGGCCTCGCCCGACGGCAACTATCTCTTGTGGTATCAGATGAACGACTCTGCCTGGCATGTCTATGACATCAAGTCTGCTGCGACACGGTGCCTCACGCGCAAGGTGGCAACGGCCTTCTATGACGAGGAGGACGACCACCCCAACTTTCCGCCTCCTTATGACATGCGGCCGCAATGGCTGGCAAAGGATCGGGCCGTGATCATTGCTGACCGCTACGATCTGTGGCAGTTTGATCCCAAAGACGGCCGTGCACTCAATCTCACGGCAGGTCAAGGACGGTCACGTCGTTGGCAGTTACGTCATCTGTCTTTGGACTACCGGCCCTTGTATGACACCAAGTACTGGCGCGAAAAAAATGTCATCGGCCAGGGCAGCCGTGTCTATATGACGGTCTTTGATGAGGTCAGCAAGAAGAATGGTCTCGCCTCCGTCATTCCTTCCCGTCCCACTTCCCTCGCGTTTGTCACTCCCGACACGGTGAGCTATCAGAGCATCCGCAAGAGTCGGTATGCTTTTGTCTTTGCTTTTTGCAAGGGCAACTTCCGCAATGCCTATGATCTCTATCTTGCCGATGGCAGTTTCACGCACCAACAGTCTTTGACACGTCTCAGCAGTCAGCTTGCCCCCTACTCATGGGGTACGGCGCATCTCGTACATTGGAAGGCTTTTGACGGCACGCCTTTAGACGGCATCCTGTATATTCCTGATGGTGTGGATCCGTCGAAGAAATATCCGATGATCAGCTATTTCTATGAGCGCCGCTCCGAGTCACTCTATGATTTCATTGAGCCACGTCCCAGCCGCAGCACCGTCAACCTGGCTTTCTACTGCTCTCGTGGCTATGTGGTCTTTGTGCCGGACATCCGCTATCAGGTGGGTCATCCCGGCGAGAGCGCCTATAACTGCATTGTGTCGGGCGTGAAGGCCATGTGTGCCCAGTACCCGTTTATCGACTCCTCACGTCTGGCTATCCAGGGACAGAGCTGGGGCGGATACCAGACCGCCTATCTTGTGACCCGCACGCCTATCTTTGCCGCGGCAGGAGCCGGTGCTCCCGTGAGCAACATGACCTCGGCTTATGATGGCATCCGCTGGGCTTCAGGCGTCTGCCGTCAGATGCAGTATGAGCATGGACAGAGCCGTATCGGCAAATCGTTATGGGACAAAGGCGGTCTCGACCTGTATCTTGAAAACTCACCTTTGTTCAAGGCTGATCAGGTCAGGACGCCACTGTTGATCATGCACAACGACAACGACGGAGCGGTGCCATGGTATCAGGGCATTGAGTACTTCATGGCGCTTCGCCGGCTCGGTAAGCCGGTGTGGATGCTGGAGTATAACAAGGAAGCCCACAACTTAGTGGAACGTCGCAACTGCAAGGATTTGTCCGTGCGTCTCCAGCAGTTCTTCGACCATTATCTTCTCGGAGCTCCAGAGCCGGCATGGATGCGCCTCGGTGTCCCCGCCGTCAGAAAAGGTCAGTGCTTCGGAACAGAACTCACACGATGACACGTGTGAGCATCTTATAAAAAATCGTGCCTGTATGCTTCATTGCATACAGGCACGATTGCGTTATGGACAGGCGGTTGCTCTCTTATTTCTGTCTGATGACGATACCGCCCATCGACTGGAACGAGACTTTGAGTTTGCCGTTCTTGCCAATCTTGACGGTCTTCTCCACAGCCTCGCGGTTTTTGCCATCAGTGAGGAGCGTCACCTGCTGGCCGGCGAGCATGGGCAGGGAGAGGGTGAGCTGAAGCGGCTTGTTCATGCCGTTAAGACCACCGACAAACCATTTGCCACTGACAGCGTCCTGACGGGCGATGACCGCATAACGGGTTGGGTAGCCGTCGATGAACTTTGTGTCGCGCCAAGTCGTGGGGATGTCCTTGAGAAAAGCACGCTCCACAGCGTTGACGGTAGAGTCGGACTGCGGGGTGACCTCCACGCAGTTGACACTTGTCTGGTTAGTGATGGCAGTGGCAAGCTCAAACGTGTTGCTCGTGTAGCGTGGGTGTCGGCTGCGGTTGTCGCGGCTGAGATAGCGGTTCATGATCACGCCACCCCAGTCGAAGCTGCCTATGGCGTTGCGGCTGAAAGGATGCATGGTCATCTCGAAACCTTCCTTCTTGGCGTGATATTCCGTGAAGAAGATGTTCTCACTAGCCAGTGCCGCCTCGGAGGCGATATAGTTGGGATACATCCGTTCCCAACCACGTGGGATGGTGCAACCGTGGAAGATGACGGCGAGGTGGTGGTCTTTGGCGTCGCTGAGGATGTCCTCGTAGAGTTGCATCGTCTGTTGCTTGTCACCGCCGAAGAAGTCTACCTTGATGCCGGCGATGCCGATGCGCTCCATCCATGCCATCTCATGCTTGCGGGCGATGGCGTCGTTCATGATGCCGCGTGGAGTCTGCGGTGCATCGTTCCAATAGCCGTTGCTGTTGTACCACAGCATGAGACGGACACCCTTCGCTTTGGCGTAGGCGGCAAGCTTCTTGATGCCCTTATGCCCGATGTTTTTGTCCCACCAGTTGTCGACCAGCACATATTCATAGCCATACTTGGCAGCCAAGTCGATGAACTGCACCTGGTCGGCATAGTTGATCGAGTTGTCCTGCCATACGAGCCAGCTCCAGGTATAGCGTCCCGGCTTGTATTCGTGTTTGGTCGTGTATCTGGGCTCCACCACATCAAAGGGGATCGTGGTCTCCACGATGGGGGCCAACCCTTGTCCCACGGTGATGGTTCGCCACGGTGTATGTCCTGGCAGTGCGATGCCTGGCTGTGCCGATCCGTTGCCATTGTTCTCGCCGGGTTGGGGATAGGCGATGGTGTAGCCCGTCTGTGCGTCGTAGTCACTCAGTCGGCTGCCGCAATAGCTGCCGTCGACCCCCGTCTCCGATACCAATACCCAGTAATCTTGTTTGACCACCGCATTTTTTTTACCCTTGACCTCAGGTGCGGACAGCTGTTCGTGGAAGAGACAAGGGAAGGTATAGCCCACACCATATTGCGACCGGTCGGTCATGGGAGCATCAGCGCGGTATTCCTCTTCATAGGAAGGCTTTGTGCGTTCCCATCCCGTCATAGGCGTGATCTGAGGTGAGAGGAAAGTCGTTGTGCCATCGGGTAAGCGAAACGAGGTCGCCTCACTGCGGATGACGGCACATTTCGGGTTGTCGTTTTTCTGTCGTGGGATGAAATAGCGCAGCGCCACGTCGTGATCGGCCACGACGAAGGTCACGGTGAACCGCTGTCCCTTGTCGTTGGCGAAGGTCACGTCGGTGGCGTTGGCCTTGAAGTCACTGTGGGCTTTTTTGGTGCGCGTCATGTCGTAGTGCTTCTCCACCACGTAGCTGGTGTCATCCACGATCGTCATGCCCTTGGTCAGGTCGCCGAAGTCAGCCACCAGGCCGAGCCGTGACGGCAGGAGCACCGTTTGCTTTCCCAGCGCAGCCGAATAAGAGGGGATACCGCCTTTGTCGGACAGGGTGACAACGAGGTTGCCATCGGGCGAGGCCACTGTTTTGTCCTTTGCTGCCACTGGCAAGGCCACCGATGTGAGCGGCAGCATGAGGAGCATAGTTCTGAGGATAGTCTTTCTGCTTGTCATGTTTGGGTATTATGTTAGATTTTGGTAACGCAAAGATACGAATAATTATCGACATGACGCTCTTTGGACGTTTCTTTCACTTATATTTTTGTTTTTACAATTCATGGTGTGTGTTCAGAACTCGCATTGCCACCCCAGACTGAGGTCAAAAAAAGAGGTGCAGGAATCGTCACTGATGAAGGTCCGGCCCGTCTCAGCCTTGATGACGAAGCCAAGCGGCAGTGAGGTGTTGAGTCCCACCGTGTATTTGTTGCACGAGACGCCTTCGACATGGTAGTAACCGTCGTAGCGCGTGAAGGGGATGATGGAGCAGCACGACCAGCCCAGCAGAGTGGCCACATCGTAACCTATCTCCACGCCGGCCGCCTTGTTGCTGTGACAGCTACTGGCCGTCAGCTGGCCGTCGATCGTCCAGCCGTTGGCGACATAGGCGATGTCAAAGGCGGTGTGATGCACATGGTCAAACTCGGCGAGATTGGGGTTCTGCCGTTGTACCATACCTTCTTTTGAAGAGCCGTAGAAGCACGACAGACTCAGGTCGAGCCCGTCAACAGGCATGATGCCCACGCGTGCGGCGGCACCAAGCAGTCGGGAATCCTTCAGCGGGGCGGTGGGGTAGACATAGGCACCCACTTCGTAGTGCACCTTCCGGTAGCTGCCCCACAGTGCCGCGCCCCCTTCGTGCCAGGTCATCGGCATGAGCGTGCTCTCGTCGAGCGGGTCGTAGATGGTCAGCGCAGGCCCTCCGGAGTTGGTGGTGCCCACGGGAATGTCGACGATGCCCGCCTTGACATTGAGCGCCTGGCTCCAACTCTTGTTGACATAGAACTTGTTGGTCGTGTAGTTGTCACGGAAGTTGTTGCCCCATTGTCCGTCGGTGCGGAATCGCTCATATTCCACCTCGGTCACTACCGACCATCCTCTCCCCATTTGCACAGTAGCTCCTGCGATGACGTGTGGGAAGTCGATGAGCGGCTTGGTGCCTTTCTCGTGTCGTCCGTAATTTACTTCTGTCGATACATAACCGGTGATACGTTTCTGAGCGATACTGTCCTGGGCTATTGTTGCCGTGTGGCTGGTTATGAGACAAAGCGTGCTGATAAGTAGTCTAAAATATTGCATTTCTTACATCATGTTCCGAGTGCAAAGTTACAACAATGTGGGGAATTGAAGTGCGTGTAGAGCCTACCTAAAAATGGTGATTTTGTTTTTCCTTTATCTTCAGTATGGTCGGATATGATGCTACTTTTTTTATGACAAAATGCCCTCATGGCGAAGTTGCCATCTAGAAGCGCATTTCTATATGAAAATGAGTCGGACGCCATCGTTTTTGTTGTTTTTGAGGAAGAAACAAGTTGTTTGTACAAAAGAAAAAGGTGAGATGACCGAAAATTCTCTAGAGAATTTTCGGTCATCTCACCTTT
>URCI01000069.1 GCA_900546345.1 uncultured Prevotella sp. | reverse complement strand
TTATCTCAACCTTGACTCTGAGACATGGGGCAACTTCTGCATAGGCAGCGCAGGCGGTATCGACATCACCGCTACCATGCAATATCAGGAAGTGGAGAATGATCAGGAAGCAGCCGTAAAGGTGACACTGAAAGGCTTGCGCGGCGGACACTCCGGACTGGAGATCAATGAGGGACGCGCCAACGCCAATAAAGAGATGGTGCGCTTGGTGCGCAAGGCCATTGCCGAGATTGGTGCACGTCTGGTCTGCTGGCAAGGAGGCAACATGCGCAACGCCATTCCTTCACATGCCGAGGTCGTACTCGCACTGCCGAAGGAAAATGTAGAAGCATTGAAAAAGATGGTCGAGGAGCAGCGTCTGGCTATCGAGGACGAGTTCAAGACCATCGAGAGCAATGTGCAGTTCTTCTGCGAAGACGTGGAAAAGCCCGCCATGCTCGTACCAGAAGAGATACAAGACAACCTCGTGGACGCTATCTATGGCTGCCACAATGGTGTGGTACGCTTCATTCCTGTCAAGCGCGATGTGGTAGAGACCTCTTCCAATCTTGCCATCATTAACATAGGTGAGGGTAAGGCCGCCATCAAGATTCTGGCCCGCTCCAGCCGTGAGGACATGAAGATGTATGTAGCTACCCAACTGGAGAGTGTGTTCTCCATGGCAGGCATGAAGGTGGAGTTCTCTGGATCATACGGCGGATGGGACCCCAACCCCGACAGTTCCCTGCTGAAACTGTTGTGCAAGGTCTACAAAGAGCAGAATGGTAAGGATGCGACCGTTGTCGTCGACCATGCGGGACTGGAGTGCTCGGTCATCTTAGAGAAGTATCCCAACATGGAGGTGGTCTCTCTTGGTCCTACGCTGCGTAGTCCCCACACTGTCAATGAGCGTTTTGAGATTGCGACAGCAGAGCCTTTCTGGCACCTGCTGACTGCCGTCCTCGAACAAGTCCCCGAGAAGTGACAGACAGCGGACTGATCCTTGACAAACAAGACTTTTAGACAGAAAGACAAAAAAGGCAGATATCTGTTTAAGACATAGGTCTCTGTTAAGACAGAAAGACAAAAAAGACAGATATCTGTTTAAGACATAGTCTCTGTTAAGACAGAAAGACAAAAAGAACATATTATCATGTTTCTTATGTCTTTCTGTCTTTTTTATGTCTTTTTGTCTAAAAACATCTATCTGTCTTTAGGAATATATGTTCTTTATGTCTTTATGTCTTAAAACAAGCTCTTGTTTCTTATGTCTCTTTATGTCTTTCTTTCCACTTTTCTGTTTCTTCTGTCATAAAAAGAATATTAAATCGTTGGCTCGGTCACATATTTTTTCTAATTTTGCAGTCAGTTAATCAATATTCATCAATTTATGGACGATTATCACGCGGAAAACTTCAAGTATTAACGTGAGGATTCGGCTCAGAGAGTCAATCCCCACACGACTTATCATGGAGATTGGCTACAATGAGAACATATTGGAACATTGAGAAAAAGCTGAGCGCCCTCCAGGAGTGGCAGCCCAACTGCTGGATTCAAGTTACGTGCCCCACCGACGACGACCAGCGAGAACTGGTGGACAAATATCACATCCCAGATTATTTTCTGAGCGACATCAGCGATACTGATGAGCGCGCGCGCTATGAGTATGATGACGGCTGGATGCTTATCATCCTGCGTATCCCTTATGTCAAAGAGATCAAGAGCCGCACACCCTATACGACAGTGCCGCTCGGCATCATCCACAAGCGTGACGTGACGATCACCGTGTGTTTCTATGAGACCAATATGATGATCGACTTTGTCAGCTACCAACAGAAACGCGGCGAGGGATTCACCGATTATGTCGACATGATCTTCCGTCTCTTTCTCTCAAGCGCCGTGTGGTACTTGAAGCGATTGAAGCAGATCAACACCCTCATCGAGAAAGCCAAACACAATCTCGACGGGGAGATCAACAATGAGAGTCTTATCGGACTCTCAAGGTTGCAAGACTCCTTGACCTTCTTCATCACCTCGATCCGTGGCAATGAAAACTTGCTGCAAAAACTGAAATTCAAACTTCAGGTCGACGAACTTGACGCGGACTTGATCGAAGACGTCGGCATCGAGATGACACAGGCCCGGGAAACCACAAGCATCTACTCCGACATCCTGGAGTCCACAATGGCGACATACTCCAGTATCATAAACAATAACATGAACACCGTGATGCGTACGCTCACCTCTGTGAGTATCATCATGATGTTCCCCACGCTGATCTCATCAATGTTTGGCATGAATCTCATCAACGGCATGGAAAATTCACCTTATGGCTTCCTTGTCGCCATCGTCATGTCCGTGGTGATCTCAGGGATCTCGTGGTGGATACTGAAGCGCAGGAGACTGTTGTAAACAAGCTAAAACGCACACAAAATGCTGACTAAACGTAAAAAAGTCGGCGAATTGTGTTGCGTTTTCGTTTTTTTTATTTAAGTTTGCAAAATAAATCAATTCTTAATTTGATGTCATCCGAGATAAGTATGTGATCCTTAGGGATACTTCCTGTCTCAATGACAAGCGACAAACCGAATCATAAACTCAAAAACGGTGAAATGATGGACTCTCAAGAAAACGCTCTGGAACCGGAGAAGACTCTGGCACAGGGAGCCACGGAAGACGAACAGAAGACAGTGCAGAATCAGGAAGCTACTCCCGCTCATGACGAGACGGCTCCCGAGACCGACACACACGCTTCGTCTGAAACAGTACAGCCGGAAACGGCAGGTGAACAGCCACAACCCTCTGACAACCAAGATGGCACTCAGACCGATGCGGCAGAAGACGAACCAGCCCACAAGGTATACGCTTCCAAGAAGGAAGTGCTCGAAAGAATCAAGGAGATTGCCCACAATGAGGACAAACCCGACAAGGAAGAAGTCGAGCACTTGAAGTCTTCCTTCTACAGATTCCACATTGCAGAGCGTGAAAAACGGCAGAAAGATTATCTTGAAGCAGGCGGAGATCCCGAGAAATACCAGATCCTGCCTGATGACGACGAAGAGACTTTCAAGGCCGAAATGCAGATCATTAAAGAAAAGCGGGCCAAAGCCTTCCAAGAACAGGAGGCTGAGAAGCAAGCCAATCTGCAGCGTAAGCTCGACATCATCGAGAAAATCAAAGCAATGGCTACCTCGCCTGAGGAAGCCAATAAAAACTATAACGAGTTCAAGGAACTGCAAAAGGAGTTCAAGGACATCAAGGCTGTTCCACCAGAGAAAGCCAACGAGGTATGGCGCAACTACCAGCTCTATGTCGAACAGTTCTATGACTTGCTCAACCTCAACCGCGAGGCTCGTGAATATGACTTCAAGAAAAACCTTGAAGCCAAGACAAAACTCTGCGAAGAAGCTGAGGCTTTGGACAAGGTGCCCGACGTGGTCAGTGCCTTCCATCAGCTGCAGGAGCTGCATGCGCAATACCGCGAGATAGGTCCTGTGGCCAAAGATCTGCGTGAACAAATCTGGGCGCGCTTCAAGGCTGCCAGCACCGTCATCAACAAAAAACATCAGAAACACTTCGAAGAACTGCGTGCGGAAGAGGAAGAGAACCTCACCAAGAAAACAGAACTTTGTGAGAAGGTAGAGGAGCTGGCTAAAGAAGAGAACAAGGGCATCGGCGACTGGGAGAAACATTCCAAGGCGATCATTGCTCTACAAAAAGAGTGGAAGACCATCGGCTTTGCGCCGCAAAAGATGAACGTGAAGATCTATGAGCGCTTCCGCACCGCTTGTGACGACTTCTTCAGCCGCAAGAGCGAGTTCTTTAAGCAGCTCAAAAAACAGTTCGCCGACAACGCCGAGAAGAAGCGCGAACTGATCAAGAAGGCGCAAGAGCTCACCGACTCCACAGACTGGAAGACGACAGGTGATCAGTTCGTGGCGCTTCAGAAAGAGTGGAAGACCATCGGCGCCGTGCCCAAGAAGCTCGGCGACCAACTGTGGAACGAGTTCCTCACGGCCTGCAATCATTTCTTCGATGCGCGCAATGCCGCACATGCCGGCACCCGCAATGAAGAGAAAGGCAACCTGCAAAAGAAGCGCGACATCATTGCCCAGTTAAAAGCACTGGCTGAACAAGGCGTGGACAACGCACAGGATAAGGTGCAGGAACTGGTAGACGCCTATAATGCCATCGGCCACGTGCCATTCAAAGAGAAAGACAAGATTTTCAAGGAGTACCACGACGTACTGGACAAGATCTATAGCGACCTGCACGTGTCCGTGGCACGCCGCCGTCTCGACAACTTCAAACAGAACCTTCGCAACGTGGCAAAACGGGGCGAGGACGCAGTGGACAATGAGCGTGGACGCTTAGCCCGCCGCTATGAACAGCTCAAACAAGAGATTGCTACCTACGAGAACAACCTCGGCTTCTTGAACATCTCCAGCAAGAAGGGTAACAGTCTCGTTGACGAGATGAACCGCAAGGTACAACGGCTGAAAGACGATGCCGAATTGGTGCGTCAAAAGATCAAGGCGATCGACAGCCAAGACAAATAACCTGCCAATCATTATAGAAGATCCCAAGCACTTAGGCGTGAGCCCAGGGCTTGGGATTTTTGTTTGATACATAGTAAACAAAGGCTCACAGAGAAAAAGACAAGTAAAAAGACGGCGGAGCAGAATGAACAGACGGAGCAACACCGTCTGTTTTCCACTGTAATGATGGATAAGAAGAAAAAACTTAGGCAAATAGTTGCATCGTCCAGAAAATCTTTTTAAATTTGTGACTTAGAAAATCTAAGTATTCAAATATGTTAGACGTTAAGCAAACCCTAAACGGCGCCGAGGAGAAAATGAAGAAGGCGTCGAAGTATCTTCAAGAAGAACTGGCACGCATCCGTGCCGGACGTGCCAACGCAGCCATACTCGACAATGTGCGTGTGAGCTCTTATGGTCAGATGATGCCACTGAACCAGGTGGCTTCCATCATTGTGCCCGATGCGCGCACCATCACCATCCGTCCCTGGGACCGCAAGGCGATCAAGGACATCGAGAAAGGTATTATGGACAGCGATGTGGGCATCACTCCCGAGAACAACGGCGAGATGGTGATCCTGCGTATTCCCCAGCCCACTGAGGACCGCCGCAAAGAACTCGTCAAGCAGTGCAACAAGATTGGTGAGGGCGTAAAGGTACAGGTGCGTACCGTGCGTGCTGAAGTCAAGGAAAAACTGAAGAAAGCCATCAAGGACGGACTTTCTGAGGATCAGGAAAAGGACGCTGAGGCTGATCTGCAGAAGATGCACGACAAGTACATCAAGGAGATTGATGCTACCTTGGCCGCCAAGCAGAAAGAGGTGATGACCGTTTAACCCTTCAGGCATGAGAGGACTTGTCGTAAGAAACACTGGATTTTGGTACACGGTAAAAACCGATGACGGACAACTCATTGACAGTAAGGTCAAGGGTAACTTCCGTCTGAAAGGCATCCGCAGCACCAACCCCGTCGCTGTGGGCGATTGGGTGCACATCGACGTCAACCGTGAAGGCACTGCGTTTATCACAGAGATTGAGGACCGGAAGAACTATATCATCCGTAAATCACAAAACCTGTCCAAACAAAGCCACATCATCGCTGCCAACCTCGACCAGGCGATGCTGGTCATCACCGTGGCTCATCCCCAGACCTCCACGACGTTTATCGACCGCTTTCTCGCCTCGGCAGAGGCCTACAGCGTGCCGGTGATACTGGTGTTTAACAAGTCCGACCTGCTCACCGACGAAGAGCGTCACTATCAGGACATGATGGTGACGCTCTACGACAACATTGGTTATCCTTGCTATCAGGTGTCGGCGCTTACCGGCGACGGCATCGATACCTTGAGCACCTTGCTCAATGGCAAAGTAACACTGCTCAGCGGCAACTCTGGCGTAGGCAAATCCACGCTGCTCAATCTGCTCATACCAGGCACAAAGGCCCGTGTAGCCGACATCAGCGAAGCCCACGACACAGGCATGCACACGACCACTTTCTCAGAAATGGTGGCCCTTCCCGACAACAGTGGTTATATTGTCGACACGCCGGGCATTAAAGGTTTCGGCACCTTCAACATGGAGCCGGAAGAGATCACCAGCTATTTCCCAGAGATCTTTAAGTTCTCACAGGACTGCCGCTTCGCCAACTGCACACATACCCATGAGCCTGGATGCGCCGTTCTGGAGGCCGTGCGCAACCACTACATCGCCGAGTCGCGCTATGAGAGCTACTTAGGCATGCTCAAGGACAAGGACGAAAGCAAATACCGGGAGGCTTATTGACAACGATTGTTGCCAGCCTCCATTCAAGATCTTCACATCTGAGCCAAAGAGGGCGTCACCCTTTGCAGAACGATATCAGCAAGAAGGCAAAAAGTCACAAAAGATTCCAACTTTGACTCTTTTTGCTTTGTAGATAAAAGAAAAAGCACTATCTTTGCTCCCAAAAAGTAAAGGAACCGTATTCATGCAGATCACTCTTCCATGGCTCAAAGCTAACTTTCAGGCATTCAACCGCCGCTATTTCGACAGTGGACTGCCTGAGCCGCGCTTTCATATCGGCCGGTCACGCACACGCCTCGGCTCTCTCTCGTTCAAGCGAAAACGCTCATGGGGCAAAGTCGTCAATTACGACTATGCGCTCGGCATGAGCAACTACTACGATCAGAGCGAGCATCAGTTCCAAAGCGTACTGCTCCATGAAATGATCCACTATTCCATCGCCTATACCGGGCTGCACGACTCCTCTCCCCACGGCATTGTCTTCCGAGGCATGATGGCCCGGCTCAACCGCGACGGATGGGATATACACGTCACTTCCTCCACCAGGACCTTGGGAAAAGCCGGAAGCGCCGCGACGAAAGGAGCCACACGCCACAAGCAAAGCCAGCATCTCGTGCTTGCCATCGAGATGCGCGACGGCCACCACTTCCTTTCCAATGTCAATCCCCGTTTTGCCCGGGAGCTTGACAGCCGGCTGAATGTCATCACAGAAGTGCAGCACTTCAGCTGGTATCTCACCCAGGACGCTTGGTTCGACAACATGCCACGCGTGCGCAGCTTGCGCGGCAGACGCGTCGATCTTCCCACCTTCCGTGAGAAAACAGAGCATATGACACCCTTGCACCTTGCAGACACCTTTTAAATCCAACTTATGAACACTTCTCCTCAGATTCTTCACGAAGATAGCATGACCGACAGAAAGACGCTCCAACAGGCAACCAATACCACTTCCTATTTCTTTTATTATGACAAGCTCTCCGACAACACACCCAATTTGGGTTTCTTGGTTCCCAACGAGTTTGTCATTCTCTTTTGTCAGCAAGGCTCTCTCACACTCACTGTCAACCACAGTCAGGATTACACTCTCGGCCAGGGCGACCTGCTGATCTCGTTGCCAAGAACCTCCTTGGAAGACTTTACACCGAGCAACGACTTGCAGTTGTGGGGACTCTGCCTGGCCCCCTCCACTATCAATGACAGCCTTCTCGCTGACAACACCCTTTGGCCCAACATAGAGTTTTTAAGCTCTCACCCCATGATCCATCTCACAGAAGAGGAAATAGAAGTGGGCAGACATTTCCACCAACTCTACCAAATCTATTCTAGACGGGAGAAAACGAAATTCAAAAGCTATATCATCCACGATCTTCACAAACTCATCGTCTATCAGATCGCAGACATGATTTCTGCTCGCATGCAGGATGTTCCCAAGTCCACGCAGTACAGCCAGACCGACACTACTTTCAAACGTTTCCTCCACCTGCTCGCTATCAGCCAAGGCAAGATGAGAAATGTGGCATATTTCGCAAGGGAACTGTGCATCACCACGAAATATCTCTCGCATATCGTCAAGGAGAAGACCGGACACTCAGCCAAGCAGCTCATCGATGAGACCGTAGCTACCGAGATCCGCCACCAGCTTTGCTATACCTCCAAAACGGTGAAAGAGATCGCCAACGACCTCAATTTCCCCAGCTTGAGCTTCTTCGGCACTTACACGCGCAAGCATCTCAACGCTTCTCCCGCCAACATTCGCAAGGAATACCGGGCGAGGAAATAACGCAGCTCCCGCCTCACGCCGGCACCGACCCAGCACGTTTCTGTGCAGTCTTCCCTTGGCTTGATCACAGAAACAGAGACTTTATATCTGCATATATTGTTGCGAAAACTGACATTTTTCGGCTTGTGTGGCTGCGTTTTTCGTCAGCAAACCTTATCTCGGTGCCAATTTCGCGATTTTTAGTCATGATTTCATAACTAACTATCAATCAGATAGTTACAAATTTATTCGTTTCCTCAGTCAACGAAAACGGTGCTCTGACAGGGACTTCTTAATAAGAAACGCCTGTCAAAGCACCGTTTTTGTTCTATCATCTCAATTGTTTTGTCGTGTCATCTCGGTTGTTTGATCATGTCATCACGGTTGTTTGATGAGGTCATCTCACTGTTTTCATCGTGTCTCTTCGCTTTTTGTGTCATACAACGCCGTTTTCTAGTTCTTTTTCTGAAATACTTTGTCTAGAGCACCCCATTGAGTTGTATGCGATTTGTAAAGACAAAACATCATGTTTCATCGTTGCGTCTTCGTTACGCTCCTTGTTTCCAGTTGACCAAATAGAGCTTTTCGGTGGCACGGGTAAAGGCGGTATAGAGCCAGTGATAATAATCGGCGTTGACCATGTCGTCGGTCATATAGCCCTGGTCGACATAGACATGGCTCCACTGCCCGCCCTGCGCCTTGTGACAAGTCACGGCGTAGGCAAACTTCACTTGCAAGGCATTGAAGTAGGCATCACCCTTCACAGCCCGCAATCGCTCCGCCTTGGTCTTCAGATCGGCATAGTCCTCCATCACCCGGGCAAAGAGTTGTTCGTTCTGCTCACGTGTCAGCGCAGGTGCATCGGCGAGCAGTGAATCCATGTTGACCGTCACCTGCATCTCGTAATCATCGTAGTCGGGAAACCGCAGCCATACATCGGCAAAACGAAAGCCATAGAGCTCGCGCACATTGCGCACACGTTCCACCACAGCACGGTCGCCATTGGCTAGAAAACTCACGGGCAACGGCTGGGCAGGCTCACCCCGTGACACGCTCTCCCGGATTTTGGCTTGCTCACATTCAGTCCAATAATAGTTGTTGCGAACGATCATCACCAGGTCGCCCGAGCAGAGTTCATCCTCACGGTCCAGAATGGTGTTACGGATGCCTTGGTTATAGACGCCGGCCCGCTTGTTGGAGCGAGTGACAACAATGGTGTCGTCCGCGCCTACCTGGCTATAGCTCGAGGCGAGCGTCTCCACGAGTTCATCCCCTCTCACGTTGATGATATCCGCAAAACCTTGGAAGGTCACAGGTGGCAACAGGGTGGTCTCGTCGCGGAGAATCATGTCGCGCAATCGTGTGGCATTGAAGAGTATCCCTGATCGCTGCCCCTGACGCAACACCTCGTCGAGGTCGCTCTCATAGACGGCAAGGCCATAACCGCGCAGCACATCGGCCGACAGGGCCGGCGCCTCTTCCTCGCCAACAGGTGGCAACTGGGCTTTGTCACCGATGAGAAGCAGCCGGCAGTTGTCTCCGCTATATACATATTTAATCAGATCATCGAGCAGTGACCCCGAGCCAAAGGTGTCTTCGCCTTGTGAGCCCGAGCCGATCATCGAAGCCTCGTCCACAACAAAGAGCATGCGATGATAGCGGTTGTCATTGAGATTGAATTGTCCGTCAAGACCCTGATAGGCCCGTTCACGATAGATGCGCCGGTGAATGGTGTAAGCCGGCAGGTGACTGCCACGCGAAAACACCTTTGCCGCACGGCCCGTAGGCGCCATGAGCGTGAGCTTCTGACCGAGACGGTGAAGCGTGCCCACCATGGCGGCTGCCAACGAAGTCTTGCCCGTACCTGCCGAACCGCGCAGGATCATCACCGATTCGGCACGACGGTCAGCCAAGAAACGGCCAAAAGTCTGCAACGCCTCTTGCTGGCAGGACGTAGGCTGAAAGCCAAACTGCCCCACGATCATCTCTATAAATTGTGCTATCTTCACTTTTCTCTTTGATGAAACAATAATTCTTCGTATCTTTGCAGCTACGAAACCCTCTAAGGGCAAAGGTAGCAATAATTATCGAGAAAGATGAATATTCAACATAAAAACACCTACGGGTTGCTGGCCTGCGTCATCGTCATGGCAGTGCTCTGTGTGCTGAGCATCAGTTCGCCCATGCGTTTCGAGCACCAACAGCAAAAACGGGAGAGAGCCGTCAAGGAGCGACTTATGAAAATCCGTACGGCAGAAGAGAAATACCGTATTCGGCACGGCGTCTACACGGCCGATTTCGCCACACTCGTCAAAAGTGGTCTGCTCGCCGACTCGTTGCAGTATATCCCCTACTCCGGTGGCAAGCGCTTCACCATCGATGCGACGACAACCATCGCAAAGAGCGGACGACAGATACCGCTGATGGAGTGCAGGGCCGCCTACACCGACTACTTACAGGGACTCGACAAGAACAGCATCAACAACCTCACGCAGGCCGCCAACGAGTCAGGACGGTTCCCCGGACTGAAAATCGGCGACACCACACAACCCAACGACAATGCCGGCAACTGGGAATAAGACTATGCAAGACAACAACATTACCACACGACAGGGGCAGTCGCCCCGCATGACCATCCGCGTGAGCAAAGGCTCACTCATCTTTGCCATCGCTGACACGGATCACCCCAACGACATCATCTACGAGCCCTACACGGCTAAGAGTGGCGTGTCGATGGCGGCCAACCTGCGCGAAGCTTTTAAGACTGCCGACATCCTGCAACGTCCCACACACCGCGCACAAGTACTCGTCGACACACCGGTCGTGCTCATTCCCATCGAGGAATACGACGAGACGAAAAATGAGATCCTCTATCACCAGGCTGTCACGGGCTACGACGGTTATACCGTGGAGAGCAATATCCTGCCCGATCTCAATGCCGTGGCACTGTTCGCGCTTAACAAAGACCTGCGCCTTGTCGTGGAGGATCATTACAGCGATGTGCGCTTCATCGCACTCATGCGCCCCGTATGGATGTATATGCACCGACGCAGTTTCGTTTCTAACCGGCGCAAGCTCTATGCCCACTTCCACGACGGGAAAATAGACGCCTTCAGCTTTGAGCGCAACCGCTTTGTCTTCTCCAACCAATATCCGATCAAGGAATGGCAGGACGCGGTCTTCTTTCTTCTGTTTATCTGGAAGCAGCTGGCCATGGACCAACAGGCCGACGAGCTTTATCTGTCGGGCGATATCCATGAGAAAGACAACCTCACGGCCATGCTCCAGAAATACGTGAGCAAGGTCACATACATCAATCCCAAGGCCGACTTCAACCGTGCCACCATCACCGGCATCAAAGGCATTCCTCTCGACTTGGTCACCCTCTATCTCGGATAGACCGGCAAAGGCAGGCACCTATCATTTCACACCATTCACTCTGTTCGCAAAGACAACTATGAGAATCATCACTGGCATCTACAAGGGGCGACACTTCGACATACCCCGTACTTTCAAAGCAAGGCCGACTACAGACTTTGCAAAGGAGAATATCTTCAACGTGCTTGGCGGATACCTCGACTTCGAAGGCATCACAGCCCTGGATCTCTTTGCCGGCACAGGCAGCATCTCACTGGAGATGCTCTCAAGAGGATGTGCACAAGTAATCAGCGTGGAGGCAGACCGCGACCACGCCCGTTTCATCAGCCAGTGCATGAAGAAGATCGGAGCTGACAACGACCTGCTCATCCGCGGCGACGCCTTCCGTTTCCTCAAGTCTTGCCACCAGCAGTTTTCCCTCATCTTTGCTGATCCTCCCTATGCACTCGAGCAATTGCCCACGCTGCCCGACATCATCTTTGCACAAGATCTGTTGACACCCGACGGCATCTTTGTCTTGGAGCATGGCAAAGACCATGCCTTCGAGACTCATCCTCATTTCCTCGAGCACCGCCGCTACGGCAGCGTCAACTTCAGTCTTTTTAGATGAGTCCACTTTAAAAAGTCCGGACTGAGACCATTTGATTAAATTTGAAATT
>URCI01000068.1 GCA_900546345.1 uncultured Prevotella sp. | reverse complement strand
ACAAGTGAGCTGACACAAAATTCTCTAGAGAATTTTGTGTCAGCTCACTTGTTTTATCCGGTCAGGCGACCGAGATGAGCGGCAAAAAACACTGAAATAGGCGATAGAAACAACCGAGATAATGAATTGACCCCGCCCGTTTCCTTCATTACAGTTCGTTTTCTCTCATTCTCGCGCTTAAGATTTTTCTAGATCTGAACTGTGAGCGAGTATGTTTTAGTCAGTTATTTTTAAACGTCAAGCGTTGTATTTTGGTTACGGTTTTTTGTGGATAATTTGTTTTTTCCTAAAGAAATTACAGATAAGCGGGAAAAAATCGGTAATTTTGCAAAGTGATAATCATTAAGACAAAGAACCAGCGGCATGAACGACGAGCGTGACTTTGACAGCATCTTCCAACGGTATTGTGGACAAGTATCAGTACTGTGAAGAAACACATGTCATCGACATCCTCAACAAGACGAATCAATTCAATATCTCCATCCGGTAGAATGCCTCTGTGAACACAGCAGGCGCTCTGCTACGCTAAAATCACTGCTTATGTTGATCATTATTAGAAATAATCACGAATACGGACCCTACGAGGCCATAGACATCGCACACTATGTAGAGCAAGGTCGGCTGTTGCTCAACGACCGGGCACGCGACGCCGAGACCGGAGAGGAAGGCACCATCGAAGAACTGCTCGATGCGCTTGGCATCCATCCCCGCGTGCGCAGCCATGGCACGCTCATGCAGCAGCTGCGGTATATCGGGCACGCGTTTATCTTTCCCAAGGACGATATGGAGCGCCATCATATCATGGAGGACAAGCGCCTGCTGATCCTCGCCATCGTGGGTCTGTCGCTCTCGATCATCATGTTGCTGCCCATCGGCGGCTATCTGGTCTTTTATGTCGTGAGCCTCTATTTCGCCACGATCTGGGGACTGTTTTTTGCCTATTTCTTCCGCACGCGGCAGATCAGCCAAAAGAACGCCATCTCCACGTTCTTCCTTACCCAGCTCGGTGTGTTTATTATCTTCTCGGGGCTCAATGAGCTGAATTTCTTCTACGCCTTCACCTCTGCGCCATTTCCGCTGAGCATCTTAGGCTACATTCTCGGCATCGGACTGACTGAGGAGTTTGCCAAGATGATCCCTCTGCTTATCCTTGAGCGGCGGGCCAAAGAGCCACAACTGCCGCAGACGATGGTGTTCTATGGTCTCATGGCCGGTATCGCCTTTGGCGTTTTCGAAGGCGTACAGTATCAGACGACGATCAACATCAAGGCCGACTACACCACAGCTTTTGTGCTGAACATCGCACGACTGACCTCTCTGCCGTTTCTTCACGCCGTGTGGGCCGGTATCTGCGGCTATTTCGTGGGCATGGCCGGTCTCTATCCCCGTTACCGCAAGTCGCTCTATGTGCTGGCGCTGGCTATCCCCGCCACGCTCCACGGCCTCTATGATCTTTTTGCTGGAGCCTTTTATATCGTCTCCTTGCTCATTGCCTTCTTGAGCGTGTTTCTGCTCATGGCCTATCTGAGACGGAGCAATGTGCTGAGAGAAAAACTGCGTAAATGAGGCCGCTGCGATGACGGCCTTTTTTTAGTGTGTTACTCCGTCAGCATGAGGATATACTCCGCGATGCTCGACGGATGTCGCTCGGCATATTGTCGGAGTTCCCCTTCCGCCGGAACGAGCTTGCCCTTGACGAGTCGGCTGATGACGGGATTGAGGTTGCTGGCCACGTTGAGCATGCCCGGGATGAGCAAGCGCTTCACCTTGTGGTCAGCCAACAGCAGTGCCATCACCCGGGCAGGCTGATTTTCGCCACTGCTCCATTGCAGGATGGAGGTCATCAGGCGCGGATCCGAGCGGAAGAGAGCGGCATAGAGGCGGTCGGTCTGTGCTTTGATGCCGCGTACTGTATCGTGTGTGTCGTCGCCACGGCGGTCCTCAAGCGTGTATCGCGCGATGAGATGCTGCAACTGTTGCAGGGCGAGCAGCTCGTGATAGCGGTCGTCGAGATGTTGCAGACGCCGTAATAATACGATGCGGTCTGATTCTGTCGTTGTCTTGAGCATGTCCTCCCACTGACGGCTCAGCGTTGCAGCCACTTTGTCCTGTTTTTCTAATGCGTTGATGTCCGCGAGGCGTTGATGGACGAAGTTGAGCAGTGTGCCGTGAGTTTCGGCCGACATCAGTGCCTTCATACGCTGCCGGATGGTGTCGAGCATCGGTTGCATGTCGTCAATCGACTTGATGGCCAGTCCCTTGCGGTAGCTCTCGATAAGCGCTGACAGATCATCGCTGATGCCCGCCACGGGCAGTGTGCCAACGAGCATCGCCTGGTCTTTGTCAAGCTCTGCACGGATAGCAGCGATCTGTTGGAGCCAGGCCGCGTTTTTCGTTGCTTGTACTCCCAACTGTTCCGGTTGTCCCTGCGTGACAGCTTGGTTGCTGTCGGCGATGAGCTGGTGTGCGTCGAAGAGCTCCGTCTTCTCGATGTCGTCGGCTTGACGCAGGACAAGCCGCATGAAATAGAGAGTCGCATGACTGTTGAGCCGCATGATGCGATCGGAAACCGCAGCGAAGTGTTGGTTGGAGACTCGCCAAGATTGGTGCTTGCGTAAGGCGAGGCTCTGAATGGCTTGTTGTATGTCACGTGCCTCTTGCTTGTCTTCATCGCTAAGAATCGTCATAAAACTCTTTACTGCATCCAGTCTGCGTGTCAGGTCGCGCTGTCGGGCCTTCAGCTCCTGATTGTTTGACCGGCGGGCACGCAGCAAGAAGAGATAGATGAGCAACAGTGTGCCGACCATGATGGCCGAACCCTCCAGGAGGTTGCGTCGTGTGATCACACTGGTTTCCATGGGGATCCATTCGGCCTGCCTTTCCTTGTTGGGTTTGAAGCTGAGAACGCCGAGGTCACTTCCGAGGTAGAGTCGCCCGTTGCAGACCAAGGATGCTTGCGAATGGAACTTGATGTCGCGGAAGAATGTGGCCACAGTCTTGAGTCGCTGTCCCTTCACGCGGATCTTCATCACGCCCCGTTCCAGGAGTGCATAGACAATGCTGTCGTTGGCAGGCAACAGCGCCGAGGTACCCTCCACTCTGATGGTGTCTCGGCCGCCTTGCAGAAAGATATTGTCGTTGGTGGCCATCAGTGTGGCGGGAGGATAGGTGTCGATGACCGCTGTCAGCCTCGGACTCAACTGTTGCCTTGCGAAGGCCCGTTGCGGACCATTTCCGTTGTCGGTCCACAGCCCGTCGTTGAGCGTGGAGATCAGCATTCGCTGGTTGTCGGGAGCTGTGTAGAACGAGGTGACGTACTTGTCACGAAACGAGTCGACATGATGTGTCTTGCGGCTGTCGAGTGGGATCTTCACCAGACCGTCCTGTATACCTATATATAATATAGGAGTCTTGGTGGGCAGTAATCCCATTGCTGTCACCTTTTTCCCCGTAGAGAACAGCTTATGGGAGAAGCTGCTGAGATAGTTGCCCCAGAGTTGGTTGCCGAGACTGAGCCGGAAGACCTGTTGCTGGTTGTTGAGATAATAGAGCGTGCCGTTGTCGGCCACGCAGTCGACGATGGTGTTGGGGTGGAGGAAGTCAAAGATCTTGCTTGCCTGTCTGCTGTCACTGTGCAGTGCGAATACGTTGCCGTGGGCATCGACAAAGCAGAGGCGCTGCTCGTCCAGGCAGGCAGCGACAATCGGGTAGGGTGCTGTGCTCGACAGATGACATGGCAACCGCCACACGGCATGGTCAGTGACCAGCCACACGAAGTCGTCTGTCACTGACTGCGTGACCACATGTGAGGACTTAGAAGGTACGGGTCGCCGCAATGACAAATGGGAAAAGTGGTGGAGATCGTCGGAGAGAAAGGCATGGGTGCGGCTGAGAAAGCAGTAGGTCTTGCCCGAGCGGAAGAAGCTGGTGACGGCATCGGGGAGCGTAAAGACTGCTTCACGGCCATCGTCCTTGCGCTCATAGTAGTGGTTGCCGGCGAGATAGCAGAGACGGTGCCCGTGTTGTTCCACCCAGGTGATCTTGAGACCGGGATGGAGAACCTGGGCTTTTCCCGACTGTGCGTTGACCAGTACGAGTCCACTGTCGGTGGCGAGAGCCAGCCGGCCGTTGGGAAGCGGTGTGACCTGCGGTGCGGCAAAGGGTATGCGGTTGCTGCGGTCGCGGGGATAGACCTTTTCTAGGGTCTGACTTCCGCGATTCAAGGCGAAGAGGCCTTGGCTGGTGGCGGCATAGAGGTGGTCACCCTTCCACTTGATGTCGTAGACCGAGTAGTGAAGACCTTTGATGTCGATGGGATAATGGCGCAGGAGTGTGAACGCCTTTCCGTCGAAATGATATTGCGCCAGTCCACCGTTGCGGTGCCCGATCCAATAGTCGCTGCCGTGTCTGACGACGTGATAGATACGCTCCGATCCAAGTTTATAGTGTTGCCGTCCTTTTGCCGTCATGCGCCAGAGGTCGCCGTATTCACCGCCTACCCAGTGCACGCTGTCGCCTTCGGTCGAGAGGGAAGCGAGCGGCTCATCGAAATAGGTCTCGATCTCGTCCCATCCCCATTTTTCCTTTTCCTTGTTGCAGCCAGTAAGCAACAGAGCGCAAAGCATGACAAGCAAAGCCCTTGTCCACCGCGTGGGTCGCAGAGGGTGGCTGTGGGAAAGAGTCTTCTGACAGAGACGGAGCATATCGTGTTGTAGCTTGGGTGTCATGGTGGGTCTTGCTTTGCTATTGCTGTTCTTGTCCTTGCGATGAGAAGGGCTTGTTGCTGAGCACCTCGTCCATCACCTGGTCGTTCTCGTCGACCGGCACTTGCTCCACACGCTGGAAGTCAAAGCACACGCCGATCTTGTAAGCCTGCGGCACCTGAGCCAGGAAGCGGTCATAGTATCCGCGTCCGCGTCCGAGGCGATGTCCCTTGCTGTCGAAACTCATGCCCGGCACGATGATCTGCTCGATGTCTCCGAGCGCGTCGTAAGGCTTACCGACCGGTTCGAGCAGGTTGTAGATGCCTTCGGCGAGATCATCCGGCCCTGTGTATTGCCGTGGTTCGATATGTTCCTTGTCGATGCATTTCGGCAGGACGACCGTCTTGCCCTCCTTGAGCAGTGTGTTGACGAGATGTCGCGTGTCCACCTCATCGGGTAGCGCATAGTAGAGCATCACCACGCGGGCAGTCTGCAGGCGTGGGTGGTCGAGCAGCTTCTGTTCGATCTCTTTCGACCAAACCTCACGTTGCTCCAGGGAGTATTGTTGTTTCCGCTGTCGGATGTCTTTCCGGAGTTGTTGTTTTAAAGAATGGAGGTCGCTCATATTTCAAAGGTGTTACTTAGAAATGGCAAAGTTAATAATAATTTTCTGACGAGCTATATGGAGTAGGGTGATTTTAATGTATTATGCTTCTATTTCTCTCACACCGTAGAGCGGAATGTTGGTCACCCAGTCCTGCTCTTTATAGGGCGACATGCTGAAGCGGATGGCATGCAGGTTGGTGTGCTTTTCCATAAAAGCCTTCAGCGATTTAGCTTTCAGGTTTACTTCGGCCTTGACTTCTATGGGGATAATCTTTCCGTGGTATTGAGCGATGAAGTCCACTTCCAGTCTGGAGTCGTCCCGGCTGTAGTAGTAAATGGGCATTCCATCCATTGTTTTCAGTTGGCACAGTACATAGTTCTCGGTGAATGCGCCTTTGCTCTCTGTCATAGCACTGCTTGACATCAGCATCTGCGCCGGGTCCATCTCGCTCATAGCTCCCAACAATCCTACGTCGAGGACAAAGATCTTGAAGGCGTTGAGGTCTTCATAGAACTTCAGAGGCATGCCTGCTTCTCTGACGCGTGGCACCCTATAGATGAGTCCTGCATCGGTCAACCACTGTATGGCTGTCTCGAAATCCTTGGCGCGTGCACCTTTTCTGACTGCGCCATAGATGAATTTCTTATTCTCTTTGGCCAGTTGCGAAGGTATAGACTGCCACACCATACCGATGCGGGTAGCTTCGTCGGGAGAGACGTGCTTCGACATATCGCTGCGATAAACAAACAAGATATTGTCCTGCACACGTCGTACCTGGTTGGCATCGTTGGTCTGCAAAAATGTGCTGACAGCCTCAGGCATGCCTCCAACAAAGTAATATTCACGGAGCAGTTTAGTCAGTTTGTCGTGGAGCAACGAGGTTGTAGCCCAGTCCTGAGCCTTAAGGATTTCTAATAGCTGTTTTTCATCTTTGGCCAGGAGAAACTCTTCGAAGGTCATCGGATACAGGCGGATGATGTCTACTTTGCCCACTGGAGCCGATTCTCCACGATGTAGAGCGACACCGAGCAACGATCCCGCCACGGCAACATGGTACTCCGGAGCGTTCTCACAGAAATATTTCAGGGACGATAGCCCCTTTGGCAATTCTTGTATCTCGTCGAGGATGATCAGTGTTTTGCCAGGGAGAATGGGCTGTCCGGTCAAGGCACCAATCACGAGCATCACGCGCTTCATGTCGTAGTCTTCTGCAAACAAGTTGGCTACTTCGCGGTTGTTGTCGCAGTTGATGTAGGCAACATGCTCGTATTCCCTTTTACCAAACTCCTTGAGGATGTAGGTTTTGCCCACTTGACGGGCACCGGCGAGGATAAGTGGCTTGCGCAACGGGCTTTCCTTCCATGCTTTGAGTTGTGAGATAATGCTGCGTTCCATTTGTGTCCTAAGTATAAAGTCATTATTATCTTTGGCAAAAATACAAAATTTACACGAATAATCGCTCTCCTTCCACACTTTTTTACACGAATAATCACGCTTGTTCCACACTTTTTTACACGAATGTTTGCTCTGACTTTACACTTTTCTACACGAAAGCACAGGCACATTGTACGGTTTTGATTGCTTCCAAGAATCCTGTGTGGGTATAGAGTCGGTCTCTGTCCTATGTGCAAAAATGGATATAGATTGTTTTGATGTGTGGGCAGCCTCATGGGAGAGTTGACCTTGTTCTATATGAAGTTGACGCAATAGAGTGGATAGTTGGTCATCCACCCTTACATTTTTTCAACCATATCTCCAAGTAATCCTTACACTTTTTCAACCATATCTTCTGGCTCTCGCTACACTTTTTCAACCATAGCAGCACTATAAACGTAGAAAGCCTGCTCCTTGTGAGGAGCAGGCTTCTATGTTTGTTTGGAATAAGTCTTTTGTTAATGTTTATGCTTCAGCCTTTTTTGTTTTAGCTGCGTAAGCTTCGGGTGAGAGCACAGACACGGTGCTCTTGTCGCGAGCGCCTTTGTGGAAGTACACCACACCGTCTGTCAATGCATAGAGTGTGTCGTCCTTACCCTGAGCTACATTCACACCTGGGAAGTGCTTGTTGCCACGCTGGCGAACGATGATGTTGCCGGCAACGATGCTCTGTCCACCCCAAATCTTAACGCCTAAACGCTTTGAAGCTGATTCACGTCCGTTCTTAGAACTACCTACACCTTTCTTGTGTGCCATAATGAATACCTCCTGCTTGTTAAGCGATTACTTGTTTAATTGATACCTCGGTGAACTGAGCGCGATGGCCGTTCTTGCGACGGCAGTCCTTGCGGCGCTTCATCTTGAACACGATGACCTTGTCACCCTTGACAAGCGGGTTCACCACTTCTACTACTACTTTTGCGCCCTCAACGGTGGGGGCACCGACAGTCACTGCACCATCCTTGTCGACGAGCAGCACCTTGTCAAACTCAACAGTCTTGCCTTCCTCGGCGTCCTTGATGTGATGGACGAAGAGCTTCTTGCCCTCTTCGGCTTTGAACTGCTGACCGTTAATGTCTACGATTGCGTACATTGAATTGATTAATTAAACGGGTTTTTCCGCAAGGCGGGCGCAGCATCAGCACCACTTGAACTGAGCCTCCACGGACTAAATAACCTTGCAAAGTTACGAAAAAACTCGCACACAGCGCTTATCGTAGATAAGTGGCGTTTATCTTTTATAGCTATTTAACGTTTGCACGACCTCGCGATGAAAATAAAGCGGTGATTTCTTGCCAGTTACGCAAAAAAGTTGTTACTTTGCACTCCGTTAGAAAAACAGGCAATGAAAGTATTCAAAAAGATTGTAGATCTTCAGAACGAGCTCTTCCTTGTGCGCAAGGAAGGAAAGGAAATTGGTCTCGTTCCTACTATGGGTGCATTACACGAGGGGCACGCCTCTCTCATCAAGCGTAGCGTGAAGGAAAACGGCGCTACCGTGGTGTCTATCTTCCTCAATCCCACACAGTTCAATGACAAGGGTGACCTCGATCGCTATCCCCGTACACTCGACGCCGACTGCAAGCTCTGCGAGGCCTGCGGTGCACAGTATGTCTTCGCTCCCTCGGTGGAGGAGATGTATCCCACCCCCGATACTCGTCACTTTGAATTCCCGCCGCAGTCAACGGTCATGGAGGGCGCCAAGCGTCCGGGCCACTTCAATGGTGTCTGCCAGGTGGTGAGCCGCCTCTTCTATATCGTCAAGCCCAACCGTGCCTACTTCGGTGAGAAGGACTGGCAGCAGATCGCTGTGGTGAAGCGACTGGTGAACTATATCGGCTATGATAAGCTCGTGCACATCGTCGAGTGCCCGATCGTGCGCGACGAGGACGGACTGGCCAAGAGCTCGCGCAACACGCTGCTCACGCCGGAGGAGCGCGCCATCGCTCCGAACATCTACAAGGCACTGAAAGCCAGTGTCGACTATGCCAAGGACCACACCGTCAAGGAGACTCACGACAAGGTAGTGACTGACATCAACGCCATCGACGGTCTCGACGTGGAGTATTTCGAGATTGTGGACGGCAACACGCTGCTCGACGTCAACAGCTGGGACGACAGCGACTATGTGGTGGGTTGCATCACCGTCTACTGCGGCCATACGCCGATCCGTCTGATCGACCACATCAAATACAAGGATCCCGAGACGAAATAATAGCCGAATCATAGCATATCATCAGCAAACAGCTCAATATCATACCCCATGCAGATAGAAGTATTAAAAAGCAAGTTGCACTGTGTGACCGTCACTGATGCCAACCTCCAGTATATGGGCAGCATCACCATTGACGAGGATCTTATGGACGCCGCCAACCTCATTGCCGGTGAGAAGGTTCAGATCGTGGACAACAACAATGGTGAGCGCTTCGAGACCTATATTATAAAAGGAGAGCGCGGCTCTGGTTGTATCTGCCTCAATGGTGCTGCGGCACGTAAGGTGCAGGTCGGTGACACGGTGATCATCATCGCCTATGCCATCATGGACTTTGAGGAGGCCAAGCACTATCAGCCAGTCGTGGTGTTCCCAAAGGAAGGGAATAAACTGTAAAAAGAAAGCCTCAACAGCCTCACCCCCTAACAGCCTCACCCCCTAACCCCTCTCCAAAGGAGAGGGGAGTAGAATGTTCTGCGGGTAGTTTGGCGGTGCGGCATCAGAATTACATAGTTAGGCTGTTTCCGGGAGGTCCGTTTTTTGGATGTCCGTTTCCGGGAGGTTCGCTGCCCTCAGCGGACACAACATAGTTCCAACGCTAATTGTTTTTTGCCTCACCGCGTAAACCACTGCTGTGATTTTAGGAGTTAGCGTGCTGAGGGCAGCGGACACATTTTGCTTCTGCTTGATTTCAACGTTTATGGTCTTTTTTCTTTTAACGCGCCATCTACGATGTCATCAAGAATATTAACGAATATCGAGAATATATAGCCTTTCCCAAAAATCTCTCACCGAGGTATCGGTTACAGACGTTATCAGGGAAGAGAAAAACCATACCGATATTTTGGAAGTACGATTTTAAATTACTATTTTTGCAATTAGTTATTCCAAAACAAGTAATTTTAAAAAGCTACAGATGGAATTCATCGACAGGGAACAAGAACAAAGCAGGCTCATCGCGGCATTGTCATCCAATGCCCCTGCTTTTATCGTGCTTTATGGTCGGAGACGATTGGGTAAGTCAACGCTCATACGCAAGGTGCTGAGTTCAAAGGATGTGTATTTCGAGGCAAGTCAGAGCGAGACAGCAACGCAAATAGACATGTTATCGAAAGCCATAGCCATGGTCTATGAGGGCTTTGATGGCCCCATCTACCCCAGTTGGGAACAGATTATACTGGCTTTCAACCATAGATGTGAAGAGAATGCCACCCTTGTTCTTGATGAGTTTCCATATATGGTATATGAAGATACCTCGCTGCCATCCACCTTACAGCGTATTGTTGACCGACGTGTGATTGGTGGCGAGGGCCTTCGTTGCAACATTGTCATTTGTGGTTCGTCACAGCGTATGATGCAAGGTCTTATCCAGGGTTCAGAACCTCTTTATGGCAGGGCGGATGAGGAATTCTGCCTCCGACCTATCAGACTACCACATTGGGGCAAGGCAATGCAAATGGATGCAAAGGCAGCGGTAGAGGAATATAGTGTATGGGGTGGCGTACCACAATATTGGAACCAAAGGGAGAAGTACGACTCCTTCGAGGATGCTGTGGAAGGACTTGTCTTGAATGAGCACGGGCTGCTGTACCATGAGCCATCGCGTCTCTTTCGCGATGACGCCCAGGACATAGCTCCCTATTCTTCTATCATGACGGCCATAGGCAGTGGATGTCACAGATACTCTGATATTGCCAGTGCTGTTGGTAAGAGTACGGCCGAACTGTCCAAGCCCATCAAGAATCTCACAGAAATGGCGTTCATCCGCAAAGAAGTGCCCTTTGGTGAGAGTGAGAAGAAGACGAAGAAAACCCTCTATCAGATTGATGACCCGTTTATGGCATTCTATTATAAGTTTGTGGAACCTTATAAGTCTACGATTGCCATGGGGCGGACCAATATTGTAAAGCAAATGCTTGAACGGTCTTTCCATGACCATGTGGGCGGAATATGGGAGCGCATCTGCCAGATAGCTGTATCGGGAAATATTCTTTTCGGCCATACTTGGAAAGTAGCGGGTCGCTGGTGGGGTAAGGCACCGGTGTATGAGGAAGGCAAGAAAACGCCTGTCAGGTATGAGGACTTGGAGTTTGATGTCGTGGCGGAAGACCAGAACGACAAGAACACCATTCTCGTAGGTGAATGTAAATGGAAGGGGGCCGACTATGCCGACCGGCTTCTTGACAAGTTAAAGAAGAAAGTGAATGTGGCTCCTTTTGCACAAGGCAAGAAGGTGGTGTACGCCTTGTTCCTTCGTGAGCAGCCATTGTCTGATGCTGATTGTGACATTCTTCTTCCTGACGATGTCATTCTTCTTTTAACGCGCCATCTACGATGTCATCAAAAATATTAACGAATATCGAGAATATATACAACCTCTCCGAGGCACGGAGTCAAGTCCCTGCCTTCCACGATAAAACCCCAGACTGCGGGCTTACGCCCTTAGTCTGGGGTTATGGATAATTCAGCCTCTTCGAGGCTGTGGCTTCGGGAGGTCCGCCCCGGGAGGTCCGCTGCCGGGAGGTCCGCTGCCCTCAGCGGACAATCGACCTACTATTTGAGCGACTTTACATTATATAGTGTGTGGCCGCTGAGGGCAGCGGCCCTCCCGGAAAAGTCACTTTACCAGGACCTTGAGGCTCGTCGTACCCACCTTGCAGATCACGACGGACTCGGAGGTCGAAAGGGAGGCCGTGCCGTTGACAGCCTTCTGACTGCCCAACATCTTACCGTCCGTGGCGTAGAACAGCACCTGCTCACCGTCGTTCAGTCCGCTCACGCTGACGAAGCCGTTGTCTGCCGTGACCACCACGCCCCGCATCTTAGCGGCGTTGATGTTGTCGGTCAGGCTGCCGGTGTCGAAGGTGTCTCCCCGCTCAGTGTCTTCACCGTTCCGAACTTTGACCAAGGCTCCGTGGTCTGATAATACGTGACCTTGTCTGCCGGAACATAGAGCAGTGCAAAGTTAGCCTTAGATGTTAATTTTATCTATACCATTTCATTCTCCGGTTGTGCCATTTTGATAAATCATCTAAAAGATGCACCTTTGCATAAAAAAGCAGATTAAGACTATGGCAAAGCAAAGACAACGTCTGGTAGAAGTGCCGTTCAGTAAGACGGATTGCGGCGTAGATTTCTACATCAACACAGCTTATGGCGGCGAGTGTCCTTGGGTGCTCATCGTGAAGCCTCACCAGCAGCAGGAGTGGCACATCGATGAGCCGGCTCTCGACTACGAATTTCTGATATTCCGTGAGGATTTTATGCGAACTTCTATTCACCAGTAAGTCTATAAGTGAGATAGCCTATGCTTTCAGTTTCGCCGAACCATCCCACCTGATGCGTTTTTTCAAGCAGCAGACGGGCAAGACATGTAGAGAATTCCAAGAGGACTATAAGAATGGTGTGTATGAATGAGAATGACTTATATTCATGAGTCCACTTTAAAAAGTCCGGACTGAGACCATTTGATTAAATTTGAA
>URCI01000067.1 GCA_900546345.1 uncultured Prevotella sp. | reverse complement strand
ATGCAGATTATTTTCGCTTCTGTATCATATTAGGCGCGTAGTTGCGGATTTGAGGTATACAAAAAAAGAGGGAACGTCAACGACTGCGTTGACGTTCCCTCTTGTAGTGAGATGGGCCGGCAAGGGGTAGTGTGCCGACTTATTTGGTTTCTATCTCTTCTTTCATATCCAGAAACTCCCCTTTGGCGTCGTAGAACTCATATTGCAAGAAGGCGAGCTTCTGCGAGGGGATGATATGAACTCCCAATCCATATTTCATCTGCCATTTGCGTTTGAGGCTCATGATGCCTTGATTGATATAGGCAGCGACATAGGGGTGCACGTGGAGATAGAACTTTTTGATGCCTATCTTGTTGACCAGGCGGTCGATTTTTCCTTCGAGCTGATCGGTGAAGAGGATACTTGACTTGATCTTTCCAGTGCCGTTGCAGGTCGGGCACGTCTCTTCGACGTTGACATCCATGGCAGGACGCACACGCTGTCGGGTGATCTGCATCAGTCCAAATTTGCTCAGTGGCAGGATGTTGTGACGGGCACGGTCCTTCTGCATGTTCTTGCACATGCGCTCGTAAAGCAATTGCCGGTCCTCAGCCAGATTCATGTCGATGAAGTCGACCACGATGATTCCTCCCATATCACGCAGTCTGAGTTGGCGGGCCAACTCATCGGCAGCACCGAGGTTGGTGTCGAGTGCCGTACCTTCTTGTCCTTTCTCGTTTTTGGATCTGTTGCCACTGTTGACATCCACAACGTGCATAGCTTCGGTATGCTCGATGATGAGGTATGCGCCGTGGGCGTAGTTCACCGTCTTGCCGAAGCTGGCCTTAATTTGTTTGGTGACATTGAAATTATCGAAAATGGGCACCTTTCCGGTATAGCGCTTGACGATACCTGCCTTTTCAGGGGCGATGAGCGCCACATAATCTTTTACTTCGTTGAACACGCTGTCGTCGTTGACAAAAATATTCTCATAGCTGGGGTTAAACAGGTCGCGCAGCAAGGCAACGGCCCTGCTGGTCTCTTCATAGACGAGCTGTGGGCGCTGCTGGGTCTTCTGCACCTTGGTGATGGCATCGATCCATCGCTTGTACAGAATCTTCAGCTCGGCATCGAGCTCGGCTACGCGTTTGCCCTCGGCTACGGTTCTGACGATGACACCGCAGTTCTTGGGTTTGATGCTGTGGATGAGTTGCTTGAGTCTTGCTCTCTCTTCTCCGCTCTTGATCTTAGAGGATACAGAGACCTTGTCGCCAAAGGGAAGCAACACCAAATAACGTCCGGCAAAGCTCAGCTCTCCGGTCAGGCGTGGTCCCTTGGTGGAAATGGGTTCCTTGACGATCTGCACCAGCACTTCCTGTCCCTGTTTGAGTGTCTGCTGCACGCTGCCGTCCTTTTGCAGGTCGGGCAGGCGGGTGGCTTTGTCAAAGGGGAAGAGGCGCTTGCGGTCGCTCTGTATCTGCTTGAGATACTTGGCGTAGGAATTAAACTGACTACCTAAGTCAAGATAATGCAAGAAAGCGTCACGCTCATAACCGACGTCTACGAAACTGGCGTTGAGACCCGGCATGAGTTTCTTGATCTTTGCGACGTAGATGTTGCCCACTGAGAAATTGGCCGACCGAGGCTCGTTCTGGTATTCCACCAGACGTTTGTCTTCAAGCAGGGCAATGGAGATCTCTTTAGGCTTTACGTCAATGATTACTTCGCTTGTCATCTCTTGGTGATTTGGTAGAATTAAAAAGCAAGGGGCACGCCACGATATGCGCGCCCCCTCTCAAGAACTGTCAATGGAGCTTACTTGCTCTTATGACGGTTCTTACGTAATCTCTTTTTACGCTTATGCGTAGCCATCTTGTGGCCTTTCTTCTTTTTTCCGTTTGGCATGGTTAAATGTTTTAAATGTTGTGTATAATACAGTTCTGTTTGTCTTCTTCAGCGCAGGACGCACAAGGACTTTTTAGCCCTTCATCTCCTCTACGAAGGCCTTGGCAGGCTTGAAGCTCGGCAGGTCGTGAGCCGCAATGGTGATGGTGGTGTTCTTGCCGATGTCGCGTGCGGTCTTGGCAGCACGATGCTTGATGATGAAGCTGCCGAATCCGCGGAGGTAGACGTTTTCTTTCTTGTCGAGCATGCAGCGCTTTACGCACTCCATGAAGCTCTCCACTACTGCGGCCACTTCTTTCTTTTGCAATCCTGTCTGCTCAGTAATCTCACTGATGATATCTGCTTTTGTCATGGTGTTGATATACTTTTCTTTTATTATATGAATGTCAACGTGTTAGCCCTTTTCTTAGGGTATGCAAAGTTACAAGTTTTTCGTGTGATACGGAAATTTATTGCCATGTTTTTTTCTTTCTTGCATGATTTTGTGGGCTTGAACTGTTTCATTTTCAATCGTTTAACACTCTTTAATCCTACTTCCTCCTTACGATTTCCCTCTTGTCTGCCGTGTATGTATAAAAAAAAGCCGTGGCCCCGAAGGGTCACGGCTGTAATTAGTAGTAGCCTCACCCCCCTTCCCCCTCTGTAGCCTCACCCCCCCTTCCCCCTCTCCAAAGGAGAAGGGAGAGATTACCTTCAAGAGTAATAAGAGGGTATTGCAATTCCCTCCCCTTGGGGAGGGTTAGGGAAGGGCTCCATTCCTTAATGCTTCTTGCCGTATTCGGGCTCTATCTTTCTTCTTACAAGGAGGGTCATCACCACGGTAGCCACACAGCAGGCCATCACCATCCAGAAGAAATCGCGGTAGCCGATGGCTTCCTCGATATAGCCGGCTACCAGTCCCGGCAGCATCATGCTCAATGCCATAAAGGCTGTGCAGATGGCATAATGGGCTGTGACATATTTGCCCTCAGAGAAATGCATCATATAGAGCATGTAGGCGGTGAAGCCAAATCCGTAGCCAAACTGCTCCACGGCGACGCACGCGCTGATGATCACCAGGTCGTGGGGCTGACAGATGCTCAGATAGACAAATGTCGCGCAGGGCAGTGTCATGCTCGCGGCCATTGGCCACAAGGCTTTCCTTAGGCCCCAGTGCGAGGCTGCTATGCCTCCGATGATACCGCCAACGGTGAGCGCGATCACGCCGATCGTGCCGTAGACGATACCTACTGTGTCGGTGTCAAGGGCAAGACCGCCTGTCTCTGTGCTACCCAATAGGAACGGATTGACCATCTTCAGCAGAAAGGCCTCGGGCAGACGGTAGAGCAACATGAACACGATGGCGAGCCACACACCGGGCTTATGGAAGTAGGTGTAGAAGGTATGGTCGAACTCGCGCAGCACGTCACCGAATGTCTGGGGCTTGCCGTCTGCCGCGCGCAGCACGTCTCTTCCCGGCTTGGGAAGCGCAAAGGTGTGATAGAGGGCGATGGCCGTGAATAGTGCGGCTGTGATGCCCATCGTCACCTGCCATGAAAGTGGTATGTTGCCCGTACTCTTCTCAAGACATCCGGCGATATAAACCAGTACACCCTGACCGAAGATGGAGGACAGACGGTAGAATGTGGAGCGGATGCCCACAAAGAAACTTTGCTTGTCCTCGCTCAGCGCCAGCATATAGAAGCCATCGGCTGCGATGTCGTGTGTGGCAGACGCAAATGCTGTGATGATAAACAGCAGAAGGGTCAAAGTGAACAGACTCACGGGCGTCTGGCCGGAGGCGATGACACCGGCTGAGGGGTGAGGAATCGTCAGTGTGAGCAGGATAAAGGCTGCGCTCATCAGCAGCTGCATGGTGAGAATCCACCATCGCTTGGTCTTGATGATGTCGACGAAGGGACTCCACAACGGTTTGATGGTCCATGGCAGATAGAGAAGACTGGTGAACAGTGCCATCTCGCCATTGGGTACCCCCATCTTGGTGAACATCGTCACAGAGATGTTGTTCACAATAAAATAGGGTATACCCTCGGCAAAGTAGAGTGTGGGCACCCACCACCATGGCGATTGAGGATGCTTCATCATGCCTTTTGCTGTTTGTTCTGTGCGATGCGCGCCAGCAGTTCCCAGGTACGTATGCGGTCCTTGTAGGTGTTGTTGCGGTTTTCTTTCTCAATGCTCAGATCACCATCAGAGTTGTCGTCCCAGCGGCGGCAGTCGTATACGACGTCGTAAATACGGCCGATGCGGTAACGGCGGCTGATGGCGAGGCCGAGCGCATAATCCTCTCCATAGAGCACATTGGGCAGATTGATGTCACGTGCCACGGGGGTAAAGAAGGCACGTGGCGCTCCGAGTCCATTGATACGCAAGGCGTTATTGCGTCCGTTCTCCAATGTCCATTCACGATGGTCGATTGTTCCGGGTGGCAGCGTGTTGAGATGGATGTCGGTCAGGCGGTAGGCACCGATGACCATCGCACACTGTTGTGGACGGAAAGCATCGACGAGCTTCTGCAAACTGTCCGGTCCGGAATAGACATCATCGGAGTCGAGCTGTACGAGGAAACGGCCGCAGAGCGGATGGTGCAGGGCTATGTTCCAAGCTCCGCCCACGCCGATGTCGTTGCGATCGGGCACGATGTGCACGATACGGTCGTCATCAATGGCATCTATAGCCTCTGTCGTGCCGTCGGTAGAGTGGCATTCCGGTCCGTTCTCCACGACAAACACATTATATTTAAATGTCGTCTGCTGGCTAAGTGCACTTTTCAGTGCGTCTCCGATGGTGCGGATACGGTTCCGCACGGGAATCATGATGCTGGCTTCTACGGCAAAGTCGCCTTCGTCGAGGTTGACATCTTCAAACTGGGGAGACAGATAGGCGCCTACAGCCTTGAGATGTTCGGTACAGGCCTGCTCCATTTCTATCTGTGAGGCGCGGTTCTTGGGATCGACATAGTCGAATAGCTTCTCGCCTGTCTTGCGTGTGTCGAGTTCTACTTCTGAGTAGAGTGGCTCGTTGATGTGCTCGATGTGTTCCTTTTCAGAGAGTTTCAGCCTCAGGTCATAGAATCCTGCTGCACGGTAATCAGCTGTCATGCGCTTGGCTGCGTCTTTGAGGGCGTCAGTGCGGAAAAGTACGACAGAGCCGAAGTTGAAGTCGTCACGCAGACTACCCTGTTGGTAGTCGATGACGGGAGCGTCCTTGCGCTTGCCGTCGGCACTTACTTGGTAATGGTCTGCGTACACCATGCCGGCACCGGTAATGCCGGCAATCTGTACCATACGCTCCAAAGCGAGATATCCCATGCGTATGTAGCTGTTCTTCAGAAAGACAAGCGTGTAGGGCGAACTTGCCTCGTCGGCGATGCGACGCAGCGTTTCGCTGGACTTGATGTCTCCGTCGACGACGGTGACCTCGCCAACGATATCAAGGTTGCCGAGCGCCTCAACGTTGCGTTTCGTTTCCTCTTCAATGCCTTTCGGTACAAAGCAGTTGATGAGTGTATCCATTTTTGTGGTCAGCGTATTCATATTTTATATTAGGAGTTTTGACGTTGGATGTTATTTCAGCGTACTCTGATACCAGTCATAGAGTTTCTTCACTCCATCCTCTATCTCGACCTTATGATGCCAGCCGAGGCTGTGGAGTTTGCTTACGTCGATAAGCTTGCGAGGTGTGCCGTTGGGTTTTGTTGTGTCCCAAATGATTTCGCCTTCGAAGCCGACCGTGTCCTTTACGAGATTGGCCAACGCTTTGATGGTCAGTTCTTTGCCTGTGCCAACGTTGATGTGGCAGTTGCGGATCTCACCGAGCGATGGGATGGCACCACCGCGACCCTCTGAGTTGTTGCGGTTCACCTCGCCGTCGGTCTTTACGCCATAGAACACGCTGGAATATTTCTCTATACCGATGATGTCACTAAAATCGACGTTGAGCAACACATGGACACTGGCGTCGGCCATATCCTCGCTCCAAAGGAATTCGCGCAGTGGGCTGCCGTCGCCCCATAGTGTTACCTTGTTGTTGTCGATACCGTAGAAGTCGAGTGCTTTCAGAATGCGCTCCTTGGGACATTCACCGTCGACGTTGTCCTTGCCGATGATTTCTGCGAGCTTGGCGGGTGGATTGATGGGCCGCTTGTTCATATCTGTGCGGATGGCATCCCAATTGTCATCGTGAATGAGCTTTGCCAGATAGATCTTGCGCATCATGGCTGGCATGACATGAGAGTTCTCTAAGTGGAAGTTGTCATTGGGGCCATAGAGGTTGGTCGGCATCACAGCGATATAATTCGTACCATATTGCAGGTTGTAGCTTTCGCACATCTTCAATCCGGCTATCTTTGCGATCGCATATTCCTCGTTGGTATATTCCAATGGAGAGGTAAGCAGTGCGTCTTCCTTCATTGGCTGCGGTGCGTTCTTCGGGTAGATGCAAGTAGAACCAAGGAAGAGCAGCTTCTTCACATGGTGCTTGTAAGCCTGTTCAATGACGTTGCACTGCATCTTCATGTTCTGCATGATGAAGTCAGCGCGGTAGAGTGAGTTGGCCATGATGCCGCCCACGAAGGCAGCGGCGAGCACCACCGCATCGGGCTGCTCCTGGTCAAAGAAGTTCTTTACAGCGAGTTGGTCAGTAAGATCCAGCTCTTTGTGTGTGCGGCCCACAAGGTTGTTGTAGCCACGTTGCTTTAAATTGTTCCAAATCGCTGAGCCCACCAAGCCATGGTGACCGGCGACATAAATCTTAGATTCTTTCTCTAACATAATAATTAATTAGTAATTAGCAATGAGCAGTGAGCAATTAGCTAAATTACTTGACGATTCCTTTCTCAAGATATTCCTCGAGGTTGACTCTGACGCGGGCAGCGGCATCATCGGCTGCCACCTTTTTCATGTCGCTGTCGACCATTAGTTTAACCAATTCCTCAAAAGAGGTGCGGGTAGGATTCCATCCCAGTTCTGCCTTGGCCTTGGTGGGATCTCCCCAAAGATTCACCACGTCGGTAGGACGGTAGAAGTCGGGTGACACCTCGATGAGCACTTTGCCTGTGGCCTGGTCGATGCCTTTTTCGTCAGCGCCCTCGCCTTCCCATCGCAACTCGATGCCCACGTGATGGAAGGCCAGTGTGGCGAACTCACGCACTGTGTGCTGCTTACCTGTTGCGATCACGAAATCCTCAGGTGTCTCGTGTTGTAGGATGAGCCACATACACTCCACGTAGTCCTTGGCATAACCCCAGTCACGGCGGCTGGAGAGGTTGCCGAGATAGAGTTTGTCCTGTTTCCCTTGTTTGATGCGAGCCGCTGCTAAAGTGATCTTGCGCGTCACGAAGGTCTCTCCGCGTCGCTCGCTCTCGTGGTTAAAGAGGATGCCATTGCAGGCGAACATATGGTAAGCATCGCGATATTCCTTTACGATCCAGAAGCCATACTGCTTGGCCACGGCATAGGGAGAATAAGGATGGAATGGCGTGTTCTCGTTCTGTGGCACTTCTTCCACCTTTCCATAGAGTTCAGAAGTGGAGGCCTGATAGATACGGCATGAGTCGGTGAGGCCCAGCTGACGCACGGCTTCCAAGATGCGGAGCACGCCGACAGCGTCCACGTCGGCTGTATATTCCGGAGAGTCAAAGCTCACCTGCACATGACTCTGTGCTGCGAGGTTGTAAATCTCGGTAGGACGCACCTTGCCTACAACGCCGAGCACACTCATAGAGTCGCTCAGGTCGGCATAGTGCAGATGGAAATGAGGGGCACCTTCCAGGTGGGCGATGCGTGGACGAAAGTCTACTGATGAACGGCGAATGACGCCATGGACGTCATAGCCTTTTTCCAGCAGAAACTCTGCCAGGTAAGATCCGTCTTGCCCTGTGATGCCAGTGATCAATGCTACTTTTCTTTCCATATGGTGTAATTTTGTGATTACTATTAGAATAAAGTGTGACGCTATATAAATAAAGTGTGACACTATATATATAATAAGGAGTAGGCCCTATATACCATAAAGATTAGACCTCTATGCCCTCTCTTATTTATTGCTGAGTCTGTCGTCCTTGAACAGTCCGAAGAGTTCAGCGTCGATCATGTCTGTGACCTTTCTGAAGTCAGCGGGTGTGTCTTCGAAGCTGAGCTTGTCGCCATCGATGATGATCAGCGGTCCTTGATAAGAGGCGACCCAATCCTCATAGCGCTTCTGCAAACCTGCGAGGTAATCAAGTCGGATGCTTTTTTCAAAGGCGCGTCCCCGCTTCTCTATGTGCTTGACAAGTGTAGGGATGCTTGAGCGGATGTAGATCATCAGTTGTGGTAGCTTCACCAGTGACATCATCAAGTCGAAGAGGTCGCTATAGTTTTGGAAGTCACGATCGCTCATATAACCCTGATCGTGGAGGTTGGGCGCAAAGATGCGGGCATCCTCAAAGATCGTTCGGTCCTGGATAATCGTGTCCTGGCTGTTGGCGATTTCCACCACTTCCTTGAAACGTTTGTTGAGGAAATAGATCTGCAGGTTGAAAGACCAGCGCTTCATGTCGCCGTAGAAGTCATCGAGATAGGGATTGTTGTCTACAGGTTCGAAGCGTGGTGTCCAGTGATATTTTTTGGCAAGCATCTTGGTCAGTGTGGTCTTGCCACTTCCTATGTTGCCGGCGATAGCGATATGCATGTGTGAATGATGAGTATTGAAAGTTGAGTGTTGAATGAAAAGTGCGGGACGTGTCCTCACGCGGCCGTTTACAGCAGCGTCGGGTGGGGCGAGAGCTGTTCGTCGATACGTCCGATGATATATTCGAAGTCTTCGCGGCGGTTGACAAAGTCCAGGTCGTCGACCTCGATGGTGATGGTCCGTCCGTGATATTGTTTTTTCATAAACAGATCATACCGGTCGTTGAGTTGTTTGAGATAGCTGAGTTGCATGTCCTGCTCATAGGCGCGTCCCCGTTTCTGAATGTTTGCCACGAGATGTGGTACAGAAGCGTGGAGGTAGACCATCAGGTCAGGCTCCCGTGCTACGAGCATCATCGACTCGAAGAGACCCATGTAGGTCTCGTAGTCGCGGTCGCTCATGTTACCGAGATCATGGTTGTTGGCCGCAAAGATATACACGCCCTCATAGATCGAGCGGTCCTGCACGATGGTGCGCTTACTGCGGTTGATGGTGAGCAGGTCGCGGAAGCGCTCTTTGAGAAAGAACACTTCGAGGTTCAGCGCCCACCTCCGCATGTCTTTGTAATAGTCTTCGAGATAGGGGTTGTGCGTCACGCTCTCCATCCGTGCGCGCCATCCATAGTGTCGTGCGAGCATCTGTGTGAGTGTGGTCTTACCGCTACCGATATTTCCAGCAATGACGATATGCATGAGTTAATGTCTGAGCGCAAGATTATAGTTATAGTAATTGGCGTCGCCTGTGATGTCTTTCACCACTTTCAGGAACGGCGGGAAGTTGACGCTCTCCGTGTCTGTGATGCCTTTTGTCTCAAGGATGATCAGTCCATCCAGCTGTCGTTTGTAGGTGTCCAGCTCGAAGTATTGTCCTTTCCAAATAAAGCTCCTGCGCTTTTTATAGATCGTGTGCCGGTAAGGATCGGCTTGTGAGAGCAGCGACTCATAGAGGGCGTTGCTCACCTGCCGTTCGGTCTCTACCTGCTGGTTGTTTCCGACAGTTTTCTTCATGGTATGCACGTTGACGCGCTTACCGTTGGCCCAGATACGCTGGCGCAGTCTGACCTCACTGTCAGGGTCAGCTACGAGATAGGTCTGCACGATGTCGCTGTCGATCGTCTGTGGCATGTCGCCGACTACCTCCACGATGTATTTCCGCTCCTCGGTGATGGGTTGCGGCAATCCGAGCACGGCGGAGATCTCCTTGAGCACGCGGTTGATTTTTGTGTCGAAGTCCACGTGGTTGTTGATCACTCTCAGATGGGGATGACCGCTCCATGCGTTGATGACGCGCTTGTCGACGATGCGAGCCTTTTCCAGTCCTTCCGACCGTTCTTTGTTATTAGCCACTGTGTAGAACTCTTCGGCACCGTCAGCAGCGGAGACGAGGTGAAGCACGGCATCGTAGCGTCCGAGCAGTTCCGGTGTGGAAGTACCTACGCGTCCGGTGATGTCGTTCCACATGTCGGCGTTCATATACGCCGAGATGTCCATGGCGCCCCGGTCACAGACGATCACCGCCGGTTCCTTCACCGTCTGGGCAATCTGTGTGAACTTGTCTTCCAGCCCGAGTTGCTCCTGCAGTGTGGCGATCTCGCCCTGATAAAAGAATTCGTGATTGGGAGTGAGGTAATCCATTCCTGCTTGGGCAAACATTGTGGGTACTTCCGGTATAGTGAAGACCTTAAAGCCCAAACTTGAGAAATGGTCGATGACCTTTACAAGAGCTGTTGTTTTCCCTGCACAAGGACCACCTGTGAGGACAATCTTTTTTAATTGGTAATTCATGGAGTTTTATTTCGTGTCGACACTTGGATTCGAACCAAGGACCCCCACCATGTCAAGGTGATACTCTAACCAACTGAGCTATGCCGACAAACGAACATATATACAATACAAAACGTCTGCTCTTGTTTTGCGGGTGCAAAGGTACAACATTTTTTCGGAACAAACGAATGAATTGCAGTTTTTTTTCAAATTAATTGCTGTGACGGACTTAAAGTCAGTCACAGCAGTATGTTATACTTCTACTTTCTTGCAGAACTGTTCGCCATAGTCACGGCACTCGTCGATGGCCTTGCTGTCAGGCACCCACAAGCATTTGATGCCGTCGTCGACGACGTCGAATCCGGCTTCCTGCAGATGCTTGGTAATGAGTTTGGGCGCATCACCGCTCCATCCGTAAGAACCGAAGGCTGCCGCTTTCTTGCCTTTGAACTTCAGTCCGCGTGCCATCTCCAGGATGCCTGCGATAGCAAACGAATAGCCGTAGTTGATGGTCGGTGATCCCACGAGGACAGCTTTTGAGCGGAACATCTGAGTGAGCACGTCGTTCTTGTCTTCCTTGGCAACGTTGTAGAGCTTCACCTCCACCGATGGATCGGCGCGGCGAATGCCCTCGGCGATAGCCTCGCCCATGAGGCGTGTGCTCTGCCACATCGTATCGTAGACGATGGTGATCTGATTTTCCTGATAAGGTGTCGACCACTTCTGATAGTTCTCGATGATCTGCGGGATGTACTTTGTCCAAATCACGCCGTGAGACGGAGCAATCATCTTGATGGAGAGATTCATGCCGAGCACCTCCTTCACCTTGCGTGCCACCATCGGACTGTAGAGGTTGAGGATGTTGGTGTAGTATTTCTCTGCCTCGTACATCACCTCGTTGACGTCAGCGGCTGTGTCGAAGAGCGACTCGGTAGCGTAGTGCTGGCCGAAGGCATCGTTGGAGAACAGGATGTCGTCACCGGACATGTAGGTGAACATCGTGTCGGGCCAGTGGAGCATCGGAGCTTCGATGAAGGTCAGCGTGTGCTTGCCGATGTTGAGCGTGTCACCCGTCTTGACGTTGACATAGTTCCAATCCTGATGGTAGTGACCACGGAGGATGGCCTCACCTTTCTTGGTGCAGTAGATGGGCGTATCCGGAATTTCGCGAAGCAGTTCAGGCAGTGCGCCGCTATGGTCTATCTCGTTGTGGTTCATCACGATGTAGTCGATATCCTTCAGGTCGATGACCTCTTTGAGCCGCTTGACAAACTCACGGTCGTAAGGGCGCCACACCGTATCGATGAGCACATTTTTTTCATCCTTAATCAAATAGGCATTGTAGCTGGAGCCATGAAAAGTGGACAGCTCGTCGCCATGGAAATGGACCAAGTCCCAGTCCACCTTGCCTACCCATGTGACGTTGTCGGTAATCTTCTTTCCCATTTCTATTATTCCTTCTCTTTCATTCTGTCCTGGTTAGAAAATGATGGTGACGGCTCCACACCGTGTGGCAGGGGCCGTCATCATTGTATGATCTCGTTCTGGGGAATTAGTCCTCAACGGGGCTGAAATCCTCTTTGCCTACACCGCATGTGGGGCATACCCAGTCATCGGGCAGATCTTCAAAAGCTGTTCCGGGTTGGATACCATTATCGGGGTCACCTTTAGCGGGGTCATAGACGTAGCCGCATACATTGCATTCGTACTTTTTCATGTTGTGTTATGTTTTAAATGAATACTTGACGCCACCATGGTTGTGGTCTTGTCGTTGATAAACGCTATTCTATGCGCAAAGATACGAAAGATAAATCAAATTCCCATCATTCTCCCCAATTATTTCTTTTTGGGGTGAATGTCGTTAACATTTTAAGTGTAGTAACGCCACCTTTGGTTAACAACTGTTGTTTCCGTACACAGCAATCACAGAAAAGGTTAAAAGAGCTACTGAATATTTGGAGGTTACGGGAATTCCGCGTACCTTTGCTTCAGATAAAAAGAAATACAGATTCGAAAAGGTTTTTAGGTTTTAAGAAAAGGTTTTAGTTATTATTTAGGTAGATTACAAGGTTGTTTAATTCAACAATTCAACAGGTTGTTAGTCAAGGATAGAAGATTGATTTTTTAATTTTCAGAGTAACAATCATGCTGGAGTTCGTCTTACGCCGTGAGGCGTGAGCTTACTACCAAGCACGATTTTTTTTGTATATACCGTTCCTCTTCTGAAACTGACATCCTCCCCATCGTTATTTCCCAATCCCCATCACGCTTACGGCAAAGCCGGTCATGTGTCTTGTTTCATGTCTCTTACCGATAGAACAGATGATCGTTTCGTGCTGGCAATGTCGTGTCTGCCTGAGGACAACAACAGAATATGGGCTGGTACACAAAGGCGTGTAAATTTCAGGGGAATGGTCATTATGTTTATTTTTTTTGACACTCCATTTCTGGTGGCATCAAGACTATATGGTTACCGAGATGTCTATTGCTTTAAGGGCTTCTCATCTGTGCAGATCTGTGTAAATCTGTGAGCGACAAAAACTCTGCGAGAAAGGTCACACAGCTCTTCACAGATTCTCACAGATCCCTTCTCTCGCAATGTCTATTTCTTTATG
>URCI01000066.1 GCA_900546345.1 uncultured Prevotella sp. | reverse complement strand
TTCAAATTTAATCAAATGGTCTCAGTCCGGACTTTTTAAAGTGGACTCATTCATCTTTTACGAAAGGATGAAAGTGTAAGAAAGCACATCAAAGAAGTAGGATGGCAAAACTGCTGTATTTCTGAAATCACAAAAGTAGAATTGCTTTATGGTGTTGCATGTAGCGCGCACCAAGAGAAAAACAGGAAGCTTGTAGAAGAGCTCTTGGATCATCTGACGATTATACCTTTTTCTACTTGCATAGAAGTATTTTGCTTACAAAAATCCATGCTTCGTAAAGAAGGTAAAATGATCGAAGACAACGACTTATACATCGCATCTACCGCATTGGCTTTAGACATACCACTAGCAACCGAAAACACAAAACATATGAATCGTATTGCAGGTCTTAAAGTTCAAAACTGGGTGGAACGATCCTGAAGAAAATGGGTTGACGATGTAACAAGCTTCATCCCGAAACCTTCAAGCCCCCTTGCAGTTCATGGCTGCAAGGGGGCTTGTTGTATATATATAATAAGGTGTAGTCGCTTATCTGATACGGTCCATCGAGCGGACAAGCTCTTCATCGGCCTTAATGCCACGATAGGCAAGGACAAAAAGTATCAGTGCCACCAGCGGCAGACAGCCTGCAAAGCGGGGGTGGAACGTACCCATGCCCTGAAAAGCATGTAAGACAGAGAACGCATAATAGCCATACCATACAAGGGTAAGCAAGATATTGGCCACACAGATCCGCATCTGCATCTTCCGCTTCTTGAACAACGGGATGCACACCAGCGTCAGAGCCCCCACAATGACCAAGTCAACGAAGAGCACAGGATGGATCTGATAGCCACCGTTGACATAGAGTCCCACGTTGTAGAAGAGTGCCGAGGCACCCATTCCCTTCGGCTCTATTGCACCCAAGGGCAGGCATAGACAGACAATGATCACTGCCAATGCCAAAAGCAGGAAGACAGTTTGCTTACGTTGTATCATCAGATCATGTCATCTTTACGCTCGTTGTCAGCGGGCACCTCATCGGCTGGATTTCTCCAGTAGATTTTTCCTTCGATAAACTCCTGTGTTGCCAACAAAGAAGGCTTTGGCAACTTCTCGTAATAGCGGCTGATCTCGATCTGCTCGCGATTCTCAAACACCTCTTCCAAAGAGTCGTTGTAAGAAGCGAACTCCGAAAGTTTCTTGCTCAGGTCTTCCTTGATCTGAACAGAGATTTGGTTGGCACGCTTGGAAATGATAACGACACTCTCGTAGATGTTACCGGTCTCTTTGCACAAGTCCATGACATTACGTGTGACGGTGTTAACCGGAGCGTTTGATTTTCTATAATCCATTCTATCTAAAGTATTATCAATTGTTGATTATCTCAATGTAACATTCGGGTAAGGAACCCGCTATTAGTCTTTGGCCGTATCGGTGATTTTCTTGCACTTGGCAATGTACTCCTCGGCCAGTTTGCGCTCTTTGGAGTCGGGATATTCATTGACAAAGCCGTAAGCCTCGTCTTCCGCATCCTGGAAGCGCTCCATTTTCTTCGATTCGACGCTCTGCTGCGCGAGTTCAAACTTGCTCTTCATGATCAGCAGAGCAAAGTCCTCTCGGCGCTTGGTGTAGGGATAGTCCTTGAGCGCATTCTCTGCTGTGACGATACAAGCCTCGTAGTTGTTGCCGCCGTCAGAGCAGTTGCCAAAATAGGTTCCGAGGTTGTAATACAGCCGAGCAGAAAAGAATTCCTTCTCCACCAACTTGTCCTGCAAGTCGAAAAGGCGTTTCTGCGCCGTCTCCTTCAACTTGGCATCGGGGAAAAGGTCGAGATAGGTCTGAAAAGCCGATATAGCCTGCACCGTCTGGCTTTGGTCGAGACGGGGCTCGGGCGTAGACATATAAAGACTCTGACCGACATAGTAATAAGCCATTTCAGCGAAATAACCGCGAGGATAGCTCTTGGTGTATTTGCTGAACGTCTCGGATGCCGTCACATAATCACGGTTGCAATACTCCGCCATGCCAAGCATGTAGAGACATTCCTGCGCATCGCGACTCCCCTTCTCCGGGACGATAAGATCCTGGAGCAAAGTCGTGGCGCGCATGTATTTGCCATTGGCAAAGCACTCCTTGGCGTACTCGTACTTATAGCGATAATCGGTTGACTTATACACTCGGTTGAATTCTTGCGCACAACTGGTGAACAGCAAGACGAAACCCAATGTAAGGAGACACGTTTTCTTCATATCTACACTTTTGAACTGCAAATTTACATATAAATATTTTATTCACAAAGTCATAGAACATTTTTTAGCATAAAATGTATGTGCAATGCCATAAAAGTAGTATATTTGCAGCTATGAACTTCCAACTCACTTCTAAATACAAGCCTACGGGCGATCAGCCGCAGGCCATCAGACAGCTCACAGAAGGCGTCGAGCACGGCGACCCTGCACAAGTCTTGCTCGGCGTGACCGGCTCGGGCAAAACCTTTACCGTTGCCAACGTCATTGCCAACGTCAACAAGCCCACGCTGGTGCTGAGCCACAACAAGACCCTGGCAGCACAGCTCTACGAGGAGATGAAAGGCTTCTTCCCCAACAATGCCGTGGATTACTATGTTTCTTACTACGACTATTATCAGCCCGAAGCCTATCTGCCGGCCACGGACCTCTATATCGAGAAAGATCTGGCCATCAACGAAGAGATCGACAAGCTGCGCCTCGCCGCTGTCAGCGATCTGCTCTCAGGCCGCAACGATGTCATCGTGGTGTCTTCGGTGTCGTGTATCTATGGCATGGGCGGTCCTGTGGCAATGCAGGAAAGCATCATCGACATCAAGCGGGGGGAGAAAATCGACCGCAACGTATTTCTCCGCAAGCTTGTCACAGCTCTCTATGTCCGCAACGACATCGACCTGCAACGTGGATGTTTCTCGGTGAAGGGCGACACGGTCAACATTGCCATGGCCTACAGCGACAACATCCTGCGGGTGACTTGGTGGGACGACGAAATCGACAGTATCGAGGAATGCGACGCTGTCACCATGCACACCCTGCAACGCTTCGAAGACTACCATATCTATCCGGCCAACCTCTTCGTCACCACGCAGGAACAGACCAACAACGCCGTGAGCCATATCCAGGACGATCTCACCAAGCAAATCGAATATTTCAAGGAGATGGGTGATGATCTCAAGGCACAGCGCATCAAGGAACGTGTGGAATATGACTTGGAAATGATCAAAGAACTCGGTCATTGCTCAGGCATAGAGAACTATTCACGATACTTCGACGGCCGTGGGCCGGGCCAGCGCCCCTACTGTCTGCTCGACTTTTTCCCCAAGGACTATCTGATGGTCATCGATGAGAGCCACGTCAGTGTGCCGCAGATCAGTGCGATGTATGGCGGCGACCGTGCCCGCAAGCAAAACCTTGTGCAGTATGGTTTCCGTCTGCCTGCCGCCTTCGACAACCGCCCGTTGCGCTTCGAGGAGTTTCACGAGATGATCCACCAAGTCATTTATGTCAGTGCCACACCTGCCGATTATGAGTTGCAGGAAGCCGACGGCGTGGTCGTGGAACAGCTCATCCGGCCCACCGGACTGCTGGATCCGGAGATAGAAGTGCGTCCGTCAGAGAATCAGATCGACGATTTGCTCGACGAGATCCTTACGCGCAGCCATCGCGACGAGCGTGTGCTGGTTACCACACTGACCAAGCGCATGGCCGAGGAACTGACGGAATATCTGCTCAATCACGGTGTCAAGGCCAACTATATCCATAGCGACGTGGCCACACTCGACCGCGTGCAGATCATGAACGACCTGCGCGCCGGTGTCTACGACGTGCTGGTCGGCGTGAACCTGCTGCGTGAAGGTCTCGACTTGCCGGAGGTCTCGCTCGTTGCCATCCTCGATGCCGACAAAGAGGGATTTCTGCGCTCCCACCGCTCGCTGACGCAGACAGCAGGACGCGCCGCCCGCAATGTCAACGGCAAGGTGATCATGTATGCCGACACCATCACCGAGAGCATGCAGAAAACCATCGACGAGACGGCCCGCCGCCGCAATATCCAGCTCAAATACAATGAGGACCACCATATCACGCCCAAGCAGATCGTCAAGGCCATCAAGAGCTCAATGCCACAGACCAAGAGCGAGGAGACGAGCATGAGGCGAGCCACCGACAAGCCCATTGCCTACAGCGATCCCGAGGAAACCAGCATGGTGGCTGCAGACCCGATCATTCAGCGCATGACACGACCGGAATTGGAGAAGAGCATCGCCAATACCAAGGCGCTCATGGAGCAGGCTGCCAAGAACCTCGACTTTATCCAGGCTGCTCAGTACCGCGACGAGATCGTAAGGCTCGAGAAACAACTGGAGATGAAATAGTTATACACGGTCCGATCTGAATTATCGTGGATAGCGCCGGCCGTCGCAAGCTATGGCAGAATCGACAGATTTCGCAAGTAAAAGATCGGGCGCAACAGGCAAAACAAACGTTAAAAGCCAAAGCCTGGTTTTGTAATACCACATTATTTCGTAACTTTGCATTAATATAGGCAAACATAGGATTATGAAGAAAATCATCATCGCATTGCTGGCCCTCCTGCCTTTGGCTAGTTTGGCCCAAAACACTTGGGAAGCTCCCACCGTGGACAAATCTACTCAGATCAGAGCCGAGCAGGCCAAGAAAGCCCAGGCTGCTGCTGAGAAGAAACACGAGGACGACAAATATCTCGCCGGCGCCGTGCCGGAGGTCAATGGCAAGGTTGTCTTCACTCTCGACCGTGACGTACCCGGAAAAACGGCCGACCAGATCTACGCTACTGTCTACGCTGCCCTGCAGGCGCTTACTCAGGAGCCATGCGAATTTCCCAACAGCAAGATCGCTGTGGTCAACAAAGGCGAGTATACCATAGCCGCCAGATACAAAGAGTGGCTGGTGTTCCAAAACTCATTCCTCTCTCTTGACCGTACCGTATTTAACTACACGATCATCGCCCAAGCCTCCGACGGGCATCTTCACTGCACCCTGGAGCGCATCTCCTATCAGTATGAGATGGACCGCGGCGACACAGAAGGCATGTCTGTCACCGCCGACAAATGGATCACAGACAAATATGCACTGAACAAAAAGAAAACCAAACTGCTCAAAGGCAGTGGCAAGTTCCGCCGCAAGACCATTGACCGCAAGGACAACATCTTCGGCAAGATCTGTCAGGCCCTGCAGATCAAATACTAATATTTCAAGACTCATTATTGACAGATGGACGACAATACACAAATCGAACATAAGAGCCGGCTGGAACCCTTCAAGACAAAAGGACAGTATCCTGTCCTGCGCAACTGGCTCAACGCCATCTTCATGGTCGGCGCCCTGATCGGTGTCGGCGTGTTCTATTTCTCCGACAACACCGTCGGGACGATCATCATTCTCGCTTCAATGGTCTTCAAGATCATTGAGTGCGGACTAAGATTTCTCAAATGAAGAAAACACTCTCGCTGCTCTTCCTTCTCTTACTGCAACTCTCCATGGCCATGGCACAGACAACCTTGGGCAATGACAGTTACAACCAAATCGACGAGAACGGAAACATCAGCCGCAGAAACGGAAATAACACTACCGACTCACTCGGTTCCGACAAAGAAATTCCCAAAGGCATCTATGTATGGACCGTCGACGAGCGCTTTGGAGACCGTACGCCCGCACCGCTCGACACGATGTCGCATATGTTTCCCAACACCATCTTTGCCACCGGATTGCGTGGCGAATACAATACGACGGGCAACTTAGGTTCGGCGCGACAGGCGCGCATCTTCATTGACCGCAAGGACCAGGGGCAGTTTATCTTCACCCAGCCCTATGATTACTTCGTCAAGCCCGTCAGAGAGTTTCACTTCACAAACACGCTTTCGCCCTTCACCAATCTGACTTATAACAACTGCGGCAACCGCACCAATGGCGAAGACCATTTCCAGGCGAAGTTCGGTGTCAACGCCGGAAAGAAACTCGGCGTCGGCTTTAACTTCGACTATATCTATGCGCGCGGCTACTACGACAGTCAGGCCGCCTCACACTTCAACTACACGATGTACGGCTCCTACCTTGGGGATCGCTATCAGGCCCATTTCCTCGCCTCTACCAACCACGAGAAAGTCACCGAAAATGGCGGCATCACCAACGACGACTACATTACGCACCCCGAGGCGTTCTCCGACAGTTATGCCGAGAACGAGATCCCGACGATGCTCACACAGAACTGGAACCGCAATGACAACCAGCACGTCTTCTTCACACAGCGCTATAGCATCGGCTTCAACCGTAAGGTGCCCATGACACCCGAAGAAATCAAGGCAAAGAAATTCGCTATGGAGTCGAAGAAAGAGGCTGACGAAAAGAGAGATAAGGAGAAAATGGAGAAAGAGGCCGCCAAAAGAGGCGTGAAACTCTCTGAAAAAGATCTCAAAAGCAAAAAGAAATTTGCCGGAAGACCCGACGACGCCAAGATCGCTGAGGGACCGGCCAAGAATGACTCCATCGCCAAAGGCGGGCGCATCAGCGTCGACAGCAAGGCGGTAGCCGACAGCCTCATCGCGGCTGAGAAAAAAGCCAAAGCCGACACCTCATGGCTCAAAAACGAGTATGTGCCTGTCACCAGCTTCATCCACACCATCTCCTTCGACAACTTCCGCCGCATCTACGAGGCTTATCAGACACCAGAGAACTATTATCTCGACAAATACACGGTCGCTGAGAAGCTCTCCGGTGACTCGATCTATGACCAGACCAAAAACTGGAGACTCCGCAACACACTGGCCATCTCGCTGCTCGAGGGTTTCAACAAATGGGTGAAGACGGGAGCCAAGATCTTCGCCGAGCACGAGTTGCGCCATTTCACCCTGCCCGACTCCGCAGGTGTGCGTTCCTGGAATGAGCATGCACTGAGCATTGGCGCACAACTCAGCAAGACACAGGGCAAAACGCTCCACTACAACGTTACCGGACAGCTCGGTGTGGCGGGCATCAACGCCGGAGAGATACACATCAACGGTGGCGTGGACCTCAACTTCCCGCTCTTCAAGGACACGATGACACTCGCCGCCTCGGGATACTACGCCCACGAGAAGCCGTCGTTCTACTATCGTCACTATCAGAGTCGCCACTTTTGGTGGGACGATGAGGATATGAGCATGATCGATCACCTCCATCTCCAGGGATTGCTCAACTATCAGAAGACACGCACGCAACTGCGCTTCGCCTTCGACGAACTCCACAACTACACCTATTTCTCGACGGCCTACACCACCAAGAACGATCAGCGACTCTATAACACGGTGTCGGTCAACCAGGCCAGTTCGCCGATCAGCGTGTTCACAGCCGAGGCTCAACAGAACTTCACCTTTGGCATCCTCAACTGGGAGATGGTGGCCACCGTACAGAAATCCACCAATGAGGACGCCTTGCCACTGCCGCTGTTCAACGTCTACACCAATCTCTATTTGAAGTTCAAGATCGCACATGTCCTGAAATGCGACTTAGGCGGTGACCTGAGATATTTCACAGAGTACGAAGCACCGGAGTATGTGCCGGGTATCGGCCAATATGCTGTCCAGGCCAACGACAGCAAGGTGAAGGTCGGCAACTGTCCGATCATCAACGTCTACGCCAACTTCCATCTCCAGCACACCCGTTTCTTCGTGATGATGAGCCATGTCAACGCCAGCATGGGCAAGAAAAACTATTTCTTCGCACCGCACTATCCGCTCAACGGCAGTGTCTTCCGCTTTGGCATCAGCTGGAACTTCTTCAACTAACACTCTGTATACCTCCCACTGCTCACCGCAATGCCGAGATCACAATAACAACAATGGCTAACTGCTCATCATGAGAAAAGAATGAGCTGTTAGCCATTTTAATTGATAAACATCGAGAATAAAATTAGGCTATCCTTCGCCAAGGCTTTCTATACCCTCAAAGAATCAACCCTACAGACGTAGTAACGCCGAAGAGGAACATGTTTCTGGCGGTTTCTCCCAACACTTTGTTCAGTTCCCGTCCATGATCAATCTTCAACAGATGGGTGAAGGCCAGCGTATGCAAGGGCAGATAGACGATCAACGGAAGGAGGAACGCCCAAAAATGGCCCTCGACAATGAAGACCATATTCAGTAGCAACGCTATAACGCCGGACAGAAGGTAGAGCATCTCACCTCCCCGATGGCCAACCCTGACGACCAAAGTCATCTTTCCGTCGCGCCGGTCGTTGTCGATGTCGCGATTGTTGTTTATTAATAATAAGGTGTCGATGACAAAACCACAGGCCAACGAGGAAAGGAACACCGAGAGCGTCACGGTTCGCGAACTCTCCTCCGGCAGACAGAGATAATAGGTCAGACAGACAGGTACAATGCCAAAGAAGACAAGTACCAATAGATCGCCCAAACCTAAATAGGACAGTTTCGTGGTGTACAGAAAACAAAAGAGTACACACACGGCTCCCACAAGGATCATCTCAAAACCACCAAACAACACCAATGGCAAACCGACTGCACAGCCCAGAGCAGTGGTGATGACCAGCGCCTTGCGCATGGCAGACGCTGTCACCCAGCCCATAGAGCATGCCCGAAGCGGTCCGAGCCGCGTGGCGGCATCGTCATTGCCTCGCACAAAATCGAAATAGTCATTGACAAAGTTGGCATCGATCTGCATGATAAATGCAAAGAGAAAGCACAACACACAAGGCAGACAGCCGATCTGCCATCCATGATCAGCGATCGTCAGCGCCGCACCGATCATCACGGGAACGGCAGCTCCCGTCAGCGTCTTGGGGCGCGCCGCCAACAACCATGCACGAAACGAATTGGTTTTTACGTTATTTTCTTCTAACATCTCTTGACTCTGTTTTATAGTGAGCCAGCCGGAATGTCTCAAATTCCCGTTGACCCGTATCATCAAAAAAGAGCCTCAGCCCACGATCACCATCGCCGGCTGAGGCTCTTTCCGTTATATGGTATGACCGGCAAGCCCGTGGCTCACCCGTCAGAAGCATCAAATGCCTCGCCCTACCCTATTAGAACTCAGCGTTCTTCGGTGTGCGTGGGAAAGGAATGACATCGCGGATGTTTTGCATGCCCGTCACGAAGAGGATCAGGCGCTCAAAGCCCAGGCCGAAGCCAGCATGAGGACAAGAACCGAACTTACGTGTATCGAGATACCACTTATAGTTGTTCTCATCCATGCCGCGGGCCTCGATCTCGTCGAGCAGCTTCTGATAGTTCTCCTCACGGACCGATCCGCCGATGATCTCACCAATGCGCGGGAAGAGCACGTCCGTGCCCTGCATGGTCTTACCGTCGGCGTTTTTCTTCATGTAAAAAGCCTTGATCTCAGAAGGATAGTCTGTCATGATCACCGGGCGCTTGAAGTGTTGCTCCACCAGATAGCGCTCATGCTCACTGCTGAGATCCATGCCCCAGCCCGTAACAGGGAATTCGAACTTATGTCCGTCCTTGACAGCCTGCTCCAAGATGCGGATGCCCTCGGTATAAGGCAGACGCACGAAGTCCTCCTTGATGACCGATTCCAAAGTAGCGATGAGCGTCTTGTCAATCATCTTGTTAAGGAACTCCAAGTCGTCCTTGCAGTTGTCCAAAGCCCATTTCACGCAATACTTGATGAAATCCTCCTCAAGGTCCATGAGCTCGTCCTTGTCGATGAAGGCAACCTCCGGCTCGATCATCCAGAACTCAGCGAGGTGGCGCGGCGTGTTGCTGTTCTCAGCACGGAAGGTAGGACCGAAGGTATAGATGGCCCCCAATGCCGTAGCACCGAGCTCACCCTCGAGCTGACCGCTGACGGTGAGGTTGGTCTTGCGTCCGAAGAAGTCCTTGTCATACTCCACCTTACCACTCTTGGCCACACGGTCGAGGTCGAGCGTGGTGACCTGGAACATCGATCCGGCTCCCTCAGCATCACTGGCTGTGATCAGCGGCGTGTTAAAGTAATAGAAGCCATGGTCATGGAAGTATTTATGGATGGCGATGGCCATGTTATGACGGATGCGGAAGACAGCGCCAAAGGTGTTTGTACGCAGACGCAGGTGAGCGTACTGACGCATATACTCAAAGCTCTGGCCCTTTTTCTGCATGGGATAGTCGCTCGGGCAACCACCATAGAGCTCCAGTTCGGAAGCCTGTATCTCGCAGGTCTGGCCCTTGCCCTGACTCTCCACCAGTGTTCCGGTGGCACGGATGCACGCACCCGTGGTGATGTTCTTGAGCAACTCGTCATCCACCTTTGAGGGATCAACGACAATCTGAATGTTCTTAATGGTCGAACCGTCGTTCAAGGCAATGAAGTCCACAGCCTTGCTGCTACGATGCGAGCGCACCCAGCCCTTGACAGTCATCTCTTTTCCAAAGTCGGTGCTCCGCAGGGCATCGACCACTTTTGTTCTACTCATGATTTGTCTCTCTTTGTTGATTCAAACATACTTTGTTGTGAAGTCTCACATTACTCAAACATGCCACTGCGCAGCATCTCCACTTCCTTCTCAGTGAGGAAGCGCCAGTCACCGCGGCGCACGTTTTTCTTGGTCAGTCCGGCGAACTGAACACGGTCGAGCTTGACGACACGATAGCCCAGGCTCTCAAAGATACGACGCACGATACGGTTCTTGCCGCTGTGGATCTCAATGCCCACCTGGCTGTGGTCACGCTCGTCGGCATACTCGATAGCGTCGGCATGTACCTCACCGTCCTCAAGCTGTACGCCGTCAGCGATCTTCTGGAGATCCTCAGGCGCCACGTTCTTGTCGAGGAACACGTGATAAACCTTTTTCTTCAGGAACTTGGGATGAGTCAGTTTGCTGGCCAGCTCACCGTCATTGGTGAGCAACAGCACACCCGTGGTATTGCGGTCGAGGCGACCGACAGGATAGATGCGCTCAGGACAAGCGTCCTTGACGAGATCCATCACCGTCTTGCGCTGCTGGGGATCGTCGCTTGTGGTGACATAATCCTTAGGCTTATTGAGCAGCACATACACTTTCTTCTCGAGTGTGACAGGCTGATCATGGAACTTCACGACATCGGAGCGGAGCACCTTCGTACCGAGTTCTGTGACGACCTGATCATTGACAGTCACCACACCTGCCTGGATGAACTCATCAGCCTCACGGCGAGAGCAGACACCGGCATTGGCCAGATACTTGTTCAGACGGATCGGCTCATTGGGATCGATGTTCTCCTCCTTGTACTCGATGCGCTTCTTCATGCTATACTTAGCATTGGGATCATATCCCGGACGGCGCTGTCCATAGCCATTCTGGCGGTTGAAGCCACCCTGACGGTTGTATCCGCCTTGTCCCTGCTGACGATAACCGCCCTGCTGGCGATAGCCGCCTTGCTGACGAGACTGGTAACCACCTTGCTGGCGGGGCTGGTAGCCACCCTGCTGGCGTGACTGATAGCCACCTTGCTGACGGGGCTGATAGCCACCTTGCTGACGGGGCTGATATCCGCCCTGCTGGCGCGACTGATAGCCACCTTGCTGACGGGGCTGATAGCCACCCTGCTGGCGTGACTGATAACCACCCTGCTGACGAGGCTGATAACCGCCTTCGCGGTGCTGGTAGCCACCCTCCTCATTATTATTATAGCGTGGGCGTGGCTGATAGCCACCCTGACGCGACTGATAGCCGCCTTGGCGCTGCTGATAAGAACGCTGCTGATAGCTGTTACGGGGGCGCTGCTCGCCACCTGCTGCCAACCCTGCGCCGAAGCCTTCAGGACGGAAGCTTCCCTCCTCATGGCCGGCACCCTTGTCAGAGCTGTAGGCACGCTGTGTATGGATACGTGGACGCTGTACGCGACCATTGACGTAATCTCTCTGATAACCCTGTTGTGGACGATAGCCTTCACGGCTTGCATCGCTGCTTTGCTTAGGCTGTGCGGATGAATCCTGTGTGTTTTGTTCTAATTCTTCTGACATAATACTTGCATTGTGTAGCCTCTCGGCTTACTTGTTAATACTCTTGATAATAAAACTCTAAAAAATGATTTAATAAATAACTCAATTATATTTTCAGTTTGAAAAATATGCTTCCTTCGGGTCTCGCCTCCTTACATTCCCGTGTAGTTCATCGGAGTGATTGCCATCAGCTCAGCCTTCACGTCATCGCTCACATTGAGCGTTTTGATGAAGTCGTGAATGGTCTCTTCGGTCATCACGCTGTTGGTACGCGTCAAAGCCTTCAAGGCTTCGTAGGGATGGGGATAGCCCTCGCGGCGCAAGATGGTCTGGATGGCCTCAGCGACGACGGCCCAAGTGTTGTTGAGATCCTCGGTCATCTTCTCCTCGTGGAGAATGAGCTTGCGCAGTCCCTTCAAGGTACTCTCTATGGCGATGACGCTGTGCCCCATCGGCACGCCCACATTGCGGAGCACCGTAGAGTCGGTCAAGTCACGCTGCAAACGGCTGACCGGGAGTTTGGCAGCAAGAAACTGCAGGATGGCATTGGAGATACCAAGGTTGCCCTCACTGTTCTCGTAGTCGATGGGGTTGACTTTGTGCGGCATAGCGCTGGATCCGACCTCTCCTTTCTTGATCTTCTGTTTGAAGTAATCCATAGAGATATACATCCAGAAGTCGCGGTCGAGATCAATGATAATGGTATTGATGCGGCGCATAGCATCGAAGATGGCGCCGAGATAGTCGTAATTACTGATCTGTGTGGTCCACTGCTCACGCTCCAAACCGAGTTTCTCGCTGACGAAGCGGTTGGCGAAAGCCTTCCAGTCGTAATCGGGATAAGCGACATGATGAGCGTTGAAGTTGCCGGTAGCGCCACCGAACTTAGCGGTAATCTTGCAGGCCTTCAAGCTTTTGAGCTGCTCTGTGAGACGATAGACATAGACCATGATCTCCTTGCCCAGACGCGTGGGTGAGGCAGGCTGACCGTGGGTCTTGGCCAGCATTGGCACGTCTTTCCATTCATCGGCATACTCCTGCAGCTGAGCGATAAGCTCTTCCACCAGGGGATAATAGACATTGTTCAGTGCCTCCTTGAGGGAGAGTGGCACACTGGTGTTGTTGATATCCTGAGAGGTCAGTCCGAAATGGATGAACTCCTTGTAGGCATCCAGTCCACCAATCTCGTCGAAACGCTCCTTGAGGAAGTATTCCACAGCCTTGACATCGTGGTTGGTGATCTTCTCGATATCCTTGACCCGCTGTGCGCTTTTCTCATCGAAATGACGATAGATGTCACGCAGACGCTCGAAAAGGTTGTGATCGAAGTCTTTCAGCTGTGGCAGGGGCAGCTCACAAAGCGTGATAAAATACTCCACCTCCACACGAACACGGTAGCGGATCAACGCATATTCAGAGAAATAGTTGGCCAAAGGCTCGGTCTTGCTTCTATAGCGACCATCTATTGGCGATATGGCCGTCAATGTATCCAGATTCATAATGCTGTAAATAAGCGGTGATAATACGTATTATATTCTATTTTGCAAAGTTACTAATTTATTTCGACATCTAACAAAAGCGTAGTGAAAAAGATAATTAAAAAGGAAAAAAGAAAGAAAACAAGGAAGGAAGGGCGAGCGAAGATAAAGCACTGAGCACTTCTGCATAGCAGAAACATACAGAACCACGCCAACGCATTGCCGCCCCGTAAGCAGCCATGATATACACTGGGCATCGATCGCGAATGTTTTCAAAAGAAGCAAACTGAAACGATTGTCAAAGACAAAGGCTTTGACGTGGGCGTTGACGGATTCGAACCGCCGACCCTCTGCTTGTAAGGCAGATGCTC
>URCI01000065.1 GCA_900546345.1 uncultured Prevotella sp. | reverse complement strand
GGCCAGCGCACGCCGGAGCACGCCACTTCTCACCGTGGCAGCCGCACCACTACCTATATTCTCCCTGGAAAGGGAGCACCCAAGGCTGACTTCACTCGTGGCGAAAAGGCCGACCACTGGTACAACATCACGCGGTTGGAGGTGCTCGCTCATCAGCCCCACAAGGTCATCGCCGTGCTCGGCAACTCGATCACCGACGGGCGCGGCTCAACGACCAATCTGCAGAACCGGTGGACGGACTTCTTCTCCGACGCGCTCAACAGCAAGAAGTCTTGCTGCCAAGCGCAGAACGGACGGCGAGAGAAAGCGGCCAAGGAAGTCTGCCAAGGCGAGGATGGTCACGGTGGGCAAGGCACCGGCGTGCTTAACCTCGGCATCGGCGGCAACTGCGTCGTACGTGGCGGCCTGAGCGAGCCGGCCCTCGTGCGCTTCGGCCGCGACATTCTCTCCCAACCCAACGTCTCGACGCTGATCATCTTCGAAGGGACCAATGACATCGGTTGCTGTGGCGGCAACTATGAAAAGGTGGCGCAGGAGATCATCAACGCCTATCAGACGCTCATCGACAAAGCTCACGCCAAGGGCATCAAGGTCTACGGTGCGACGATCACACCGACGAAGGGCAATGGCTGGTACTCGTTTTTCCACGAGGCCATGCGGCAGACCGTCAACGCGTGGATCCGGCAGCCGGGCCACTTCGACGGACAGATCGACTTCGACGCCCTCGTCCGTGACCCTGCCGATCCTCAACGCCTGCGTCCGGAATATTCCGATGACTGGCTCCATCTCAATCCGAAGGGCTATGAAGCCATGGGTTTGTATGCGGCTAAATGCCTTGCACAACCGTCTTCGCTCTCAAGGGGAGAGGACCAGGGCATGAGACGGTAAAAAAACAATGACAATGGTGCCCGTCTCGTCTTTTTTCACTATCTTTGCAAAGACTAAATACAAAGCAAGTAAAAAAAGAACCCATGACACACCACATCAGAAAACTGCTCCTTACAATCTTATTGATAGGTTCCGCCACGCTCAATACACAAGCCCGGAAGACCATCAACTTTGATGGGGGCTGGCTGTTCTGCCTCGGCGACACCACGGCGATGGCGCAACCCGACTATGCCGACCGTGATTGGCGACAGCTCAACCTGCCACACGACTGGGCCATAGAAGGCGACTTCAGCGTCGACAATCCGAGTGGTGCTGGCGGCGGCTCACTGCCCGGCGGCATCGGATGGTATCGCAAACATTTCACGGTGCCCGCCACCCTCGACAAGGACGCCCGTCTCTACGTCACCTTTGACGGTGTGTATATGAACAGTTCGGTGTATATCAACGGACACCTGCTTGGTACACGTCCCTATGGCTATATTTCGTTTCAATACGACCTCACACCTTATCTCCGACGCGGTGTTGACAATGTGATCGCCGTGCGCGTGGACAACAGCGACCAGCCCAACTCCCGTTGGTACTCGGGGTGTGGCATCTACCGCAACGTATGGCTTACCACTACGGCACCGCTGCACATCGCCAACTGGGGTGTGAATGTCATGCCGACGACCAAGAACGGACGCTCATGGACGGTGCCCGTCACGGTCACCCTTGCTGACGAGAACCACCAGGGACAGCACCCGATGGTCCGCAACACACTCCTCGATGCTGACGGAAAAGTCGTCGCACGCATGGAAAACGGCAGCACACAACAGATGCTCAAGGTCAGCGACCCGAAACGGTGGAGCCCCGACGCCCCGCATGTCTATACTTTGCTCACCGAGATCCTCATTGACGGGAAGACCATCGACGCCGTGCGCACAACGACGGCCTTCCGCTCTTTCCGCTTCGATGCCAAGACGGGCTTTTGGCTCAACGGCAAAAACATGAAAATCAACGGCGTCTGTGACCACCATGATCTTGGTTGTCTCGGAGCCGCTCTTGACAACGATGCGCTCCATCGCCAGCTGGTGAAGTTGAAAGACATGGGTGTCAACGCCCTGCGATGCAGCCATAACCCTCCCGCGCCAGAACTGCTGAACATGGCCGACACGATGGGCTTCATCGTCATGGATGAGGCTTTCGACATGTGGATGCGCCGCAAGACCAAAAACGACTATGCCCGCTTCTTCGAGAAATGGCACCAACGCGACCTCACCGACATGATCCTCCGTGACCGCAACCATCCGTCGATTCTCATCTGGAGCATCGGCAATGAGGTGCTCGAACAATGGTCGTCGGCCAGTGCTGATGCATTGACGCTCGAGCAGGCCAACTTGATCCTCAACGCAGGGCACGATGCCTCGACACTCGCCCACGGCAAGGAACTCTCGCCCAACTCGCTGCTCACCATCCATCTCGCCGATATCGTCAGAAGCCTCGACAAGAGCCGTCCGATCACGGCAGGATGCAACGAGCCCTCGCCCGACAACCATCTCTTCAAGTCGGGTGCCCTGGATCTCATCGGCTTCAACTATCACCGTCAGTGGATCAAGGACGTGCCGAAGAACTTCCCCGGCAAGCCTTTTCTCATGACAGAGAGCGTCTCGGCCCTGCAGACGCGCGGCTACTACCGTATGCCTTCCGACAGCGTCTACATAGCACCGAAGCGATGGGACAAGCCTTATACCAACGCAACGATGATGTGCTCGGCTTATGACAACAGCCATGCTCCGTGGAGTTCTACCCACGAGGAGACTTGGGACATCGTCAAGCACACACCTTACTGTGCCGGACAGTTTATCTGGACCGGCTGGGACTATATCGGCGAGCCGACTCCCTATGGCTATCCGGCCCACAGCAGCTACTTTGGCATCATCGACCTGGCCGGTTTCCCCAAGGATGTCTATTATATGTATCAGAGTGAATGGACCGCCAAGCCTGTGCTGCACCTGTTCCCGCACTGGAACTGGCTGCCGGGTCAGACCGTTGACCTCTGGTGCTATTACAACAATGCCGACGAGGTGGAGCTCTACGTCAACGGCAAAAGCCAAGGCATACGCCGCAAGGCCGACAGCCATCAGTACCATGTGATGTGGCGCGTGACGTTTGAACCGGGAGAGATCACGGCTGTGGCACGCAAGCAGGGCAAAGAGGTGCGCCGGCAGACCATCCGCACGGCCGGACCCGCCACGTCGATACGCCTGACCTGCGACTATCAGGGCGAGACGACGACGTTTGTCAACGCGGAAGTCATCGACGCAAACGGCAATCTCTGTCCCGATGCCCGTAACCACATCTACTTTACGGCGGAGAATGCCGACATCGTCGGCGTGGACAATGGTTCGCAGTTCTCTACCGAGCGCTTCAAGGCCAGCGACCGCCAAGCTTTCTTTGGCAAGTGCATGGTCGTGGTGCGTGTCAAGGACAAGACCCGGCCGGTCGTCGTTCACGCACAGGCCACAGACTTGAAGGCAGGGGCGCTGACGATCCCATCAAAAAGATAATAGATCATGAACAGCAAGACCAGTAACCCACACAATGGCAACAGTCTGCGGCCAGCGTCCGCACGGATCTCTGTCGTCATCAACACCTATAATGCCGAGCGCCATCTGCGTGAGGTGCTCGAAAGCGTCAGAGACTTCGACGAGATCGTGGTCTGCGATATGGAGAGTACCGACCACACGCTCGACATAGCACGAGAATATGGTTGCCACATCGTCACCTTTCCCAAAGGCGACTGTGTGAGCGCCGAACCGGCGCGTAACTTCGCCATACAGAGTGCCGCTTGTCCATGGGTGCTGGTCGTCGATGCCGATGAGGTCGTCATGCCTGCTCTGCGCGACTATCTTTATCAAAGGGTCGGACAGGACGACGGCCCGCAGGGACTCTACCTCCCTCGACGCAACCGCTTCATGAACATTCCTGAGAAGGGGCGCATCGGCGACTGGCAGTTGCGTTTCTTCCCGCGGGAGGGTACAGACTGGCCGCCCTACGTCCATACCTTTCCGAAGGTGCAGGGACGCACAGCGCACATGCCTCGTATCAAAGGTGCCTATCTCGACCATCTCGCCGAGAACTATATCGCAGACGTGGTGAACAAGGGCAATCAGTACACTACCGGAGAGGTGGACAAGAAGTTGGCAGATGGCAAACACTATGGGTTTGGCACACTGCTGTGGCGCCCGTTTTGGCGCTTTTTCAAGGACTATTTCCTCGACGGCAGCATCCGCAGTGGCCTCCCTGGTCTCATCCATGCCCTGATCAAAGCCTATTACCAGTTCCTCATCGTCGCTAAGATGGTGGAGAGGCAGAAGAAAAAAGCCTGAGCGCGCTTTATACAAGCTGCTCAGGCATTGATAACAAGATAAATGGGAAGCCTGCCCATAACAAAACTTGCTATCGCGTGAAATTGCGCATGTGCGCATAGAATTTTGTTGGCGATAGCTTCAAATCAACACTTTCTCAACCACCTCTTCGAAGTTGCAGGAGGGGCCGATGGCTTTATGTACCGCAGGCGCAATTTTATCCGTTGAGCCAGTTCTCCACGATCTTGCTGCCCATCGGGGTGAGCACGCTCTCGGGATGGAACTGTATGCCGTGGATGTTGTAGTGGCGGTGGCGCAGTCCCATGATCTGTCCGTCGTCGCTGACAGCCGTCACCTCGAGGGCGGCGGGGAACTCTGTGCGGCTGACCACCCAACTATGGTAGCGGCCCATGAGCAGACGCTTGGGCAGACCGTCGAAGATCGGGTCGTTGCCAAACTGTGTGCCCTCGGTGGCTACACCATGATACACTTCGCTGAGGTTCTCAAGCTTGGCGCCAAAGACCTCACCGATGGCCTGATGGCCGAGACACACGCCGAGGATCGGCTTGCGGCCGGCATAGGTCTTGATGACATCAAGCAACAGTCCGGCCTCGCTCGGAATGCCGGGTCCGGGACTGAGGATGATCTTGTCGAAAGGCTCCAGCTGAGGCAGTGTGAACTGATCATTGCGGTAGACCTCCACTTCGGCTCCCAATTGCTTCACGAGATGCGCAAGATTATACGTGAAGCTGTCGTAATTGTCTATGATAACGATTTTCATATCATTCTTAAATTCTCAAATTCTTGATAGAATAAGTTTCTTCAGATGCTTATTCCTTCTTTGAATCTATGCTTTTCTTTTGTTTATAGCTTCTCTGCGATCTTGATGGCTTTGACGAGTGCGCCGAGCTTGTTGTTGCTCTCATTGAGCTCATAGGCATCGTTGCTCTTGGCTACCACACCGCTGCCGGCTTGGAACCACAACTCACCGCCGCGACTGATGAATGTGCGGATGACGATGGCTTGGTTGAGATTGCCGTTGAGGCCGATGAAGCCGATGCAACCGCCGTAAGCACCACGGTTGTGTGGCTCCATCTCGCTGATGAGCTGCATGGCGCGCACCTTAGGGGCTCCTGACAGTGTACCGGCGGGGAAGGTGTCGAAGAATGCCTTGATGTGGTCAGCACCCTTGTTGAGCTTACCGCTGACACGGCTGACGAGGTGGATGACGTGGCTGTAGAACTGCATGTCCTTGTAGAAGTCCACCTTCACGTCGTGGCAGTTGCGGCTCAGGTCGTTGCGTGCTAAGTCCACGAGCATGACGTGCTCAGCGTTTTCCTTCGGGTCGTTGCGCAGGAACTCGGCCGCACGACGGTCCTGTTCGGCGTTGCCCGTGCGCTTGGTGGTGCCGGCGATCGGGTCGATATAAGCCGTGTCGCCCTCAATGCGATTGTGGGTCTCAGGGCTGGAGCCGAAGATGCGGAAGCCGCCGAAATCGAAGTAGAAGAGATAGGGCGACGGGTTGATGGAGCGCAGGGCGCGATAGAGTTTGAAGTCGTCACCCTCGTAGCGCTGGACGAAGCGGCGCGAGATGACGATCTGGAAGACGTCGCCGCGCAGGCAGTGCTTGACACAGCGCCGGATGTTGGTCTTGTGCTCCTCATCGGTGAGCGTCGAGGTAGCCTCGCCGACGGGGTGGAAGCTATAGGGCTTCACGCTGGCCTTGTTGGCGGCGCGCTGTAGGTCGGCGAGCTGACGGTCGCCGTCGTCGCTGTTCTTGGCCAGGGTGATGAACGTCATCGTATTGTTGAAGTGATCAAAGACGATGAGGTCGCGGTAGAGGATGTAGTAGATGTCAGGCGCATCGTTCTTCGCCATGGTCGTGTCCTTGACGTCGATGTTTTCAAAGTATCGCACCGCGTTGAAGGCCGTGTAGCCATAGAGGCCGCAGAAGTTGGCGCCCTCACCCTCGATATGGAAGCGATGGATGAAGTCGTCGAAGTCCTTGACGATGGCGAGCTTGCAGGCTTCTCCCTTGCCGGGACCGGTCGCGGGCAGTTCATGTTCCTCGGTAGTGCCATCGGGTAGCGTGACGATTGTCTTGCCATGGCTGACAGCGATAGAGGCAATCGGGTTGATGCCGATAAACGACCGTGCGTTATCGGATCCATGATAGTCCGAGCTCTCCATCAGCGCACTCTGTGGATAGATGTCGCGCAAACGCATGTAGACGGCCACGGGAGTATAAAGGTCGGCGAGAATCGTTTGTGAGTAGACATTAAACGCAGCCTCACCCCCATGCCCCTCTCCAAGGGAGAGGGGAGTAGAATGCTCTGCGGGCGATGAAGCCCCTGCTTGTTTTCGTTCTTTGTCTTCCATATTTATAATCTTTGCTATTCTATTCTTTATTTCTGTTTTTTCAGTTCTGTTTATCTAACATACCACTCCCCTCTCCCTTTGGAGAGGGGTTGGGGGTGAGGCTTTTTTTAAAATTTTCCATATTCTTTCGCCATGTCTTTGTGAGTGAGATAAGTGTTCATGTCTTTGTCTCCACGTCCGCTGACGGTGAGCACCACCACGTCGGAGGGCTTGAAGGACAGCTTGCGCAGGGCGGCGACAGCGTGTGCGCTCTCAATGGCAGGGATGATACCCTCGGTGCGCGTGAGCTCATAACCGGCATAGATAGCCTCGTCGTCGTTGATGGCAAGCACCTTCTCGCGTCCCTGCTGGGCGAGATAGGCGTGCATGGGCCCTATGCCCGGATAGTCGAGACCGGCGGAGATGGTGAACGCCTCCTTGATCTGACCGTCGTCGGTTTGCATGACCAGTGTGCGGGCGCCGTGGATGATGCCCTCCGTGCCACAGTGCATGGTGGCAGCGGTGTAGTCGGTGTCGATGCCGTGACCGCCTGCTTCGGCGAGCACGATCTTTACGCGGTCGTCGTCGACATAGTGATAGATGGTGCCGGCGGCGTTGCTGCCACCACCTACACAGGCGATGAGATAGTCGGGATAGTCACGTCCTATCTTCTCTTTGAGTTGCCATTTGATCTCCTCGCTGATGACGCTCTGCATCTTCGCCACGATGTCGGGGTAGGGGTGTGGGCCCATTGTGGAGCCAACGAGGTAGAAGGTATCCTCGGGATGACAGCACCAGTCGCGGATTGCTTCTGAGCAGGCATCGGAAAGCGTCATATTTCCGGTGGTCACTGGATGCACCTTTGCGCCCAGCATCTTCATGCGCTCCACGTTGGGATGCTGTCGCTCTACGTCGGTCTTGCCCATGAAGATCTCACACTCCATGCCGAAGAGCGCGCAGACAGTGGCTGTTGCCACGCCGTGCTGTCCGGCGCCGGTCTCAGCAATGATGCGTGTCTTACCCATCTTACGGGCGAGGAGAATCTGTCCGATGGCATTGTTGATCTTGTGAGCACCGGTGTGGTTCAGGTCCTCGCGCTTGAGATAGAGCTGGCAGCCATAGCGCTCACTCATGCGCTTGGCGTAGTAGAGTGGTGAGGGGCGGCCGGTATAGTCACGCAGCAGCGTGCGGAACTCCTGTTTAAACTCCTCGCTCTCGATGATCGGCAGGTAAGCGTCCTGCAGGTCGTGTACACATTTATATAATATCTCAGGGACGTAGGCTCCGCCGAAGGGACCGTAAAAGCCGGACTTTGTTGGAGAAGCCTGATTCCCAGCAGCCTCACCCCCTTGCCCCTCTCCGAGGGAGAGGGGAGTAAAATGCTCTGCGGATGAAGCCTGACTCCCAACAGCCTCTCCCCCCTTCCCCTCTCCAAAGGCGAGGGGAGTAGAATGCTCTGCGGACGTTATGTGTTCCTGTCTTAGTTTTCTTTCTTTATCTTCCATATCTTTCATCTTTATTATTTTGCTGTTACTATTTTGCTGTTATTATTTTGCTGTTATTATTGTAGTCTTCTTGTATTCTGATATTGCTTTCAGTATTTTTTTATTGTTTATCCGGCAAATTACTCCCCTCTCCATGGAGAGGGGGTAGGGGGTGAGGCCGTAGAGGGGTTGGGGGTGAGGCTGTTGGAGGGTGTGTGTTTTTTATTCAATCCCCAATATCTTTCTTAGCCTTTCCAATGTTTTTCCAGTGTCAAATAGAACATCCTCATTAGTAAATCTGACAACGTCAAATCCCATGTGGTTGAGATCTTCCGTTCTACGGGCATCATCCTCCACCTGTTGTCGTTCAGCGTGATAGCCTCCATCTACTTCAATGACAAGTTTGTATTCTAAACTAACGAAGTCGACGATATAATCCCCAATGATATGTTGCCGTCTAAAGTGAAAGGTGTGCTGATAATCACGAAGATGATCCCACAGGTATCTTTCTGCCACGGTCATATTTTGTTTGTTTTCTTTGGCAAACTGTTTCAGCAAGCCATATCTATCAGGAGAGGCTGTCATGTAGGCATAAGAGGTAGAAGGAGAGGGAGGTGCCTTACCAATCTCATCCTCTACAGCCTCACCCCCTTGCCCCTCTCCGAGGGCGAGGGGAGTAGAATGCTCTGCGGGTGATGGATACTTCGAAAGTGTGTCCTTTTGGGAATTCTTCTTCATACTCAAATAATTGTTTATCTAACATATTACTCCCCTCTCCTTTGGAGAGGGGATAGGGGGTGAGGCTTTTCTAATGCGTCGAAAAGTTGGTTGAGGGCACGATCCGGGTCTTTTGTCTCGTTGAGCAGCGTGACGAACTTCGAGCCGATGATGGCACCGGCAGCATTCTGCTGAGCGCTCTCAAGGGTCTGCTTGTTGCTGATGCCGAAACCGATCATGCGGGGATTGTGGAGGCGCATCGAGTTGATATGCCGGAAGTAAGCCTGCTTAGCCTCACCAAAACTCTTTTGTGCACCCGTGATGCTGGCGGAGGATACCATATATATAAATCCATCGGTGTGCTCATCGATGAAGCGGATGCGCTCCTCACTCGTCTCTGGCGTGATCATCATGATCACACGGATGTCGTATTTGTCGGCGATGGGCTTCACCACATCCATATAGTCTTTGAAGGGCAGGTCGGGGATGATGCAGCCGCTGGCACCACTCTCCACACAGCTGCGGAAGAAGTTGTCCAGCCCATAGTGCATGATGACATTGAGATACCCCATCATCACCAAGGGGATCTTTACTTCATCTTTGATAGCTTGGAGCTGGGAGAAGATCTTCTTCAGCGTGATCCCATTTTTCAGCGCTACCGTGCCAGCACTCTGTATGACGGGACCGTCGGCAAGCGGGTCACTGAAGGGAATGCCCACCTCCACCATGTCAATGCCATGACGTTGCATGGCGAGGATGACATCGCCCGTGCCGTCCAGTGTCGGACAGCCTGCGCAGAAATACAGCGACAGCAGTTTACGGTCGCCGCGGTTTGCAAATAATTGGTTGATCTTATTCATATTTCTATTCTATTGTTTGTTCAATTGAAGAAGGAATTGCTGTAGCTTGGTCACGTCTTTCATTCCCGGTGCTGTTTCGAACTTGCTGTTGAGATCGATGCCGATGCATCTCGGATGATGGAAGTCATGGATGCGTTCTGCATCTTCCGGTCCGATGCCACCGCTGAGCAGGAAAGGAGTTTGCCCCGTGTAAGCATCGAGCACCGACCAGTCGTATTTCTGTCCGCTGCCCCCATAACCCTTGCATTTTGTGTCGAAGAGGAAGAGGTCGACGTGACCCTCATATGTCTCGCACTGTTTGATGTCTTCTGCACAGGACACGCTGATCGCTTTGATGATCTTGATTTGGGGTACGATGTCGGGAACGAGCGTCCGGCGCAGGTTGTCGATCATCACCGTACTCTCGTCGCCGTGAAGCTGTATGTAGCTCAGATGATAGTTGTACACTGCCGTGACAATGTTCTGGGGCATGTCATTGACGAAGACACCGACGGTCTTATACTGTTTATCCAGCATATCACTCCCCTCTCCTTGGGAGAGGGGTAAGGGGGTGAGGCTGTTGGGGCTTTTTACATATCGCGGACTCTTGGGGTAGAAGATCAGACCGATGAGGTTCACGCCTAAGGCCGCCACCTCGCGGATGTTCTGCGCGTCGCGCATGCCGCATACTTTGATCAGTTGATTTTTCATCATTCTCTCTTCAACATTCATCACTCAACATTCAACACTCATCATTCATCATTCAACATTGATCCCTCATCATTCCTTTATTTGCTTGACGAACTGTGCGAGTTCTTTCCCAGGGTCCTCAGCCTTCATGAAGTGCTCGCCCATGAGGAAGCCGTGGAAGCCTACCTTGCGCAGCTGTCGGATCGTGTCGGGGTCGCCGATACCACTCTCGCTCACCGTGCACACACCTTTCGGCAGACGCTCGGCGAGACGGAAGCTGTTGTTCACGTCAGTGACAAAAGTACCGAGGTTGCGGTTGTTGATGCCATACATGTCGGGTTCGATGTCGGCGTATTCGAAGTCCTCCTCGCCGTGCATCTCCAGTAAGGCCTCCAGACCCAGCTCGTGAGCAGTGTGGAGCAGTGCCTTGCATTTGTCCTTTTCCAGGCAGGCAGCGATGATCAGCACGGCAGAAGCACCACAGTAGCGTGCTTGGAAGAGTTGGTACTCATCGATGACGAAGTTCTTATATAATATAGGTATCGTCACGCCGGCGGCACGTGCTTGCTGGATATACTCGTCGTAGCCACCGAAGTACTTCGTGTCGGTGAGGATGCTCAGCGCCGACGCACCGTTTTGCTGATAGCTCAAGGGGATGACAGCCGCCTTGCCCTCTTGTTTGATCCATCCTTTGCTGGGTGATTTGCGTTTGAACTCGGCGATGATGCCCGTAGGAGAGTCCATCAGCGCCTGGCGCATCGAAGCCGGTGCGCTGGTCTCCTTCTTGATCTGTTCTTCGACAAGCGAGTAGAGGCGGCGCGGAGAGATGAAGCCCATCCGCTCTTGCAACTCTTCTACCTTGTGTGCTACGATTTCTTCTAATATATCCATGTTATTCAGTTTTACTACAAGTTTATCCCCATTCGTCCTAGTCGGTATTGCGGTTCTCCCCCCTTGGGGGGAGTTAGAGGAGGGCTTTACGAGTTGAGTTCCACAAACTTCTTGAAGGTGTTGAGCGCCTTGCCACTGTCGATACTCTCGCGGGCGATCTCTATGCACTCTTCGATCGACTTCTTGCCTTTCTCATAGACCTGGATACCGAAGGCAGCGTTGGCGAGCACGATATTTTTCTGTGCGGGCAGAGCCTTGTTGGCCAGTACGTTGTCGAAGATCTCCTTGGCCTCTTCCTCTGTGGCGCCGGCCTGTATCTCCTCCGGCTTGGCGATGTCGAAGCCCAGCTCAGCCGGTTTGAACACGCGCTCGTAGTCTGCCGTGGTCACCTTAAACGGTCCAGTGAGCGAGATCTCGTCGTAGCCGTCGATGCTGTTGACGATACCGTAGTCGATGCCGATCTTCTGATAGACCTGCTGATAGAGGCGCATCTGGTCGAGGTTAGCCACGCCGAGCAGCTGGCACTGAGGTTTTGACGGGTTGATGATCGGGCCGAGGAGATTGAAGAATGTCGGGAAGGGCAGAGCCTTGCGGATGGCACCGACGAACTTCATGGCTTTGGCGAAGAGCTGTGCATGGAGATAGACGATGCCGCACTCGTTGATAGACCGGTTGAGTTTGTCGAGGTCTGCGGTGAAGTTTACGCCGTGGTTCTTGATAACGTTCGACGCGCCGCTGACGCTCGTGGCTGCGTAGTTGCCGTGCTTTGCCACTTTATATCCTGCACCGGCAATGACGAAGCAGGCTGTCGTGGAGATGTTGAACGTGTTCTTGCGGTCACCGCCGGTGCCGACCACATCGATATAGCGGTCACAGTCCAGAGGCACGGGCACACCCGTGGCGAGAATGCCGTCGCGGAAACCTAAGAGCTCTTCGACGCTGATACCGCGCATCTGTATGGCGGTCAGCAGTGCTGCGATCTCTGCATCGTTGAGCTCACCGCGTGTGATGGCGATGAGCAGTTCCTTTGTCTCTTCACGTTTCAGCTCCTCATGGTTGAGGAGACGGTTGAAAATAGCCTTGATGTCCATATGCGTTTATGTTTTAATGTTTATATTTGTCTGTTTTTTAATTTATCCTTCATCCTTCAACATTCAGCATTAAAAAAGGCCTGTCGCAAGAACGACAGGCCTTTGTATGTTGTTGGATGTAGTACCCACACGGCTTCTCGACTCACGACTTTTTAGATCTTGAGCTACGCCACCACCAATATGCAGATACATGATTCATCATATTCTATTCTCTTGTTTTATATTTCGAGTGCAAAGATACATGTTTTCCGTTAAACTGCAAACGTTTTGGGTGGAAAAATATCAATTCGTTGTGTTTTTAACATTTATACCAATCATCTTCACCTTCTCTTCGAAGTCCTCTTTGTCGCCAATAGCCCCTTTCTTCACGCGTGCGCGATAATTATATATGGTGTTGACGCTGTAGTGGAGAAACTCTGCGATCTTGGAACTGTCGTTGATGCCGAGGCGGATGAGCGCAAAGATACGGATAGAGGTGCTGAGCTGCCCGTCTTTCTCCACGCTCAGCTGGGCCTCGGGTCGGAGCAGTGCGTTGATGTCTTCGACAAAGTGGGGAAAGAGATGGATGAAGGCCGAGTCAAAGCTTTTGTAGAGTTCGCTGGCGTCTTCATCGTTGCTCTCCTTGCTGTGAAGGATACGTTCCAGTTCCACATATTGTTTGTTTTTGAGATAGCGTGCCGTGCGTTTCTTGATCTTGTCGATGCGGTTGACGTAGAGGCTACACAGTTCGAGGAATTGCCCGATATATTCTTCTTTGACACGATTGCTGTCGGCGAGTCGTATGTTGCTGTCGGCGAGTCGTGTGTTGCTTTCTTGCAAATTGGCATTGCTTTGGTAGAGCAGGTTACGTGTACGGCGGATATGGTTGCGCTGCTTGATGGTCAGCAACAATAGCACCAAGGCGATGACAAAGAGCACGCTCAGAGCGCATAGTGAGACGGTCAGACGTTGGTGGCTGCTCTCGCTCGCGCTTTTGTATTGTCCGGCGAGACTTGCCATGAGAGGGGCTACTTGCCATTTGCGCTGTCGTGCGCCGAAGGTGTTGGCGCACTGGCTGGCATAGCTGATATAGCGGTAGGCACGTTGCAGGTCACCACTGAGCATCAGCTGGTTGGCCAGTTCCCAGATGGATCCTTGGTCGGTGACGCCTAAGCGGATGTCATTGATGACAGACTGTGTCACCCAATACAGCATCCTTGTCGTGTCGCCGAGTGCCTTGTAGGCAAGATAGCGATAGAGCGTGACCAGGGCATAGTCGTGCGATCCAGACGGTGTCCTTTTCAGCCACTGATCGTTGAAGTGCAGAGCTTCCCGGGCTTTGCCTTGTGTGGTGAGCTGGTTCTGTCGTGTCTCGCAATAGACGTCATTGTCTTTGCTGAGCAACGGCATCATGGCCTTCTCGTAATCGTTTCTGAGAGTCTCATAGTGGCGTTTCATTTCCGGCAACGTTGTGTAGTAGGCCAGTTCACCATAGAGAGCGTAGCGTGCCATGTCGTAGAGGGTCTGTCCTTGGCGGTCG
>URCI01000064.1 GCA_900546345.1 uncultured Prevotella sp. | reverse complement strand
GGGCATAGCCGTTCTTGCACTTAGGGTAGCGCCACATGTCGAAGCTCTCGGCCATGACCATCATGCCGAGCGAGTCGTAGACCTCCATCTGCATCGTCGATGGCATGTTGTGAGAAGTGCGGATGGCGTCGACGCCCATGTCCTTGAGGATCTTCACCTGCCGGATGAGTGCTGCTTTGTTGACGGCGGCACCGAGCGGTCCGAGGTCGTGGTGCAGGCAGACACCTTGAAACTTGCGGCTCACACCGTTGAGTTGGAAACCGTGCTCACGCGAGAAGGCGATGGTGCGTATGCCCGTCTTCATGCTGCGCTTGTCCACGACGACGGTGTGGCGTCCCTTGCCTTTGATGAGTTCTATCTCGGCGCGGTAGAGCGCCGGGGTCTCGGGTGACCACAGAAGTGGCTTGTCCACCTTCATACTCAGGCTGACGCGCCCATCTTTCCCCACGGGAGCTTCTGCCTGTGCGGCGAGACGCCCACTGGGCGCGTAGAGCGAGACGCGCTCGCGCAACAGCTCTCCCTGTCCTCCCATGATGCTGTCGGTATAGTTCACGACCGCCTGCGCCGAGTCAGCCTGCTGGGTATAGAGGAAGGCCTGCCACGGATCGAGGCGTGTCTTGCCTGTGACTACCAGGCTGACGGGGCGGTAGATGCCGCCACCGGGATACCATCGGCTGCTCTCCTCACGATTGTTGAGACTGACGACCACCTCGTTGTTTCGCCCCTTGTTGAGATAAGGCGTGATGTCGATGCGGAAGGCGTTGTAGCCATAGGCCCACCATCCTGCAAGCTTGCCATTGACATAGACGTGGGGCTCACTCATCGCACCATCGAACTGCAGGTAGGCGTGATCGTAGCCCTCCGGCACGGTCAGCGTGCGGCGGTAGAAGCCACGGCCTATCCAGGGCAGCGCGCCCGATCGTCCTGACTTCTCGCTTTTCTCGGTCTCGCCGTTTTGTGTGATGGCGACATATTGCAGATCCCATTTCTTGTCGAAGGGGCCGCTGATGGCCCAATCGTGGGGAATGGATACTGCCGTCCAGTTCAGGCTGTCGCGTGAGAAGAACCAGCCGTTTTGCAAATTGATTTCCTGGTGCTGGCGGACAGCGCTGCTCTTGGCGAGAGCCATAGAGGGCGCGGTGGCCAACAAGGACAAAAAGAGGATGGGGAATCGTTTCATGTTATCGTTTTATCTGTTAGAATCTATGGGAGCTGTGGACAATGCCTGTCCGCAGCCCCCATTTCGTGTTAAGCGTCGTTTACATCATCTGAAAGCGTTGAGCGCCTTGGTGGGTTTCCCGCTGTTGTCGAAAGCACCTTTGCCATATTGCTTCCAACTATTGTAGCATTCCGGCTCCCAATAGAAGACACCCTCGCAGGCAGCGACCTTCTTGGCACCGCTGACAAACCGCTCCAGACAGTCGGCAGCAACAGGTGAATCCCAGGGCATGCCGATCTCGCTGGCGATCACGTCCGTGCCATAGGTTTGCTTCAGCGTGGTCATGTTGGCGAGACAGTCGTCCACTTCGCTAGCCCAGTCGCTGTCGTCGGGATAGAGGCTCATGCCGATCACGTCCCATTTGCCTCCTGCGGCTTTCAGACCATTGAAGAGCCATGTGAACTTACCGAGCTTGTTGCCCTGGTCCACATGTACGATGACCTTGGTCTTGGGATACACTTCCTTGGCGGCATCGTAGCCCGCATTGACCAGTTGGGCGAAGTTTGCAAAGTTGCCGTCCGATACTTTACCCATCGGCCAAAGCATGCCCGTTGTGGTCTCGTTGCCTACCTGCACCCATTCCACGCTGTCGATGCCAGCCTTTTTCAGAGCTTCCAGCACGGTCTTGGTATGGTTGGCTACGGCTTGTTTCATCTCCTCCAGCGTGTAGTTCTTCCATGCGGCAGGAATATTCTGCTTGCTGGGGTCAGCCCATGAGTCGGAATAGTGGAAGTCGATCATCAGTCTCATGCCGAGGTTGTGGGCACGGACCGCCTTGGCCACCACGTCTTGTTGGCCACACCAACCGTCGGAGGGATCCACCCAGACGCGCAGTCGGATGGCGTTCATACCCATTGACCGCAGGATCTTCATGCAGTCGTCCTTTCGTCCGGTCGAGTCGTAGAAGGCAATGTCGTTGGCCTCCATCTCGGTCAGCCAGCTCACATCGGCCCCTTTGGCAAAGCCTGTCATGTCGTAGGTCTTTGCCTGTTGTGCGCCTACCGTGTCGTCATCGCTGCATGCCGAGAGTGAGATGGCAAACAGACTGAGCAGAGCGGCAGCGGCTGTCTTGATGAAATCTATCTTTTTCATGTTTACTCCTTATTATATATGTTTGTTATTGAGGATTTATTATCTTTGATATGGAAAACTATTTGCTGTAGCTCCACGTCATCGTGTTGAGGTTGGCGGTGACAGTCAGCGTTGTGCCAGACTCGAAATCATCTTTGAACCAGATGTTCCAGGCATCCTCTGCTGAAGATAGGGTGAACAGATTGCTGGGGTCAGAGCCATACCAGATGTTGTTTTCCGTGTCCACGAATTTGAAGTTCTCCCACTGCGTGGCTTTATAGGTACCGGTGTAGACACCCTTCGTTGCCGTTTGATTGAGCGTGGCGATCTGGGTGCTGCCGTCTTTGGAATACATGGAGAGTGTGGCGGGCAGTGGCGTCTGAGGCTTTTCGTCGGGTTTCTTCTCACCCTCCACCACGGAGAAGTGGAACTGTGCGTCAGCGGCCTGGATGGCGAGCGTCACGGTGTAGGTGCCACCTTTGGCGAGTGTGGTGTCAGCCAACGTGAGGCTGATGTCCTTCGAAGTCGAAGTGCGGGTCTCGGTGTTGTATTCCTTGGCATCAGCTTTGGCAGAAAGTTTGGTGTTGTCGTCCACTTTCATCACAGCACTCCAAGTGTCAGACGCACTGTCATAGGTCAGATCCGTGCCATTGACATTGATGGTCATGATGTTGGCGGCACTCCATGTCTTGCTCTTCGTGTCGACCGTGACAAACCAGTCGCCCTTGCCGTCGGCAAACCAGCAGTTCCATGCGTCGGAGGCATCGGAGAGCTCAAACTCGTGTCCGCCGACACCATAGTTGCCCCACAGTGTGCCGTCCTTCTCCTGGAACCAGCAGTTGAGCCAGGCCGAGGCCTTCATGTATCCGGTGTAGATGCCATTCTCCGAGGGAGAGAACAGTTGTGCGATGACATCGGTCTTGTCCTTGTTGAGTACGTTGACGCTGTTCATGTGGATGGTGTAGGGCGTGACCATCACTTTGCACACATTGCTGTAGGCCGGCGCCATGTTGTCGCCCTCTTTCGACATGATGCGGAAGTAGAGCGGCGACTGCGTGTCGGGTGTCAGTCCGAGACCTTTCGCCATGCTGTTCAGGTCTGCTCCCGTGTAAGCCTTGGAGAGGTTGGTCACTGTGGTCTGTGAGCAGTGGTCAAAGTTGTCGTTGGGAGCCACTTGCAGATAGGTTTTCAGCAGGCCGTCGGCAGCCGTTTTGGTAGAGTCTGACGACAACAGGTCGGGGTTTTGCCAGGCCAGTGACAGTACGATCTTGTCCTTGTTACCAACCGACAGCGGTACCTCGTCGGTGGAGGCTACGAGCGAAGAAGAGCCGAAGCCATTGAGATAGATGAGGTCGCCGTCCTTGTTGCAGCCCCACAGGCTGAACAGAATAGTCGACAGGACGATGAAACGATATAATAGCTTGTTCATGGTGTGTTGTGATCAATAGTTTTCGTTATTCAGGTTGGGATTGGCCGTGAGGTCGGTTGTCGGGATGGGGTAGATGTTGTACTTGCTGTCTACGGCCATTCCCTCCTTGGTGCCGCCCTTCCATTGCCACAGGTATTTCGATGTTGTGAAGGCACCGAAGCGGATGAGGTCGGTACGGCGCTGGCATTCCAGATAGAGTTCGCGGGCGCGCTCATCGAGCAGGAAGTCAGTGGTCAGCTCGTTGACCTTGATATTGCCGTTCTTGTTGCCGTAGGCGCGCTCGCGCAGTGCGTTGACATAGGCGAGAGCCTGGTTGAGTGAGCCGCCTTGGCCTCCGCGTACCACCGCCTCGGCATACATCAGGTAGACGTCGGCCAGACGGAAGAGCGGGAAGTCGGTGTTCACGCCACCGTCGGCTGTGTTGGAGGCTTGCTGTCCGTCATCGGTCAGATTGGTCCATTTTGTGGGGAAGTATCCCTGTGTCTGGTCGTCCACCTTGTCGAGATACTGACTCTGACCTTTGGTGAAGAACATGAAGCGCTTGTCGCCGTCGGCAAACTTAGAAGTCAGTTCGCCACGTGAGCGGAACATGCCCCATGCCTTCGTCACGCCATAGTCAGCGGGATTGAGATCGGCCGAGGTGTTGCCCAGTTCGCCGCAGATGATATAGGTGGTCGTGCCCCATGTCACCGTGTGCTTGGCGTCGACGGGCAGTGCGAAGATGATTTCGTCGGTGCGCTTGTCGTTGTCGGCGTTGAAGAGCTTGGCGTAGTCGCTGTGGAGCTTATAGCCCTGTGCGATGGCCTTGTTGCAGGCTTGGATGCACTCCGTGTACTTCTGTTTACCCGTGTAGACCTCGGCATTGAGGTAGAGACGGGCGAGCAACGTGTAGGCGGCACCTTGCGAGGCACGTCCGTAGGGACACTCACTGGCGGGGTAGAGGTCGGTGACGCAGTCTTTCAGTTCGCTCTCGATATAGTCGAAGGTCTGCTGAGGTTCATAGCGCGGTGGCGTGAAGCTGCCCACGGGGTCGTTCTCGGTGACAAAGGGGATATAGCGGAACAGGTCGAGCGCATGATAATAGAACAGTGCACGCATGAACCGGGCCTCGGCACGGTAGTGGCGCAGGTTGTCCTGGTCGGCGCCGCTGGCAGCAGCGATTGTCTCGGGAGAGCAATGGCGCAGGAACTCGTTGCATAGCGTGATGTTGTAATAGATGCGATAATACATGTCCGACACCCACGGGTCGTTGGCGTCCCATGACAGATAGGTCAGGTCGCCGGTCTTGTCACCCGAGAGCCAGGTCGAGGCCACCTCGTCGGTGCCGTCTTCCTGAAGGTTGAAGAAGTCGCGCATGTAGTCCTGTCCCTCATTGCTTGACAGGTCGGGGTTGTCACCGCCCTTGCCTTGGCCGGTGGTGGTCATGGAGGTGTATATCTTACCCAGTACGGCACGGTAGTTCTCCATGGAGTTGTACACCTCTTTTGAGGTAGTCTCTGTGTGGGGATACTGGTCGAGGCTTTCCGTGCACGCTGAGAGCGAGACTGACAGAGCGCCAGCCAGCAGTATGTGGCTGATAATAGATGTTTTTTTCATGGTTGAATGGTCTTAAAATTGTAGTCCGATGCTAAGTGAATAGGTTCTCGGCCGGGGATAGAAGCTGCTGTCCATGCCGTTGGGCACCTCGGGATCCACACCATCATAGTTGGTGATGGTGAACACGTTCTGTACGAGGGCTGACACAGTCAGGTCGGAGATCCAGCGACTCACCTTGCCGAAGTCATAGCTCAGCGACAAGTTGTCCATCTTCAAGAACGAAGCGTTCTCAACATAGTAGTCGGACAAGTGCTGACGGGTCTGGAAGCCTGTAGCCAGGAAACTGCGGTTCAGATTGTTCAACTGATAGGCGTTGTAGCTCACCGTCTCCCAGGCGCCGGTGTTCATGGCCATGCCGTTATAGACATAGTTGCCGATGTTGGCGCGCAGTGACGTGCTCAGTGTCAGCGAGCGCCAGCGCAGTGAGGTGCTCAATCCCATCATCACGTCGGGAGCCGGCGACTTATAGCGGTAACGGTCCTCGGAGTTGATGACTCCATCCCCATTGAGATCGGCATAGGCACCCTCGATCGGTTTGCCCGTGGCGGGGTCGTAGAGTTGGTGATAGAGATAGAACATATAGGGTTCATAGCCCTCGGAGAGCACTTGGAACTGATAGGAGTCGATGCTCGGTCCCACGAGCACGTTGGTGGCCTGAGTGCCTTTGACGAGCGAGAGGTTCTTCACCTTCATCTTCTCCCACGTGATGTTGTAGCTCACGTCCCACTGCCAGTCTTTGGTCTGGATGGGCGTGACATTGAGCGAAGCCTCCAGTCCGTGGGAGTCTACATTGCCGACATTGGTCAGTATGCTCTTGGCAAAGTTGGTACCGGCGGCCGATGGTACGGTGGCCAGCAGGTCCTCGGTCTTACGCGTGTAGAAGTCGAGGCTACCGCTGATGCGGTTGTTGAGGAAGCCAAAGTCCAGACCGAAGTCCCATGACTTGGTGGTTTCCCATTTCAGATTCTCCACGTATGCTTCCGGACGATAGGTGAGGATATACTCCCCGTTCATCATCGCCTCAGCACCAGTAACGCTTTGGGTGTAGACTGGCAGATAGTTGTAGTTGCCGATGCCGTCCTGCTGTCCTGTCACACCATAGCTGGCGCGCAGTTTCAGATTGCTGAGCACCTTGTTGTCCCTCAGCCATTTCTCTTGTGTCATCGTCCATCCCAAGGCTACTGAGGGGAAGGTTCCCCAGCGTGTGTCGCGTGAGAAGCGTGAGGTGCCGTCGCGGCGGATGGTTGCCGTGAGCAGGTAGCGTCCGTCGAAGGAATAGTTCAGACGGCCGTAGTATGATTTCAGCACATGGCGATAGTCGCTCGCCTTGACAGTGGAGAGTGTGTTGCCCTCGGCGTTGCGGGTCTCGTACATCGGTGTGGTGCTCTTCCAGTACTGATAATCATAGCCTGCCGTCAACTCCACATTGCTTCGTGCTGGTTCGAAGTAGTGGCTGTAGTTGGCATAGAGCGTCATCAGCTGGTTGGTGTTTTTCTGCGGACCATACTTGTAGTCCAGTCCCTGGGTGGAGAAGTTCGACGCGGCCGTGGTGGGCACGTAGACGGTTCCCTCGCCCCGGGCAAGGTCTGTGCCCACCGTGGCGTGGAGTTTGACATCGGGGAAGAAGTGTAGCTTATAGTCGACATCGAAGCTGCCGATGAGTCGCTTCACTGTTGAGCGTGAGTCATATTGCTCGACCAGGCCACGTGGATTGCACACACCACCGTTGACCGGCACGCCCGCAGCATCGAGTGCCTCGTTGTATCCGCCATACGTCGTATTGTCGGAGTAGATGGGCAGGGTGGGGTTGAAGGCGGCGGCGGCCCAGATGGCACTGCCATTGTAGAAGCTGTTCTTATTATAGGTACCCTTGACGTTGAGCGTCAGCTTTAGGTGGTCCTGGAAGAATGAGGGGTTGAGCACTACGTTGCCTGTCCAGCGCTTGGCATTGTCCTTGCGCACGAGGCCGTCCTGGCTATAGAATCCCGTGGACACACGGAAGGGCAGGAAGCCTGCCGTGCCCGAGAGGCTCAGGTTGTTGTCGGTGCCATAGGCTGTGTGGTAGACCTGGTCGTTCCAGTCAGTGTCGGCGGTGCCGAGCAGTGCCTTTTGCGCAGCAGTGCCTTGGCTGTTGATGGTGTTGACAAACTCGCTGCGATCCATCATGTCGACCATGCGTGTACGGGTCTGCAAACTGTTGGTCGTGTTGAAGTTGATATGCAGTTTTCCCTTGGCTCCTTTCTTGGTTGTGATGATGATCACACCATTGGAAGCGCGTGAACCATAGATGGCGGTCGACGAAGCATCCTTCAGCACCGTCATGCTCTCGATATCGTTGGGGTTGATCAGACTCAGGAAGTTGCTGCCATTGCCCGAGATGCCGCCTTGCTCCAAGGGAATGCCGTCGAGCACGATGAGCGGGTCGTTGCTGGCATTGAGCGAGGCGCCGCCACGGATGCGGATGGTGGAACCGGCAGTGGCCGAACCGCTGTTGGACATGATCTGCACACCGGCTACCTTGCCGTTGATGAGCTGTTCGGGACTGCTCACCAGTCCTTTGTTGAAGTCCTTGGACTGTACTGTCGATACCGAACCGGTCAGGTCGCTGCGGCGTGTGGTACCGTAGCCCACGACGACCACTTCGTTCAGGCTACGCTGTGAGCTGCGCAATTTCACCACGATCGTGCCGTTGGTGACGGTTACCTGTTGGGTGTCATATCCGAGGTATGAGACGCTCAGACGATGAGGCTGTCCGTTGACAGTCATCTTGAAATTACCATCCATGTCAGTGATGGTACCGTCTTTACTGCCTTCTGCCACGATGGTGGCTCCCATGAGCGGACTGCCGTCGTCGGCGTCGACCACACTACCCGTGATGGTCTTTCCCTGACCCCACACGCTGAGCGGCAGTGTCAGCATACAACCCGCCAATGACACATACAGCCATTTGGACAATGTCTTGTTGTTGTTCTTCATTTAGGTTTTGATTAAAAATGTTATTAGTGCTTAGATGTTTTCAGCTGCAAAGTTAGGCTTCTTAGCCTTGGGAGGGGATGTTATTTTAGACAAAAGAGGGTAGAAAATGGACAAGGATGCTGTTTTTACTTGTCTTTTTAGTACTTTTGCAGTTATCTAATAACTTATCTTATGCTACACTTACAATTGAAGAGGCACTACACCTTATTATATATATATGCAGCCGTCGCGTTACTGACCATGCTGGCCCCACTTCATATCGATGCCCAGCCTTTGCGGTTCAACAACTACGCTCTGCCCGACGCGTCGACAATTCTTGCCGTCGAGCAGGACGGGCAGGGAATCGTATGGTTGGGTACAGAGCGGGGACTCTATAGTTTCGACGGTTACCAGTGCTATCCCCACTACCGTCCCCACACATTTACCGAAAGCCGTGTGCACTGTATTCTCCGTAGTGGGCAGCGACTCTATCTCGGAGCCGATAATGGTTTGCTTGTCTATGACATTCGGCGCAACGTTTATGAGCGTGTTGCCAAGTCGCCCAAAGACATAAGGACACTGCTGACTGTGGGACGGCGAATGTATATCGGTGCCGCATCGGGACTCTTTGTCTATGACCATCAGGGCGTGCGCCGCGTCAAGGGCATCACCTCGGCAGTCTACTCGCTGTTGGCCGACCGGAGCACCGTGATGGTTGGTACGCTCGACGGACTCTATACACTGCGAGGCGGGGTGCAACGCATGCTGCTCAGGGCGGGTCGTCAACCCCTTGTCAACGCCATGATACGCGACAGCCGCCGGAAGTGTGTGTGGTTGGGGACGGAAGGAGCGCTCTTTGCCTTCCGGCAAGGGCGTGTTGTGGAGGAAAAGGCACTTCGTGGCAACTCGGTGAAGACCTTCTCCCTGAAAGCTGACGGCACCCTCTTTATCGGTACAGATAACGGACTTTATGCCTATCGGGGCGAGAATGATGTCACACGCTATGGTCACGACGCGCGCTATCCGTCGACGATCGCCAACAACATCGTATGGACACTCTTCCGCGACCGATGGGACAATCTCTGGCTGGGCACCGACAACGGCCTCTCGCTGTTGACCGGAAACAGCTTTTTCCAATGGGTGCCCATCAGCGACATCACCAATAGCGGCGATGGCAACAGACTGCATGCCTTCTTTCAGGATCGTGAGGGTTATAACTGGGCAGGCGGTACTGACGGCATACTCCGCTTCCGCGCACAGGGCGACGGTTACAGCAACGTGGCCTGGTATCGGCAGGACGACGCTGCCTATCCTCTCTCGCACAACCGTGTGAGGAAGATCTATCAGGATGCCGACGGCACACTGTGGGTGGCTACCGACCACGGCATCAACTGCTATGACCCCGCCACCGGGCAGTTCCGCAACTTCATCGTGGCGGATGCCTCGGGCAAGTACACCACTACATGGGCCTATGACATCGTGATGGACCGACAGCACCGGCTGTGGATAGCGTCGTACATGGGTGGCATCTTCATCATTTCCAAGCAGAGGCTGTTGGCCTCCGGCGGCTATTGTGTGGCAGACCGTCATCTGTCTACAGCCGACGGTCTGCCTGGCATACATGTCGGACAACTGGCAATCGGCACCGGGGATAACATTTGGGCTCTCTTCTATGACATGGGGCTGGCCTGTGTGCCTCACGGACAGAGTAAGGCTGTCCCCGTGAAGTCTGGCAAAACCTATAACTTCATCGTCACGGACGTGCGGGGACGGCTCTGGGCCGGATATGACGGAGGCGTGGACATCTTTACTTCGCCGACCCAGCCTCCGCGTACCATCAGCTTTCACGACGACGGTCCAGAGGGACGGGTGTCGACGATCTGTCCGGTGGGCGACCGTATGTGGGTCATCACCGGCAGCGTGTGCCGCATCATCGGTAGCAAAGGCGACAATGTCAACTACCATCTGCCTTCGGCCGATGTGCTTGCCGCAAACTACAGCCCACGCGACGGTATGGTCTGTCTGGCTGGCAGCGACGGCTTTTATCGGGTTGAAGCCGCTCGCCTGACAAGGGTCTCAGCCCAGGAACCTGTTTCTCTGGCCGCACTCTATGTCAATGGCAGACTCTACAATCCGTCCGGATGCAATCTGTCTTATGCCGGCAGCGTCACTCTGAGCCACAGTGAGAGCACCGTGTCCTTTTGTCTGACTGACATCCCTTATGCCGATCATCCCTCGGCACTTTATGTCTATCGTCTTGAAGGACACGACAAGGGATGGACAGCACTGGATTCCGAAAACGGACGCATTGCCTACAACGGATTGCCATACGGAGATTATCGCCTAGAGGTGAGAGCGCTTGACAGCAATGGAAATCCGGCAGAAGAAGTCTATGGCTTCGACGTGCATATCCTGCCTCCCTGGTATCTCAGCCCGTGGGCAAAGGCGGTGTATGTCCTGATTATTGTGGCACTGTGTTGCTGGGGGTGGAACTTCTGGCGTGTGCGCCGGCGACTGCGTCAGGAGCAGCGTGAGAAGGCGAAGATACTGGAGCAGGTTCACGCCAAGTCTACGTTCTACTCGCAGTTGGCCCAGCGCCTTAACCACCATCTGCGCACCCTGATGGCAACGGCCAGCACAATGCTCGCTGCTAACACTCCCACGACGGGCGGGGAGACGAAAGCCCGACGCGAGTGGGACTCCGTGAGGCGGGAGTCCGGGCAGTTGGCTACGCTGGTGTATCGGAAGCTGAATGTCGACGACGGACAAGACACATCCCCTGCGGAGCCACCGGTGGCCGTCGATACGGTGGCTTACCTGAGACTGCTGACAGAAGACAGTAAGGAAAAAGCACACGGACGGAAGGTCAACGTGGTATTTGCCACCAACACAGATGCGCTCATTGCCGAGGTGGACATCATCAGTTGGCACCATCTGTTTGGCTCGCTCGTCGATTATCTCATCGACGACTCGCAGCCTGAGGCAACGGTGACCGTGGCTGTCAATGCCAATATGGTGGAGCAACAGGTCAGCTATGTGCTGACCAGTACAGACTTGCCGCTTACATCGGGGCAGCGGGTCACTCTGTTGCAGTCGGTCACGCCGTTGAGTGATGTCAGACGGGAAGTGGAGCAGGGAGGAGGCTCCATTGATGTGGTGTCAGATGGCACTGCATTGAGCTTCCGACTGACATTTGTCTTCAAACGCGATATGGCCAAGCCTGCTGACAGCAAAGCATCGGACAACATGGAGCAAAGTGCTGACGAGCGCTTACTGGCTGAGGTCGTCGAAACGATAGAGAAGAATATGTCGGACTCAGACTTCAACGTCACATGCCTGCAGGAGACTGTCGGCATCGGCAGTAAACAGCTCTATCGCAAGGTGAAGCTCATGACGGGCATGACGCCGGTGGAGCTCATCCGCAGTCTGCGCATGCGCCGTGCTGCCTCACTGCTCAAGGAAGGACAGTTCTCTGTGTCGGAGGTGATGTATATGGTGGGATTCTCCGACTCGGGTTACTTCTCGAAATGCTTTCAAAAAGCTTTCGGGGTGACACCCGCTAAATATAAACAATAAAAAAAAGCCCATGCCGTGGTGACATGGGCTTTTTAGATGATATGGAAGTGTTTAGAACTTGATGAAATGGAGGCGGAGTGTGCCGTCGTTGATGATGAGTTTGCCGCTGGAGAGCTTCTCCACGGTGAAGTCCTCTTCAAGATTGTTGAAGCCAAAGGGTCTGAGACCTTCAGGATCTGTCAGCAAAGGGTCTCCTTTTCCACGGTTACTCTGTCTTGCGTCAAAGATTTTAAGATGGCCGTCGGAGTGGTTGAACTGAAAGACGAATTCGGCTCCGTTGTCTCTATTGTTGAGCATCATGATCTTGCCCTGAACCGCCATGAACAGGTTCTGTTCACTGACGTTTTTCTGTCCGCCAGTGGCCAGCGTGTCAATAATGGTCAACTTCCAGTTGCCGTCGAGCTTGCCGTTTTGGGAATGCTCCAGCAGATCACCACAGGAAACCAGAACAAACAAGATGGTGATGAGGGAGAGGAGTATTGTGAAATGCTTATTCATGTTGTTTCTTATTAGTTTATCTATAACTTTGATCATGTCACCCGTGATTATAGGTTGAAGATGCCAGACTTGGAAATGGTGATCTGAGCTCCTTTGTTGTGTCCGAGGATATGACCGAAGTCCATGCCGCATGCAGCTTTGACATTCCACTGATGGGGCAGTGCATACTGTGCCTCAACCATGAAACTGACGTTGTGGTGCTTCTTGGTGTAGGGACGCTCGTAGGTGCCGAGGCCTTCCTGCCATGAGGCGAGCACACGATAGGTGAGCGCGTCGGTGGGTTGTCCGTCAAAGCCGAGATGGAGGGCTGTGAAACGCGTATCCTGGAACCGGATCGTACCGTCGGTGTTGTAAATCGGAGATCGGTAGAGCGGATTGCCCATGGCCTGTCCCCAGTGTTGCCATCCGGGGAAGATATAATGATTGTAGTAATCGTCCTTGCCACTGATATGCTCTGGTCTTCCTTCTGTATGGTCGTGATAGAGTGGACCACTCTGGTATTTGGTATAGAGATACTCCACGACGACGTCTTTCAGCCACGTGCCGTTGCGCAAGTTGAGTTCTGCACCGAGCATCCAGTCTTTAAAGTCATAGAGGAAGTAGTGGTGGCGTTTTTTCACATTCCATTCATCTCCTGTACCATAGCCGTCGTAGTCGAATTGCAACATAGAAGAGTGATCTTCGAAATACTTATCAGCATATATACCGAGTTTCCAACTGTCAGCTTCATAGTTGAAACGGGCTACCCAGGAGCCGAGGATGTCGCCTTCCGCATTTTGATAGTCAGAGCCGACTTCCGGAGCGTCTGCTCCACCGGGGATTAAGGCTTTGAGATAGTCTTTCAATCCTGAACCGTTATGTACGGGCGCCATCTTGCCATTGCCGTCGGGCCGGTAGGCCGTACCGCCAAAGATGGTTGCCATCTCCAATCCCAGTTCCAAAGACCAAGGGCAGAAACGGTCGGGATTGCCGATCATCAGATAGCCAGCCTTGGTGTGCAAGAGCACGTCATCAGCATATTTTGATTGCTTCTGAGTAAAGTCGTGTTGCCAGTTCTGATCGGTCATGCGTCCGTAGGCGATGTGTCCTTTGAGATGAAGCCAGCGGTTAGCAAAAGGCAGTGTCCAGTATTGAGGCAGCGCCAGACGTACTTGTGGTACCGGACGTGCGTTGATACCTAAGGCTTGGGAGCCGGAGCTGAGCGCATTGTTCTTGAGTTCCATTGGCCACTCCTTGGCACCCACGGTGAGAGTGCCGTGGAGCCACCGCAGCTCTGCAAATGCCTGCTGAACGACGGCGTGGCTGGTATAGTGAACAGGAGCCACCACGTCAAGACCATATTCGAGTCCCCAACGTCTGGAAGAGTCGTTGTTCAGTGGTCTGATAGCCTGCATGCGCAGATAGCCATTGTTCTCCTCAAGGGAAGAGAGACCATATTTATTAGCATTGAGCCAGAGAGGAGTCTTGCCGCTCGACACGGAGCCTTGTATCTCCACTTTGTAGTTGATGTCGTTGCCGGGGTGCCACTTTCCGGGATCAGCACCTTCCTGCCACGCATACTGGGCAGAAACAGCACTGGTGAGGCAGAGAGCGGCGAAGGAAAGAAGGAATCTTTTCGTCATTTTTTAGCCTGTGATCGTTAATTCTTCTGCAAAGTTACGGCTTTTTAGGGATTTTCCTCTCCACGATAGGGGAAAACCTTTCATAAGTCTTTTCTTTTTTCTTAATTTTGCAACGTGAAGAAGAGAAAAGTACTTCTCCAAGTCTCAGCCTTCTGTCACATGATATGTTGAACAATTAAAAAGATGAGTCCACTTTAAAAAGTCCGGACTGAGACCATTTGATTAAATTTGAAATTAC
>URCI01000063.1 GCA_900546345.1 uncultured Prevotella sp. | reverse complement strand
AAAGACAAGAAAGGACAGTTTTCCTTTGAATGCATTGGTATAAAGACTCATGTCAACACTCCAATGGAAGTTGAATTAAGAAAAGCTTTGAAGTCGACACCGCTAAAAGTACAGAAACTTAAGCAGCTACAAGAGGGTAATTATGAGGCTTATTCCAAGGCGATGGGCATTAAAGGCATATATTACGGCTCAAAATCAAAGTCGCGAGTTGCCTGTCTGAAAGAATACTATTAACGTGTTGTGTCATTGAAAAAACTGTTATTGTTTTTACTTTTAGCATTGTCTTTTACAGCCAACGCACAAAACTTTACGGGTTTTGTAAAAGACTATAAGACGCATAAACCATTGGATTATGCGTCTGTGGTGGCTATGGACAGCATTGGCAATCCCGTTTCATTCAGGAATACCGGGGAAGACGGAAGCTTCGTCTTGCAGGTGACTGACAGCAAAGTCGTGAAGTCACTAAGTGTCAGTTATCTTGGTTTTGCCCAAAAGACAATTACGGTTTCAGAATATAAGCCTGGTATGACAATCTATATGCACCAGGATGCCATCGAAATAAAAGAGGTGGAAGTAAAAAGCAAGCGACTGCAGCAGAGAAGCGACACACTTATATATTCCGTTGCGGGATTCCGGCAGAAGCAAGACAGGAGTATTGCGGACGTCATTGCGAAGATGCCGGGATTGGATGTATCGGACAAGGGAACCATTACATATCAGGGCAAGCCTATCAATAAGTTTTATATTGAAGGCATGGATCTTATGGGTGGAAAATATGCCATGGCATCGGAAAACCTGTCAGCTAAGAAGGTAAAAAACGTGGAAGTGCTCAGAAATCATCAACCGATAAAGGCATTGAAAGGTATAAACTTCTCCGACCAAGCTGCCCTCAATCTTATACTTGAAGACGAAGCGAAAGAGGTCTTGAATGGACTTATTGAGTTGGGAGCTGGTGCGCAAGTTCAAAAAGGTATTGGCAATGACTTTCTTTGTGACGGCAGGGCTGTGTCGATGTTGTTTGGCAGGAAGCATCAGAATCTTTCAATGTATAAATGGAATAACACTGGTAAGGATATACAGCATGAAATACGTGATTTGGCATCAAGTTCGAACTTGGAAGGCAACGATGGCACTTGGATAAACGACATCGCTGTCAGCGCACCAGATTTGAAGTTGGAAAGATACAACTGCAATGATACTCATATAGCCGCTACCAACTGGCTTTTTAAGACTGGCAAGAATGCCGACTTGCGCTTGCAAGGCACTTACCTCTTTGACAAGACCATCGGTTACAGGAAAGACCAAACCACCTATACCAATATTTTAGGTCAGCCTGTTATGGATGAATCGTATGATGCCAACAAATACAGAAGGGAAGCCAATGTAGAGGTGCTGTACAAGCAAAATCAGGACAGCTTGTATCTGGAGAACAGCATAAAGGCTTCTGTTAACTGGAATGAATCTGCGGCAACAACAATGCTCAACGGTTCGTCAATACGTCAGGATGTCCAACCGAGAAAACGAGGATTAACTGATAATTTCAACCTCATAAAGAAGTTGGGAAACGGCCGCAGCTTTAATCTCAATGCTATGTTTGATTATCGTTACCTTCCCGGCAGACTGTTGACAGTAACTGACTCCATACCGCAAGAGTTGAATGTAAAGACATTGAACGCAAAGGTAAGCACAGGCTTTCGACATAGTCTTTTGGGAATGTATATTTCTTACGATGCTCAACTCGGCTATAAGAATGACGATATAGAATTGGTGAATGGTGCGCCTCAGAAAGTCAACTACAGGGAAGTGGAGATGAAAATAACACCGCGTGTAAGTTTTGAGAAATACGGTATAAGGTCTTCGCTTTCTGTCCCTTGTTATGTTGCATTCTTCCATCTTGCAGGCAATGAGGACAACAAGTTCTTCGTGAATCCTTATTTCTTCATAGGTTATAAGCTCAGCGGGACATGGGACACTAACTTCTATTATAACCATCAATACACTTGCTTTGGTATCAGCAACAATGTACCAATGACTTACTTTGTTGATTACACAACGCGGATAAAAGGAAGCGGTAAACTTGACTTCACCTCTCTTGACAGCTATAATGGCAAGTTGGAATATTCCAATCCTAACATAGGCTTGTTCTTCAACCTATCGGGGAGTTATGTTAAGACTAATGATGTTCCGATGTCCACTTATGACTATCGGGACAATGTTTACACCATGCAATCACTTGACTTGAAGTCTCGTAACGAGCAGATGCGTGGCTCTGCCGAGATTAGCAAGGCTTTCGGATATGGCAAGACGACATTCACTTTGGGTGGAGATGTGATGCAGAACAACTATAGCACATGGATTTCTGAGAAAGAGAACCACTGCCATTTGCGATTCTATTCTGCCCATTTCAAGTTTGCCTTCATGCCGAGCACAGTATTCTCATTGGAAGAATATTCTGCCTTCAATAGTATGAAGTCTGAGAATACGACCAATCCTGAGTTGACTACAAAAGCGACGAATTCGTTCAATCACAAGCTAACGATGTTCTTCATGCCAGGTAACTGGCAGTTCTCCTGGACTCATGAACTCTATCACAGCAATGACGAAAGTGTCAATACCGCTTATTTCTCTGATTTCAAGGTAACTTGGACGCAGAAAAGATATGAGTTGAGTCTTGGCGTGAACAACATCTTTGGTACAACAAAGTATGAGCGAATGACCATCTCCACAGATTACATGCAGTATACTTATAATCGCTTGCGTCCAAGGGAAGTAACGGCAAAAGTGTCATTTCCTCTATAGTAATGTTGTTATGGCTTATACGCAAGTGTCAGCAACAATTCCCGTCCCCGAAGCATCGTCTCTGAGCGCAGGGTCGTGAGGTTGGCGACAGTAGAACGGCTATACGACTGCTTATTGAACAGGTTGTTCAGTCCCAGTTCATAATCGACATGCCGGGTCCTGAGTCCGACGATGGCATCGACAAAGAAGATGTCCTTGTATTTCGACGGCATCAACTGGTTGTGGTCATACTCGCCTTTGAGGGTGAAGCGCAGTTTGCCGGCGGGCACAATGATCTTTGCAGTGTGCTGCCAGTTGTTGAACGATGTCTTGCCGCCGTTCTCAGGGCGCATGTCATCGTAGGTGTATTGCAGAGAATAGTCTATGGACATGTCGGTATAGGGCGAGAGGTACAGTGAGGCACCAGTGCTAAGCACATTGTATTTTGTCGGGAAGGCGAGCCCATCCTGGTACATCTTCGAGTCGGTATGGTTATAGAGTCCGCGTAAGGAAAACTTTCCGTTGAGGAAGGGCAGTCCCTGCTGGTACATCAGCGTAGTGTTCCAGCTGTTGCTGTTGGTCTTGACAGGTGTGGTCCCGATAATGATATAGTCACCGTCGAACTCGCGCGACAGGGTGTACGGAGTAGTATCAAACGAGCGGGAGAGGCGTGCCATGAGGTGCGTGCCCTGCAGGCTGTTGCGGTAAGACAGCGTGTAGGCCACAGTCTTGCTGGTGGCCACGTCATATCCTGTATAGCCCTGGTTGAGATAAAGATAGTCCTGCATGATCATCGAGCCATAGAAACGGTTGAAGTCAAGCGGCTCAACGCTGTAACTGCCGCGAAGACTCATCCTCAGCCGCGAGGTGGCGTCCCAACGCACATGCAACGACGGCGAGACATCAAAACGGTTTCTGCCGTTATCCTCACTGTATTTGTAATACGAGCTCTCAAACGGCACGGCAAGGGAGAACTTGAAATCCTTGGCGTTGTACTCCAGTTGTGGGCTAGCATACAGCTTGGCATAGCCGAAGTGGCTCTTGTCGCCTGTGGAGCCAATAGAGTCAGGCAACCCGTAGGCGTTGGCTGTGAGATAGCGCAGCAATCCCTTCACGCCCAACTGCATGCTCAGGCTGAACCTGCCCAACTTCCAACCGCCGGAGGCATAGGTGTCGGTGGAATAGAACCGCTGCGACAAGTTCTGCTGCAAGGTAGAGTCGACATACAGATGCTGAGGACGCTGCTGGACACTGTTGTTAGAATAGAACGAGATGAGCGTGTTGCCATAGCGGCGGATGACATAGAGATTGTCGCGGAAATCAAACACCGGCAGAAGCGCATGCTGGGCATGTGAGTACGTGCCCGTCTCGTCGAGGTGCTGCGAGAGCCACGTCATATCACCGGAGAGCGAGTTGCGAAGATAGCTCTTCGCGGAGTTGTGCTCATATTTCAGCAGGGCATACAAGTCATTTGTGTTTGAACGCCAAGCCTGCGCATTGCTGATGACGCGGTTGCCATTCGTCAGAATGTATTCCGTCCGACGTTCTCCCCACGCCTTGTCCCGCTCGTTGTTGTAGACGAGCTGGAAGTTAACCTGCGAACTCTCGTTGATGCGCTTCATGGCATTAGCCGTAAAGGCATGGCTGCGGTTCATCAGACTACGCTCACGGGAAAGACTTGAGGCCGAGGGGGCGGAGAGACGGATGAAGTCCTTTGGCTGGTCACTGAACAGATCGTCAAGGCTGAAGAGATTGGTTGACTCGCGGCTGACATCCGTACCTGTATTGTTGGTCTTGTAGGTGAGCATCGTCTGGAAGTCAGACTTCAGTCGCAGGCCAAATCCCTCGAAGAGCCATCTGCCCTGGTCATAGCCATCATGTGCACTTCCATATCCACCGCCGGCTTTCCACGAGGTCACCCAATGGGTCTTGGCGCTGTTTTTCATCTTGATGTTCACGGCGGCATCGTCGGTAAAAGTGAAGTCCTCAAGCACACGGATGGGCTGATGATTGCGCATGACCTGCACGGAGCCCACCTCGCCCTGCGGCAGCGTGTTGGTAGCCGTGCCGTATTTGCCACCGAGCATGTCAAGTCCTTCGATATAGAACTTGCTGATCGGCTTGCCCTCATAAGAGATTTTGCCAGTACTCTTGTCCACATCGAAGCCAGGCATCTTCGCAATCACGTCTCCGATACTCCGGTCATTGCTGTTGGCATAAGCACCGACAATATAAGATATGGTGTCGCCATGCTCGTGTACCTTGTCAGATTTTACCTTCACCTCTCGCAGCTCTATTGCGCCGTCGCTCATTCTGATGGTCAGCGGTTTCATGTTGCTACTGATGGCAACACGTTGGGTCTTGAAGCCAAGCATGCTGAATATTAGCGAATCACCAGTCTCTGCTTTGATGCGGAATGATCCGTCGCTGCCGCTGCTGGTGTATCCTCCCAACTTATGCCCCTGCGTATATCGCTTGATAATGACAGAAGGCAAAGGCTCTCCGTGATCATCAACTACGTGTCCGGTAACAACAGTCTGGGCAGAGACTGACAAGACTGACAGAAAGATGAACAAGCAGATAATCTTCAATGCCTTCATTGCAGTTCCATTTGGGGGATAACTATCGTGTTCTTGGGATATGCTTTCGGATTGCTTCTTTCTTTGAAGTAAGCGTCTCGCTGGATGACTTCGTATTTTTTGTTCAGGAAGTTATAGAAGGTGACCGGCGATATGCTCTTGGTCTTAATGCAAGAAGCTTCAATCGTGATGAATCCTTTGACTTCAGCAAACATTATTAATCCTGGCAGACCTCCCAGCTTCCAAGGTCCTAATGGCAAGGGTATGTCCTCTGTAAAGTAGACAGTCCACTGTCTGCCACGGAATGTTGTCGTCGCCATACAGCAAGAATAGCCCAGAATCTGTCGGGTGCTGTCTGTGACGATGTTCCAATCCTGTACGGGTATAGGCTCTGTTATCTTATACCCTTGTCCCATAAAACTAGTATATGTGTCAAAGGAATTGTTGGCTTGGTTTCTATAGAAATAGTCGCCGTGATCCGGACCACTTGCCCTTTGCTTGGAGGCATCATTTCTGTTGTTTGCCTCATCGAGCATTTCCTGAAGAATGATCATGGAGGTCTGCGGGGTGCTACTTAATGAGTCATCGCGTAAGTTATGATAACTGAAATATTGACTCATTGATTTTCCCACACGCAACGCATAGTCATCACGGTATCTCCCGCAAGTTTCGTGATAAGCCACTTCCATGATGCCTGGCTCTATGACATGAGTTTGCTGCGCCATCAAGACTGTTGGGAAAAGCAGCAATACCAGTTCTATGATTTTATTACGGAACATAACTAAACAAAAAAACGGAATGATGTAATAGTTGTATTAAGGCCAACATGCTTTACTTCACGCTCTTTTCCTGCTTTGCGTATGCAAAGTAAATCCCTCCTCCCCGAAATCGGGGAGGGACAAGATCGTCAGAATAGGATTAAATGGGAAAAGGTGTCCTTGCGCGTTGAACAAGGAATGACGGCTACTTCATCTTGAACGACAGCGGAATATTAAACTTCACGTCGACGGGCTTGCCGTTATGTTTGCCGGGAATCCACGCAGGCATGTTGCTGACCACGCGCACAGCTTCCTGGGCCAGCGCCTCCTTGCCCTCTGCTTCCTCCTCCGGCGTTACGGTTGTCTTGGTCTTCACATCCTTGTGCTCGCCTTCGGCTGGTGTCACGGGCGAATACCTAGTGTCATTATACACCACTTTAGAGTCGGCTACGGAACCGTCGGCCTTGACAATGAAGCTGACCACCACACGGCCCTGGACACTGTTCTCTTTGGCAACGGCAGGATACTTCATGTTCTCGCTGATATACTGCATCATGGCCGTGCGACCGCCATTGAACTCCGGCATCTCGTCGCTCACGTCAAAGACTCCTTTCCCCTTCTCTTCTGCTGAGGCGGCCTTCTTCGTTGTCACGACAATCACACCATTTACACCCTTTGCTCCATATTTGGCAGTCTGGGCTTTGTCCTTAACGATTGCGATCGAGGAGATGGTGTTGGGATCGATGTTTGCAAGACTCGAATAGGATGTCTCTTTACCGTCAATGACAATTAACATGTCCTTGAGCTTGCTTGCGCTCTTCTGGGCTAACTTCTGCTCCAGCCTGTCCAGCGAAGTGGTATCGGTGTGAGTCATGGTGGCCTTCTGTGTGGTCACGGCGGGACGGGAAGCAGCCGGAATGGCGATGTTGGCAACCTTGTAGTCGGTGACAGTCTTTGCCGTGGCAAAGAGCGAAACGGCAACAACGGGAAGTACATACATGGCTTTAAGCCAGGAATATCGGTTATGCTTTTGATTATTCATCATGGTGATTCTTTGTTTTAAGGTACTGTGGTTGATGCCATTGACCACAGAGTACCCTGCCGCAGCCATGGCTTTCTTTACTAAAAGATATTGATACTGGCGCGCGTCAGCGCCACTTGAGAGCACCGCCGCATCAGCCTCGTACTCGTGAATGGCCCGCAGGTCGGAGCGCAGCATCCACATAGTGGGATTGAACCACTGAAACGACGTGAGAATATCAACGAGCAGCACATCCCATGAATGATGCCGGCGGATGTGTTCACGCTCGTGCAGCAGGATGGCACGATCGGGATGGGCGTAGTCACTACGCGACACCACGATGAAGTGCATCCAGGAGAATGGGGACACTTCCCCATCGGCCACGGCTATCACGGTGCCGTCAGCCTGCCGATGCTTCTCGCAGCGGCTGATAAGTATGCATACCTTCGATATCGAGAGAATTATATGTAATATGGTGATAATTACGCCTGACCAATAGACCATCGGCAATGCCGTCTGCCACCATGGCGCAGAGGAGACCACGGTGGTTGCGCCTTCACCGGCGATGCTCGCCTCAACGGACGGCATAGCCGTCAGCACCTCTGTGCGGTGGATGGTGATGACGCAGAGGGGCAGTACAAAGGAAGCCACGGCGGTACCCAACAGCACCACACGATTGAGCTGGTGGAAACTGTCACGCGACAGCATGAGGCGGTAGAAAATGTAGAATACCGCTATCAGCACCGCTACACGGAGGTCGTAATACAGGAAGTCCATGATGCTTTGTTTGGATTACTTGCCCTGCTCTATCTGCTCTACCAAGTCGCGAAGCTCCTCGACAGTAATCTTCTTCTCCTTGACAAAGGCGCTTACTGCCGACAGATAAGAGTTGTCGAAATAGTTCTTTATCACTCCGGCAAGCGTACTCTTGCCGTATGCCTCCTCCGTGATGGCAGCCCGGTAGCGAAAGCTGTTGCCAACGGCCTCGTGGCAGACAAAGCCGTTGCCCTCAAGCATACGCACCTGGGTGGAGACTGTATTGAAATGGGGCTTAGGGTCAGGATACAGTTTCAACAAGTCCCTGACGAACATGGGGCCGTGCTGCCAGAACATATCCATGATTTCCTTTTCCTTTGCCGTAAGTTTTTTCATTTTCTTCGGTTTTATTGTTTCTATCGGCAAAGTAACGAAAAAATTTAGTTCAATACAACTAATTTGTTTAGTTCTTAGCGTTTATTAAGTCAGACAAGAGAAAATTAAAGCTTATTAACAGCGTATTTGCTCGACAAGCAACGAATTTCTCGAATTTCCGGATGAGAAATCAATAATTTGTGTCACTTCTTGTAATTATATTAGTAGTTGCCTTTCTTATAAACTATTTTAGCCTGAATAATTCATACCGTCCTAAGACTGTTTCTCTTTTCTACAAACGCTGAGCTGTTGGATAAGAATCTGTCGTTTTGTCGAACTTACGTCATCACTAGGATCAGTTGCTGGACACCGTACGTATTGGCATTCGTATCATCGGCATCAAGTATCACATGGCGGGGCGGTTTGGAGAGGGCTTGACAGGCCTTCAATAGGCCAGTAACCCGACAATACCGCACACGAGCATGGCCAGAATGGGGTTGACCTTGAAGCGCAGCGTGGCGATGAAGACGGCCACGCAGAGGGCGATGCTCAGTAGAAACAGTGGCAGGCTGGCCGACGGTGTACCGAAGTTCTCCTTGTTCATCAACAGCAGAGCAGCAGCAGCGATGAGACCGATGATAGCCGGGCGCAGGGCGGCGAAGACATTCTTCACCCAAGGTGCGTCCTTATGGGTGAGTAGATAGTGGCTGATGCTGATCATCAGAATGAACGACAGCCACATGATACTCAGCGAGGCAAGCACAGAACCCAGCACGGCAGCCCACACAGGATACCCAGCATTGATGACCGACGTATAGCCGACGTAGGTGGCTGCGTTGATACCGATAGGACCCGGTGTCGACTGGCTGATGGCGACAATGTCGGTAAACTCGGCATCCGTCAACCAATGGTTCTTTACTACCGTCTCGCTGTAGATGAGCGAGAGCATGGCGTAGCCACCTCCAAAGTTGAAGATACCTATCTTGCTAAAGACATAAAATAACTTGAGAAACAACATACTCCTAACTGCTAATTGCTAACTGCTAACTGCTAATTCCTAACTGCTAACTCTCCCATAAACGTATCCACCCACACCTGCCGCGAGGATGATCCATATCGGAGAGACACCTAAGGCCGCAATGAGCAGGCAGCTCACCACGGGGATCCAACTCGATGTCCATGTAATATTTGCCGTGCGCGCCATCTTAAAACAAGGGGCTGCGATGAGGGCCACCACCGCCGGTCGCACGCCACGGAAGAACTTCTCGACATAGACATTGTCCTTGAAGTTATGAAAGAAGATGGCGATGAGCAGAATGGCGATGATAGAGGGAAGCGCGATGCCCAGTGCACCGACAATGCCACCCCACACGCCACGCAGCTTATAGCCGATGTGACTTGCAATGTCGATGGAGAAGATGCCGGGTGTAGTCTGCGCCACCACCATGATGTCCATGAACTCCTCGCGGGTGAGCCAGTGGTTTTTGTCGACATACTCGCGCTCCATGATGGGTATCATGGCGTATCCGCCACCCAGGGTGAACGCCCCAATCTTATTACATATAAGGAAGAATTTCAGTAACATTGCTCTTTCTGTTTTGCGGCTGCAAAGGTAGGGAGCTTTCCCGGCTTGGGAAAAGAAAGACGGTTAGAAACCTTTAATGTCGGATGAAAGCATTCTCATCCCTTCTGTTTCAGCACGTTGTGCAAAGTGTGTACCTTTGCGGCGTATGAAAACGAATCGCATAGTAAATATAGGTAACATGCTGATGCTGCTGCTTAGCTGGGCTTGTTGTGATGTGGCTCAGGCGCAGCGGCTCAGCCTCCGTCAGGCCGACAGTCTGCTCGTCGTGCGCAGCCACGACCTGCAGTCGGCCCGCTGGGATGTCGCCGCCGCCGAAGGGCAACTGGCCCAGGCACGCCGCTACGACAATCCCACGGTGAGCATGATGTACAATGTGCGCAATCCCAACAACCGTCGCTGGTTCGATGCCGGATACGATGGTGAGGTAGACGTGCAAGTCTCGCAGCCCTTCGCCATCGGCGGACAGCATGCCGAGCAGGTCAGACAGCAGACTGCACTTCTGCAAGCCGCGCACAGCCAGCTACAGGTCACCACGCGCGACCTGCGCACACAGGTACACACCGCACTCATCGATCTCTATTACCAGCAGCGGCAAGCCGAAACCTACGACACCGAGATAGCCTCGGCGGAGAAGATCCTTGCCGCCTACCGTGAACAGAGCGACAAGGGCAACATTGCCGCCATAGAGACACAGCGCATCGCTACGATGGTCTACCAGCTGCGCAAATCGCGCGCCGACCTGCTCTTAGCGGTCTCGGACTTGCAGAGCCAGCTGCGACTCGCACTGGGCATCCCGGGCACAGCGCCCCTCGTGCCCGACCTCGACGAGAAAAAGGCTGTGGCCGAGGCCTCGCGCGTCTACCTCGCTCTCCACGGTAGCGATACGACGGCTCAGACCGACACCCTGCCCGAGCTGCGCACACTAGCCAGCCAGGCCGAGGCAGCACGCCACGCACTGAAGTGGCAGCGCAGCCAGGCTCTGCCACAGATGAGCGTGCAGGGAGAGTACGACAAGAACGGCAGCATCGGACATAACTACTTCGCTGTGGGACTGAGCGTGACTCTGCCTCTGTGGAACCGCAACCGCGGCAACATACGCAGTGCCGAGGCCGCCGCCGAGCAGGCCTTGCTTGCCGCTGACCGTCAGCGACTCGCCCTCACGCAGCAGCGGCAGGCCGACCTCGACATCGTGGGGCAATACCTCCGGCAGCTACGCCAGCCGTCGCCCTCGCTCGACACCGACATGGACGCGATGCTACGCTCCACCGAACAGCAGTTCATGAGCCGGCATATCACCCTCGTGGAGTTCGTCGATCTCTATGCCAACTACCGCGACACCATGCTCGCCCGCCTCGATGCCAAAAACAAGATGCTACAAGCGGCAGAACGGCTCAAGATGATGTGGGGAGAGTAAGCAAATTCTCAGACCCATGACAGATGCATGTTAATTCTCAAATTCTTGATAAGAAAGAACTCGATAATAGAAGTTGTACTTGAATATAGGAACAGAAGATGAAACAGAATATATTGATGCTTGCCGGGCTCGTGTGCCTGGCAGCCTGCTCGCCGTCGAAGAAGAAGGCGACGGCAGACACCTACCATTCGTTGCGCAGCGAGGTGATCGAGACAACACCCGTAGAGATGGGCAGCTATGGCGACGAACTCACGCTCAATGGCGACGTGAGCTGCGACGAGCGTCTCGTGCGCAAGGTGTTCATCCCTTGCTCGGGACGTGTGAGCGGGCTCTCCGTCGAGGTGGGCGACCAAGTGCGCCGCGGACAGTGCCTCGCCGTCATCCACAGTGAGGAGGCAGCCGACTATAACAAGGGGCTTGCCGACGCCGACGCGCAGATACGCTTGGCCGAGCGCGACTATGAGATGAAACAGGACATGCGCCGCTCTGGAATGGCCTCTGACAAGGAGGTCGGCGAGGCGCGTGCCGCCCTCGTCGTGGCGCGTGCCGAACGCAGCCGCTTAGGGGCCGTGGCGGGCATCAACGGCTTCGGCGGCCGGGCCACCGCCGTGCTGCGATCGCCCATCAGCGGTTATGTCACCGTGAAGAATGTCTATGATGACAGCTATGTCAGTCCCGACGGCGAGGGCGGTGGAGAGGCGCTGGAGATTGCCAACCTCAGCCGTGTGTGGGTCATCGCCGATGTCTATGAGAGCGACATTGCCAAGATACGCCAAGGTGCGCCCGTCACCGTGACCACGATGGCCTACGACGGAGAAATCTTCGACGGACATATAGATAAGGTGTACAACGTGCTCGACAGTGAGAGCAAGACGATGAAGGTGCGCATCACGTTGGACAATGCCCGCGGTCTGCTGCGCCCGGGCATGTTCGCCACCGTGCATGTCAGCACCGGTGGGGGCGGCAAGGCCCTGTGCCGTGTGCCCGCCAAGGCTATCGTCTTCGACGGTGGTGCCGACTATGTGGTGGTTGCTGACGGTCGTCGTCACTACCGTCGCCAGCCCGTCAAAGCCGAGCATGTGGGCCACGACTATGCCTATATCCTCAGCGGACTGCAGCCCGGTGAGCGCGTGGTGAGCAAGAACGCATTGTTGGTCTTTAACACGCTTGGCAATGAATAAGTTCATCGATTTCATCATCGCCTTCTCGCTGAAGCGCAAGTACCTCATCCTCGTTGTCACCCTCGCCGTCGTCGTGCTTGGTGTGGTCAGCTTCCGCCAGACACCCATCGATGCCTTTCCCGACGTGACCAACACCAAGGTGACCATCATCACGCAGTGGCCGGGGCGATCGGCCGAGGAGATTGAGAAGTTTGTCACCATCCCCATCGAGATCGCCATGAACTCAGTGCAGAAGAAGACCGACATACGCTCGACGACGCTCTTCGGTCTCTCCGTGGTCACCGTATGTTTTGACGATCATGTCGACGACGAGTTTGCACGGCAACAAGTCTATAACCTGCTTCACGATGCTGACTTGCCCGACGGTGTGGAGCCCGACGTGCAGCCGCTGTCAGGACCTACCGGAGAAATCTATCGCTATACCCTTCGCAGCGACAAGCGGTCGGTGCGTGAGTTGAAGACGCTGCAGGATTGGGTCATCGAGCGCAAGCTGCGCTCCGTGCCCGGCATTGCCGACATCGTCAGCTTCGGCGGTGAGGTGAAAACCTTTGAGGTCAGCGTCAATCCTAATCAGCTTGCCACGTACGGCGTGAGCTCACTCGAACTCTATCAGGCTATTGCCAACAGCAATGTCAACGTTGGCGGCGACGTCATCCAGCGTAGCTCCCAGGCATACGTGGTGCGCGGCATCGGACTTATCAACAACGTACGGGAGATTGGCGACATCGTCGTGAAGAACGTCGGTGGTACACCTATCCTTGTGCGCAACCTGGCTACCGTGCACGAGAGTTGTCAGCCACGTCTCGGTCAGGTGGGACGCGGCAAAGACGATGATGTCGTGGAGGGCATCGTGGTCATGCGCAAAGGCGAGAACATAGAAGAGGTCATCAAAGCTCTGAAAAGCAAGATCGACGAGATACAGCACGACGACTTGCCCAAAGACGTGAAGATCGTACCCTTCTATGATCGTGAGGACCTTGTCAACCTGGCCGTAGGCACGGTGATGCACAATGTCTTGGAGGGTATCATCCTTGTCACCCTCGTGGTACTGCTGTTTATGAAGGACTGGCGTACGACGGTGATTGTGGCTTCCGTCATTCCGTTGGCACTGCTCTTTGCCTTCATCGCCCTGCATGTCTGTGGCATGAGTGCCAACCTGCTCAGTATGGGAGCCATCGACTTTGGCATCATCATCGACGGTGCCGTGGTGATGGTGGAGGCGCTCTTTGTGGCACTCTCGGCTCAGGCGCGCAGCATCGGCATGGAGGCTTTCAACCGCCGCAGCCATTTGGGCATGATCCGTCAGACGGCGCGCGGCAAGGCCAAGTCGGTGTTCTTCTCCAAACTCATCATCATCACGGCGTTGCTGCCTATCTTCACGTTCCAGAAAGTAGAGGGCAAGATGTTCTCGCCCTTAGCCTATACGCTCGGCTTTGCCCTGCTTGGAGCGCTGCTGTTCACGCTGACGCTGGTGCCGGTGCTGTCGTCGCTGTTGCTGAAGAAAAATGTGCAGGAGAAGAAAAACCGCTTTCTGGACTTTTTCTATCGCTATGCCGACGCGGCCTTCGCCTATTGCCATCACCACTGCCGCAAGGTCATCGCCGTGGCACTTGTGGCGATGGTGGCGGGACTGTGCTGTTTCCACCTGCTCGGCTCCGAGTTTCTGCCTGAGATGAATGAGGGGTCTATCTATGCGCGTGCCACTCTGCCGCAGAGCGTGTCTCTGCCGCAGAGCGTGAAACTCGCCAATGAGTTCCGCCACATCCTGCTGACCTATCCCGAGGTGAGCCAGGTGATGACACAGACGGGACGCCCCAACGACGGTACAGATGCCACGGGATTCTACAACATCGAGCTCTTTGTGAAGCTCTATCCCGAGAAGGAGTGGAAGACGGGACGCACCAAGGAACAGGTCGTCGACGACATGACCCGGTGGCTGAGCGTCTATCCGGGTATCGACTTCAACTTCTCGCAACCTATCTCCGACAATGTGGAAGAGGCAGTGAGCGGCGTAAAGGGTGCCATCGTGGCGAAAGTCTATGGCAAGGACCTCGCGCAGAGTGAGAAGCTGGCTTGGCAGGTCTATCACACGATGAAGCCCATCCGTGGCATCACCGACCTGGGTGTGATCCGCAACATGGGGCAGCCCGAACTGCAGATCGACATCGACGAGGACAGGCTGGCACGCTACGGCGTGAAGAAAGACGACGTGCAGAGCATCATCGAGATGGCCATTGGCGGCAAGGCGGCCTCGCAGGTCTATGAGGACGAGCGCAAGTTCAACCTTGTGGTGCGCTATGCCGAGCCCTACCGCGATAACGCTGAGGCCATTGCCAAGATCAAGGTGCCTAACGATGACGGTCAGATGATACCCATTGGCGAATTGGCCACGATACGTGCCATCAGCGGACCACTCATCATCTACCGTGAGAACCACAGCCGCTACTGTGCCGTGAAGTTCAGCGTGCGCGACCGTGACATGGGCTCTGCCGTCGATGAGGCGCGGGCCAAGGTGGCCAAGGCTGTCAAACTGCCCGATAGCTACAAGATAACGTGGAACGGTGACTTTGAAAATAGGGTGTCAAGTCTGTGCTCATAATTCTATCCAATTTTTCGGGTAAGGTC
>URCI01000062.1 GCA_900546345.1 uncultured Prevotella sp. | reverse complement strand
ATCCTACAGGCGGTGATGGCAGAGATGAAGTCAGAGGTGGAAACGGAAGAGAACGGCGACACGACGACGATGACCTACGGCACGTTCAGCCCGTCGCCCGAAGAAAAGAAAGAGGAAGACACCGAGAATGTGTTCCTGGAAGAAGACAAACCGCTACGCATCGACATTCACAGCTATCCCAAGGCCTATGAGTTCAAGGAGAGTAATGAATGCAAGGATTTCATCATGCCACAGGACGACGAGGACGCTCAGTCACGACGCGCCTATATCGACACGGGTAACATCCTCCACGAGTTGCTGGCACAGATCCGTGACGTCAACGACATCGACAGGGCCATCAACAACATGGAGTTCAGTGGGGTACTCTATGAAAAGCCCATGACACGGGAAGGACTGCGTGAGATCATTCACCGGCTCATCAGCAGCCCGATGCCAAGCACATGGTTCCGTCCGGGGCTGAAAGTGATGAACGAATGCGATATCCTGTGCTACGACGAGAACGAAGGCACCGTTGTCACCAAGCGCCCCGACCGCGTCATCGACGACGGACATACGCTGACGGTCATCGACTTCAAGACAGGTTCGCCGAGAGCAAAACACAATGAGCAGGTGCAAGAATACATGCACCTGCTCAATGAAATGGGTTATCAAAATATCAAGGGTTATCTCTGGTATCTCAGAACCAATACCATCCAACCCGTATAGACACGTTATTTCTCCAAACCCTCAATTTTCTGGACACTACCGCCCAAAGGATCGAGGATAAGACGGGTGGACTGTTTTTTGCCAAACAGCTCACCACTCAGCGACTCCACAGTGCCAAACTGGGGAGCCACAGCTTCGAACGTGCCGACCGTCTGCTGGTCACACACCACGGTGACCTTCATCTTGCTGGGTTGATTGACGCGAAGCCCGATGTCGTTCTTGTCGTCTTTCTTTTTCTTCTCGTCTTCTGTCTCCGGTGCTGCCGGTGCCACGGCATGCTCGTCAGCGACCGTTATATAATAAGGAGCACCCGCATAGTCGTCGGCATCCACAAGCCCCAAGCGCTTGGAGAAACGGAAGAGCACTCCCTCGCCCTCCTTCATGGGCAGGTAGTCTACGGTGGTCCATGTGGTATCTTTCACCACCGTGCCGGTAAACAATGTCGTGAGACTCTGCTCCTGCGTGTCGAGGTTCTTCAACATCGTCTTGAGTTGCTCGCCATCCTTAGGCATGAAGTCAGCCTCGCCCTTGGCCAGCTGGCTGCGGCTGTCTCGGATGTCATAGATCTCCTGTGCGGTGAGCTCTGCCATCTTTGCCGTGTTGCTGGCATTAAGGATGTCGGCCGTCATATAGTCGGCCGGATTGATCTTCTTGGGCTTGGCTGCAGGTGAGAAGGTGCGGACGACAGGACGCGGTAGCTGCACTTCCGTGTTGATAGCCAGCAACTGTCCGTTGGGTGCCCGGGTGACGTCGGTGATGCTGTGTTTCTTGTCCAGCTCCAACGTAAAGTGCTTCGCAGTATCGGGGACGGCAACGGGATCCATCTCCAAGCCAATCACACGGTAGGTCGTCGAGGCTTCTTCCGAGACACTCTGACGGATGTAGCGCAGGGCATACTTGGCAAACTGCCCGGGGGTATACTGTGCCTTTTCGACTTTCACGGTAAAGCGCAGCAAGGTCTTGGGCAGATAATAGTCAGTGCCCTGCACCGACTGTGCATGGGTCTGCATGGCAAAAGCACCAAGCAGCAGACTGCCCGCCAAAAGCATTCGTTTATAGTTCATCATTGATATTTCGTCATTTATGATTCTTCCTTGTTCTCTCAACACTCATCGTTCAGTACTCATTGCTCATTACTCGTTGCTCATTATTCATTGCTCATTGCTCATTACTCATTACTCATTGCTCATTGCTTCCCTCAGTCTTCCAGTCTTTTGAAGGCTTTGGGCAGATAGCTGATGATGTCACCGGCAACGAGACTTTCCTTGCCCAGTTCTTTGGCAGCGAGATCCCCGGCGAGACCATGAAGATACATGCCTAACTGGCAGGCCGTCGGCTGGTCATAGCCGCGCGCCAAGAGTCCTGTGATGATGCCGGTCAGCACATCGCCGCTGCCAGCCGTTGCCATTCCGCTGTTGCCCGTGGAGTTGAAGACAATATGTCCGTCGGGTTTGCACAGAGCAGAATAGTGTCCTTTCAGCAAGATATAGCCCTGGAGATGCTCTGCAAGCTGACGCGCCTTGGTGAGCCGCTCATAATCGCTCGAGCTCGTCACACCCACCAGCCGGTCAAACTCCTTGGGATGGGGTGTCATGATGATGCCCGGCGGCAACTGCTGCATCCATGCCTGATGATTGGCCAGCATGTTCAGTCCGTCAGCATCCACCACGATCGGGCATTGCGTGCGGCGTATCTGTCCGATCAACGCGATGGCCGAATTCTCGCTTTGTCCCAGTCCCGGGCCAATGGCGAGGGCATCGAAGTCCTGGCTCTCCACGCTGTCAGAGAAATAGGTTTCCTCGCGGTCCATCTGAAGGACTGCTTCCGGCACGGCCACCTGCATGATGCCATAGTTGCGCTTGGGGGTGTGCACGGTCACCTTACCGGCTCCGGAGCGCAGACAGGCACGCGTAGCAAGGATGGCAGCTCCTGCCATGCCGTAACTGCCAGCAATGATCAGTGCATGACCCATCGTGCCTTTGTGGGCAAAGTCGCTCCGATGGCGCAGACACGGGATCAAGTCTGTCTCTTCCTGAATGCGGCACCCTACCTCTGTTTCCTTGATATAGTCGGGACTCAAACGGATGTCCAGCACCCGCAACCTTCCCAGATATTGCTGGCAGTCGGCCAACATCATGCAGAGCTTCTTTTGTTGCAGCGTAAGCGTCAAATCCGCACGGATAATATTCTGCCTGACGTTATAAGTATTGTCCTCGCACATCAGTCCCGACGGCATGTCGATACTGACCACCTTGGCAGGACTTTGATTGATGTATTTCACCAGGGAGGCAAAGCCACCGCTAAGGGGTTTGTTGAGTCCCGAGCCGAAGAGTCCGTCCACAACCAGCGTGTCGGGGGTCAGCTCCGGCGGATCGAAGTTCACAGTAATTTCTGTAAAATGGTTGACTTTTTTGGCATATACCAGTCGCTCCTTATTGGCGGCGCAGTCTTCTGAGAGTTTGTCATGGATATTGAACAAGTACACACTCACCTGATAATGGTTATCGGCCAGCAACCTTGCTACGGCCAGGGCGTCTCCCCCATTGTTTCCGGGTCCAGCAAAGACCACCACGGGGGTGCGGTCGGTCCATTCATCCATGATCGCACGGGTAAGCGCCTTTGCGGCGCGCTCCATTAAGTCGATAGACTTCACAGGCTCGTGCTCAATGGTATAATTGTCAAGCTCATGAATCTGAGCAGCTGTAAATATCTTCATACGTAAAAAACAATATGGTGCAAAGATAAAAAAAAGATTGCAGAAAGACAACGACACAATCGCTTATTTTTGCAAAATAGATTAAATAAAAGGCGTAGCTTTCTCTTTATTCATTCATTTTTAGTAATTTTGCAATATTATTAGGTCATTCAAAACGCATTTCTCTATGGACATTGTGAAGATAAAAGACAAAACATTCCGCATTTTTATACCAGAGTCAGAAATCTTAAGCAGAGTGAAGAACGTCGCTGATCGACTCAACAAGGACTTTGAGGGCAAGAACCCTCTGTTTCTTGCCGTCCTCAACGGGTCGTTTATCTTTGCAGCAGACTTGATGCGCTTCGTCAACATTCCGAGCGAGATCTCCTTTGTCAAGCTTGCCTCCTACCAGGGTACGGCCTCTGTGGGCAAGGTCAAAGAGCTCATCGGTATCAACCAAAATCTCAAGGGACGCACCGTCGTCATCGTGGAAGACATCGTGGACACGGGCAACACCATGAAACAGATGCTCGCCACACTCCGGGAATATGAACCGGAGTCGTTGCATATCTGCACGCTCCTCGTCAAGCCCGGAAAGCTGCAGGTGCCCCTCAACATCGAATACCCCGTCATGGAGATCCCCAATGACTTCATCGTGGGCTATGGCCTTGACTACGACCAGCAGGGACGCAACCTCAGAGACATCTACACGGTTGTAGAGTGACACGATTGACCGTACAGAACATAATCATTTACATCATACATTTTTAAGGATAATGAAGAATATTGTGATTTTCGGTGCTCCCGGATCAGGCAAGGGCACACAGAGCGACAAAATGATCGCCAAGTATGGTTTCAAACACATCTCTACTGGCGACGTGCTTCGCAACGAGATCAAGAACGGTACCGAGCTGGGCAAAACAGCAAAAGGATATATCGACAACGGACAGCTCATCCCCGATGACCTGATGGTCAACATCCTGGCCAGTGTCTATGACAGCTTTGGCAAGGAGCACGAGGGCGTGATCTTCGATGGCTTCCCCCGCACGATTCCGCAGGCCGAGGCTCTGAAGAAAATGCTCGCTGAGCGCGGACACAAGGTGGCTGCCATGATCGAGCTCGACGTCCCTGAGGACGAGCTGATGAAGCGCCTGATCCTCCGTGGCAAGCAGAGCGGCCGCAGCGATGACAATGAGGAGACCATCAAGAAGCGCCTCAACGTTTACCATAACCAGACGGCTCCGCTGATCGACTGGTATGAGAAAGAGGGCATCCACCACCATATCAATGGCCTCGGCGAGCTGGACCGCATCTTCGCCGACATCTGCAAGGTCATCGATAGCCTGTAAACCATGTTGAATGCTGAATGATGAATGTTGAGTGATGAATTTCTTCCGCTCCGTTCAACATTCATCATTCAACATTCAACATTGAATTTATTCATCATTCAACACTCAACATTCATCATTGTCGTATGGATTCCAACTTCGTAGACTACGTAAAGATATACTGTCGCTCAGGCAAGGGCGGACGCGGTTCAATGCACCTGCGCCACGTCAAATACCAGCCCAATGGCGGCCCCGACGGAGGTGACGGCGGAAAAGGAGGCAGCGTCATCCTACGCGGTAACCACAACTACTGGACCTTGCTCCACCTGAAATACCAGCGGCACGTCTTTGCTGAAAATGGTGGCAACGGCGGACGCGACAAATGTCACGGCACCGATGGCAAGGACGTCTATATCGATGTTCCATGCGGCACAGTGGTGTACAATGCGGAAACGGGCAAATATGTCTGCGACGTCACCTACGATGGGCAGGAAGTGATGCTGCTCAAAGGAGGACGGGGCGGACTCGGCAACTGGCAGTTCCGCACCTCCACACGTCAGACACCCCGCTTTGCACAGCCGGGTGAGCCCATGCAGGAGATGACGGTGATTCTCGAGTTGAAGCTCCTCGCCGATGTCGGCCTTGTGGGATTTCCCAATGCCGGTAAGTCGACACTGCTCTCAGCGCTGTCCAGCGCCCGTCCAAAGATTGCCAACTACCCCTTTACGACGCTCGAGCCATCGCTCGGCATCGTCAGCTATCGTGACAACAAGTCGTTTGTCATGGCCGACATTCCGGGTATCATCGAGGGAGCCAGCGAGGGCAAAGGACTCGGACTACGTTTTCTGCGGCATATCGAGCGCAATTCTTTGCTGCTCTTTATGGTCCCCGGCGACACCGATGACATCAAGCATGACTATGAGGTGTTGCTCAACGAACTCAAGAAGTTCAATCCAGAAATGCTCGACAAGCATCGCGTCCTCGCTGTGACCAAGAGTGATCTCCTTGACGACGAGCTTATCGAGATGCTGCGCGAGACGCTGCCGACCGATCTGCCTGTGGTCTTCATCTCTTCTGTCACCGGGTACGGACTCGATGAGCTGAAGGATGTGCTGTGGGAAGAACTCAACAGCGAAAGCAACAAACTGCAAGAGATCACGGCTGAGGATACCCTCGTACACCGTGACAAAGACATGCAGAAACTCAGCACAGAGCTGCATGACGAGGGCGAGGACGAGGTGATCTTCGTCGATGAGGATGAGGTGGAAGATGCTGACGACGAGGATCTCGAAAACTACGAGACCTTCGATCCCAATGAAGACAAGGAATAACGTCATGGATGACATGGAACCAGAATTAGAACAATATCAGTTCGGCGACAACATCGTTGCCTTCTCCACCACACGGCATGGCGGCGCGAGCAAAGGCAACTATGGCGAATTGAATATCAATCCCTACTGCGGTGACGATCCTCAGGATGTCAATACCAATCTCAAAGCCTTGTGCCATACGCTGGAGATTCCCACAGACCGACTGATCCTGCCTCATCAGACACACCAGACCGTATGCCGGGCTATCACTCCGGCATTTTTCTCGCTTTCAGAAGCAGAAAAGAAAGAATACTTGGAAGGCGTAGATGCCGTCATGACCGACATGACAGATGTCTGCGTGGGTGTCTCCACGGCCGACTGCATTCCCCTCCTCTACTACGACACGGAGCACAAAGCTGTCGCTGCCGTACATGCAGGATGGCGCGGTACGCTGGCCGGAATTGCCACAAAAGCATTGGACGCCATGGCACAGCAGTACGGCACACAACCGGGGAAGGTGAAGATCATGATTGGGCCGGGCATCTCTCTGAAAAATTTCGAAGTAGGCGATGAGGTCTATGAGCTGTTTGCCCAAGCTTTTCCCTTTATTCGGTTCATGTCCAAACGCTTCGATAAATGGCATCTCGACCTGCAGGTTTGTAACCGACTGCAACTGCTGCACGCTGGTGCGAGACTGGAGAATATTGTCATGTCAAGCATCTGCACCTTCGACCAAGCCGACCGGTTCTTTTCCGCGCGCCGCTTAGGCGCTGAGTCAGGAAGAATCTATAACGGCATCATGAAGAAAGGAGACTCATCAAAGTGAGTGATAAAAAAAGAAATATTTCAAAGGGAGCCTTACTCCTTATTATTATGTGCACGACCCTAATGGCCTTTGCACCGAATATGAGGTTTGACCCTTTGGCCAGTTATCAAAACATAGTAGCCGGACGCAACAAAGAACTCTGTGACAAGCGCGAGTTGACCATCCATCTCGACAGCATCAAGCCGGGCGAATATGCCTATCCACTGACAGCATCTCATTCTGGCATCAACGCAGAAGATCAGCTGCAAGTGGTATCCCGAAAAGACCAAAAGGTAAAGGCGGTCTTTGCCGGACGCGTGAGAGTAGCTTCCTATAGCCCGCTGTCTGGGTCTTTCGTTGTCATCACGCACGACAACGGACTGGAGACTCTTTACCGCAATATCCACCACGTCACCATCCATGTTAACGACCGCGTCAAGGCCGGACAAGTTTTTGCGGAGGCTGACAAATGTCAGTATGGCTACTGTGTGGACATTTCCTTTTTGGTCAATGGCACAGCCATCCCTCCCTATTTTGTTTTCAACACCTATGCTCAGCGCCCACTCGACGATGTGTTGCGCTGCAAGCTCTCCGGCAACTACCTGATCACCACGACATCCAAGCGCATTGCCTTCACACAAGCGCGCAAGCGCTTCCTCGCCGCGCTTATTGCTTCCCTCGATCCTGTAAGACCTAAATACTTTGGTGCCGCAGGACCGGCAAAGATCAATCTCGAATTTCTCAACCCACAGCATTGGTGCTATCCGCTCGTAGGCAGCTACGTCACCAGTGCATATGACAAGTTGCGTGAGCGACCGGACACGACCGGCACCTATCACCATACGGGTGTAGACATCAAGACGCACATACCACACGACAGCATCCATGCTGCTTTTGACGGCATCGTGGAGAGGGCGTGCCCTGTACCCGGCTACGGCAACTGCATCACTGTGAAGCACGCCTATGGCATAGAGACGCTCTACGGTCACCAGACCGTTAACTTCGTGCACGTAGGACAGCATGTCAAGGCCGGACAAGTGATTGGGCTCACAGGCGCCACAGGCCACGCCACGGGTGACCACCTCCATTTCGAGATGCTCTATCGCGGCCAACGCATTGACCCGGCTCTGTTCTTCGATCATAAGAAACACACGCTGCGCCGCGCTACCGTGTTCCTTCGTGGTCCCAAGGTGATCAGCAAGCCCAACGACGAGCGTGACCGCTACCTCTTTGGGTGGAAGATCGCATAGAGCTCAGCCCCCGACTGGCAAGCCGCTGCCCACTCCTCTTTCAAGTGCGCGCGAGCCGCCCCCCGACTGGCAAGCCGCTGCCCGCTTCTCTTTCAAGTGTACGTGAGCCGTTCGGTTTGCCGTGGCTGTGCCACGATTCCTCCCCCCTCCCACAAACGCAGCAAGGCCTCTCCCGAATGATCGGAAGAGGCCTTGCCTTTTGTATTAACGGCTGCGAGCCGGGACTCATTACTCACCAAGGTGAATAGCCTCGTTGGGGCAAACAGATGCGCAAGTACCGCACTCCGTGCACTCATCGGGGTTGATAGAATACTTGTCACCAGCAGAGATAGCACCTACCGGGCACTCATCGATACATGTTCCACATGCAACGCAGTCATCATTAATAACGTAAGCCATAATGTTCTTGTATTTTAAATGATTAAATGTTTTTGTTTCGTAATTGCAAAGATAATTATTTTCTTTGGAATACCTACAAATGGCGATCGGTTTTTTATTATTTTAAACAATAGGCTTTCTGTAAGCAGTTCCGTCTCATCATAAGTGAGTAGTCCTACGACTCACAGAACATACAATATATCAACGGCCACAGCGTTATAAGGTTATGAAGAAGATTGCCTTTATACTCTTCCTGATGCTTGCAAGCTCCAGCATCGTCCGGGGACAGGAACAGACGGTGCAAAACCGCCCGTATATCGACTTGCGTCCCTTTCACTTCGGGCTGCTCGTAGGCACGCACTTGCAAGATATTGAGTTCAACAACATCGGACCCCAAACGATCATTGCCAACGATGGATCACAACAGACCTATACCATCACGTGTGACCAAAGCCGATGGGACAACGGATTCCAAGTGGGTGTGCTCGGAGAAGCGCGGCTGACCGAGAACTTCCAGTTCCGTGTGGCTCCTGCCATCCTTTTTGGTTCGCGACATATAGAGTTTCACAATATGGACGCCCAGGCTCCCGACTCGATGCTCCACCGCTCGCAGGACTTGAAAACGATCTACTTCACCTGTTCGTTTGACCTCATCGCCGCTGCGCCACGCATGGGTAACCACCGGCCGTATGCGATACTGGGTCTCACCCCGGCCATCAACCTCTCCGGCTCCGACAACAGCTATGTCAGACTCAAACGCTATGACATGTACCTCGAGGCAGGCTTCGGTTGCGACTTCTACATGCCGTTCTTCAAAGTACGGCCAGAACTGAAGTTCATGTATAGCCTCACAAACAGCCTCGATACCGGACACGCCGATCATCTGCAAGACGAGGCGATGCGTCCCTATGCGCTCAGCGTCAATAAAGCCAAAACCAAGGTCATTGCCCTCACCTTCTACTTCGAATGAAGACATAATAGACAGATTCTGAGAGACGGAAAGACATGTTCTTATTTGTAAGACAGAAAGACAAAAAAGACATATCCTTATTTTAAGACAGAAAGACAGAAAAGACATATCCCTGATTTAAGACAGAAAGACAGAAAAGACATATCTTTTTTTAAGACAGAAAGACAGAAAGAACATAATAAAAAGCATTGGAGTCTCTATTCACTCCTTGCTAATAATCTGTTCTTTATGTCTTTCTGTCTTAAAAATAAACTCTCTGTCCTTATGTTACTCTGTCTTAAAAATAAACTCTCTGTCCTTATGTTACTTTGTCTTTAAAATATGTTCTTTATGTCTTTCTGTCTTAAAAATAAAAACTCTGTCCCTATGTTACTCTGTCTTTAAAATATGTTCTTTATGTCTTTCTGTCTTAAAAATAAACTCTCTGTCCCTATGTTACTCTGTCTTTAAAACATGTTTCTCCTGTCTTATTTCATTGTGAGGACCATGCGGCCCACATAGATCGCGTTCTTACCATTCTGGTCAACAGGAACCTGTTTACCATCGAGGTTCGGCACGTATCGCAGCGTCTTGAAGAGTGTATGGCTGTGTCCACCGAGCACCAGGTCGATGCCACGCGTATGGCTGATAACCATCTGGTCGCCCATACCCTGCTCTTCCCATCCAAGATGAGAGATCAGGATCACCAAGTCACATTTCTGCCTGTGCAGTTCATCTGCCATTTGCTGAGCTGTAGCGATGGGATCGAGATACTCCGTGTCGAGATAGTTCTTTTTGTCCACGAGACCTTCCATCTTTGGTGAGAGGCCAAAGACTCCTATTTTCAGTCCTTTGCGCTTGATGATGACGTACGGCTTCACAATCTTGTCGAGGTCATACTGATGGAAGCGATAGTTAGCGCAGACAATCGGGAAATTCAATTCGCGGAACACCCGTGCCATGTTCTCCAGCCCGAAGTCAAACTCATGGTTGCCGATCGTTCCCGCGTCATAGTGCATCAAGTTCATCAGTCCGGCCTCCACATCTCCTTTGAACAGTGTAAAATAAGGAGACCCTTGTGAAAAGTCACCACTATCGAAGAGCAACAGCTGAGGATCTGCCTCACGTTGTTTTTTCAGCATTTCCACACGTCGCAAGAAGCCACCTCGGTCGGCCAATGCTGTGTCAGCAAGGTTTTTGCTCAGCGGCAAGATACAGCTGTGCGTGTCATTGGTATGCAGTATCGTCAGTTCCTTCTGCCGGCCTCCGGCGTCAACGCCAAGGCTAACTACCAAAAGGAACAACATGATATAGAGCTTGCTAAAATATCTCATCGTTATCTTTCTGTTAATCTTATTAGTTCAGTAATTCTTTATGCTTTTATAGAGCATTCTCTATTCCACATTCATCATTCAACACTCATCACTGAATCACGATTCTTCCTTCCACATGACCGTCGACAGCCTTACCTGCTTTGGTCATCTCCTGGAAATAATGCCGGATGATATAACGTGTATCGTATTTCTCTTCCTGTGGAGACACAACATCGGTTGCTGCTTTATAAGCTTCCATCTTATCATTGCCGTGTGCCAGATAGTCGATCGTGGCAACACGGTAGCTCGCATGGGGGTCGATGTCCTTGCCATGAATCTGTGCCGATTTCAGTTGTCCGTCCTTTGTGATGACCAGCCGTACGCTATGGCTCAAGCCTTCACCACCTACCGAAGCCACCTGCTGGAAGAGTTCCAGCACCTTACTACCGGAAAGTGTCAGATAAGAGATATGGTTCTCAAAGGGTGCCACGTTGAGAATGTCGCCGTAGGTCACCTTCCCGGCAGGCAGCGAAGCACGGATGCCGCCAATGTTATACATTCCAAAGTCGATATGCTCACCTGTCTGCTCGCCATACCACACGAGGATGTCTGAAAGCAGGTTGCTCATATCGCTCTCCGGGCGATGACCCGTCATATAGTGCGTCGTCGTGCCCACAACAGGGTTCATCACAGAGTCCACGACATGCTTATAGGGAGCCAGCAACCGTACGGCAGCCTCATCCGGCTGTCGGTCGTAGCGGCTGTCGACCAATATCTGTGAGCGTTGGATGTCCGTCATATGATATTGACTGCCGCACGAGGGCAACAGCAGCACGCACGTCAGGCACAGTGCAGACAGCGTAGTATTTCTTTTCATGATGCTATATATATAATAATGTGTATAATCAGGTAAGCGGCGCAAAGGTACGCATTTCCTTGAGAAAAGCCAATAAGAAACGAAGAAAAGCGAAAGCAAAATGTTAAAAAGAACAGATTTTCATCCGCTCCTGCTCATATTTCATTGAAAAGCAGTAACTTTGCAAAGCTTTTCGGCTTAACCGCTGGTTGGAGGAAGTGTCTCCATGCCACGTTGGGTTGGAACGACAAACAACATTTAATTATACACACAATGGATTTGATTAAAGTTGCCGAGGAAGCATTTGCAACCGGCAAGAAGTTCCCTGAGTTCAAGTCAGGTGACACCATCACTGTCGCTTACAAAATTGTCGAGGGTAACAAGCAGCGTATTCAGCTGTATCGTGGCGTGGTCATCAAGATCAGCGGCCATGGCGACAAAAAGCGTTTCACCGTTCGCAAGATGTCTGGTACTGTAGGTGTTGAGCGTATCTTCCCTATCGAGTCTCCGAACATCGACAGCATCGAGGTGAACAAGCGTGGTAAGGTACGTCGCGCTAAACTTTACTATCTCCGTAACCTCACCGGTAAGGCTGCCCGCATTCAGGAGAAGCGCCAGGTGGTAGCAGCAGAGGAGAAGTAAAAAAGAGCTTTCTCATGCTCTCCCCCATCATACGAGGAGAGCAAAACCTACTCCATGAAAACAAATGTTGGACTGCATTTGGCTTAGCGATCGCTAAGTGTCAAAAGCAGTCCAACTTTTTTATTACCTTTTCTTTTAAAACAGCAATAGCAGAGAAGCTATTCCTCGTAGTTGATCGATGCGTCTGTGTCGCCATGCACCGTGTTCATCAGATCATCCCATGTCTGGAAACCGGCAAAGAGCGCCAGACGATTACGTGCCTCGATGGACAGGTGTCGCTTGCCCGTAACCAGTTCCCATAGCTTTTTCAGAGAATGGCTGCTCAAATCCACATTGTGTTTAGCCAAACGATGTGATGCCTTCTCAAAGTCCACTTTCACTTGATGGGGTTCTTCTTTCACCTTTTTGCCAGCTTCAGCAAAAAGCATTCGCAAATCTCTTTTCATAACATTCTTGTCCTTCCTTCAATCTTTTCTATTCTTTCTCAAATTTCAAGTGCAAAGTTAAGAAGAATATTCATAAGTTCAACGAAATATTTCAAGATTTTGCGACATTGAAGCAATTTCTTCATCTATGTACATTTACTGTCAGACTTCTCCACATATCCAACCACATGAAGATACCTTCAAGGCCACACGAACATAGCTTCAACCGCACGAGAACATAGGTAAGATTACGCCTTTACCCCAAACGACAGAAAATACCATCCCCTACCACTACTTTTCTGCCGTGTTTATTTCCGTTTCTGCTAACTTTTCGCTACCTTTGCCGTAGGTTTCAATTTCACACCGACATGAAAGAATACGCATTAAAGTACGGATGCAATCCGAACCAAAAGCCGGCCCGTATCTATATGGAGCACGGCGAACTGCCCGTTGAGGTCATCAATGGCCGCGCAGGCTACATCAACTTCCTCGACGCGCTCAACAGCTGGCAGCTGGTCAAAGAGCTCAAGGCCGCAACAGGCCTGCCCGCTGCCGCCAGCTTCAAGCATGTCTCCCCAGCCGGAGCAGCTGTGGGACTGCCACTGAGCGACACGCTGAAGAAGATCTACTTTGTCGATGACATCGACTTTGAACTCACACCGTTGGCCAGTGCCTATGCACGTGCCCGCGGTGCTGACCGCATGTGCTCTTATGGTGACTTCTGCGCACTGAGCGACACCTGCGACGAGGCCACCGCCAAGCTCATCAAGCGTGAGGTCAGCGACGGCGTCATCGCACCCGACTATACACCCGAAGCCCTGGAGATCCTCAAAGCTAAGCGCAAGGGTACGTACTGCATCATCAAGATCGACCCTAACTATGTTCCCGAGCCTATAGAGCACAAGCAGGTCTTCGGTATCACCTTTGAGCAGGGCCGCAACAACTGCGATCTCAACGACCCGAAACTCTTCGAAGAGATTCCTACAAAGAACAAGAACTTCACTCCTGAGGCTATCCGCGACTTGAAGATTGCCCTCATCACACTGAAATATACCCAGAGCAACAGCGTCTGCTATGTCAAGGACGGACAGGCCATCGGCATCGGTGCCGGTCAGCAGAGCCGTATCCACTGCACACGCCTCGCCGGCAACAAGGCCGATGAATGGTGGTTGCGCCAGAGCCCGCAGGTTCTCAACTTGCCGTTCAAGCCGGGCATCCGCCGCGCCGACCGCGACAACGCCATCAACGTATACCTCAGCGAGGAGCACGACGACGTGCTGCGCGAAGGCACCTGGCAGCAGTTCTTCACGGAGAAACCTGCTGTGTTCACACGCGCTGAAGAAAAAGAATGGATTGCCAAGAACACCAACGTGTGCTTGGGCTCTGATGCTTTCTTCCCCTTCGGCGACAACATCGAGCGCGCACACAAGAGTGGCGTGAAGTATATCGCACAGCCGGGTGGCAGTATCCGCGACGACAATGTCATCGAGACCTGCGACAAATACGATATGGTCATGGCCTTCACTCACGTGAGACTGTTCCACCATTAAAAGCAAGCAAAACAAGACACCAGACTAACAAGACTCCAGACCCTCCTAGCCCCCCTAAAAGGGGGAAATGAGCACATCCATTCCGAGTATTCCGGTGGCTCGCATTTCTCCCCCTTTTAGGGGGAGCTAGAGAGGGTCTACTTTTAGGGGGAGCTAGAGAGGGTCTACTCCTTCTTCTTTTTTATTATTACTATTATGTCAGACATCGACGAAATCATTGAGCACGGCATCGTCTTCAAGGGGGCTTCCAAAGGCGGACCCAAAGACGACGACAAGGTGAAAACCAAAGCCAAGAAAAAGAAGTATATCACCGGCGCACACGGCTCCGGATCGGCTAAGCAGAAAGCCAAGTACCGCCAGCAACGGGCCAACCGTGCCTCGCAAAGGAAAAAGAAATAAGGTATGGCAACAGAAGATAAGTAACAGACACGATGCGAGAATCATGGAAACACTTACTATCATCTTTGCCATCGGTTCCGTCATCGGCGTAAGCCTCATCCTTTGGACGAACACCAAGAAAGGCAAGAAGTGGTTGCAAGACCTGTGACGCACTCAACGGAAAGGTCTGGCAGCCTTCTCTCTCTAGTTTTACAACAAACGACAACACTATCTTTACATATTCATGAAGAAACCTATACTTTCCCTAACTCTACTTCTCAACCTGCTTTGTCTCCTCGCTCTCTCCTCGTGCAAGGACGACAACGACGGAATCAGCGCCGACATCCATTCACCCATCACCGGCTACTGGCAGATTGCCGGTACCAGCATTGAAACCGGGGCCGACATCAACGGCGACGGTGCCGTGGAGGGCATCGCCGTACACGACGACGGTACCGTATCGGAATGGCAATACACACAGGCCACCGAAGACCCATTTAAGTTAGGCTATAAGACCGGCACCTGGACCATCGACGGCAACCACTATGTAATGCTGCTCAGCAAAGGAAACAACAAACACTACACGGTTACCGTGGCCGGCAACGACAACGAAAAGATGTATCTGGCCTATAATGGCAAGAC
>URCI01000061.1 GCA_900546345.1 uncultured Prevotella sp. | reverse complement strand
AACGCAAACACAAGGCCTCTAAAATGTCAGTTTATTCAACATTTGGAAATGCCATCCCGAACACATTGTGAGCAAGCGTTCTTTGTCTTGGCAACGATCAAAAAAACAAAGGGCGTCCTTGGAAACCATGTCTACGGTTTTCAAGGACGTCCTTCATGATGCAACTTTTATCACACCGATCAAGAAGCACGCTCAAGAGCACAGGCAGAGACAGCCAGGAAGCCCTATATAAATAGGTGTACTACTTTCTGAACTTCTTGCCGATGACTGGCAGCGAACTCAGCGGCAGGTCTTTCTTAATGATATAGGCCACATACACCACCAGCAGCAGCGTGTTGACCAGCAACGCCGGCAACATCGGCAGATAACGGTTGGAAGCTGTCATTCCGGCGAAGAGCACGATTGCCAAGAGTGTGTAGCCGAAGATAGACTTCAGCGGATAGGCGATGGGATAGTATTTCTGTCCGAAGAAATAGCTCAGCACCATGCTCACTCCATACGAGGCAAAGCCGGCCCAGGCACAAGCCCAGTAGCTGAAGCGTGGAATGAAGATGATGTCAAAAACGATCAGCACCACGGCTCCGATACCCGAGAACCATGCACCCCAGATGGTTTTGTCGATGAGCTTATACCAAAAGCTAAGGTTAAAGAACACACCGAACATGATCTCGGCAGCCATCACGATGGGCACGATCTCCAAGCCCTCCCAGTAGCTGCGGCCGATGATGAAGCGGATGATATCCATGTAGGCTATCACGCTAAGGAAAGCCAGAAGGGTGAACATGATGTAGAACTTCATCACGCGGGCGTAGGTCTCCTTGTTGTTCTTTTCCTTGGACTGTCCAAAGACAAACGGTTCGTAGGCATAGCGGAAGGCCTGGGTGATCATCAACATGATGGTGGCCAGCTTGATGCAGGCACCGTAGATGCCGAGCTGCACGCGCGCGTCGTGGGCATTGCCGTCATAGACATAGGGGAAGATGATCTGTGAGGCACACTGGTTGAGCTGTCCGGCCAGTCCCATGACGAGCAGCGGCCAGGTGTAGCGAAGCATGCGCTTGCAGGTGGCCTTGTCGAAAGGATTGCCCATGGGCTTGAGTTCCTTACCCAACAAAAACAGGGTGAGTACGGAACCGGAGAGCTCTATCCAGAACACCCACACGACTTCCAAGTCGAAATTGGCGTCGTAGATGCCGAAAAGATTGACGTGCAGAGCGGGCAACACAATCAGGTAGAGCGACACACCGACAATGTTGACGCCGATGCTCACCATCTTCAGCAAGGCGAATTTAATAGGTCTGTGGGCATAACGCAAGTAGGCGAAGGGTATCGCAGTGAAAGCATCGACAGCCACGCACGCGCCCATGATCATCAGATACTCGGGATGGTCGGGATAGCCGATGGCCGAGGCCACGGGATGGAGAAAGAGCGCGAGCAGCACCACAAAGAGCAGTGAGGTGAAGCCCACGGTATGCAGCGTGGTAGGATAGACTTTCTTCGGATCCTCACCCGGACGGTTCATGAAGCGGAAGAAAGTGGTCTCCATGCCGTAAGTGAGGATGATGATGAGCAGAGCGATGTAGGCATATACGTTCGTGATAATGCCATACTGCCCTCCGGCAGCGCTGAATTTGGCCGTCTCGATGGGCACGAGCAGATAGCCGATGAAGCGGGCTGCGATGCTGCTCAGGCCGTAGATGGCCGTGTCTTTTGCAAGTGATTTGAGATTTGCCATGATTTAAAAGAAGATATATGCGATTGCTATTGCCGCAATGACGCCGGCAAGATCGGCCAGCAAGCCGCAGGCAACGGCGTGACGTGTGTACTTGATATTGACAGAGCCGAAGTAGACGGCAAGAATATAGAAGGTGGTGTCTGTAGAACCTTGGAAGATGCAGCTCAACCGACCCACAAAGGAGTCGGGGCCGTAGTTCTTCATGGCCTCGAGCATCAGTCCGCGGGCACCACTACCGGACAGCGGCTTCATGAAAGCCGTAGGCAGGGCACCGACGAAATCGGTACTCAGTCCGCACTGCTTCACCACCCAGGCAATGCCATCGATGAGCATGTCCATCGCGCCCGAGGCACGGAACACACCGACCGCAACAAGTATGGCGACCAGATAGGGGATGATTCTCACGGCTGTGGTAAAGCCCTCCTTGGCTCCCTCAACAAACGCGTCGTAGACATTGATGTGTTTTCTCACGCCCGCAAGGATAAACAGCACGATGACGGTCATCAGGATGAGATTGCCGGCAACAGCCGTGACCGTGCCCATCGTGTCTTTGTCCATCTGGCCGAAACCCCAGATGATCAGTCCCACAAAGGCAATAAGCGCGCCCAGCGTGGCCATCAGCACAGGTTGGAAAAGGTTGATGCGCTGCCAGGCGGCCGTGATGATGATGCCCGCCAGCGTGGCCACTGTGGTCGCCAGGAGTATGGGGATGAAGACATCGGTGGGCTGCGCCGCTCCGTAGGAAGCACGGAAGGCAAGGATCGTCGTGGGGATGATGGTCAGTCCTGAGGTGTTGAGCACGAGAAACATAATCATCGGGTTGGTGGCCGTGTCCTTTTTGGTGTTGAGCTCCTGCATACCGGCCATCGCTTTCAAACCTGTCGGCGTGGCGGCATTGTCAAGGCCAAGCATGTTGGAAGCAATGTTCATGAAGATGGAACCCATGACAGGATGGTTTTTGGGAATGTCGGGAAAAAGCTTGGTAAACAAGGGACTGAGCACCCGCGCCAAGGCATTGACCGCCCCAGCCTTCTCTCCTATCTTCATAATACCCAGCCACAGTGCCAACACGCCGGTAAGGCCCAACGAGGTCTCGAACGCCGTTTTCGACGTGTCGAACGTGGAATCTACCATCTTCTGAAAAATGGTGGTATCACCCATTAACAATTGTACGCCACCGAAAATGAAGGCAACGACAAAGAATCCTATCCAAATATAATTGAGTACCATATCATGTGCAAAGTTAATAAAAAAAAGCTACATGCCATTTTTTAGCTGACAATATTTGTATAATCTAAAATAAAGTCGTAAATTTGCCACATTAAGAACAACAGTAAAAAAGGGCTCTGAACCCAGAAAAATGGGGGGGCTATTTAATACATCCACCATTGTGAGCAATATCAATATAGACAGAAGCAAGACTCTATTGGCCGCCATTTCATGCTGCGACTTCGTCATTGTCAACTTTGTTTTTTACATCGCCTTCATGGTGCTTGGAGAAAACATTCCCGACTACTTCCACACCTACACGCGGATCGTAGTCTTATCCATCAACGCGGCCATCCTCATCGGCGAGATGTTCTTCCGCAGCATCGTACACTTCCGGCTGCTGCGCCTCATCGATGTGACCATCAACGTCTTCCGACTGACGCTGACCTTCACTGTGACCTTCGCTGTGCTGATGAAGCTCATTTTCAACAACACCCCACTGCACTTCCTGCTGTTTTTCTTCCTTGCCTCCTATGTGGCCCTGATGATTTCGCGCATCGGTGAGCGCAGCCTCGTCAATTATTTGAGACGCCGGGGACACAATGTGCGGCGGGTGCTCTTCGTCGGAGACGACCCCGCACTGCTGGCCCTGCACAACGAGATGGAGGGGAATCCCGAGATAGGCTATCGCTCACTCGGCTATTACAGCGACACGACCATCCAAGGCTGCCCCGACAGTTTCCACTATCTGGGCACACTGAGCCAACTCAATCAGCTGATGCATGAAAACGACAGCTCACCCTTGAGCCAGTCAGGCATTGACATCGTTTACTGTTGTCTGCCGCACGAGATGGGTAGCGAGATCGAGCGGATCATGCGTTCCTGCGACAAAAACGTGATTTACTTCTATTATGTCCCCCGTACTTTTGTAGGGTCCACGGTACGTCTTCGCCCGATACGCATGGGCGACCTCTTCTTCTTCACCAACCACCAGTCGGCACTCATGCTACCATTCAACAAGCTGATCAAGCGCACCTTTGACCTTGCCGTGAGCATAGTGGCTTGCATCTTCCTGATCCCCTTAACCCTCGTGGTGGGCCTCATCATCAAGATACAGAGCCCGGGACCTATCTTCTTCCGCCAGCAACGGACGGGCCTCAACGGCAAGACGTTCTGGTGCTATAAGTTTCGGTCCATGCATGTCAACAAGGATGCCGACAGCAAACAAGCCACGGAAAACGACCCACGCAAGTTTGCCTTTGGCAACTTCATACGGAAATACAACATCGACGAGCTGCCGCAGTTCTTCAATGTGCTCATCGGCAACATGAGTGTGGTAGGGCCGCGTCCTCACATGCTCATCCATACCGAGATGTATGGCAAGCTGATCGACAAGTACATGGTGCGACACTTCTGCAAACCCGGCATCACGGGATGGGCGCAAGTCACCGGCTGCCGCGGCGAGACAAAAGAGCTCTGGCAGATGGAGGAGCGCATCCAGCGAGACATCTGGTACATGGAGCACTGGAACATCGGACTGGACTTGAAGATCATGGCCATGACGTTCCGCTCCTTCTTTGTACACGACAAGCACGCCTACTAAGCCTTCGCAAACATATACAGCAATGCCCTTGGAATCTTCCTCTTACAGGAATGTTCCAAGGGCATTGTCTTTTCGAGCGATGGCAAAGGATTTGATCCACCGAAAAGCCGGTGGCGGCTATCCTTTCGCACGCTTGCTGCTATTTGTCGTTATCGGTTCTGAACGGCATCAAAGGCAGGTTGGCACAGTTCTTCAAGTTGCCCAGCTGGAAGTTGCGGAAGCAGTAGCGCACGTACTTCGGCTGCTTCACCTCCGGCGAGGTCACAAAGATGGTCTCGTTGCGGCGGTCATTGCCAGGCACCCAGAAATGTCCGGCTAACGCCTTATGGAAGACCTTATCAGCACCGGCCACTTCAAAGCCCTGGATGCCCTCGTAGCGTGACACACCGCCATAGGTCTTATCAAGGCTGACATAGCAGGTATCGCCCTCGATGAACATGCTCTTATAGACCGGACTCTCGCACCGGAGCCCTTTGAAACCATAATCGCGGTTCAATGCCAGAAACGCCAGACGCTCTCCCACAGGTTGCTTCTGATGGGGATGAATCTGAGTGCCCTCCCAAGGCTCAACAAGATCGTTGGTGCAAACCAGCGCACTGTTGGGGATGATGCTTGCCGCACGCTCCTGCTGTTCACGCAGCAAGGCGCCCGAAGTGCCGTCAGCACCGTCACCATATATATAAGGAGCAATCTGCACAAAGTAGAAAGGTAGCTCGCCCCGACCGAAATCGCGACGCCACTGCTCCACGAGGAGCTTCAGCCGGTCGGAATACTCATTGCCCGGCGCACCTACATTGGAGCAACCCTGATAGAAGATTATGCCCTTGACGGTGTAGTTGAGGATGGGATGGAATGTGCCGTTGCCCCACAACAGCGGGCGCAGATAGTCATAAGGGAACTTCTTCACCATCTTGGCGGAGTCGAGCTCCTCGCTGGTATATTTCTTCAGGTTGGCCTCGTCGAGCCAGCTCTCTACGCGCGAGCCGCCCTTGTTGGCAAGGATGAGTCCCACGGGTACGTCGGCCACGCGGTTGACCATGCGGGCAAAGAAGTAGCCCACGGCGCTGCAGTCTGCCACATTGTTGGCATCGGCAGCCTTCCACTCGCACTGCGCGTCGTCCTGCGGTGTGGTCCGCATCACACTCGGCACCTTCACAAACCGTATGCCTTTGTTTTGCGCAGCCTCAGCCACCACATTATTATAGTCCTTCACCGGACAGTTGTAGAAGCCGCCAACGGGCATCTCCATGTTGCTCTGCCCGGCGCAGACCCACACCTCGCCACTGAGCAGATTCTTGATGGTGGTCTTCTCGCCGTCGTCGAAGGTCACCGACAGCGGTGTGAGACTGGCCTTGGGCGTCTTCACCTCAACGAGCCACTTGCCGTCGCGCCCTGCCTGAGCCGTGTAGACATCCTTGTTCCACGATGTTGTGACCTTGACGGTCTTTCCGGGGTTGTCCCAGCCCCACAGGTGGGCACCGGACTGTTGTTGGAGCACCATGCCGTCGCCGACAATATGCGGCAGACGCACCTTGGCCTGAGCGGCTGAAGCCGACAGAAGACCAGCGGCAAAGATGAGTAATGTTGTCGTTTTCATATTGGTTTTATAGATATTTGATTCGACCATCGTAAGGGTAGTCTTTGACACACAAAGTTAACAGAAAATCACGAGAACAGCAAACCTCAGGGATGGAAAAAGCCATGACAGTACGTTAAAAAACGCCACTGTCATGGCCACATCCTGAAAAACAATGAATATAGGCCTAATTACCTACCAAAGTAATAAGGAGAACCTATTCTTGTCAGTTAGCTGTCCCGAAGAGCGCATTGACGAGGTCCTCCTCGTACCATACGCCCGTCGAACGGTTATAGAGATTGCTCCACCACAGTCCGGAAGTGCCATATTCGGCAAACTTCTTGCGCATATACTCGGCATACTTCACACGCTCGGCCATCTCGGGATGGGCGCCGATGGCACCGAACTCGCCAAAGAAGTAGGGCACGCCCAGCTCGTTGCAACGTGTGCTGATGCGGGTGAAGACGTTGTCGATCTCGGTCTTGCAGCTCGTGTCGAACACCTTGATGTAGTACTGCTCGTCGTCCTTGTTGCTGGTGTCGTTGCAGAACCAATAGGGGTCGTAGCTGTGGATGGAGACGATGATGTGGTTCGGATGGACATCCTGCGGCACGGTGAAGGCGTCGAGGTTGGCCTGTGCCGACGAAGCGGCATAAGGATTGACCACAAGATTGCGGTAGGCATTGTTGCCGCCTGTGGCGCGCACGGTGTTGACGAAGTCCTGCTCGAGCTTGTTGACGGCCTGCAGGTCGGTGGCACTCGGCGTCGACGCCCACGACTTGTCCTTGTTCAGGATCTCGTTGAAGGCCTCGAAGAGCAGGTGGTCGTCATAGTCCTTGAACTCGGTGGCTATCTGCTTCCACAACTTCTGGTAGCGTTTGGTGATCGTTGGATAGTCGTCGAGGTTGGCGTAGAGCCATCCGGCATCGTCCTTGCGGCTGGCTTCCTTGGCACCCGTGTCGTGCTGCACGTTGAGGATGCAGTAGCAGTCGGGATGCTTCTTGACCACATAGTCGACAACCTCCTTGACACGGGCCATCCACGCGGCGTCGACCCTATCGTTGGCGTCCATGTGTGCGTGCCACGAGACGGGGATGCGGATGACGTTGAAACCCTTGGCTATGATGGCATCGATGATGGGCTGCGTGGTCACGGGCTGTCCCCACGCCGTCTCCCAGGCCGACGTACCCTTGGTGAAGTCGATCCATGAGGACGTGTTCACGTCGGGATCACTGTCAAGCGTATTGCCGAGGTTGTAGCCAAACTTGATGCTCTTAACAAAGTCGTAGGAGCTTTGGAAGGTGTCGCCCGGGTCGAGCTCGACACCTTTCTGTGTGACGGTGACGACCTTGGTCAGCGCACCAGCTGTGAAGGTCAGCTGTGAGCTGCGCTGTACACCGTCGTTGCTGGTGACGCTCACCTTGACGTAAGCCTTGGAGTTGGTCGCCGCCGTGTCGTTCACAGCCCAGCCATAGCCGGCGTGCGGTGTGATCTTCAACCACGTGGTGTCGGCGTCGGGCACGCTCACCGTCCAGTCAGCATCGGTGCTGACGCCCAACATGGTGTTGCCCTCAGAGAGTTGGAACGTGATGGCGTCGACGACCGATCCGTTTTGCGTGACGGAGAGCGTTGAAGCCTTCTGGACATCATCGTCGCTGCTGCACGCTCCCACGAGGAGCGACACAAGCAGCAGGAACAGAATGGATAAACTATTCTTGTATTTCATGGTTTCGTTGCATTGAGATTATTTCTTGGGCAGATAGATCACGCGCACATTGTCGATCTTGACCTTCACATTGCCCTCTGTAGTGCTCTGGTTGATGTTCATGATACGGAACTGGTTCAGTCCGGTGGTGCGTATCTGACTCATCGTCTTGCCGGCATAGCAAGCGAACTTGCTCAACGGCACGATAGCACGGTACCACTTGTTCTTATGTGCCACACCATTGAAGTCCTGACAGACAGGGCCGTCGGGGAAGCTGCCCACCTGCGGGCTGGCATCGTAGCCGCCTTGTGGCCAGGCGAAGTTGTCGTACTGATTCTCGGCGTCGCCAAGCGGGAACAAGGTGTAGCGCAGATAGCCCCAGAAGCTGCCGTTGTTGAAGTCGCCCTCATCCTCCACCTCGTAAGCGAAGTAGAGCTCGTCAGCTGTCGCCGTGGCGGGGATGTTATTGGAGAAGGCGAAGCTGTTGCCGCTCCAGTCTTTACGGAAGAAGCACATCGTGCCCCACCAGCTCTGCGACTCATGGAAGTCGAAGAGACAGTACTTGCCATCGGCTGTGCCGCCGTCGACATAGGAGGCGTTGGGGCTCCAAGCGTTGTCGGTGGCATCGCCGTCGAAGGTGGTCAGCAACGTAGAGTAGTCATAGAAGCGGTCGGCGCTGGCCGTGCCGCCGGGAGTAGTCACGGTGAGTGTGGTAGGGCTGCCCTCAGCAGGCTTCTTCTTAAACGGCACGTAGATAGTGTCTTGCGTTGCCGATACGGAGAACTCTCCTGCCTTGAGCTCAACGTCGCCATACTTCACTTCGGGCTGAACAAACTCACGGCCGGTGATGATGAGCGTCTCGCCAATCTGCGGCATGTCTGACGACACTGAGCTGATGACCGGTTTGCCGGGCAGACGATAGAAGGCGATGTAGGTCGTACCGGCTGCACACTCCACGACGAGGGTGCCTGAGTCGGGTGCGTTCTCCGGCACGATGGCACCAACAACAGAGGAGGTCTCGTAGGCCTGATTGCTGTTGAGATGGTGATCCTGACTGATGTCGAAATACTTTGTCACCGCCGTGTGGTTGCCGCCGACGGTCGTCCACGTGGTGGTGTCGAGCTGTGCAGCCTGCAGGTCAGTGATGTACATATCGTTGATGTCCACGAGATTGAGTCCTTTCAACGTAAGCGTGTCACCGGCATTTCGCGGATAGTCAGCCACGAGGGTCTGCAGTTGTGGACCGGGTGCAGTGACCTTGAAGGCAAACGTCGCGGTACCGCCGTTGGTGGTCACCTGTATCTCGTCGGGGATAGCCGAGTCGAAACTGGAGAGTTTGAAGCCGTTCTCCTCTGTCGGAATGGTGACCACAATGCTGTGGTCAGTGTTGAGTGTGGGATTGATAAAGACGCTCTGTCCGTTGATGGTCACCTCGCGGGCATTGCCAAGGTTGTTGCCCATGATGGCGATGAGCGTGCCTGCGCCCGCCTTGGTGTAGTAGTTGTCGTAGGAATAGTTGAGCGTGTCACTGGAGAGAATCTTCACGCCAGTGATCTCCGGCTGCCCGCCCGTGGAGGAGTCATCGCTGCAAGAGGTCGCCGTCATGGCCAGCATGAGCAGGGCCAACACCATCCATAGAGCGGTGCGCATGTTTCTATATTGCGTTTTCATGATGATATGTTCTTTAAAAAATGATGGTTACTTCCCGTTGCCGAAGTCATATGCTTCTGTCGGAGCCGAATGAGAGAGGTTGGGGTTCTGGATGACATCACTCTCCGGATAAGGCATGAAAATGTTGGCCTCGCTCAGCTCAATGGGCTGGTAGGTGGGCACATACTTCTTGACGATGGAGTTGAAGTCGTATTTGTAGCCCTGAGCCTTGGTCTGCACGGGGGTGTTGTCGGTCTCCGAGACGGCGAGGTGGTCGTTCCAGAACACATGACCGTCGTCGTCGTGCATGTACCAGGTGTTCACCCCCGGCGGGATACAACGGTAAGAGAAGGTGTGGTCGGCATTCTCCAGGATGTCGCCCTCACGCATCTCGCAGGCACGGTGCTGAGTGTTGTTGAAGTACGAGAGCATGGTCTGCGGTTTCCAGCGGTACCATGTCACCATACTCCACCAGTTGCTGTACTCCATACAGAACTCGATGCGGCGCTCACGGACCAGGTCCATAAATGTCAACGAGGTCAAAGGCTTGACATGAGCGCGTGTGCGCACGGCGTTGACAGCAGCCAAAGCCTCCGGGTCTGTCGTGGACGCGCTGTTGCCAAGGATGGCCTCAGCCTTCATGAGGTAAACATCAGCCAGTCGCTGGATATAGGTGTTCAGCGGGGAAGCCATCTGTGCCAGACCATGGGAGCCGACATCGGCCTTTGCGCCGACGACGCCTTTCTTCAGCTGCATCCAGTTATGCTTGTAGGTGTAGCCGCCCTTGTCGGTGCGGATATAATCATAGTGTCGGCCCGGTGTGAAGAATGTGCCGCGGATACGGAAGCTGTCGGCGGGGTCTTCGTTGTACAGGTCTATCATGTCGGTAGATGCCGTGAGGTTGCCGCCCCAGACATTGACATCAGAGACCTCGGAGAAGGCCAGGTCGGAGTAGAGTGCGTTCATGGCTCCCCACTCGCCCGTGTTCGGGTCGGCCCAGCGCATGGCGAGGATGGTCTCGCTATTGTCGTTGTTTTGTGCTTTGAAGAGATCCTCATAGTTGGGCATCAGACTGAATTTGCCGCTGTTGATGACCTCGTTGCAGAGGCTCACCACTTCCTTCAGCGTGGCCTCGTCGCGATTGTGGTCTACCTTGGAGCTGGCGTCCCAACCGCTCTGTGCCAACAGTGCCTTGGCAAGTGCAGCCTTGGCGGCGTATTTGTTGGGGTGGTTGTCGGTACCTGTCTCTGGCAGCAGGTCAGCAGCACGACGGAAGTCACGAATGATGAACTTCAGCACGTCGGCCTCGGAGTTGAGCTTCTTGGTAGGATTGTCGACCATGCTCTGGTTGCCTTCAAACAGGATGTTCGGTCCCCAGCCACACAACAGATAATAGTATGCCCAGCCACGCATGAGGTAACACTCGCCCTCGGCGGCGTTCTTGGCCGACTCGGTCACAGCCGACGAGCAGTAGTTCTCGATGTTGCTGAGAATGACGTTGCTCATCGTCACCACATTGTAGAGCGACGACCACGCGTAGCCCATGTCCTCGGTGAGTCCGGTGACCTGGAAGCGTGCAAACTCAGCGCTCACATAGGGATTCCAGCCGTCGTTGGCACGGTAGGAGCCCATGCCGATGATGGCACGACGGTTGAAGTCGAACCATGCACGGTTGTATAGAGGCTCCGTGCCCTTCCTGACAGCATTGTCGGAAGCATAAAAAGTCTCGGACGTATAGTTGCCCGAAGGCGTCTTGTCGAGGAAATCGGAGCCGCACCCCGTCAGGGAGAGCAGAGAACCGGCCAGGACAGAGGCCAAAAGAATATGTCTTGTATTCATAAGAATGTTCATGTTTATGGTGTTGATCACATGTTTTGAAACGTACGGCTTGCCACTTAGAACTTCATCTTCAGTCCAAAGGTGTATATACGCTGCGAGGGATAACGGTAGTTGTCAATGCCCTGCAGGATAACGCTCTGCCCGGCAGCACCGATCTCTGGGTCGTAACCGTCGTAACCGGTGATGGTGAAGAGGTTGGAGATGTTGCCGTAGACCTGCAGCCAGTCGATGCCGAGCGGCTTGAGCCAGCGGTTGGGGAGGTTCCATGCCAGGCTGAGCGTCTTCAGTCGCAGGTAGGAGCCATTCTCGACAAAGCGGTCGCTGATACGGTTGTTGTCGTTCTGAGTGCTTCCGGCTGCACTGATACGCTGCACTGAAGCGGTACCGGCGTTGGAGACATAGACGTTGCTGATGTCGGCAGCCGAGCCGTTGGGGTCGAGAAGTGCCACTTGGGCATAGTTGCTCACCTTGGAGAGCATGTTGCCGTATTTCTGCGGATCAGTATGTTCCTGGGCGACGAGGTTGTAGATGTCACCGCCCACGCTGCCATTGATAAAGATGGAGAGTTCGAAGTTCTTCCATGTGATGACATTGTTCAGACCGAAGGTGAAGTCAGGATTCGGGTTACCGATATAGGTACGGTCGGCCTCGGTGATCTTGCCGTCACCGTTGATGTCCTCAAAGATATAGTCACCCACCCAGATCTTGTTCTGTGCGATGGGCAGCAGGTTGCCCTGCGAATCGACCGGACGAGCCACGGGCACGCGGTTGCCGGCAGCGTCGAGCAGGAACTCGCCCCGGTTATTCTTCTGATAGAAGTCACTTTCGTTCTTGAACATTCCGATGACCTTATAACCATAGAAACGTCCTACGGCACCGCCCACGGAGCTGAGGGTATAGGTGTTGGTACCGATGGTACCAGAGATGGTAGAGTTCTCACTGTTCAGTCCCGTCAGCTTGTTGCGGTTGATAGACAGCGTGGCTCCTGTGCGCCACTGCCAGTCGTGTTTGTTCAGGTTGACGGTGTTGAGGGTGAACTCGATACCTTTGTTCTGTATGGAACCCGTGTTGACCCAAGGTGCCGACATGCCCATGTAGTCGTTGTTGATGACGTATGAAGGCAGTGCGGCCTGCATGAGCAGGTTGTCGGTCTTCTTCAGATAGACGTCAAGGATGAACTCAATGCGGTTGTTGAGCACGTTGAGGTCGATACCAGCGTTCCAAGCCTTGGTGCTTTCCCATTTCAGGTTGTCATTGGCAAAGTTGGCGGGATAGTAGCCTGTGCCCCATGCCGTGGCGGTGTTGGCCATAGTGGCACCATAGGCATAGGAGCCTGTACTTTGGTTACCGACGAGACCCCAGCCAAGACGCAGCTTGAGGTTGTCGACCCACTTGACGTTCTTCATAAACTTCTCGTTGCTCACACGCCAAGCGGCGGCGGCAGAGGGGAACCATCCCCAGCGATGGTTCTTGCCGAAGCTGGAGCTGCCATCGGCACGGAGCGTTGCTGTGAGGAGGTAACGGTCGAGGAGATTGTAGTTCAAACGGCCATAGTATGACTCGATGGCCCACTGTGTGCCATCGTCACCATTGTTGGTGGCTGTGCTGGCATCACCGACATTGAGCGAGTGAAGGGCGTCAGAGACATAGCCCTTGCGCGATCCGGAGAGGCTCTCCCAGTTGCCCCACTGTGCTTCATGACCAAGCATCACCTGGAAGTGATTGTGCTTGAAGGGATCGAAGTCATAAGTGGCGTACTGCTTAAACGAGGTGTATTTGCTGAGGTTCTTCGTGCGGGTACTCAGGCTCTCCACCTTGATCGTGCCATAGGTGTACTCCGGTGTGAAGTAGTAGGTGTTCAACCAGCCACGGTTGCCGCCGTACTCAATGCGGATATTCAAGCCTTTGATCGGCTTGATGTTGGCGAAGACGTTATAGTCGAGCTGGTAGTTGTTGTTTCGGTTCTCCTTCATGTTGGCCTCGTAGACGGGGTTGCTGTAATAGGTACCAAAGGAGTTGACCTGAGGCACGGCATAAGTTCCGTCGGCGTTGTACACAGCGGCGTCGGGGTACTGGTTGAGGGCGGTCTGTATCATGCTGCCCTCGGAGAAGGTGATTTCCTGGCGTGTATTGGCATAAGCCACGTTGACGCCTACCTGAAGCCACTTCTTCAGATTGGTATCAAAGTTGGCGCGGAACGAGGCACGGTTGAATCCTGATCCGATACCGATACCGTCCTGATCGAGATAACCGCCACTGAGGGAGTAGTGCATGTCCTTGTTGCCACCACTGATGTTGACGTTGTGGTTCTGCATGAAGGCAGTCTGGAAGAGTTCGTGCTGCCAGTCGGTACCGTCGGTGAGCAATTCGGGATGCTTGAAATCCTCACGCTGTCCCCATCCTTGTATGGCTGCACGCACATTGTAGAAGTCAGCATATTGCTTGAGGTTCATCATGTCGAGATATTTCGGCATCTGCTGCCATCCGACATATCCGTCGTACTGTATCTGCGCCTTGCCCTCCTGGCCGCGCTTGGTGGTGATGAGCACCACACCATTGCTGGCGCGACTACCATAGATGGCCGTTGCGGAAGCGTCCTTGAGCACCTCGATGTTGGTGATGTCCGAGGGGTTAATACCTGAGAGCACACTGCTGTTGTCGCTGGTCTGTCCGCTCATGGCGATACCATCGACGACATAGAGCGGCTCGTTGCCGCTGAGCGAGTTGATACCACGTATCTGCACCGAGATGCCGCCACCGGGCGCACCGGAGTTCTGCATGACCTGCACACCGGCGATACGTCCTTGCATGGCCTGCTCCAGTGAGGTGTTCACACCTTCCTTGATGGCTTTTTCGTCGATCGACGACACGGAACCGGTGAGGTCGGAACGCTTCATCACGCCATAGCCGACGACGACGACCTCATTGAGCTTGCTCACGTCGCTCTGCAGCTTGATGGTGACGCTCGACTTCCCGCTGACGTCCATCGTCAGCGTCTTGTAGCCTACGTAGGATACCTGAATGGTGTTCTTACCCTTGGGCAGTTGAAGGGTGAAACCGCCATTCAAGTCTGTGGCAGTACCACTGCCTGTTCCCATAACCTTGACAGTGGCTCCGATAATGGTCTCATCAGGATTGTCGGCATCGACAACGGTTCCCGTCAGAGAACGTTGCGCATAGAGCTGACACGTGGCGATGAGGGCCATAAAAAGAATGATGACCTTTTTCATGTTGTATAATTGTGACAGTTAGATATACATATTATATATAATGAGTGCTTCACATCATGCTATTGTCTTTGTTGAAAAAGAAGGCCGTCTCACGACGCCCTTCCCCTCTAAAAAACTACCTATATATTATTATTTACATCCTATTGTATGAAACAAAACGATTACTTTGGTAAGAATATGGCCTCTTTCTTCTGTTAAAGGCCATCATAATTGATTGTTGTCAGCAGTCCGGCACGTTGTCCGGACTACCGTTAAGATGATTATTTCTGCAAATACTTGCGGCCGTTCTGGATGACCACACCCTTGTAAGTCTTGCTCACGCGCTGTCCTGCAAGGTTGTAGATGGGTGCATTGGCGTTAGCAGTAGGTGTGACGATGTGGCTGATGCCTGCCGTCACCTCGTCGGCGGTCTTGCTCGTTGCGTAGACCTTGGTCACGACGATGGTCGTCTCGGCGATGTCGTTCACGCCATACTCGTCTCCATCGGGCTTGTTGATGTTCTGGTAAGCATACTGCTGGAGGGTCTTCATCTTGGAGATGTCACAGGCGTATGTCTTTGCCTCTGTGGTCTCCGGCAGGTCGATGACCATGTCGCCGAGTTTGGCTCCCGTAGCATCAGTGCCCTGGATAGTAATCTGACCATGCCCCTTCACCGAGGCAATCTCGAAGACGAGAGAGTTGTAGTCGGAGACATCCTTGCCCAACCACTTGGAATCCCACCCCCAGGCCTTAGCGGCCAGTTTGTGCGTGCCGCCTGTGGCATCAAGAACGGACTGCTTCTCTATCTTGTCGGCCTCAGCCTTGGCAGCCTCGTACTCCTCCTCAGAGGCGAAGTAAGCCTCCTTGACCACGAGGGTGCCCGCGGTGTTCTGGTTCTGGAAGGCGATGGAGTTGACAGTATTGGAATGAGTGGCATCCAAAGGCACGGCAATCAGTCCGCCTGTCGCATTGACAGAGGCCGACACGGTCGTGTTGTAATAGTTGGGTCCCCACTGCCCTTCGGTGCCGGTGGGATTGTATTGGGCGATGACGTTCACATCGCCGCAGGTACCGCCGCTGTAAACGACCAACACATATTTATAGGTACTTTTGTCGGCATAGACAGTGTTGCCAGCATCGTCAGTAGTGGAATAGGTGATTCCTTTCCATTGCCATGCACCTGTGAAAGTAATGGTGCCATCGATAGCAACCGACGACAGGTCGATGGCCTCCTTGGCATTTGCCGTGACAGCCATCAAGGCTACTGCGATTAGAGTAAAAAGCTTCTTCATACACTTCGTTTTTAGTTTGGTTTTAAATAATTGATTAAGATGTTGCAAAGTTAACGAATTATTGTGATAAGTCGGCTCAGTTGCAATAGTCCGTGGATTGATAACCTCATTATCCGAAGATAGTCGCT
>URCI01000060.1 GCA_900546345.1 uncultured Prevotella sp. | reverse complement strand
TTGCTTTGCATGACAACGCTGAGACGCTGAAGAAATATCCTTTCCGATTCAATCTTGCTGTGAGTTATCGGCTGAGAGGCAACCAGCTCCATGTCGTGTGGCACGTAGAGAACACGGATGACAAGACGATCTGGTTTCAAATAGGCGGGCATCCTGCGTTTTGTGTTCCGGACCTTCAGCAGGGGGAAGCACTTCACGGACGTCTGCGCTTCGACAATCCGGCGCCTATCCGTCGCTTCTTGGCGGGGCAGGGATGTCTTGACCGTGGGCGGCACGAAGAGGTGAAGACCGATGATGGTGTATGGGCGTTTGACGGACATAGCTTTGACAATGATGCGCTTGTCTTTGACCACAGTCAAATTCAGAAAATAGAATTACTGGATGTCGCGGGTAAGGCGGTCGTTACGGTACAGACCAAAGCGCCTGCACTTGGACTCTGGAGCCCGAAGGGTAAGAATGCACCTTTCGTATGCATCGAGCCTTGGTATGGCGTTACTGATGTAGAAGGTTTTGAGGGAGCGCTGCGAGATAAGTATCTCGTCAATCAGTTGTTGCCGGGATCGAGCTTTATGAGTGAGTATGTGATAACGATCGGATAGTTACATGAGTGGACTGACAACCCGCAGTATGCTTTCCCATAGGCGGCTGAAGAAGCTCTGATGCTCCACTTCCCGCACCTCATCGATCAGAAGACTATTGCTTTGATCATTGAGAAAGACTTCTTTCATGCGCAGTGCCATCTCGCGGTCATAGAAGAAGATGTTTGACTCGAAGTCGTGTTCAAAACTTCTGAAGTCTACGTTGGTGCTGCCGCATGTACAGAGATTATCGTCGCTGACCATCAGTTTTGAGTGATTAAATCCAGCTTTGTAGAGATAGACCTTCACACCTGCTTCCAAGGTTTCCATGACATAGGAAATGGAGGAGCGGTCGACGATGTGGGAATCACTCTTCAGGGGGATCATCAGTCTGACGTCTACGCCGGCGAGCGCGGCTGTTCTCATGGCAAAGAGGATCGGCTCTGTCGGGAGAAAATAAGGGCTCTCCATGTAGACGTAGTGCTTGGCTTCGAGCAACACGCGTACGTAGCCTTGCATGATGTCGGGCCAGGGAGAGATCGGGCTGCTCGTCACCACTTGTGCCAGACAGTTGTTGTTGATGCTGGTGCTTAGGTCGGGATAATATTTCCGGTCTGTGACCAATGTGCGATCAACAAAATACCAATCAACCAAGAAGGCTCTTTGAATGCCATAGACGGCACCTCCCGTCACTTTGAGATGGGTGTCTCGCCACGCCTGCTTGCCGGTTCCCTTGACATAGCGGGTGGCGAAGTTCATGCCTCCGATGAATCCTACTTTTCCATCGATGATGACCAGTTTGCGGTGGTTGCGGTAGTTGACTTTTGAAGTAAAGGCCGGAAACTTTACGGGCATGAAGGCGTGCACGTCGATGCCGGCGTCGCGCATACGCTCGTAGAAACTTCCTTTTACTTTCCAACAAGCCACATCGTCATAGATGACGCGTACTTCCACTCCTTCTCTGGCTTTGTCGATGAGTGCGTCCGCAATGAGATTGCCCAACTCGTCGTCGGCAAAGATAAAGATGTCGATGTGGATATGATCCCGTGCCATGCTGATCTCATGAAGCAAAGAAGGAAAGAACTCATATCCGCTTGTATAGATTTCCACTTCGTTATCCTTGAACGGGAGTGCCATGCTTTGGTTCTTGAACAACGACATCAGGGGGCGATAGGTCTCAGGAATGCGCAAATCGCGTTGCTCAGCAAATTCCAGCATAGCCCGTTTGGTCAGTTGGTCGAGTGACCTTTGGCTGATCATTCTTTCTTTGCGGGTGTTTTGACCAAAGAAGAAATAAAGGATGATGCCCAACAAAGGAATAAACCACAATACCAGCAGCCATGCCATCGTCTTGGACGGCTGCCGGTTGTCCATCAACACCTTGAGCATGACGATGAGCACGACCAAGGTGTAAACACCTACTCCTAACCAGTGAAGAATGAGCATTTAGAAAATGATGAATGTTGAGTGCTGAATGATGAGTGATCTCAATGTTGAATGATGAATGTTGAGTGTTGAATGATGAATGATGAGGGATGAATGTTGGTGGGTTGTAATGATACACCTATTTGATCCCTACCAATTTATGCGTTTGCAGAGACAGCTGCCATCGTGGATGCTGCTGGATATAGTCAATACATTGGCGCATGATGTTGCCGTTTTGTTGGCTGTCGCCGGTGTCGCAGGGTTGGAGATAATAATAATCGGCCTTTATGCTGTAGTCATCGGGGGCGTGCTTCCCATCGAAGATGACCTTTACTTCCTGACAGTGTCTCACAAGGGGCGTGACTTTCGGCGAGATGGTCAGCCAGTCGATTCCTTGTGGCGGTTCGTGTGTGCCATTGCTCTCCATGGCGACGCGATAACCCAGTTGATGAAGTTGCTCGACAAGAGGCGTGTCTGCCTGGAGGGAGGGTTCACCACCTGTGAGAATACACCATAGCGCTACGCCAGTAGACTGTGGAGTAGGATATTTGCTCAGACACTGCGTAATCTCGTCGAGTGTCATGGAGGTGTATTGCGTGAAGTCTGTGTCACAGAATGAGCACTGCAGGTTGCAGCCACTAAAGCGAATGAAGACGGCAGCCTGCCCGGTGTTGCGTCCTTCACCTTGTAGGCTGTAGAAGATTTCGTTGATCCGATACTCCTTCATGTCGCTGTTGCCTTGTTCTTTTATTGTCTTGTTTCCTTCTTGCATTTTCATTCCTCGTCTTTCTCATACCAGGCAATGTTGCCGTCACTTTCCTGCACTTTTGCTTTGTAGCAATTCGGGACTTCATCGACGATCCATCGTGCCATGTTTTCGGCAGTAGGATTGAAGGGCAGCACCTTATTGATGTCCTGATGGTCCAGTTGCCCATGTATGAGCTGCTTGATATGTCCAAAGTCAGCCACCATGCCGTTTTCGTTCAACTCTTTTGCTTTGCAGTACACGGTGATGTGCCAGTTGTGTCCGTGCACTTGTGTGCATTTGCTGCTGTATGTGAGATTGAGGTGGTGGCTTGCTGAGATTTCGAAACTCTTTTGTATGTAGTACATTTTATGATGATGTAGTGAACTTGCAGGACATGTCCTGCTTGTGTTGTTGTTTGTCTATTTACCTTTGTTTTTCTGAATGAATGCCAGTTCCTGCAATGCAAAATCACTGCTGTCGGGCTCGTCGAGCATTTCTTTGAGAATTTTTTCTGCGTCGTCATAGCATTTTCGCTCGACCAGCATGTAAGCCTTCCTGCGTTTGAGGAAGTTGATAAATGCATTGTTGGCATGCATTTCCTCTTGATAATTTTCTTCGTCCTCTATCTCGTTCTCTATAGGAGGGACGAGATCCTGGAGCAATTCATTGACAAAGCCCAGTGCGCGGAAGTCGTGTGAGTTGACCAGACAGTTGACATACATCTCTGTGTAAGTGATGCGTCGTGTGCTGATCGTAGGCTGTAAGTAGTATAGGCCTTCTTTGTATTGTCCCAGGCACGTATAGCATGAGCCCAATAGATAACAGACTTCATAGAAGTTGTGGGTATCCTCTGGACCCATGGCCGGATATTCTTCCGCCATTTCTTGAAAGACTGGTTTCAACCGCTGGATGGCTTCATAATAGCGTTTTTCGTGGATGAGGTCTTTGCTTTCAAGGAACAGTTGCCGGGTCTGAGGCGTTTGTAAACGCAGCAACAATCTCTCATCCTCGGTAAGTTGGTCTGTGCTGCCTTCCTTCTGTTTGGCCATGGCCTCTTTCCAGATATAGTTAAATTTCTCCTGGAGATTGCTTTTTCCATGGATGTCATACCCAAGCAAGATGCTTGTCATGCGTTTCTGGTGATCGCTGCTGTCGCTCACAGGAGTATTGGGGTCCAATGGGCTGGGTATGACGCACAATGTCGCACGATAGTAGATGGTGTCGGCCGACCGGCCTTCCTGTTCCATATCAATGACCAAGTGTTGGGGTGTCGTTGGATTGCACGGATCCACATAATTGAGTCTTAAGACGGCAAATGGCAAGATCGTGTCGTTGTCTTGGAAAAGTGCCTGGTGAATCGGATAGGAGAGAATTTTGTCGGCTTCTTCGAGATGCGTCAAGGTATTGTTCCGGCAGATCTCCATGTCAACAGGCTTTATCGAAGACAAGCCGAGTGTCGTGGCCAAGAGATGATCCAGGTGAAACTCTTTGTCCTTGTTTTCATGCCAGTGGGGACCTTCGCTTTGATGCATCATCTCCTGTTCGCGGATCAGGAAAAGCTCATGTTGCCATTCCGCATTTTGTTTTTCCAGATCATGATTGTTGCTATGTTTGGTTGCAGGTTTCAATTCACTATAGCGCTGGATAAACAGAGTCTGCCAATAGAAGATGCTGTTGAGTTCTCTTTGCAGACTTGTCGTGGCATCGTCATCGTGCAGGGTCATCGTGTCGAGGATGTGGACGTCGACCTTGCCCGTTTTGTCGTTGACGGTGTAGACAATGCGGCAGCTCTCTGCATTCAAATTACATTGATTGCACAGACTGCGCACGAGTTCCAAATAGCTGATAGGCGTGTCAAAGAAATAGAAGAAGAAAAGTCGGGCCTTGACAGAGTTTTTCTCTAACCTGATACGGAAATGACCACTCTGATAATCAAAGTGAGCAATCAAGTCCTCATGATCTTTCTCCCAAGTGGCTTTTGTATTAAGTTCCTTGAGAGCCTTGTCCAAACGTTTCTTGTTTTGTTCTTGGACATGATCTGCTTCCAACCTGTTTTGCTCACTTCTTTTGTCAAGAAAGCGCTGAATCAGGATGAAGACCGTTGCAGCGAGGCTTACGGCTAGGAGTTCTAAGATGATAACAAGCCAAGTCATTCATTTACTTTTTCTCGTTTACAAATATAAGCATTAATTGTGAAACTCAAAAGGAAATGACCATTTTTTTTGCATCCATATTCGTTTCTTCCTATTTTCAGCCTTCTTTTTCCCTGTTTTCAGTCTTCTTTCTTCCGCTTCTCTACGTATGCGATCCCGTTTGGGTGGCTTCTGTCCTGTTTTTCGCTTTATTTCTTTTGGTTGGCAGGCAAGAACTCCTCCATTTTTGATACGAGAGTGTCTTTGCCCTGTGTCCACAGCGCAATCCTCACCACATGCCCTACGTCAGTAGAACCAGATCTTTTGACATGTCGTGTGCGACCCAGGATGATGGTGTCGCGTCGGCTGGGATAGCTGATGAGTTGCAGATTCTTGCGGTCTGAAGCAGGCCCTACATAGAAAATGTCTGTACTGTCCTTGATGTTTTTCTTCTCTGCGGCCTGCTTCCGGTGCAGGGCGGCTGTGTCAATGGGGGCGAAGACTGTGGCGGCTACTGTGTCGCCCAGTTCTTCTTTTGGTGCCATTTTGCACGCTGCCGTCATCATGGAGAGTGCAGGGAGAGACAGAACGATATAGAGTATTTTTCTCATGTTCTTTTTTTATTTATTGATGCTGAGCTTTGCCAGGCCTCCTTCTGATGTTTCTTTGTAAAGCGAAGGCAGGTCGTGTCCCGTTTGCCGCATGGCTTCTACGACTTTGTCAAAGCTGACCCGATGCTTACCATCGCTGAATGAGGCATAGAGATTGGAGTCCAGTGCGCGCGTGGCTGCAAAGGCGTTGCGTTCAATACAAGGAATCTGCACCAATCCGCATACAGGATCGCAGGTCATGCCCAAGTGATGCTCCAGTCCCATCTCTGCGGCGTACTCTATCTGTGCGGGACTTCCTCCAAAGAGCTGGCAAGCAGCAGCGGACGCCATGGCGCAGGCCACACCTACTTCTCCTTGACATCCTACATCGGCACCGGAGATACTTGCGTTTTCCTTCACGATGTTTCCAACGAGACCGGCTGTTGCTAAAGCATGAAGAATGCGATTCTCTGAAAAGTCATGGCCTTCCCACAGATGATACAAAACGCCGGGGATGACGCCGCAGGCCCCACAAGTAGGCGCTGTGACGATAGTGCCGCCACTGGCATTTTCCTCGCTGACCGCGAGTGCATAGGCATAGACCAGCGCACGCGTTTGCAGACTCTGCTTATATCCTTGTGCCTTGACATAGTAGGTCGGTGCTTTACGTTGCAGATTGAGCGGGCCGGGCAAACGTCCATCGTGCCTGATGCCACGTTCCACGGCTGCTTTCATGGCTTCCCATACAGTGTGGAGATATTCCCAAATTCCTTTGTCTTCCCAAGCATCGACATACTCCCAGTAGGACCGGCCATTGTCATCACACCAGTGCTGGATGTCTACTAAATGAGTGAGTGGGTAGATGTCTGGAGAATTGGGGAGAATGCCTGTAGGATGATCACCTTCCGACAGCGCCCCGCCTCCTATTGAGTAGACGACCCATGGCGATGATGTGCGTTCGTCATTTGTGCATCCTTCGGGCTTAGGCGCATCGAGTTCCTCAAACTTCATGCCGTTAGGATGAAAGGGAAGAAAGATGTCCGGTTTCCAAATGATTTCCACTACGCCCTGCGGTTCCAATACTTCCTTGATGGCAACGTCTGTCATATGTCCCTTGCCTGTAGCGGCTAATGAACCGTACAGTGTCACGCGGAAGGCTTGAGCCTTTGGGTGTAGTTTCAGATAGAGTTGAGCTGCTTTCTGTGGTCCCATGGTGTGGCTTGAAGATGGGCCTTTACCAATGCGATATATCTCTCGAAGTGATTTCATATATATTGTCTTGCCTTGCTTCTCCTATTATATAATATAAGGAGTGTGGTTTCATAAATATGCCACAAAGTTACACATAATCTTCGAATGTGGGAAAGCTTTTGGGATGCTTTAATAAAAATAAAGATCAACCGCCGCATGATACTCTGCTGTTGGGCAGGGACCATACGGCGGAAGGATATGTGTTCTTAACAGAGCGTAAATGCTTACTCTGCTACGAAGTTGCTCATGTCATCAGCTTTGAAGTTCATGATATAGGCATGACTGCCGATGCACTCTTCTTCAGCCATACGCGCGAAGACATTCGCACTCTTTGCAAACTCTTCAGGCACATTGGTGGCGTCGCGAAGAAGCAAAAGGGAAAGGATGATGTTGCCAGTCATGTTATACATGCGGCGGGCCAGGAAATCATGCTCGTCCTGGTTCTCGTCTGCTTTCACCTTGTTGACAGCTTCCTCATAGAGGTCAACGAGCTTAGCGATACGCGTCTGCAGTGGTTTCATGCAGTCGCAGACTTCTTCAGCCAGCATTTCGCGCATGATGCCCAGATAGGTGCCGTTTGTGATGTAACGGACGGCGGCCACCACTTGCAACTGAGTTGTACCCTCATAGATGGAGAAGATACGTGCATCGCGCAGCAAGCGCTGTGCCTTATACTCCATGATGAAGCCGGAGCCACCGTGAACACTGACGCAGTCGTAAGCGTTCTGGTTGGCATACTCAGAGGTCATGCCTTTGCCTAACGGTGTAAATGCATCGGCCAGACGGCTGTATTTCTTCATTTCCTTACGCTCATCGGGAGTCAGCTTGCGCTCGCGTGAGATGTCCTCGAGCGTCTTATAGACGTCGACATAACGGGCGGTCTGATAGAGCACAGCACGAGAGGCGTCGATCTTGGCCTTCATACGGGAGAGCATGTCGTAGACAGCCGGGAAGGTGATGATCTTCTTACCAAACTGAGCACGCTCTTTAGCGTATGCCAGTGCCTGGTCATAAGCCTCCTGCTCGAGACCTACGCTCTGAGCGGCAATGCCCAGACGGGCACCGTTCATCAAGCTCATCACATATTTGATAAGTCCCAACTTGCGATCACCACAGAGTTCACATTTTGCGTTCTTGTAAACCAACTCGCAGGTAGGTGAACCATGGATACCGAGCTTGTTCTCGATATGGCGGACAGTTACGCCGCCGTCGCGCTTGTCATAGATAAACATTGACAAGCCACGTCCGTCATGAGTGCCTTCCTCTGAACGGGCCAGTACGAGATGGATATCGGAGTCGCCGTTGGTGATGAAACGCTTGACACCGTTGAGTCGCCATGTTCCGTCGGCATCCTGAGTCGCCTTGAGCATGACACGCTGCAAGTCAGAACCAGCATCAGGCTCCGTCAAGTCCATCGACATCGTCTCGCCTTGGCAGATGCGTGGAATGTACTTGGCTTGCTGTTCGGGAGTACCGAACTCATAGAGTGTGTCGATGCAGCTTTGCAGGCTCCACACGTTTTGGAAACCAGAGTCGGCGGCAGACACCAACTCAGAGAGCATGGAGAAAACGGTGATTGGCAAGTTCAGACCACCGAAGCGGCGCGGCATGGAGATGCCCCACAGACCGGCCTTGCGGGTAGCGTCAAGGTTTTCGTAGGTCTTGCTGGCGTAGATCATGCGGCCATTCTCCAAATGCGGACCTTCCTGATCAACGCTTTCAGAGTTGGGCTCAATGATGTTCTTGGCCACATCGTCGGTAATGGCCAGGATGCGCTTGTAGTTCTCGATCGCATCGTCGTAGTTGACCGGTGCATCAGCGAACTGATCTTTGTCAGCGTAGTTTCTTTCCTTCAACTCAACGATTCTCTTCATGAGAGGACTGTTGAGATAATATTCTAATTTCTTTACGTCTACCATGATTACTTGGTGTTCTGCTTGTAATACTTAATAAGTTTGGGTACCACCTCTTCCACGGTGCCGTTGATGACATAGTCAGCGATGGCGTTGATAGGAGCGTCGGGGTCGCTGTTGACAGAGATGATGATGCCGGCGTCTTGCATACCGGCGATGTGCTGGATCTGGCCCGAGATACCGCAGGCAATATAGACCTTGGGATGTACGGTGACACCTGTCTGTCCGACCTGACGGTCGTGGTCTACCCATCCTGCATCCACAGCGGCGCGGCTGGCGCCTACTTCGCCGTGGAGTTCCTTAGCGAGCTCAAACAGCATGTCGAAGCCTTCCTTCGATCCCATGCCATATCCGCCGGCAACAACAATAGGAGCTGCTTTGAGGTTGTTCTTGGCGGCCTCTACATGGCGGTCGATCACTTTGACCACATAATCTACCTCAGGAACATACTTGGCCACATCAGGATAGACCACCTCGCCTTTGTAGTTCTCATCGAGGATCTCACGCTGCATGACGCCAGAGCGCACGGTAGCCATCTGTGGACGATGGTCGGGATTGACAATCGTAGCGACGATGTTTCCACCGAATGCCGGGCGAATCTGATAGAGCAGGTTCTCGTAGTGCTTGCCACTCTTCTTGTCGTCATAGTCACCAATCTCCAGTTGGGTGCAGTCTGCTGTCAGACCGGAAGTCAGCGAAGAGCTGACACGTGGGCCCAAGTCACGGCCGATGACCGTAGCGCCCATCAGTGCCACTTGTGGCTTCTCCTCTTTGAAGAGGTTCACCAGTATGTCGGTGTGAGGGGCAGAGGTGTATGGGAACAGTCCCGGTGCGTCGAAGACAAAGAGCTTGTCAACGCCATAGGGCAGGATCTGCTGCTCTACTTTGCCTTTGATACCTGTTCCGGCAACGATGGCATTGAGCTGTACGCCGAGCTGGTTGGCGAGCTTACGGCCCTTGGTGAGCAGTTCTTGTGACACTTCCTGAACGGTAGTGCCTTCTATTTCGCAATATACAAATACGTTGTTCATGATTTCTGTAAAGTCTTGAGTTTAGCCAATAATCTTTTCAGCGAGAAGTTCCTTCATCAGACTCTCGATGTCGGCATCGCTACTGGTGAGCGTTTTGCTCTCCTTAGCTTGGAACACGATGTTCTGCACGGCCTTTACCTTTGTAGGCGAACCCGACAGACCGCACTGAGCCTCATCGCCGTTGACGTCGGCAACACTCCATTGGTTGAGGGTGAGATATGGACGTGTCTCGTACAGACTCGTCCAGGGCTCATCGCCTTTGCGCTCCATTGGGCAGGAAGCGTATTTGTATTTCATGACGAGCTTTGCATTGCAGGGGCGGGCAGGAGCAGCAGTGCCGTTGACAGTAATCAGCACGGGCAGCGGAGCTTCTACAGTTTCAACGCCACCATCGATATGACGGCGGATTGTAGCCTTGCCGTTTTCGATCTTCAAGATCTCTTCTGCGTAAGTTACCTGATTCAGTCCGAGCTTCTGAGCGACCTGAGGACCTACCTGAGCCGTATCGCCGTCGATTGCCTGGCGACCACCGAGGATGATGTCCACCTTGCCAATCTTTTTAATAGCCATAGACAGAGCGTAGGAAGTAGCGAGTGTGTCAGCACCGGCAAACTTACGGTCGGTGAGCAACCAGCCCGTGTCAGCTCCACGATAAAGACCCTGGCGGATGATCTCACCGGCACGTGGAGGACCCATAGTCAGCACACCCACAGTGGAACCGGGATTTTCGTCCTTGATGCGAAGAGCTTGCTCCAAGGCGTTCAAGTCTTCAGGATTGAAGATGGCAGGCAGGGCTGCACGGTTGACCGTTCCTTCTGCGGTCATGGCATCCTTGCCCACGTTTCTTGTGTCTGGCACTTGCTTGGCAAGTACTACAATGTTTAATTTCATATATAATTAAGTTTGTAATGTTTCCGAAATAACGTGGCAAAATTACAAATATTTTACTTCTTGACCAAAGGAATTGCATAAAAACAGCCAATAATTTGCACATTCTGTAGGTGTTTGTGCAGAATGCTCATGCAAACTCGTTCTTTTTCCTGCTCACTCCCTTGGTCTTAAGCTATGTTTGACGCGACCGGCGCACTTGCTGTCAAGGCAAGGCTGGCAAGTCATTTTTGTTTGATGAGCGTCTTCGGGGAAGTGGCATGCGCTTCTCTGAAAAGGTATTTTTGGACAATCTGTACTGCTGGTAGTGTGTATTGAGATGATGGTTGCATAATAAATAAGGTGATATAGAAAAGAGTCGGAAAAGAAATTTTTGCATATTCATTTGTGTATTTCGTATGCATTTCGTAACTTTGCGTTTGTAAAGCATAGCGTTGCACATCCATCAGCCGTCGCGAGAAGCATGAAACCTGATAAGAAACAAGAAAAATGATGCACACAGCAAAGGAAATAAAGGAAAAGATGCTGTCGTTGCGCAATGACGCGCAGCGCACGACTCTCATGCGTTTTTTCAAAACAGCGCCCGGAGCGTATGGCGCAGGCGACGAGTTTCTCGGTATACGTGTGCCGGAGACCCGCACCGTGGTGAAGATGGCGGACAAAGACTTACCGCTTGCCGAGACCGAACAGCTGTTGTCTTCTCCGTGGCATGAGGTGAGACTTTGTGGGTTGCTCATCCTCGTGGCCCAGTATGAGCGGTTGTCCCGCCACGTTGATGACGCATCCAGGAGGCGCTGTGACGCTCTTGTGACATTTTATCTCAACCATGCTGATAGCGTCAACAACTGGGACCTTGTGGATGCTTCGGCTCCGAAAATCCTTGGCAACTGGTTGTTGGCTCCCACGTCCTTAGGCAATCCTCAGACCATTCTTGATGATTTGGCCCACAGTGACAATCTTTGGCGGCGACGGATCAGCATGGTCTGCACGCTCACGCCCACACAGCATGGCGACCCCTCATGGTGCCTGCGCTATGCCGAGATGCATCTTCACGACCCTCACGACCTCATGCAGAAGGCTACCGGGTGGATGTTGCGCGAGATGGGAAAGCATGTCAGCATGGATCTCCTGCGTTCTTTCCTCCAGCAACATGCCCGACAGATGCCTCGGACGATGCTTCGCTATGCCATCGAGAAGTTCGATGCGGCAGAGCGGAAGAAATGGATGAATAAAGGGTAATGATTACGATATTTTCGTTCTGTTTTATGATTTTATGGCATTTTACATTTATTAAGTGACAGCTGCGAATCGTTTCCTATACTTTTTCGTAACTTTGTCGGCATGAAGAGACTGTTGCACATATTCCCCATGTTGATGCTCTCATTGCTGATTGTGGCGATGAGCGCAGGACTGAGTGTGGAGGTGTGCATGCATTCTGGCCGTGCCGAGGTTGCCCAGGTGGCCGAGGCGCAGGGCAACCACGATTGCCATGGCATGAAAGACTGCATGGTGGTGAAGACCATCAAGCTCGCGCCGAGCACACTGGCCGAGAGCCATCTCTTCGATTTCTCGCAGAACTGGGTGGCCATCATGCCCGTCGCGGGTATGCTATCCCTCGCTCATACATTCATCTCCATACATGCGCCCAGCGCATACATTCCCGCTTGGTGCTCACCTCCGCGGGAGTACCTGCACCATTTGCGTGTGCTCAGACTTTGAATCTTCATTGACGCAGGCTATAATATAATAAGGTGTGTATAGCCCCAAAGGAAAGGAGAATCGCTAATTTCTCAGTCAATGAATCATTCAAAGGAAATTATCAATGAATAAGAATATTTTGCTTGCCGGCATGATGGGAATGCTGGCACACCCCTCTCTTGCCCAGAAGGCACCCGTTCAGGATACCGACACCACAGCTACCAGTGCCCTCGACAGTGTGGGCACCATGCCCGACCAGACGCTTCATGAGGTGCAGGTGGTTAGTCGCAAACCCGGCATGCTGCGCATGAAGGGCGCCATGAACGGACAGATCATCTCTCAAGACGAACTCTTCAAAGCTGCTTGCTGCAACCTCGGCGAGAGCTTCACCACCAATCCCTCGGTCGACGTGAGCTACAACGACGCCGCCACAGGTGCTAAGCAGATCAAGTTGCTCGGTCTCAGCGGCAAATACGTGCAGATGCTCACCGAGAACCTGCCCAACTTCCGTGGTGCTGCCATTCCTTACTCCCTGGGCTATGTGCCCGGACCTTGGATGAAGAGCATACAGGTGAGCAAGGGCAATGCCAGTGTGAAGAACGGTTATGAAGCCATGACCGGCCAGATCAATGTAGAATATCTCAAGCCTGAGGATGAACAGGCCGTGCACATCAACCTCTACGGCAACACCATGAGTCGTGTCGAGGCCAATGCCGATGGCAACATCCATCTCTCTAAAGGGCTCAGTACGGAAATCCTCGGCCATTACGAGGACAACCTCAAAGAGCACGACAGCAACAAAGACGGATTTATGGACGACCCGCAGACACGGCAGTTCAACTTGCAGAACCGCTGGTATGGCAAGACGGGCAACTACATCTTCCACGGCGGGCTCTCACTTCTGGACGAGAAGCGCGAGAGCGGACAGACCAACCACGAGGGTGTGCTCGACCATCAGACCGAGCCGCTCTACCGCATTAATCTCAACACCCACCGCTACGAGGGGTATATGAAGCACGCCTTTATCCTCGATCCCAGCCACGGCACAAACATCGCCTGGATGTCGTCGGCCTCGATGCACGAGATGGATGCCACCTACGGCCGTAAGGCTTACGACGTCAACGAGAAGAACGTCTACTCGCAACTGATGTTCGAGACTAACTTCACTCCTGAGCACAACCTTGCACTCGGCGCTTCGTTCAACCACGACTATGTTGGTCAGACCTATCTCGCTCAGCGGCTCAACGAGAAGGAAAATGTCGTCGGTGGCTATGCACAGTATACCTATAACCTTCACGAGCGCCTCGTGGCCATGGCCGGCATCCGCGTTGACCACAGCTCAGCGTATGGAACGTTCTTCACTCCACGCTTCCATGTCAAGTGGCAGGTCAATGACATCTGGAGTCTGCGGGCTTCTGCCGGTAAGGGCTACCGCACCGTGCACGCTCTGGCCGAGAACAACTATCTCATAGCCAGTGGCCGCCAGCTCGTCATCGACAAGCTCGATCAGGAAAACGCTTGGAACTATGGACTGAGCACTGCGCTGAACATCCCGGTGGGCAACAAGACGCTGAAGCTCAACGCCGAGTACTACTACACCCGTTTCGGCAATCAGGCTGTCATCGACTATGACTCTGATCCCACCCGGATCCATATCGCCAATCTACAGGGCAAGTCTTATTCACATACCTTCCAGGTCGATGCCTCCTACGATCTTTTCCGTGGCATGAACCTGACGGCTGCTTACCGATACAACGATGTGAAGACGACCTACGGCGGCGAGCTGATGCGTCAGCCACTGACCAATAAGTACAAGGGACTGCTCACTGCTTCTTATAAGACACCGCTCGGTCTCTGGCAGTTCGACACCACCTTTGCCCTCAACGGTGGGGGCCGTCTGCCCAAGGCCTACACGACTGCCGACGGCACTCCCTCCTGGGAGGAGAGCTATCCTGCCTACGGACAGCTCAATGTGCAGGTCACGCGCTGGTTCCGTCACTTCTCGGTCTATGCTGGTGGCGAAAACCTGACCAACTACAAGCAGAAGAATCCTATCATCGATGCCGCCCATCCTTGGAGCAGCACCTTCGACCCGACGCTCGTGTGGGGACCGATGACAGGAGCACAGGCCTACATTGGTATACGTTATACGATATAATTTTTACATACAACACAACCGGTCGGTTGCCTTCACAGGCATCCGGCCATCTAACATTTCAGTAAGAGAATGAACATGAAGAAGTTATTTTTCGCTATGATGCTGGCCGTCGTGAGTGCCTCGGCCAGTGCCAAGAGTGCCAACGACACACTCGTTGTTACCACTACGCCGCAGATGCACTGCGCCAACTGTGAGAACAAGATCAAGAATGGCCTGCGCTTCGAGAAAGGTGTCAAGGACATCCTCACCAGCGTGGAGAATCAGACGGTGACCATCGTCTACAACCCTGCCAAGACCGACAAGCAGAAGCTTGAGGCCGCCTTCCCAAAGTTCGGCTACAAAGCCCGTGAATTGAAAAAGGGCGAGAAGGTTGAGCGCGACATGAACGAGCAGTGCGATAACATGTAAATGCTTATATATTAATTACCACATTATTTTTTGAAAATCATTAGTTATGGATAAAAATTTTCTTCGCAACAACGACTTAGGACTGTTGTTGCTCCGGCTCACTGTGGGTGGGCTGATGCTGTTCCATGGTGTTCACAAGCTCATCTACGGCGTGTCAGGCATTGAGGGCATGCTGGCCGGCATGGGCCTTCCGGGCTTCATCGCCTATTTCTCGTTGGCTGCTGAGTTGCTGGCTTCTATCCTGATCGTGATTGGCGCCTGGACACGCGTGGCTGCCGTTGTGATGGTCGGCAATATGGCGGTGGCCATCCTCATGGCTCATCTGCCCGTGCTCTTCAGTGTGGATCCGGCCACAGGCGGCTGGGCAGTGGAGCTGCCGATGCTCTATCTTCTCGGTGCAGCCGTGCTCTGTCTCACCGGTGGTGGCAAGTACGCCGTGACAAGAGGCAAGGTGACGGACTGACGCCAGGCTTTGGCGAATGACATAAAACAGCGGAATCTCTTATGCAGCACAGGCTGTCATAAGGGATTCCGTTTTTTTGTATGGTATCGTATGGGTGCTTTCGTGAATCGTGTGTTGTCAGTTTTATAGACAAACACGCTTCTTTTCCACTGCTCCTTCTACGCAAGTTTTATAGGTTCCAGCAAGCTTTCATCATGTGAAAAGTGGAGTGAAAATGAGAAACAACCGAAATGAGCTCTACAAACAACCATAATGAGAAGTACAAACAATCGAGATGAGGAGCACAAACAACCGAGATGAGGAGCACAAACAACCGAGATGAGCGACTAAAACCATTGAGATGACCGGCAAAAACCATTGATATGACATCATTATCGTTTCCGCTTTCTTCCAAGAAACAAGTTGCTTCTTGTTAACGCGTTGATTGTCAGTTGTTTATAAAATATTCATGAAAACTGGAAAATTTGGAGCAAAGGAGGGGTTGGTACAAAAAAAAGACACCACAAGGGCGGAAAGATGTCATTATCTTCAACAGATATGGCATCCTTCCAGCTTGCGGTGACAATTATCGTTCGTTATTTATTTTACTTTGATGTTGATGGTCTTGCTGAGTCCTTGTGGTGCGCTGACCTTGACAGTCATGATGCCTGGCTGGCGTCCGCTCTTGACTGTAACGACGAGCATACCATGGAAGAGGTGCATCTCTGGTTTGACGAAGCTCTCCAACGACGTAGCGTCGCCGTTGCAGATGGCTTGGAACGTGCCTGCACCGCTCACCTCTACACGGATCTGGTCCGATGCGTCGGGGCAGAGTGTGCCGTCCTTGTCGGTCAACGCCACGGTGATGTAGCTCAGATCATTGCCGTCGGCGGCGAGCGTGTCCTTGTCGGCTGTGAGCTGCAGGGCTGACGGAGTTCCTGCCGTGCGGATGATCTGCTCACCGGCAGCATGTCCGTCTTTGTCATAGACCACCACCTTCAGCTCACCCGGCTCATAGACCACGTTGTCCCAGACCAGACGATAGCGCGAGAGCAGGCTGTCGACCGTCGCCTTGTCCATCTTTTCTACGAATTTTCCGGCTGTCGCTGACACCGACATGCGGCCCGTCTTGTGGCGCCGTCCCTGGCTCTTGCCGTTGACGAAGAGTTCAGCTTCGTCATAGTCGGTGTAGCACATCACCGGTGTCACCTTGCCTTCGCGTCCCGGCCACGTCCAGTGGGGCAGCAAATGGATGGTGTGGTCGTGGCGGTTCCATACCGAGCGATAGAGATAGTAGCGGTCCTTGGGTAGTCCGGCAAGGTCACAGATGCCGAAATAGCTGCTGCGCGACGGCCAGTAGGTATCGTAGGGAGTGGGCTCGCCGAGATAGTCAAAGCCCGTCCACACAAACTGTCCGATGGTGTAGTCCTTGTCGTCCTGCGCTATGAAGTCACTCTCGGGCAGGTTGCTCCATGAGCAATACTCGGTGTCGTAGCTCGAGCATTGTCCGTCGGGGTAGACGTTCTTGTCCGATACGATGACAGGGAACTTATACACGCCGCGGCTGCTCACCGTCGAGGCCGTCTCACTGCCGAGCAGGAAGCCCTGTGGCAGCTGCGAGATGTTGCGGTCGTATTTATACACCCGGTAGTTAAATCCCGGGATGTCCATCACCTGGGCAAAGCCCGACTTGAGTGCGTCTTCGGCGCGGTCCATGCCCTGTGTCACCTTGCGTGTGGGGTCGAGCCGATGGCAGATGCCCTGCAGACGGCGCGCGATGGCGACGCCCTCCTGACTCCACTGCTCGGGAATCTCATTGCCGATGGAGTACATCACCAGCGAGGGATGGTTGCGGTGGTTGAGCACGAGGTTCTCGATGTCCTTGTCGGCCCACTTGTCGAAGAAGCGGGCATAGCCGTTCTTGCACTTAGGGTAGCGCCACATGTCGAAGCTCTCGGCCAT
>URCI01000059.1 GCA_900546345.1 uncultured Prevotella sp. | reverse complement strand
CGTCAATGCTGGGCACGTTGGGCTCTATGTCCTTCCCATAGGCGGTGATGGTGTAATGGAAATGGCAGTTGAAGCGGTCGGTGATCTCATGCAGTCGTGGCAGTATCGAACGGTAGTTTTTGCTACAGAACTCCACTACGTCAATAGTCTCCGGCGTAAGCTCTATTCTGTTCACTACATCATGGTAGAACGGATTACGGCTTAAGGCATAGCCTTCCCGGAAGCGGTTCAGCAGCCACTCCGAGAAATAGTTCACCGTATCAGTTCTTCCACCTGTGTTCAGTATCATTGCAAAATGGGTAATGTTGTTGAGACGCTCTTATAATATCTTTTCTATCTCTATCAGGTTGTCAACGATGTAGTCCGGCTGCCGGTCCAAAGTCTTTAAGTCAACATTCCAGCGGTTGAAGAAGATTGTGTCCAATCCCGCATTGATGGCCCCCGCAATGTCCGTGTCGTAGTGGTCGCCAATCATGATGGTCGTTTCGCGTTGGACACCAGTTTGGGCGAAGGCATAGTCAAAGAACTCCTTGCGTGGTTTATTGGCACCGGCATCCTCACTGAGAATGACGGTGGAGAAATAGCTTTCCAAACCTGCCGACTTCAATTTACGGTACTGCACCTCATGAAAACCGTTGCTACAAATATGCAGCCGATAACCCCTACTTTTGAAATAGTCTAAAAGTTCCCTTGCCCCAGGCACGATACCCGCCTCGCGGGAGATGATGTCTCCGTAACGGTCACTGGCTGCAACGCACCACTCTGGTGTTATCCACGACGTGTCGCCGCCACAAGCCTTCACCATCTCTGTTACCGGCCTGCGATACCGCTCCACAATCAGCGTGTCACGGTCAATCTCACCATGGGCATATTTCGCCCACACGTCAACGTTGGTGGCAAAGTACGCATCTCTAAACGCCTCATAGGACGGTATGATCTTCTCCCAATGCCGCTCGTCAAAAAGCTTCTTCAGCGCAATCATACTGTTGCCGTGCGTGTCATACAGCGTGTCGTCGAAGTCTATGAACAAGTCTTTATATTTCATTACCTTTAATGTTTTGATGACTTATATCGAATGGTCATGGTCAAATGATTCATGTAGATGATGCTGAACCTTACTCATCCAATGATCGTAGCCACCACCTTCCGTGCTCCGCCGTCGTTGCGGAACTCACAGAGATAGATGCCTTGCCACGTGCCGAGGTTCAAGCGCCCGTCAGTAATGGGGATATTGATGCTCACACCCGTGATGATGCACTTCGCATGGGCTGGCATGTCTTCCGAACCTTCAAGGATGTGCCAGTAGTCGGGCATGTTCTCTGGCACGAGTCTGTCGTAAATCGTCTCCATGTCACCTCCCACGTCCGGATCCCAGTTTTGGCTATCGCCTTCTTCCGTCGCGACTCGGCAAAGCTCAAGCAGGCTTGGCTTTGTTCTCGCTGCTTCGTCAGTTCACAGATGCTCAACGCGCAGCTGGTATGCTTCACGAAGAGATTGAGCAGTCCCGTCTCCGGCAGCTGCGGCAGCTGCCGGAGAACCTCATCCGTTATCAGATGGAAGCCACGGGGACGAGGGCTTAAAGTAAATGATGTTTGTTGGTTCATAATTATTCTTTACGAACAGATTCTTTAGCCGCTTTGTCAAATTCTTCTTTTGTACACGGTTTTCTTAGAATCCAGTATGTGCTGGAGTCGCTTTCTCCTGCTCCGTTAAAAACAGCTCCTTCGGTTGTTGACCCATGTGAATAAAGTTCCCAACCTTTGGAGATAAAATACATTAAAGCTCCGGCAGGCGTTGTGAAAACGATGCGTTTACCGTTCTCGTCACGCAGCTTATCGATCGTTTTGCCATTGTCAACAGTTACCTTGAAGCCTTCATTCTTCAGCTTGCCATCAAAGTTGACGATATTGTAGATATAGTAATGCTTCACCTCCTGTGCATTTGAGAACAGCGGCATTGCGATAATCATGAGAAGTAATATGATTTTCTTCATTGTGTGTTGATTAAACATTTGTGAATATGTCATTCGATTCTTTGCGTTTCTTCTCCGGATGCGGACAGTCGGGAGCAATGTGGCCAATGGGAACGATTGCCACAGCCTCGTAGCCCTCTACTGGAAACAACCGCTTGACGGCTTCAACGTCATAGTTGGCTATCGCCTTCTTCCGTCGCGACTCGACAAAGCACAAGCAAGCTTGGCTTTGTTCTCGCTGCTTCGTCAGTTATCACACCCAGCAGGAGCCGAGTCCGCGGTCAGCGGCTGCGAGGCAGAGATGCTCCACGGCAATACCGAGGTCGATGTCGCCATGGTTCTTGTTGTCGTCTGTGCGCACCCAAGCGTCGTTCATACTTTTGAAGCACAGCGCAAACATCGGCACGTTGGCGAACCAGGGACGGTTGTAGCACTGCCGCGCCTTCTCTTTGCCCTCTTCCGAAGTAACTACCAGAAATTTCCATGGTTGGAAGTTGTGTGCCGATGGTGCCAACCGCACACAATCCATGAAATACTCGATGTCAGCTTTGCTGACCGGCTCGTCCGTGTACTTGCGCACAGAGAAGCGCTTCGTTGCTAATTCTTTGAATGTCATCATTCTAAAACTTACTATAAACTAAATTGTAGTGTCTTTACATGCATCATAGCAATTTCTATCATCTTGGTAATACAAGATGCAATCTGCTTCGTCAGTGAGATAGATCCGATTGTAACCGCTAACGAAATGTTCTGATGACTTGATTTTATTCTTTATACCTGTCCTCGAAGAATAAGGTACACTAACAATAAGCCAAAAAACATTAATATCATGATGTAACTCCTTATATGTTTTGAGTTTCCTCTCTTTCTTTTTGATTAAAGAAAGAAGATTTTCATGATTGACATCATTGTATTCCCAATAACCATCAGTAAGAATAACGCTCTTGATACATTCTGAATTATTAACTTCGACGAAAGATGCTCCATCAAAGAATGTTGATTGTTCCTCTGTCAGTGTTCCATTATAGAGACCGTTTAATTCTTCATGAATTTTTTTATTCGCTTTTTTGTAGTCTATAGGTTGAATGTAGCCAAACTTTGGGATAACTGAGATGTAGTATCTTTTAGTAGACTGCTTATCTAAGGATTTTGCATATTCCTCAAGAACCTTCTGGAAAGCATGTTCGCTCTCTTTTAATTCATTGCCATAAGAAACCACCTCAATACCTATGTTTCTATTGCAATAAGATAGAATGAAATCAGGACTTTCACTATCCTTTAGATCTGATCCATTTAGCCCCAGGGAGTTTATAACTGGTTCTACAGCTAATCTTTCGTATTTTTTCTTCATCAATCCCTGTATATCAGTATTCTTCATAGACAATATATAGTTTTTAGAATTCAATTATTTCCCTCAGCCTTCTGTCTATCTCTTTCCAATCCTTATTCAGGTCCACCGTGCAAACACGGATGTAGTGGTCGGTGTTGCGGTAACGGTAGGTATCGAAGATGGACTTCTGAACTTTTGGATATACGAGAATGCCGTTGGTACTGAGCGTATATGGTAGCGAGTCGTCCTCTTGGTTAAGGACGTAGCTCATGATTTGAGAGATATGCTCACGACGGATATGTTCCTTGCTGCCTTCTTCCGGGCGCGAGACCAACGTCTGGATATAGTACTTGGCATCGAGGATGATTTTACGTTCCATTCTTTTGTTGGTCATCGTTACGTCCGTAATCATCGTAGGCAGGTGGCTGACAGTTCCTTCATCCACGGGCGACATTTGGAAATCAATGTACGAGCGGTCAACGGTCGGATATTCATCCCGGCACTCCTTCTTGTAGAAGTTGAAGAGGAACTTCTCAAAGATGGCATTGAGCCTGTCCTTGGAGAAATCAAGGAAATGATATTTTCCCTTGGTATGCTCATCGGGAAGCAGAGACTCAAATATCAGTTGGCAAATATGTACCAGCAGACCATAGATGCGATTGTTACGGGTGATGGTCACTTTGCCAAAGTCTTCCTTGGTTAGCGGAATCAGAGAGACAGGAGGGAATTGAAGATATACAGACTTGACCGCCTTGTGGTTGGCTGCGTCGAGACCATCATAATTCATCAGCCGTCTCAATGTGGCATAGATAATCTGATTGATAAGCACATCATGGGAATACTCGTCATAGTTGCAATGCAGCCTTCCTTCTCTCCAGTGATTGCCCTTCAGCGTCTTGCTGACATTGAGCTTTCCCTTTACGCCGTACCTCTCTTCTTCCACGTTGACATATTCATGGTAGATTCCATAGCGGAAGAGTCTTTGGCATCCGGCCACCAACAGCTTGGCGAACAAGTCCGGATAGGTATTGCAGTGTTCTGCGTCAACCTTTATCTTGTCGCGTTGCTCTGCCAAATCCCATGCGTAGCAAAGGAGATAGTAGAGGTTCTGTATGGGTATGTACTTGCGGATGCCCTCCATGTTACTCTTCTTTACCGGTCAATATTCGTTCCAACTGATGGTATAGCCCTTCATCGTCAAAGCAAACGTCTCTGAGGTAGGGCAACACTTGATAGTCGAGTGTGTCCTGCCACCACTTGTTGGCATCAGCAATATGGGCCACATCCGTGAAATAGCTGTGGCCAATCATCTTACCAGGCCCTAACAGCTCCTCACTGGCTATCAGGTCATTCACCTTGTTGAGCCGCAGGCATATCGTGTTGATAAACTCCTTATGCAGTCCATGCTCAGCGAGGAAGTCCTTAAAAGTCTGTTTGAACTCCGGCTCCAGAGTGTAAAACGAGAAGCGGCGGCGCAGTGCATAGTCCAGCTGTGCCAGCGAACGGTCGGCGGTATTCATACAGCCAATGATATAGACATTCTCCGGTACATAGAACGTGTCGTCGCTGCTTTCACTGTACGTGAGCGAGATAGCATACTTGCTCTTTCGCTTGTCAGGCTCAATGAGCATCATCAACTCACCAAATATCTTACTGATGTTGCCGCGGTTTATCTCGTCGATGATGAAGAAGAACTGCTCTTTAGGTGCTGCCAGAGCCTTTTGGCAGAACTCGTAGAAGATACCATTCTTCACCTCGAAGCCGTCCTTTGCCGGACGTATGCCCTGGATGAAGTCCTCATAGCTATAGCTCTGGTGAAACTGCACCATGGCAATATTTGCGTCATTCTGCTCACCCATCATCTGATAGGCTACCTTTCTTGCAAGGAAAGTCTTTCCTACGCCCGGAGCACCTTGAAGGATGATGTTCTTGAACCGCTTGAGCAGTTCTACAATATGCAGGAACTCGTCTTTGTCAATGAAAGGCTTGTCCCTGTCCTTGTCGAAGTCATAGGTGTCATAGTCGGGCTGGGGGCTGTCAGAAGAGGAGCTTGTACTCTCTTCCTTGCTTGCCATCTCAACAATGGCTTGATATTCCTCATAAGACAACCCGAACAACGAGCCTTGCACGCCCTTGCCCGGCTCACTGTTTCTGAACACCTCATTCTGTATCAGCTCAGACCATGGCACTTGGTACTTAACTTTTTCGGTAATGACGAATTCCAGCACCTCGCCCTCTTTTGACTTGTGCAAGCCTTTGGTGATTTCACAAAGAGCCTTCACACGCTTCACGGGAGTCGTCTCATAGCAAATCAGCTTGTCGCCAGCCTTCGCTTTTTCAAAGTACTTGAATATCCTTCGCTTCTTGCCCTTGTCGCCGTAAGCAGTATAGGTCTGCTTGTCACCGACATTGTATTCATCCACATCCCATAACGTCGGACTGTCATTGAGCCAGAAGTATTGCGTGCCGTCATGTGGGGCTTTGGCGACAACATCGGCATCGGGTTCGGCCACGATACCGCTGTCCTCATAAGCCTGTTCCGTGAAGTCAATAAAGCCAGTGCAAGGAACCTCGCGGTTGAACATTTTGTTTTTCAGCTCGTCCATGATGTTGAGATAGTCGGCATAGTCAATGTTGTTTTGAACGTATATGCCGTAGTGATTCAGCAGCTGCCGGTTGTTGCTGTCAAGGGACAGATAGGTCTTGGGCTTGATCCAATACAAGGCGATGGTCGCGCGGAACTTGATTCCTTTCTGGTCCTTGACAACATCGTACACCTCGCCAATCTCTTCCCTTGAGCGGTTGTTCATCACCACATCCAACAGCTCCCAAAGGTGCTGAATGTCTTCCTCACGTTCCTCTTCGGGAATGTCCGACCAGTAGAATACCGACTTCAACGGACTCAGTTGGGGTACTCCATTGTAGTCAGCGGGAATGGCAGTTTCCATCTTGAATATCTGCTTGAACACCTTGCATACTTCCGATTTACGTGAGGTCAGTGTCAGGCGGTTGATAATGCCCATGACGGTGAATGGATCGATATTCTTCGGTTGAACCGCGCCACCTGAGTTGAGGATATGCTTAGTAAAACTTGGGTCGAGCGACTTGAGGACCAGCGTTCTAAGCTGCTCCTGCTTGTCCTTGTAGGTCAGCAATTTTTCAGCCAACTCATGAAAGAACGGAACCCATGTATATTTATCCTTGTATGTTGCCATAGTCAATCTGTGCGGACGGCCACAAGGGCCGCGCCCTGCTATTTCATTACCTTATTATATAATGTGTCCCATGAATTGACGACATCGTACTGGACATCGCTCGCGCCGATACTCTGGAAATGCTTGGTGGCGCAGGCTATCTTGGCTTTTTCCACGTCGCGCAGGTCGGCCTCGATGATGGAGCCCTTGGTCTCGGCTATGAAGTAGATGTGCTTAACGCCACTGTCCTCCTTGAACACCACCGCCCAGTCGGGATTATAATGACCCATAGGAGTATTGATATAGAAACCACGCGGTAGCTTGGTATAGACCTGTACCATATCCTGTTTTTCCAGAGCTTCGGCAAAATCCATCTCACCTTTTGAGTCCACCACGACAAGGTCGTAGAGGCTCTTCTTCGATGCCATGGCGTTCTCGCCAAGCTTGCCACGCAGCGTGTTCTCGGTGAACACGTCCTTGTCATAGGTGCCGTCCATCTTATTGTACTCGATATGCTCGATGACCGACATGGCTTTGCAAGAGTTGATGATGCGTGCCGACTTCATGATGAATTCCTCGGGGTTGAGCTGGAACTGGTGGAAGGTTTTCTTCGGGTCAATGCCCTGGAGGATGGCAACAATAGTCTTGCGGGTCAGTCCCGTCTTAGAGACAAGTTGCCCAATGAGGTCATAACGCACACTGCCCACACCCTCATGTACCTGTACCGTGCGGTTCTTGCCCTGCTTCATGGCGGTTCCCTCCTCAAGTTGCTGTTTGCTCTCAATCTTCTCAAGACTGCCTGTACTGATGACTACCTTAATTTCTGTTACGTTCAAGCTCTTGTCGAGTTGCTGAACAGCCTTGTCGATGAGTTTCTGTGAGTCGAAATGAACCGTATAGTAGCTGTGGATATTGATTTCCTTCCACAAGCCCATGAATTCATCCTTGAACTTCTGCTCGTTGAAGTGCCCTTCCACGGTGCCACGTCCATTTGTCGGCTTCACCTTCTTCGGGTCGAACACACCGTCAAGCTGGTTGACGATGACCTCCTTGATATTGTCCAACTCGCCGAAATCGAGTTTGTCCGCATCTTTGTCGGCGAAGTATTTGTCTGTCAGCTTGCCACGATGGATATAGCCTTGCTCTATCAGCATCTCCTGGATGTCATCGGCAACACCGTCGGTAATGGTGTGCTCCGAGCCGTCTTCGGTCGTATATTTCACGCCGACGAACAAGTCTTCCGTCACTTTCACGGGGCGATCGGCACATGCATCGGCAATTTCATGTTGTAGGCCCTCGGCAAATCGATCATAACTCTCGCTGGCAATGACGGTAAGGATGTTCGTATTGAACACACCGTCCTCTCCAAGCACATCGGCATCCTGACGGTCACCACGCTCGTTGACGCAAAGACGCATGCCACGACCCACTTCCTGCCGTTTTTTGTTCTCGTTGTCGCTCTCTTTCAGGGTGCAGATTTGGAAGACGTTGGGATTGTCCCAGCCCTCCTTCAGCGCACTGTGGGAAAAGATGAACCTGACAGGCTCTTTCAGACTGAGCAGCCGTTCCTTGTCTTTCATAATCAGATCATAGGCGCTCTCGTCGTTGCTGTTGTCGCTGCCACGCTCTGTCTTCGGATCCACCATGTGACCTTTCTTGTCCATCGAGAAATAACCTTGGTGGATATTCTCTGCCGCATTCCGTGGGTCTTGCAGATAGCGCAGGTAGGCGGAATCGGTCAGGTAAGGGATGTATTCTTGTAGCACACGAGGGTATTCCTCCTCGAACATCTTGGCAAATTTACCCTTAGTCTCCTCACCGCCATATAGCCTGTAACTGCTTACATGGTCGATGAAGAACAATGACAGCACCTTGATGTGCTTGGGATACAGCTGGCTTTCACGCTCGATGTGCTTGCGGATGGTCTCACGTATCTGGTTGCGACGGATGACATCCTCTGTAGTCTTGCCAACCATCTGTCCCGGTTCCAACGTCTGACCATTGACGAAATGGATTTCTTGCGCTTTTCCGTCAATGCGGTCAATGACGAAGCCGTCACGGTACTCCTCCAATCCGCCACTCTGCTCATAGAGGTCGAAGCCATCGCTGACGACTTTCGACTGCTGGGCCACCGTGCCACTCTTGCGCATCACGTCGTAGTTGATGCGGGCCTGTGGGTTGCCGGTGGAGATGAGAATCTGTTCGAGGTAGACATAGCCGTTGGTGGCTGTCGTGCCTTTCTGCTCCACACCGACCACCTCAATCTTCTTCACCAAGTGCTTGTTATAGGCATCCATCGCATCGAGACGATACACCATGTTGGCGATGTCGTCCTTGCGGTGGGTGGCACTGTAGAGAAGCTTGAAGAGGGGATTGAACAACTTCAAGCCCTTGCGTGTCTGGTTCGCCTTGTTAGCACCGAGCACGCTCTGGGGCTCGTCGATGATCATGATGGGGTGTGTGGCGGCGAGGATGTCGATAGGACGGCGTGAGCGGAACTCGTCACGACGGGAGAAGATGATACGGGCGGCGGCATCTCCAGCACGGCCTTCCTTGTTCTTGTCCTCGTTGAGTGAGGTGTTGAAGGCCTGCGTGTTGATAATCATTACGTGCATGCCGGCATCGGAGGCGAAAGAGTCTATCTTGGAGAGCTGCTTGGAGTTATAGACGAAGTACTGGATGCGCTTACCGTATTCCTGGGCGAAATACTCGCTCATGCTGTCAAAACTGCTGAGCACTCCCTCACGGATGGCGATGCTCGGCACCACGACGATGAACTTCGTCCAGCCATAGAGCTTATTCAGCTCGAACATCGTCTTGATATAGGTGAACGTCTTGCCCGTTCCCGTCTCCATCTCGATAGTCAGCGTGCGGCCGTCGCCCTCCAGCTGGTCGATGGGCTTCAGACCGAACGAGGTCTGCACCCGCCGGATGTTGTCGCGCAAAGGCACGCCGGGCTCCAACGGAGCATTGGCAAAGCCCTCTGTATGGAACAGGTTGTTGTCCTGCTTGCCATCAACAATACCCTGGTCAACGAGAAAGTTGCTCGCCCCGTCGTAGTGCGGCTGACCCAGGAAGCAGTCCGTCACGGCACTGGCGGCATCCTCTTGGAAACGCTGGTGTTTATATTTGAGTTTCATTCAATTTTTTCTTCTTTTGTTTTTCTGCGTTGCGACCCATTATTCGCTGCGTAGCAAATAATCCTTTGCTGCATAGCAAACGATCTTTTTCTATAGGATTACAACATCCATCACATAGGTTCGACCCCATCAGAACATTGTTTCAGCCTCACGAGACCATAAGTTTGCCACCATCATTACATAGCTTGATACGATGATAAGTCCTCTTTGAAGTTGTTATATCACACGGATGTTGTTCAACGCTTCATCGTCTGACCAACCAAGGAGCTGCTTGAACTGCTCAAAGATGTTGATTTTCTGCTCGTCCTTCTCGAAGCAGCTGTCACGGAAGAGGACACGGAGCGGAGCCTTGTCGGCCATCGCCTTGACAACATTATCAGTGATGGGCTTACCGAAACAAGCTACGAGGTCGCCCTCATTGACTGTATAGACCGTCACGCCGTCTATTGTCTCTGTAGCCAAAGGTAACGAGAGTTGCACACCCCAATTTACCATACAGCCATAAAGCAGGTCAAGTTCCGTGCGGTCTTCCTTCACGTTATCTGCAAAGAGATCCAACTCCTGAGGCTCTAAGTCCTTTGGCGCGAAATAAACATCCTTCATGTTGCTGGAGTCGATGCGGAAGACACGAAAGCCAGTGTCAAGGTCATCTGCTTGCAGGGTGCGGCCCTCGTGGCCGTCCGCCTGTTGATTGCCTTGGTCAAACAAGTCGCCCTGTGACGATTTTCCATTGCGGACGGCCACAAGGGCCGCGCCCTGCAATTCCTCCTTAATCTTCTTACCAGCACGACGGATGCGTTCCTCACCAATCTCACAGATGTTCTTGTAGCCAGCCTTATATGCCTCACTTTCTTTGTCTGTTTCTTCAGGGAGCTGAACCATGATGAACTTACGATGGCCGCCATCCTCAGCATTCAACTGCATGACAGCATGAGCGGTTGTTCCACTTCCACTAAAGAAATCAAGAATTGTAGAATCTTTGTCAGAGCCAATTGATAGTATTTTCTTAATAACACCCACAGGTTTAGGAAAGTCGAAATATTTTTTTGTCTCAAATAGATCTCTAACTTCTCTTGTGGCTTTCTTATTACCTTCAACATCAGTCCACAAATTACCAGGTGCTTTTGTACGACCTTCCAAATAGAACTTTTGCATGACTTGCCACTCTCCTTTATTATTTTTCTTCCATGCAATTAGCCCATTTGCTTCTAGTTCTTTGTATTTAGGCTGAGAACAAATCCACCTGCTATCGTACCCAGTTGGACCCTTAGGATACACTTCCGTTCCATCTGGTGCTATGATAGGATAATACATTGTAGGTCTATCTTCTCGTCTATCCTCACCGCCTGTTCTTCTGAGTGACCGAGTAAGATACTTACCTCGACTATCTTCTTGATCATAAATAGAAGCATCTTTTTCAGACATCAGTAACCCATTTATACTTGCAGAGTTTATGTTTTTTGAATAGACAAGAATATAATCTAACTCATTTACTAAACCATCAAAGCCACCTCCTGTTGGCGTTCCTGTAGAACGAGTTATTGTTGTCAGATAATTAGTCTCACCAAATATTTCATCGCATATCTTACGTAAATTTTCATCTTCATTATCATCAATGGAAATAAAAATGATTCCACTATCTTTTAATAGTGACTTTGCCAGCTGCAATCTCGGATAAATCATTGAGCACCAATCGGAATGGAACTTACCATTCGTCTCAGTGTTCTTCACGAACCGGTTGCCGAGTTCATCTACGTTGCCAGCCTCCAAGTCTTCCTCAGCCTGTGTGCGGTGGAAGTCATCATGATACACGAAGTCGTTGCCCGTGTTATATGGTGGGTCGATATAAATCATTTTCACCCCCCCTAAATATGACTTTTGGAGAAGCTTCAAGGCGTCGAGGTTGTCCCCCTCGATATAGATGTTTTGCGTATGATCCCAGTCCACGCTGCTCTCCGGCACGGGACGAAGGGTCTTGTTGATAGGTGTGGCAGCCTCACGTCGTGCAGCCTGCTTGCCCACCCAAGTGAACTCATAGGCTTCCGGCTCGTCCTCCATGGCATTGTCGCCGAGAAGTTGCCGCAGCTTCTTGAAGTCGACCACATGGCGCAACTTTCCCGTCTTTTCGTCACGGGCCTCAGTGAAGCACGACGGCGCAATCTTATAGAGCGCGTCGAGGTTCACCTGCGTTCCGTCCTCAGTGGTTAATGGTAAATGGTTAAAGTCCATATATTTATCTTTTGCAGGGTGCGGCTCTTGTGCCCGTCCGCATCCTATGTTATGATATTATTAATCGGCGGACGTTTGCAGGGTGCGGCCCTTGTGGCCGTCCGCCGCCGCATTTGATTTTTTTATCTTAATTGCTTGAACTGACTCAAAATATGGTCAACATCCTTATCATGATGCGGATTGATATTGTCCTTGTTCCATCTGCTTGGGTTTAACGCAATGTAATTTTGGACATACTCAAACTGCCGGCCGTTCCAAATGATATCGTCCCAATAATTCCGTTGCCACAGATGGCCGTCAAAGCGTCTCCATCCTTTTTCCTTCACACCTTTGATGTATTCATCAGTTGTCATTGATTTGAAATAATCCATCACCTTTGGGATACTATCATCATTTTTCCTATCAAGATAGAGAATGCAATGGAAATGGTTGGGCATCACGACGTAATCCATACATCCAACTTGTAGAAACCTCTTTTCTATTGTGTGATATATGTGGTCTATCATCTTACCAGAATCACTCAGGATCATTTTTTCATTTTCGACATGGCCAAACAGACAGGTACGATTGAATGTCACAACCGTTATGAAGTAACATCCTTGGGTCTTGTAATCAAATCCCGTGAACCGCATCTTCTTGCGGGAAGGGTATGGATTGTCAGTCATTGCCGTTTTTTTTAATCTCCGTCGTCGTATTGATGATCATTTATGTCCGTTGGATGCGGACGTTTGCAGGGTGCGGCCCTTGTGGCCGTCCGCCACCGCTTGGATAATTATTTATGTCCGTTGGATGCGGACGGCCACAAGGGCCGCACCCTGCAATGAATTAAATCGTTTCGATGTAAGTAGGCTTTTCGCCCGTTCTCTTTTCAAAGTCTTCGATCAACCAGTCGGTCATTTTGTCAAGCGTTTTCTTCTTATTCTGCTTGACCTCTTTAAGCCACTGATATGCTTGTTCTTTTGTCATTTCCATATATTTGAGCTTTATTTGTTCTATATTGCAAAAATAGGCTTTTTCTTCGAACCTTCCAACTTTATTCGTTGTTTTTTGCTTTTATCTCCACGATTTGCTCCTCAAGGGAAGTAATCTCACGCTTCAACTGCCGTGCCTTGGTGTTCATCTCTACTTGTCGGTTGAACTGTCGCTCTTGTCGGATTTTCTTCTGCAAAGCCTCACACGCCTTAGTCTTCTGCTTGATTCGCTCCTCAAGGGCGATAATGGCATGTGTGCTCGCTGAAGAGGTGGTCTGATAGTCGGAGATGATGCCTGCGAAATGTTCCCATACGTCGTCGAGGGTGTTGCCGGCAATCGTCAGTCGTAGATCGTCGGTCTTAGTCCATTCTCCCTTGAATGTCTTGATGATGCGGAACGGATGGCTCTCGTCCTTGGTTCTATCCTTGTAGTTGAGCAGCAAGCGGTATTCGTCATTGTAGCACTGGATGAAGACGATATACTGCGGCAAGAACGAGTCAATAAGGGTAAACACGTCGTCGGGACAGTCCTGCTCCTTGACGGTCACGGCAAAGAAGTCTATCTCGACGATGTGCTTGCCGCCGGGTACGTTGACCGTTCCCTTGCCGAGTTTGTAAAGCCATGTCAGCGATGCCACGTCATCAACGAAGTGCTGGCGCTGCTTGGCACTCAGATCCCAATGCTCGTAGAAGGCTTTCTTCGGGATGTTTCGGCCATATCCGCTTGCAGGGTGCGGCCCTTGTGGCCGTCCGCCAACGATTGTCGAAATGGGGTAATTCAATATATTTTCCATATTTTATTGTGGACGGTCACAAGAGCCGCACTCTGCATTATCGGATGATTAAGAACGTTATCAACTCAAAGTCATCAAGACCTTTGATATCGCCTTGCAAGGCGGTAGTGGGACCGGGCTCAAAGAGGCTGTCGATGTCGCTCTCCTGCTTCACGGAGATGATGCTGTCAATGGCTTGCTGGAGCAGGTCGCTGTACTTGCCCATGTCGCGTCCGTCACGTGTCTCCTTGTTCACCTCACGGCATAAATTCATGTCTGGCTTTGTCTTGCCCTTGCACAGATGGCGCATAGTGTCAAGCAATGCTTTGGGCTGCAAGTGGTCGGTGATGACTGTGCCGTCATTGCCGAGATAGACCATGTAGAACGGGTGCAGCAGGTTCTTGTGGTCGATGTTCACGGCATTATTGCGGTTCTTCAAGATGAATATCACGCCCGGCTTGGCAAGGTCGGTATGCGCTACGACAGCATCCATGCCGTAGGGAGCATGCTCCACATCGGGATTGTCCTTGATGTAGGCCAGCAAGTCCATTCGGAACTCGTTCAATCCCAAGTCCATGATATTGATGCCGCTGTCCATGTCCTCAATGTCAACCACTTCCTCCTGCAACTTCTTGAGCTGGTTGCGACGGTATTCCAGATCGCCCTCTTCCTTGGCAGAGAGCGGGTTGTCATCGCCCGTTGAAGTCAGAACGGTGGCCTTCATGCGGCTTTCCACACGCCCCTTGAGTTTGATGTACTCGTCGAGCTCCATGTCCGGCCAGTAGTTGACGAGCTGGATGACATCGTTCTTGGAGCCGATACGGTCGATACGCCCGAAACGCTGGATGATGCGGACGGGATTCCAATGGATGTCGTAGTTGATGAGATAGTCGCAGTCCTGCAGGTTCTGACCTTCGGAGATACAGTCGGTGGCTATCAGAACGTCGATGTTCTCGGAACGGTAATCGCCCTTTGCAGGGTGCGGCCCTTGTGGCCGTCCGCTAAACAATGCCTCCTTGTCTTTGGATATGGGGGAAAAGTACGTGAGAATATTATTGAAACTGAGCGGGAACCGGGGTATCGTACACTTGCCATCCGTCGTACCGGTGATGAGTGCGACGTTCATGCCCGTCTCTTGCTTGATTCGAGTGGCAAGCTGCTCATAGAGATAGTCGGCAGTGTCGGCAAAAGCTGTGAAGATGAGGACTTTCTTGTTGCCCTCGTTGATTGGGTGGACAAACTTATCCTTCAAGTCGTTGACCAACATTTGGAGCTTGCTGTCGTGCTGGGGCGTGATGGGTTCCAACTGCGCGAGCATCTCGTCGAAGATGGCAAGGTCACGCTTCATGTCATTGCGCCAGCGCACATAGTCCATGTCGCGAAGGTTGATCTTGTTCTTACGTCCTACAAACGGATCGTCATCAGTACCGTCGCCCTCAGCATTGAGAGGATCCGGGAGCTCAATGGTTTCAGCTGCCATCGTTCCTTTGGTCAGATAGCTGTCGCCTTGGCCGTTGGACGAATCATACTTGTCAATGGCCTTAATGGTGGTCTCTATTAATTCCTTGATACGTCCGAGTGTCAGACGGAAGGAGTTGACGGAACTCTCCAGACGCTTGAGGAGGTTGATAGCCATGAGCTTGCGCATACCTTTCTCACGACCGTCAATGGAAATACCCGAGCCCTCCAAGCGTATCTCATACCGCTCCTTCATGCTGTCGTAGATGTAGAGCGACGGCGTATAGATGGAGAGGTTGAGCATGTCGAGAGTCGTGGCAATCTGCTTGAAGGTGATGGCGTCTGGCAGGTCAGTCAACGGCGGCCGACGAGAGATGGGCGGCAAACGGTGTGGGAACTTGCCAATATCCTTCGTATCGTAATACTTGATGATATGCTGTCGGCTGCGGGCAATGGTCACCGCGTCAAGGACGGTGAAGAAGTCGAAGCTCAGACTTTTCAGAAGCTGCTGTGTGGTGCGCTGTTCCTGTGGCAGTTTTGTCCACGCATTGTAAGCAGCCTGAGCCTGACGGAAGATGTCGTCGATGCTGCTGTGGGTGTCAAGCAGTTCGTCGATGCGGTCAGAATGGCCTTCATAGGCTAACTGCAACTGGTTCTTAAGGTCATTGAAGCGGTTGTTGACAGGCGTTGCCGAGAGCATCAGCACTTTGGTCTGCACACCGGCACGGATGACACGGTTCATCAGCCGCACATAGCGGTTCTCCTTGTGGTCGTCGTCATCGTCGTCCTCAAAGCCCTCGTCAATGTCACCGCCATTGCGGAAGTTATGGCTCTCGTCAATCACTACGAGATCGTAGTTGCCCCAGTTGACACGACTGAGGTCTATGCCATTACTCTCGCCGTGGTCACGGGTGAGATCGGTGTGGAAGAGGATGTCATAACGGAGACGGTCGGCTGCAATAGGATTATTCTTGTAGTTTGTGCGGAACGTCATCCAGTTGTCGTTCAACTTCTTGGGACAGAGAACAAGCACGCTCTTGTTGCGGTTCTCGTAGTACTTGATAACGGCAAGGGCGGTAAAGGTCTTTCCGAGACCCACTGAGTCGGCAAGAATACAGCCGTTGTACTTCTCCAATTTGTTGATGATGGCAAGGGCAGCATCACGCTGGAAGTTATAGAGCTTATTCCAGATGACGCTGTTCTTGAAGCCCGTGCGCTCATTGGGCAGCACATCCTCGGAGATGTCCTCCAAGAACTCGTTGAAGATATTGTACAACGTGATGAAGTAGATGTATTCCGGTGCATTCTCGTTATAGACGGTATCAACGTAGTCGAGGACACGCTGAGTGACATCGGAGAAATGCTCGTCGTCGCGCCACTGCTGGTTGAATATCTGCAAGTAGGTCTCGGCCATCGGTGACGGGAGGACATTGATCATCGTATAGATATTGTCGCCCCGCTCGCAGCCTAATTGTGTTGTGGTGAAGTCATCGAAGGGCAGGTAGGTGTGTCCCTTGCCTTCCGGCTCTTGTACATACATGAACCCGCCCATTGTGCTATTGGAAACGTTCGACTTAAAGCGCACTTTCCGTCTGATCCAGTCGGCGCATTCCTTGGCAATGGCTTTCTGCGACAGCTGGTTGCGAAGCTTAATCTCAAAGTCTGAGCCATAGAGGTTGCGCTCACGGTTAAGCCGTGGAATGTAGAACTCCCTCTTCTCTTTCTTGTTCTTCTCCTTGACGAATGTCGGGGAGGTGAAGATAAAGCGCAGCTCATCGACTTTCTCCAACTCATCTTTCAATGCCTCGAAAGCATAGATGGAGAAAGAGGCAGCGGCGATGGCGACCTTCGACTTGTCGGTTAGCCTCTCCTTCAGGTCGTCAACCACCCGGTTGTTGACATTATCGAGCTGCTTGGGTAGTTCCATTGTCTGTATCTTGTTTGCTATTCGTAATTGTCATTGTCATAGAAAGAATCCGCACTGTCCTCTGGATCAAAGAGAGAGTCGGTACCACTCTCGTCAATAAACAACCGCTCACGTCCCTCTATCGTATCCTTATCATAGAGGTTTCCCCAATAGTTACGTCTCGGCTTGTGATAGACTTTCCCTTGTCCTTTGGATTTAGGGTGAAATTCTGAGGTATAGTCGTCACGATATTTGTTTCTGTTTCTCGCCATAAGCTTACAATTTCCAATTGTGAGTCCACTTTAAAAAGTCCGGACTGAGACCATTTGATTAAATTTGAAATTACAC
>URCI01000058.1 GCA_900546345.1 uncultured Prevotella sp. | reverse complement strand
AAATCTGCTACATTGCTAATTTCTGAAATTTGTTGGTGCAAAGATACCGATTACACTAGAGAGCAGAATTTGAGAAAACAATGAAAAGCGTGGCCCAAATGACGGAAAAAGATAGATCCGTAGCGCAAAAACACTGAGATGTCCTGATGAATCAATGGAGATGATCGGATAAAATCAATGAGATGATAAGATGAAATCACTGAGATGACAACAAGAAAAAGGTGTTTTGAGGGGATTTTCACTTAAGAATTTCTCCTCAAAACACCTTTTCTATTGATTACAGCAATTTATCGTTTAGTTATATATCTGGTTATCAATATCTTAAAGAAAACAGCCCAAAAATCGCAAAAATCCAGCCAAGGGACAGCCTGATCCTGAAAATCGCATTCTCAGCGCCACTTTTTTGTCAGAATCCTCAACAATTCTGTCATTTTGAGGATTTTAGTCTTTCAGTGAGTAAGTGACCGTTGTCACCACACGTACACGTTTGATGTAAGGCGTGTTGGCGTCGCGGTCGTCGATCGAGAACTGCCCTTGGTCTGCACTGACAATTTTGTTGAGCCTCGAATGACTATTCTTGGCAAACTGCTGAGCCGTCTGTTCAGCGTTCTCGATGGCCTCCGTCATCATCTGAGGTTTCATCTTCTTGAAAGAAGTCAGTTGATAGCTTACATTGTTGGCTGCATCGTAATCGCCGGCGACAACGGCAACGCCCTGCCTGAGCAGTTCGCCTTGCCGGGCAATGATACCGCGGACCTTGTCGACATGCGTAGAGGTGACGGTGACTACCACCGTGACATTGTAACGGTAGGGCTTGTTATTGTCAGCAAACTGCTCGGCGTTCATATCGATGACTTTTGGGGCTCCCACACTGATCTCGCTGGGTTGGATGCCATTGGAGATGAGGAAATGGCGGATGGTCTGTTGTTTGGAGGCGATCCGGTTGTAGAGTTCCGGCAGATCATTACCGATCTCTTTGGTGATGATCGGCCATGTCACCTTGTCGGCCTTAACCTCTTTCTCAGCCAAACCTTTCACTGTCACCTTGCGGTCTTTCTCGGTGAAGTTGTCCATACCCGCCTTCAGGAAGATGCCGAGCAAGACAATGCCCAAGGCTACAATAGCAGAAGAGAGAATACGTTCTTTCATGGTCTTCAGTTTTTAATGGTTGCAAATTAGATTTCTTATTGATGGTTGCAAAATTAAGCGATAGATGGTAATGTGGCAAGGGGGAAATCCCTATTCCGTAAGAGGGTTTAGCATATAGAAACACTCCATAGAGCTGCACCAACACAAAGAAAACGAACTTTTTCTTTGCCAATCCAGCGGTTTGCAGTAACTTTTAATAAGTTACGCGGCACCTCAACAATACAAAAAAACAAATTTTCTGATTCGTTTTTTTTGTATTGTATTCGGTTTGCTGTAACTTTAGATAAGTTACGCGGCACCTCAACAATACAAAAAAACGAATTTTCTGATTCGTTTTCTTTGTATTGTATTCGGTTTGCTGTAACTTTGCACATTAAAACACTAATTATGAGAATGCTGAGTGACGACGAGCTGGCAATGCTGCTCGACAAAAATATCTTTCACACCATATCAGAAGTGGCTGACAGCCTCGGCGTAGAATGCTACGTCGTAGGTGGCTATGTGCGTGACCTCTTCCTCGAAAGACCCTCCAACGACATCGATGTGGTGGTCGTCGGAAGTGGCATCGCTGTGGCGCAGGCACTGAAGAAAAGACTGGGCAAAACGGCTCATCTGAGCGTCTTCCGCAACTTCGGCACGGCACAGGTAAAATACCATGGCACCGAGGTGGAGTTTGTCGGTGCACGGAAGGAGAGTTATAGCCACGACAGCCGCAAGCCTCATGTCGAGGACGGAACGTTGGAAGACGACCAGAACCGGCGCGACTTCACCATCAACGCCCTGGCTGTCTGCCTCAATGCAAATCGGTTCGGTGAGCTCGTCGACCCCTTTGACGGACTTGCCGACCTTGAGGATGGCATCATCCGCACGCCACTTGACCCGGACGTGACCTTTTCCGACGACCCGCTGCGCATGATGCGCTGCGTGAGATTCGCCACGCAACTGAAGTTCTACATAGAAGACGAGACCTTCGAAGCACTCACCCGCAACGCCGAACGACTGAAGATCATCAGTGGAGAACGCATCGAAGAAGAGCTCAACAAGATCATGCTGGCCGACCAGCCCAGCCGGGGATTCGTGGACCTGCACCGCGCTGGACTGCTCACACTGATTCTCCCTGAGCTTACCGCCCTCGACAACGTGGAGACACGCAAGGGACGGGCCCATAAAAACAACTTCTACCATACCCTTGAGGTCCTTGACAACGTCTGCCGCCGACAAGACGATCGGAGAAGCTATCTTCTGGAAAAACTGAAAGACAAAGAGGCCGATGAGAAGAAAATCCAAGAGTGGCAGGCTGACCTAAAGCACCTCGATGAGCACCGTCTCTGGCTGCGCTGGGCCGCTTTGATGCATGACATCGGCAAGGCAAAATGCAAACGGTGGGATGACGCACAGGGGTGGACCTTCCACAACCATAATTATGTGGGGGCCAAGATGGTGCCACCGATCTTCCGCCGTATGAAACTGCCGATGGACATGAAGATGAAATATGTGCAGAAACTCGTGGACTTGCACATGCGGCCCATTGTCATCGCCGACGAAGAGGTCACCGACAGTGCGGTCAGACGACTGGTCAATGATGCCGGCGACGACATCGACGACCTGATGATGCTCTGTGAGGCTGACATCACGAGCAAGAACAGTCAGCGCAAGCAACGTTTCCTGGAGAACTTCCGCATCGTGCGTGAGAAGATCGCTGATCTGAAGGAGAAGGACTACAAGCGTCTGCTGCAACCTTGCATCGACGGCAATGAGATCATGGAGATGTTCGGCTTGAAGCCTTCAAGAGAGGTCGGACAGCTTAAGCAAGCCTTGAAGCAGGCTGTACTCGACAACACCGTACCCAACGAGCGCGAGCCCCTCATGGCACTGCTGCAGGAGAAAGCTAAGGCTCTGGGACTGAAAACAAAACAGTAAAGTTGAATACTGATACTATTAAAAGGAAGTAAGGGGAATCTCACATATCTGAGACCCCCCTTACCTCAATTATCTTTTCTTGTTTGCTCATTGCCTACCCGTCTGTATAAGTAGATGGGGAGATTGAAGATGAATTAGATACAGACTTACGATTAAAACGTTTAATGGCCGGCTAAGCAGGCTGCACCTTCACCAATGGCCAACCCCCATCCAATATATGGGATTGACCTTTTGAGTCCAGCCTTAATAAGGGCTTTTAAAACGACTCTTTTACCCAATCCTTTTTTTACAAGATCACCTATACCTGCTGCTCTTAATATACAATCTCCTAAAGACGCTCTAGTCATGTTCCGTGAGTTAGATACTCGATCATAATCCAAGATCAGTAACCCAATATATGCCATTCGGAAATCAGAGTCTCTAACTGATGTCACTTCAGTGAAGTCAATATCATTTTGCTCTAATAACTTCTTAGTTTCATTTGACAACTGCTTAGAAAGTTGCTTAATAGTGTCATTGTCAGCCTGCATGGCACGTGTAGACAAAGTATTGTAATTAAAAGACTTCTCCGACAATTGAGAAACGACTAACTTGCACGACTGCTTAAATTGACTCAAACCAGCAATTGAGTCATAAATTTCAGAGTTAGATGTACACGGCGAGGATATAGGCACTTCGTTATCAGAACATGATATTAGAAGGAGAACACTCGCAAAAAGTAAAAGCAGATAATTAAAATGTTTTTTCATCACTGATTTTATATTTGATTATATTTCTATCAACATCTTATAAACCAAATAAAATAAGATCGCAAGTAGTAAAAAGTCTCGTTCATATTTTAATTGCTTGATTGCTTTCTTTGTCTCCTTATGATTTGCAAGAAGTGAACAAAGAACCGATATAAAACCGATTACATAAATGATCAGCAGGCTGATCTTATGTATAGCATTTATACTTAATAGGGTAAATATCGCAAACATCTTTTATGAGATTGGTCGGTTAATTGGTTACAAAATTAGCGAATAAAAGATAATTGACAAAAAAAGAAGAGCAAAATTAATCTATATTAACAAGCAAGATAGTCATTATAAACATTTTAAGATTAAATATAAGAAAATGATTCGATGTTTGTGAAATACAAAAAGACGTATGAATGCTATTATATTCTAAAAAAGTGGACTTATACTTCTTTCGGTGAAGTATAAGTCCAAATTCTTCTCAAAGCATTCCAACTTTAAAAGTGAAGATAATAGATGTATTTCCACATACCAGCACCTATCACCAGAATACCATGAATAAAGTTAATACTGAAAACGTTTCTTACTTTTGAAGGAAATAAGCCTGCAACTATACAACAACGATTACTCTACGTCCTCGTGCACATCTTTGACGGCACGGCCGCTGGGCTCATTCATGTTCTTGAATGCTTCGTCCCAGGCGAGAGCTTCAGCCGTAGAGCAGGCTACGCTTGGCACGCTCGGCACTGAGCGTGCGGCAGAATCGCTGGGGAAGTGCTCAGCAAAGATCGAGCGATAGTAATACTCCTCTTTGTTGCGCGGCGGATTGATCGGGAAGCGCTCAGCAGCGTGCGCCATCTGTTCATCACTGACGGCAGAAGCCGTGATCTGCTTCAAAGTATCAATCCAACTGTAGCCTACGCCATCGGAGAACTGCTCCTTCTGGCGCCATGCCACTTCCTCTGGGAGCATGTCAGTGAACGCGTCGCGCACCACCTTCTTCTCAATGGTTTTGCCCGGACACATCTTGTAGCCCGGATCAATCGTCATGGCTATATCCAGGAACTCCTTATCGAGGAAAGGCACACGGCCCTCCACGCCCCAGGCTGCCAGACTCTTGTTGGCACGCAGACAATCATACTGATAGAGCTTGGAAAGCTTGCGCACCGTCTCCTTGTGAAACTCTTCCGGTGACGGAGCCTTGTGGAAATAGAGATAGCCACCGAAGATCTCATCGGCACCCTCGCCCGAGAGTACCATCTTGATGCCCATCGACTTGATGACACGAGCCAGGAGATACATCGGCGTGGAAGCACGCACGGTCGTCACATCATACGTCTCAATGAAATAGATCACATCGCGGATGGCATCAAGACCTTCCTGAATGGTGTAGTTGATCTCATGGTGGACTGTACCGATATAATCAGCCACTAACTTTGCCTTGGCAAGATCAGGCGCACCTTTCAATCCAACAGCAAAGCTATGAAGCCGTGGCCAATAGGCACGTGTCTCGCCGCCCTCTTCAACACGTGTGGAAGAGAAACGCTCGGAAATGGCAGAGATGACCGAAGAGTCCAGTCCGCCGGAGAGCAGCACGCCATAAGGCACGTCACTCATCAGCTGACGCTTCACGGCCGACATCAGTCCCTGACGGATCTCCTCAACGGCCTGACCATAGGACAGAGCGCTTTTCGGACGTGTCTTTCCTTCCATCCAATCACGGTGATAATAGCGTTTCATGCCGGGATCCTTGCTCCAATAGTAGTGGCCGGGCAGGAAGGGCTCGTAATGATCGCACTGTCCTTCCAAGGCTTTCAACTCACTGGCCACATAGACCTTACCATCGGGATCGTAACCAATATACAGTGGGATCACGCCGATCGGGTCACGGCCAATGAGAAACGAGCCATCCTCGGCATCATAGAGCGCAAAGGCAAAGATGCCACTGAGCTTCTCGATCATGCTGACAATTGAAGCATGTAAGGCCTCGGCAGAGTTCAGCGAGCGTGCTTTCTCCTTCCACTGACGATACAGGGCAAGGATCACTTCGCAGTCGCTGCCCGTCTGAAAGGCATAATCAGGGAAGGAGGCACGGATGTCGAGATGGTTATAGATCTCACCATTGACGGCCAGCACCTCTTTCTTGTCGGGCGAGAACAACGGCTGTTTGCCACTTTCCGGGTCGACGATGCTCAGACGCTCATGACAAAGAATGGCCGAAGAGCCCGTGTAGATACCACTCCAGTCTGGTCCGCGATGGCGGATCTTCTGACTCATACGCAATGCCTTCTGTCGCAAATCAGGCGTCTGATCCTGAATGTTGAAAATTCCTACTATTCCACACATGGTTGTTAAAGCTGTTAAGTTTGTGAATGTTGATATTGAATCTCCCATGAGGACGAGGTCCAAAGACTACGCTCTCACAGGAGATGTGTTTTTCGATTAGAGATTATAGGCTGACTCACCGTGCTCGTAGATGTCGAGTCCTTCTTCCTCCACACGGGAATCAACACGCATACCGACTGTCTTGTCGACGATGACAAAGATAAGCCAAGTCAGTACGCCACTGAAGACGATGCCAAAAACGGTGGCGATGAGCTGCACTCCGAGCTGGTGCCAGTCGCCGTAAAGAGCGCCGCAGGCTCCGCCGGTCACGGTCTTTGTAGCAAAGACACCGGTCAGAACAGAACCGACAATACCACCGATACCGTGAACGCCAAAGGCGTCGAGTGCATCGTCATAGCCGCAGACACGCTTCACGACAGCCACCATGAAGTAGCAGATCGCTGAAGTGATGAGTCCAATGAAGATAGCACCCAGCACATCGGTACTGCCTGCTGCAGGCGTGATGGCCACCAAACCAGCCACAGCACCGGTGCACATACCGACACAGGTGGGACGACCATTATGAATCCAGTCAATGGTCATCCAAGTCACAGCGGCAACAGCAGTAGCCAAATGGGTGACAAGGAAGGCGTTGGCGTCAAGACCATCGGCCGTCAAGCCGCTTCCGGCATTGAAGCCAAACCATCCCAGCCACAGCATGGCGGCACCAATGAACACAAAGGGGACGTTGGTGGCGGGAATAGGACGGCCCGGACGATAGCCTGCACGGCGGCCGAGCATCAGCGCTGTCACCAAGGCGGCAATACCTGCATTGATATGCACAACAGTACCACCGGCGAAATCAATGGCTCCCATCTGCTGCAAGAAACCTCCACCCCACACGAAATGGGCCATGGGATAATAGACGATGACAGACCAAAGGATGGTGAACAACAGGAAAGCTGAGAAACGCATGCGCTCGGCAAAAGCTCCGATGATCAACGCCGGCGTAATCACGGCAAACATGCACTGGAAGAGTACAAACGTCAACTCAGGAATATGAGCCGGAGCCAGCACCGAGTGGATCGTCACGCCATGAAGGAATACCTTGTCAAATCCCCCAATCACGCTGCCCAAAGCAGTGCCCTGAAGGCTGGTGCCAAACACCCAGCTGTAGCCAATGGCTATCCAGAGTATACTGCCCACAGCCGTACAGATGAGACATTGCATCAGTATGCTGAGGATATTCTTGGAGCGTACAAGACCTCCATAGAACAGTGCCAGTGCCGGCACGGTCATAAACATCACTAAGATGGTGGCGGTGGTGATCCACGCTGTATTTCCTGTATCAATCATAATGGTTGAGTTGTTGTTCTATTCGTTTGCTTCTGTTCTTGTCAAATATTGCTTACACAGAATCTTTTTAGAATCAGTTAATGAATAATGAATTTGTTGGTAACGAGAATCGGGAGTTTGTTTCCCGATGAAAAGACCTCGGTCTCCCCGAAGGGAGGCTGAAGTCTTCAAGTATCAGCGTAAAGTGGAAACTATGCGTTATAGCAGCTCTCGCCGTGCTCGTAGATGTCAAGTCCCTCTTCCTCAACACGCTTGTCAACACGAAGTCCGACAGTGTGCTTGATGGTCCAGAAGAGTACGATACCGCAAGCGGCAGCCCAAGCGTCTACGCAAAGTACGCCGAAGGCCTCTGCACCGAAGAAACCGAAGCCGTGGCCGTAGAAAGCACCCTCACTGGTGGAGAACAGGCCGGTCAGCAAAGTACCGAGAACACCGTTGACCCAGTGCACTGAGCTGGCACCGACAGGGTCGTCGATATGAAGCTTCTGGTCGATGAACTCAACTGCAAACGGCAGTGCGATACCGCAGCAGCAACCGATGATGATAGAACCAACCACTGACACGCAGTCGCAACCGGCAGTGATACCTACCAAACCTGCCAGAATACCATTTAACGTCAATGAGAACGAAGGCTTGCCATATTTGATCCAAGTGAGGAACATAGTTGCCAGACCACCGCAGGCGGCTGCCATGTTGGTTGTCAGGAATACGTGGCTGATAGCCTCACGGTTGACCTGACCACTTGCTGCAAGCTGAGAGCCCGGGTTGAAACCGAACCATCCAAACCAAAGGATGAACACACCGAGGGAAGCCAACGTCAGGCTGTGACCGGGAATAGCGTTGCTCTTGCCGTCCTTGCGATATTTGCCCAAACGGGGACCAAGGAAGATGGCACCGATGAAAGCCAGCACGCCACCGACGGAGTGCACCACCGTGGAACCGGCAAAGTCGTGGAAGGCATGACCAAAGGTATTCATCATGAAACTGCCGTCAGCAGCGTTGCAGAGCCAGCCGCCACCCCATGTCCAGTGGCCTTCTACTGGATAGATGATCAGTGAAATAAAGAATGAATAGACCACATACATATTGAACTTCGTGCGCTCAGCCATGGCACCGGACACGATAGTGGCAGATGTGGCACAGAAGACGGTCTCGAACATCAGGAAACCTTCTGTCGGCAGACCGTTGGCATTGTGGTAGAAAGAAAGGTCACCAAAGTTTGGCATACCGATAAAGCCCTGTCCGTCGGAACCAAACATAAATCCAAAACCGACAAACCAGAAGAGCACTGAGCCGATCATGAAGTCGACAAAGTTCTTGAAAAGGATGTTCGTGGTGTTCTTACGCCGGGTGAAACCCGCCTCACAATAGGCGAAACCTGGTTGCATAAAGAATACGAGCATGGCTGCCAACAGCATCCATACGGTATCTATAGAAATGCTTAAATCTTGAACTGTCATAATACGATTGATTTTTGTTACCCTAATTGTGTTTTCTATGTTCTCTCTCTATTGCATTCGCCTTTGAGGATACTCACAAAGGCGTGCAGAAGCCTTACTTCTCCTGCTCTGCGTTGTACAGGGCAATGTCTCCGCGCTCTCCCGTACGGATGCGGATGGTGTCCTCCACCGGTATGATGAAGATACGTCCATCACCGATCTCTCCTGTGCGCGCTGCATCGGTAATGGCCTTCACGGTCTTATCGACATTCTTGTCACGCACGACAATGTTCATCAACACACGCTCGATACTGCTCGTATCGTACATCACGCCACGATAAATTCGGGCCTGGCGCATCTTGCCCTCACCACGGACATCGTAATAGGAAAACCATTCGATGTCGGCGGCAAGCAACGCTTCCTTTACATCCTCAAATTTAGTCTTACGGATGATCGCTTCAATCTTCTTCATAACTTACCTTTCTTTATGGTTAAACTTATGGTTGCTTACGTATTGTTATCTTTCGGATGCAAAGTTAGTTCATTTTGTTTAAATAATAAAACATTTGCAGTCGTTTTGTTATTATTATTTTTTCTTTCATTGCAATTTGCTCGATCTAAGTAGGGTAAGAATAAAAAACTGTAAGGATATGTAGCTTTTATGATTACAAATCCATACATTCCTTAAAAAAGTTCGTAAAAAATGTCGTTTAACTCTTTGCGGTTCTATCTTTTTGTATTAACTTTGCGGTGAATTTAAAACATAAAGTCAATCAATAAGAAATAAATTGCTTCATTATGTCAAAGACCATTCACTTCACTAAGATGCACGGGGCAGGCAATGACTATATATATGTCAACACCTTATTATATAATATCCCCGATCCAAGTGCAGCAGCCATCGCTTGGAGCAAGCCGCACACGGGTATAGGCAGTGATGGCTTGGTACTCATCGGTCAACCCAAAGACGCAGAGAAAGCCGATTATTCGATGCGCATCTTCAACGCCGATGGTTCTGAAGCAATGATGTGTGGCAATGCCAGCCGGTGTATCGCCAAATATCTTTATGAAAAGAAGATCACCGACAAGACTACCATCAGATTGGAGACGCTCTCAGGCGTGAAGGTATTGTCATTGCACTTGAAAGCCGGAAAAGTAGAGAGTGTCACAGTGGATATGCTGGAGCCTGCTTTTGAGGTTAAAGCGCAATTCACTGGCCACGCGCCCGATGAGTTGCAAACCGTCAAAGAATTGGCAGAACATGTCATCCGCACAGAAGAAGGACAGCCCAAGAGCCTCTTCGTGAGCATGGGCAATCCACACTATGTCATCTTCGTGGACGATGTGGAGCAAATGGATATCACTACGTTAGGTAAAATATTGGAGAGAGAGAATGCCTTCCCCCAGCGATGCAACATAGAGTTTGCACAGCTGGTGGGCTCAGGCAGACTGCGCACCTGGGTCTGGGAACGCGGTAGCGGCATCACCATGGCTTGCGGCACAGGAGCTTGTGCCACAGCCGTAGCGGCCGCAAAGCTCGGTGTGAGCGACAGACACTCCATCATCATTATGGACGGTGGAGAGTTGGACATCACCTGGAGCAAAAACGATAACCACGTCTATATGACGGGACCGGCTGCCTTCGCCTTCGAGGGAGAGATCGAGTTGCCGGAAGAAGCATAGAACCATGTATCGACAAACTTAACAAACAACATAAAAGGAATTTAGAAATATGGCATTAGTAAACGAACACTTCCTGAAGTTACCCGGCAACTACCTCTTTGCCGATGTAGCCAAAAGGGTCAACGCCTTCAAGGTCTCCCATCCAAAGACCAAGGTCATCAGCCTGGGCATCGGCGACGTGACACAGCCATTGGCACCCGTCGTCATAGAAGCCATGCACAAAGCGGTAGAGGAGATGGCCAGCAAAGCCACCTTTAGAGGATATGGTCCAGAGAGAGGCTATGACTTCCTCAGAGAAGCCATCCAGAAAAATGATTTCCTGCCAAGAGGCATACACATCGATCTCAACGAGATCTTTATCAACGATGGAGCAAAAAGCGACACCGGAAACATTCAGGAAATCCTAAGATGGGACAACAACATCGGCGTGACGGATCCAATCTACCCCGTTTATGTAGATTCCAACGCAATGATCGGACGGGCTGGTGTCTTTGAGAATGGACGATGGACCGACGTCACCTATTTCCCATGTACGGCAGAAAACAATTTCGTGCCACAGATCCCTGACCGCCATGTCGACATGATCTACTTGTGCTATCCCAACAATCCCACAGGAACTGTATTGCCGAAAGAGGAGCTCCGCAAATGGGTGAACTTTGCACTCCGCAATGATTCCATCCTCTTCTACGACGCTGCTTACGAGGCCTACATCACTGACCCGGAGATTCCACACTCCATCTATGAGATCAAGGGAGCACGCAAATGCGCCATCGAGTTCCATAGTTACAGTAAGACTGCGGGCTTCACGGGGGTACGTTGCGGTTACACGATCATACCGAAAGAGTTGACAGCCGTCACCGTCGACGGGAAACAACGCGTCAATCTCAACCAGCTATGGGATCGGAGACAGAGTACTAAGTTCAATGGAACAAGCTATATCAGCCAACGTGCTGCTGAGGCGATCTACACACCAGAAGGAAAGAAGCAGATCAAAGAGACCATTGACTACTATATGGAGAATGCCAGGATCATGCGCGACACGCTGAGCAAACTCAGCTACAAGGTCTATGGCGGTGTCAACGCTCCTTATCTGTGGGTTAAGACGCCTGACGGCATGGACAGCTGGAAGTTCTTTGAACAACTGCTCTATGGATGTGGCGTTGTCTGCACACCGGGCGTAGGCTTCGGTCCCAGTGGCGAGGGCTATTTCCGTCTGACATCTTTCGGTAATCGCGAAGACGTACGTGAGGCCATGCGACGTATCGCTGAGTGGTCATTGAAGAAATAAGTCGCACCCAGCAAATCACCCGCATCGGGACAAACACACTACAAAAGTGTAGACAAGAGAGAGGCTAAAAGCGAAAAAGCTCAAGGCTTCGAGTAGAGAGAGACAAAAAGTGAGTGAGAGAAAACGGTCGGCAGCCCACACGGACTGCCCGCCAACTATGAACAATTAAAAATAAGTCGTTATGAAAAAGGTAAGAAGAATGATGTGTCTGGCTGCCGTGGCCATGACAGCCCTCACAGCAAGTGCTCAGGACAAAGTAGAAGGTACAATCAGCACGGATGTTGTCAACCAGTATATCTGGCGTGGACAAGACTTGGGCGACGTGAGTATTCAACCTACTTTGGGTATTGCCTACAAAGGCTTTTCTCTTTCTGCTTGGGGCAACGTGGGATTGTCGGACAAAGACGACACCAAGGAGTTTGATCTCACGGCTTCCTACACTACAGGAGGCTTCCACATTGGAGTGACCGACTACTGGTTCAACTCTCCCAACGACAAATATTTCGCTTACAAAGCTCATGAGACCAGCCATGTCTTTGAAGGTAACATCGGATATGACTTCGGTCCGCTCGCAATCAACTGGTACACCAATTTCGCTGGCAACGACGGCGTCAATAAGGACGGCGACAGAGCTTACTCCTCTTATTTAGAGTTGGCAGCTCCCTTCAAACTTGCGTCCCTCGACTGGACTGCAACTGTGGGTGCCGTTCCCTACCGTACTTCGTTCTATGCCGACGCCAATGGTTTCGCCGTCACCAACGTGGGACTGAAAGCCAGCAAGGACATCACGATCACCAACTCTTTCTCTGTTCCGGTATTCGCAGGCGTTTATGCCAATCCCAGCACGCAGAAAGCTTACTTCGTTTGCGGTTTCACCTTGCATCCATAAGTCCGAACTGCTCTCAACAGGCCAAGCTTTTGTAGCCTAGACCTAAACATAAAAAAAGAAATCAATCAGTGGTGACCTCCCCGTGAGGTCCCACACTCATACAAGAACTTTAACATCAACATTAAGAAATATGACTAGTTTACGATTTGATGCCGTAGCTGAGGCATCACGCAGAAAGCCCGTCGAGGTCATCTCGCCGGTGGAGCGTCCTTCAGAATTCTTCGGCAAGAAAGTGTTCAACCGTCAGAAGATGTATAAGTATCTTCCGTCGAAAGTGTATGACAAGCTCATCGATGTCATTGACAACGGTGCTCAGCTCGACCGCAGCATTGCCGACGCAGTAGCAGCAGGCATGAAGCAGTGGGCTGACGAGAATGGTGTCACACACTATACGCACTGGTTCCAGCCTCTGACCGAAGGCACGGCTGAGAAGCACGATGCTTTTATCGAGCATGACGGCAAGGGCGGAATGATAGAGGAATTCTCCGGCAAGCTGCTTGTGCAGCAGGAGCCTGACGCATCCAGCTTCCCCTCTGGTGGTATCCGCTCTACTTTCGAGGCTCGTGGTTACTCTGCTTGGGATCCTACATCACCTGTGTTTATCATTGACGACACACTGTGTATCCCGACGATCTTCATTTCGTACACCGGTGAGGCCCTTGACTACAAGGCACCTCTGCTGCGCGCTCTCCATGCTGTGAACGTTGCCGCTACCGATGTCTGTCATTATTTCTATCCCGACGTGAAGAAGTGTATCAGCAACCTGGGATGGGAGCAGGAGTACTTCCTCGTTGACGAGGATCTCTATGCCGCACGTCCTGACCTCGTGCTGACCGGCCGTACACTGATGGGCCACAGCTCTGCCAAGGACCAGCAGATGGACGATCACTATTTCGGAACGATACCCGAGCGTGTACAGGCCTTCATGAAGGACCTGGAAATCCAGGCTTTGGAACTTGGCATTCCTTGCAAGACTCGCCACAACGAGGTTGCTCCAAACCAGTTTGAGTGCGCTCCTATCTTCGAGGAGACCAACCTGGCTGTCGACCACAACATGTTGCTGATGAGCTTGATGAAGAAGGTTGCCCGCAAGCACGGCTTCCAGGTACTGCTCCACGAAAAGCCTTTCGACGGTATCAACGGTTCTGGTAAGCACAACAACTGGAGTCTGTCTACCGACACAGGCATTTTGCTCCATGGACCAGGCAAGACTCCTGAGGACAACCTGCGCTTCATGGTGTTCATCGTCGAGACGTTGATGGGTGTATACAAGCACAACGGACTGTTGAAGGCCTCTATTATGAGTGCAACCAACGCTCATCGTCTGGGTGCCAACGAAGCACCTCCAGCAATCATCTCTTCTTTCCTTGGCAAGCAGGTATCTGACATTCTTGATCATATCGAGAAAGCCGACAAGAAAGATCTCTTCAACATCAAGGGCAAGGAAGGCGTGACGATTGACATCCCTGAGATACCTGACATCATGCGCGACAATACTGACCGCAACCGTACCTCTCCATTTGCTTTCACCGGCAACCGCTTTGAGTTCCGTGCTGTAGGTTCTGAGGCTAACTGCGCCAGCGCCATGATCGTGCTGAACACAGCCGTTGCAGAGGCACTGACCGACTTCAAGAAGCGTGTCGACGCTATCATTGCCAAGGGCGAGGATAAGTTCTCTGCCATCATCGACGTGCTGCGCGCTGACATCAAGACATGTGCTCCTATCCACTTCGACGGCAACGGATATAGCGACGAGTGGGTTGCTGAGGCTGAGAAGCGCGGACTGGACACTGAGAAGAGCTGCCCGGTGATCTTCGACCGCTACCTCGACGAGTCCAGCATCAAGATGTTTGAGTCGATGGGTGTCATGAAGAAGAACGAACTCGAAGCACGTAATGAGGTGAAATGGGAGACCTACACCAAGAAGCTGCAGATCGAGGGTCGTGTGCTTGGAGACTTGAGTATGAACCACATCATCCCTGTTGCTACTCACTATCAGAGTCAGTTGGCCAAGAATGTCGAGAACATGATGGCTATCTTCGGCGCTGAGGAAGGCAAGAAACTCAGCGAGCGCAACCTGAAGATCATCAAGGAAATAGCAGAGCGTACCTCCATCATTGAGAAGGGCGTAGAAGACCTGGTCAATGCACGCAAGGTAGCTAACAAGATAGAAGACGCCCGCGAGAAGGCAGTCGCCTACCACGACACAGTAGAGTCTAAGTTCCAGCCCATCCGCTATCAAATCGATAAGCTGGAACTGGTAGTAGCCGACGAGCTTTGGACACTGCCTAAGTATCGCGAGCTTCTGTTCATCCGATAAGCAAGGACAATCTATTTCTTTTATTGGTTGTTTAAGTTTGCTTGGTGCTTTTGCCGTGAGGCAAGGGCACCTTTTTTATTGATAACCTACAAAAAATCACGGATATCGCAGAGATAAGCTCCACTATATCCGTGATTTTCAGTAGACTTGTAAAAGCGTCAATGCATTATTTCATCATTGTCTCAACAGCTTTCTTGAGCTGTTCATCATCACCGGTAAGATAGTCCTCAGGCGTGTTATACACTTCCACGTCCGGATCGAGTTGATGATTCTCACCATATTTTCCATTCATATCACGGCAACCGACCTGCGGAATACCGAAGACCAGACTACGATCCATCAGCGTCTCCCACCAAACAGCGGTCATCGTGCCGGCCACAGGCGTGCCGACGAGTTTACCAATTCCGAGTGTCTTATACACAAACGGGAATCCGTGGCCATTGCTATAGTCATCCTCACAGATCATTACACAGGAAGGCTTCACCCATTTGTTCCATGGATCACGTCCTATATACTTGCCATGAGCGATAAACTCCTGATACTCCTTACCGCTGAGCAATGTGCAGAGATCGTCATGCAGCCATCCGCCTCCGTTGTGCCGCTCATCGATAATCGCAGCTTTTCGGTTGCGGTTCTTGTCACTGAGCAATTCGCTGAACACCGTACGGAAGCTCTCGCTGTCCATCGCCTTGACATGAACGTAAGCCAACTGTCCATGTGAGAGAGAGTCGACAAGCTCACGATTGTGATCTACCCATCTGCGGTAGAGCAGTTCACGCTGTGCTTCACGTGTGATCGGACGCACCTGCACGTCAAAACGCTTACCGCTCTTAGGTTGATAGACACTCACACGCAGGTTCTTTCCAGCCTTACCATCGAGCAACGACGTGTAATCAGAGTCCCGCAGAATACGTTGCCCGTCAATCTTCTCTATGATGCAGCCGGCGGTGACGCCCGTATTTCTCACAGCGAAAGGACCACGCTTGATCACCTCTGCCACCTTCAAGCCATCACCCACGTAGTGACTGTCAAAGAGCAATCCCAGTTCGGCTGTCTGCAAGGAAGCTCCATTGGGATAATAACGACAACCAGTGTGTGAGGCGTTGAGTTCTCCGAGCATCTCAGAGAGCATCTCGCTAAAGTCAAAATTGTTGTTGATAAACGGCAGGAAACGCTCGTAGTTATCACGATAGGCTTGCCAGTCGACCCCATGAAGTTTCGGGTCGTAGAACTTATCCTTGACTTGTTGCCAGATATGATCAAAGAGATAGCGCCGTTCCTGATAAGGTTTGTCATTGAAGCGAGCTTCAAAGTCGACATCCTTGATCTCATTCTTTGCCAGATCAATCTTTTTGATACGCCCCTCACTATTCACAAACAAACGCTTGAAAGCGCTGTCGGCCTGCATGTCTCCGCCATTGACTTTCTTCATCACAAGAGTGGTTTTTCCTTCCCGCATCTCGTGTCTCCACAAGTCATAGCCGTCCTCGAACTGAGCTTCATAATAGAGCGTATCACCACCTGGAGAAAGGATGAAGTCGCCCAAATGAGAGGAGTTGACGGTCAGCCGTACGATACGGTCACGACAGTTCTCTGTGTCGAAACGCAGCGGCTTGACTTTTGCGTCCTTGCCGTCCTTCTTATTTTTCTTTCCTTTTTTGTTTTTCTTCTTGCCATTGGCCTTTTGCTCATCACTGTTCTTGGCCTTCTGTGCCTCGTCGAAGCGCTCTTTCTCCTCCTTGCTCATTTGAAATCGCTCATAAGCGTCCAAGTCAAGGAACATCAGATACACGTCCTGTTCAGCACCCCAACTGCCATGACTGCGATACCCAGCCCGGTCAGAAGCAAAGGCGATGGCTTTACCGCCCAAGGCCCAGCGGGCCGCGCCATCATTATATCCGCTTTCCGTGAGATCGACGACTTTTTGCGAACCATCAGCCGGCACCAGGGCGATATCAGCATTGTTCCATCCGCCTTCGCCAATATAATTGGAGATGATCCACCGGGAATCAGGACTCCACTGATAGTCAATGTCGCCATCGGCATACGAGAAGATATATTTTCCGTCCATCAGCGTATTGACAGCATGGCTCTTCACATCGACGGATTTCAATGCTCCACGGTCTTCGATAAAGGCGACCGTCTTACCATCGGGACTGAATTTCGGCAAGAACGACGTCTTGTCACTCTTTACCAGTTGCTCTTCCACGAGATCACCAGCATAGGCGAAAAGTTTCTCGTTGGGATCTTTGATCTTTGTGAGATAGACCTGCCAAAGTCCGTTGCGCTCGGAAGCATAGACCAGTGAGCGACCGTCGGGCGAGAAGCTGAGGTTTCTTTCTTGTTCCGGCGTATCAGTCACCTGTTTGGTGGTCTTATAGTCGATCGAAGTAACAAAGACGTCACCATGATCGATAAAGGCAATCTCCTTGCCTGAGGGTGAGAGACAAAACTCCGTTGCCCCGCTGGTCAGCGTTCTGCGCACGACATCCTTGTCATTGGTATCCGTGACGATACGCACATCGATCTTTTGCGGCTGTTGTCCGGGCACCAGTGTATATAGCTCTCCATTCTGCGAG
>URCI01000057.1 GCA_900546345.1 uncultured Prevotella sp. | reverse complement strand
CCGGTCTCGGACACATATAAAATTTTAAATTGCCACTTTTTAAAGTGGACTCAAACATTATATCTATGCCTTTGCAGGGGCGGCGCTCATGCTCTTTGGCATGGCAGCATGCTCTCCCGATGACTATGATCTCGGCGACAAGGATGTCACGTCGGCCGACCTCGTCGAAGGACAGGCTTATAGCATTACTCACGATGAGCAGAATCCCAATATCGTGTATTTGAAGAGCCTCATGGCCGACCGTTATCAGGTCAGTTGGATTGAGCCGCAAGGACGGTCACAGGAGAAGGATGTCACCTTGAAGATACCTTTCCCCGGCACTTATAGCGTGCTCTTCGGTGTGAACACCCGCGGCGCTTATGTCTACGGCGACACTGCTCGCTTCACCGTCGACAAGTTCTGTGCGGACTTTGTCAATAATGAGCTCTACACAATGCTCACAGGTGGCGTCGGTCAGAGCAAGACGTGGATTCCCGACAACGGCAACTATGGCCTTTGCTCCGGCGAGATCTCCTTTGGCGACCCTTCGGCCTCCAATGCTGAGTGGAACAACTTCACGAGCAACTGGGATCCCGCCGGCGGAAACACTGACGCAACGGGCAACATCTTCAAGAGTTCCATGACTTTTGACTTGAAGAATGGTGCCAACGTGCAGAGTGTGACCTATGATGAAAACGGCGTTGCCAAGGCGCAGTCCGGTACTTATCTGCTCGATCTCGACAACCACAGACTCAACCTGACGGACTGTCCGTTACTGCACGCTCCTGCTTGGGAGAATCGTGAGGACGCTACCGGATGGCAAAAGGACATCCATATCGTCACACTGACCAACAACCAGCTGCGTCTCGCCGTGCTGCGCAATCCCGACACCTCCGGCGAGGGCAAGTGGTGGCTGTGCTTCAATTTTGTTTCGAAAGACTATGCCGACCACTACGAGGCTCCTGAGGTGGAGGCCTATCCGACCCTGGAAGACGGATGGATGGACTTTGTGGAACCGAAGAACGACAAGCTTGTCACCTATAAGCTCACTGGTTTTGACTGGTACACCAAGGATGGAACCGCCAAGGGCGTGAAAGCTTTCACGCCGATTGACAACCTGGAGGACGTGACCATCGTGATGAACAGCGGTAACCACACCTACACGTTCACAGCCCCAGACGGCAAGGAGACCACTGGCAGCTACACGCTTGACAAGGATGGTATTTACACCTTCACACCGGCACTGCCTACCTTTGCCCTGAGCAAAGACGGACGCGCTGTGATGACGACCAACGAGAGCAGCCTGCGCATCCTCGGCTTCAGCCAGAAAGCCAACTGCAATGCACAGACGGGCGGACTGGACAACATCGTCTGGGGTGCCCGCGAGTACGATGACCAAGGCAAGTTCTATCAGTACATGGGCTATCAGTGGAGCGTCGTGCGCGCCGGTGTGGCCAAGACCTATAAGGGCGGCCTGCACATCTTTGACACCGGCTGGGCCTTCCAGCAGAGCGATGACGTGTTTGTCAAGGATGGTTCTGACGGTACTTACACCTTCACCGTTAATGGTAGCTGCTCGAATGTCTATGGTGTCTATCTCGACATAGAGAAGCTCCTCAAGGATCATCCTAACTGTGATGTGGCCGTCAAGAGTATCAAAGCCGATGGCAAGGATGTGGATTTCGATGATGCAGCGATTGACAGAGTTACTGGTGACGATGCCACCACCGCCCGACGCTATATCGTCAATCCTTGGGGTGCCACGGCAGGGCTTGCCGCTCAGTGCAGTTTTACCAAAACGCTCTCAGTGACAGTAGACGTGAAGATGGACACCGGCGCACCGTTTATCAAGCCGGCTACTGCTAAGGCGAAAGCCAAGAGCAAGAGAAGATAAAAGCATCTGCAACGTCGATCATCAAAGAAAGAGACTTCTGAGATCGATCATCTTTTCGTCAAGAATTTGAGAATTCAAGGATTCTCTCCTGAATCTATAAGACTGGAACAGGGATTTCTTCCATTCTCGAATTCTTGAGAAGAAAAGGAAAGGCAGACAAAATAATAATTCTTTAAAACAACAATAAGATGATGAAACTTAGCTATATACCCGGACTTGCCCTGATGGCCTGCACGATGCTGGTCACAGCTTGTTCCGACGATGATGACTACTCGGCATCGACTACGCCGCTCGTCACCTCCATCACCACGGGCGACGCCAGTGTGACGGCAGTGAGCGCCGCCATTGATGGTACCGTCGACGATCTTTCTTCGGCAGATCCATCGAGCTATGAGGTTGGTGTGATGTACTCTACTGCTGACGATCCTACGTCGGGTGGCACCAAGGTGGCGGGCTCGCTCTCGTCAGATACCATTCGTGCCAGCCTCACGGGGCTGCATACGGGTACCACATACCACTATGCCACCTATGTGTGCTTGCAGAACAAAGTATATAAATACGGTGAGGTGAAGACCTTCATCGCCACGGATGCCAAAGCCGAGACACTCGACGCCACTGACATCAGCTACACCAAGGCTACCTTCTCTGCCTCTTTTTCCGGACTCGAAGGCCTTGGCACGGTGGAGAAAGGCATGAAGATAGGGATGAGCAAAGATCTGCTCTCCGATGCGCGCGACTTTGATCTTACCACAGTGGGCGGGCTGCTGCCCGGCACCACCTATTATTATAAGGCTTTCGTCAAAGTCGGCGACGGATATGTCTATGGACCAGTGAAGCAACTGACCACCAAGACGCAGACCATGGAATATGTGGATCTAGGACTCAGCGTCACTTGGGCCAAATGCAACATTGGTGCGGAGAGCGAGGAAGGCGTGGGTGCGTACTTCGGCTACGGCGACAAGACAGCCGAACAGTACTCCAAGGACAACGCCGACTACTCAACGGGAGACATCGCCAATACGGAACTCGATATCACTAATAATCTTGACATCGACGGCACCTTCCCCTTCTATTCTCAGATGCCGACACTCGATCAGGTCAAGGAACTCATTGAGAAAACCAAGAAAACTGTCACAACCGTCAATGGTGTGAAAGGTATTCGCTTCACGGGTGCCAATGGTAATTCGATCTTCCTGCCCTATACCGGTTACCGCGACGGCAAGGAGATCATCGATGACGGCAAGGCTTTTTATTGGACCGGAAACGTGAGCAAGGTCGACGGCAACTATGCCAACACGCTGACCTTCGACGGCAATGGTATCGTGAAAAACGGCAACTCACTGCGTCACTATGGCGTCTGCCTCCGTACCGTGCGCCCCTACTCAGAACTGAAACCTAACGGATCGGGCAAGCTCACCGTGGGTGACTTGGAAGATAACGGCCGCATCCGTATAGAGATCTACAACGAATATGGCTCTACAAAGGGCAACTCTGTCATCGATCCTTCTTCGATTCGCTTCAACAAAACGATGGCAGTCACCTTCAAGATCAGTGGTCTTAATGACAATTACAAGAGTGGAGCTGCCAAAGAAAACATTGCTGGACTGGAATATGCTGACGCTTCTTGGGATCCTTCTCACTTCTCGGGTCTCACCGGCGACAAGTATGATGCCCGAGTGACGGGTGACGGTACCTACACCGTATGGATGGATACAGGTGGCAGCACGGCCGACGGAGCTGTCGTCTTCTGTGTTGACATCAAGGATCTGGCCAAGGATCTCGTGGATGCTTCAAAGGTGAAAGCCGAGATCGTCAACATTGCGCTCGACCCCGACCCTGTGTTTAGCATGGATTACTCCAAGACGGAGTTTGTCAACAAAGACGGCAATGGCACAGACGGACGTATCGAGATCTACAATGAGTACGGCAATACCAAGAAGAACGGCGTTGACGCCTCGAACCTGCACTTCGCCGGTAATATGATCGTCAACTTCACGATCAAAGGTATCGACGGCAATCTCAAGGCTGGTGCTTCCAAGAACTATAAGACCGAGCTGAGCTATGCTGACGCCGACAGGAATCCTTCTTACTGGGGCGGCAGTAGCTTCGGCCGAGCTACCGTTAAGGGAGACGGCACCTATAGCGTCTTCGCTACGCTGCCCGGTGAGTGCCAGGGCGCTGTGGTGTGGGCTGTTGAGCTCTACGACCTGTGGAAGGATCTCGTCGATCCCACAAAGGTGAAGGTCACCATCAACAGTGTGGAGACCCCCGGAAAGCTCCATTAATCTCAGAAAATGAATAATATGGAATGGACTGGTGCGTTATCCATGACAACCAGTCCATTCATATACTTGCAATAGGCTAATTTGATTTGATCAGTATGAAGAAACTCTATCTCACCCTGCTCCTTGCAGGCTCTCTCACCACTGCCTTCGCTCAGGATCATCCCGGCATGAAGACGATGGATCTCACCGCCGCACAGATGGCGCACTATATGGCTCCCGGATGGAACATCGGCAACACATTGGAGACCGGCAGCAGTGCCAACAACTTCACCAATAACGCCGGTGTGGCTTCTGAAACCTCGTGGCAACCGACCAAGACCACGCAGGAGATTCTCAACGCCGTCAAGGCGAAAGGCTTCAAAAGCGTGCGCATCCCCTGCGCGTGGGTGATGGGACATATAGCGGACAAGGCTGCGATGACCATCGACCCGGCGTGGATGAACCGTGTCAAGGAGATCATCGACTACTGCATCAACGCCGGACTCTATGTCATCATCAACGATCATTGGGACGGCGGTTGGCTGGAGTACGACGGATTCACCACCGGAGCCGATGTCAGTGCCAAGAAGGAGCAGCTCCGCAAACTGTGGACCAACATCGCCAATGCGCTCAAGGACTATGACGAGCGCGTGATCTTTGCAGGCCTCAACGAGCCGGGCGTGGGTGGAGCAAGCCCCGAAGCCAAGGGCTCGCTGATGCTGAGCAACCAGTGGAAACCCTCCGACGAAGACCTCACGAAGTTCACCGAGCGGCTCATCGACTACGAGAATGTCTTTGTCGACGCTGTCAGAGCGACGGGCGGCAACAATGCCAGACGTGTGCTTGTGGTGCAGGGACCGATGACAACCATCAGCTATACGGTGAAGCACTTCGATGCCAGTCGAATCAGCGACACGGCTAAAGACCGGCTGATGGTAGAGATTCACTGCTATGAGCCGTATAACTTCTGTCAGAACAAGGATGCTGCGACGGCCTATTACTATTGGGTGGGACATGGACCGAAGCGGGCTACTAAGATCTCCACCACCCAGGATGAACAGTCAATCAAGAACAGTTTCGCCGATCTCAACACGGCCTTTGTCGCCAAGGGCTATCCCGTTATCCTTGGAGAGTATGGTGCCATCCGTCGCACCTTGTCAGCTTCGGAGGGTACGCAGGCCAAGCACGACGAGAGCCGACAATACTGGTATCAGCTGGTCACCGCTGAGGCGATGCGTGGCGGTGTCATCCCCTTTGTGTGGGACACCAACGCCACGGGCTCCAACACGCTGACCGTTATCAATCGCCGCGACGGTTCGGTCTTCGATCAGTATGATTTAAGCGGTATCACAGCAGGCGTAGGTGAGGCGAAGAAAGACTACGAGAGTACTTTTCCGGCACCGCCCACGACAGCCATCAGCCTCGTCTCCGCTGGGGGAAGCAGCGAGGACAACGTCTATGACCTCTGCGGGCGCATCGTCAAAACCCATGTGAGCAACATTCGGGAGGCCGGTCTGCCGAGGGGCATCTACTTGTTTCAGGGCAGAAAATATGTCAAGGACTGAACTGACGGTCCTTTAGAAATAGCAATACAATCATCATCTAAATATCATCATGCACATTCGTCACAAATACTTGATTGCCGCCCTGATGCTGCTCGCCAGCATGGGCTTGTCCGCAGCGTCGTTTACGCGTAGCGGCAACTTCATTACCGTGGAGGTTGCCCATCCCGGTCCCAACGACCCGCAATGGGTGCGTCTGCAGGTCATCGGCAAGAAAATCATACGTGTGGAGGCTACCCGCGAGAAGACTTTCCCTGAGAAGCAGAGCCTCATCATCGTGAAACAGCCGAAGCCCTCCTTTAATTATTCTGTATCGGAGGACAGTCGCGACGTAAAGATCAACACGTCGGCCGTCGTTGCGAAAGTCGACAAACAGACGGGACTCGTCCGCTTCTACGACGAGAACGGCAGACAGATCCTCACTGAGGACACTGGGGGCAAACAACTCTTCCCCTATACGGTGCCTGAGCGAGAGATTGGCGTGGACAGCCATCTCACCGATGCGCAGAAGCACGGATGGACGTGGCTGTTGCGCTTCGCCGACAACAAAGGCGAAGCTCTTTATGGACTCGGACAGCACCAGGCCAATGAGCTGAACATGAAAGGGCTGAACGAGGAACTCTATCAGTACAACACCAAGGTCAGCGTGCCCTTTGTGGTGAGCAACAAAGGCTATGGCATCTTGTGGGACTCTTACAGTTATTGTCGTTTTGGCAATCCCGGTGAGAACTTACCGCTGAACCGTGCTTTCCGCCTCTACGACAAGAACGGAGTGGCTGGAAACCTGACCGGCACCTACACCGACCGTGACGGCAAGACCATCACACGTGCCGAGGACAGCATCTGCTACGAGGTGAGCTTGCCCGCTTTGGCGTTGAAGCGCAACAGCGACGGCGACGTGAGCCATCTGCCGGCAGGCTTCAAACTCAACGGTGCCCATGTGACCTATGAGGGATACCTGGAGGCACCCGTTGACAACGACTATCATTTCAATCTCTACTATGCCGGATACACCAAAGTATATGTCGACGGCAAGGAGGTTGTGCCCGAACATTGGCGTCAGGCATGGAACCCTAACGCTTGCCGGTTCAACGTTTCGATGAAAGCCGGACAGAAGGTGAAACTGCTCATCGACTGGTTGCCTGACGGTGATGTGTCGTATTGCGCGTTGAGAGTGGCACCTCCCCGGAGTGAGGCTCAACAGCAGAAGCTGACTGTGTGGAACGAGATGGCCAAGGATCTCGACTACTATTTCATTGCCGGAAACACTACCGACGAGATCATCCATGGTTACCGCACACTGACCGGTAAGGCACAGGTGTTGCCCAAATGGGCACTGGGCTTCTGGCAGAGCCGTGAACGCTATAGGACAAGTGACGACATTGAGAAGACACTCGCTGAGTTCCGTCGCCGTCATATCCCTGTGGACAATATCGTGCAGGACTGGAACTACTGGGCTGATGACCAATGGGGCAGTCATCAGTTCGAGGCTTCGCGTTATCCCAACCCGCAGGCGATGCTCGACAGTGTGCACCAGATGCACGGACGCTTCATGATCTCGGTGTGGCCAAAGTTCTATCCCAACACAACGAACTATAAGGAACTTGATGCCAAAGGCTGGATGTATCACCAGAGCATCGCCGATTCCATCCGTGACTGGGTAGGCCCTGGTTATATGAACTCATTCTACGATGCCTATGCCGACGGGGCTCGCAAGATGTTTTGGCGGCAGATGGACGAGAATCTTTACTCGAAGTATCATTTCGGAATTGATGCTTGGTGGATGGATGCCTCGGAACCAAACGTGCGCGACTGTACGCCGATGTGGTATCGCAAGGCGCTCTGCGGAGCGACAGCTTTGGGCTCTGCTACTGAGTACTTTAACGCTTACTCTCTCGTCAATGCTGACGCGATCTATAACGGACAGCGTCAAGTCAATCCCAACCAACGCGTCTTCTTACTCACACGAAGTGGCTTTGCCGGTGAGCAGCGCTATTCCACAGCGACATGGAGCGGCGACATTGGCACACGCTGGGAAGACATGCGTGCACAGATGACGGCCGGAATGAACTATAATTTGGCTGGACTGCCTTTCTGGGGTATGGACCAAGGTGGCTTCTCGGTGGAGAACCGCTATGTGAAAGCCCAGCAGGTCTTTGACCAAACAGGTAAGGAAAATGCCGACTTGAAGGAATGGCGTGAATTGCAGGCACGCTGGAATGAGTTTGGATGCTTCATTCCACTCTACCGTACACATGGTCAGTGGCCGCTGCGTGAGGTTTGGAACATCGCTCCGGAATCGCATCCTGCCTACAAGGCAATCGTGTGGTATGACCGCCTGCGTTATCGTCTGATGCCCTACATCTATTCTTTGGCTGGCGCCGTACACTTCAATGACTACACGATGATGCGTGCGCTGGTGATGGACTTCAACGGTGACAACAATGTCTACGATATCAAGGATCAGTGGATGTTCGGTCCTTCGCTCATGGCCTGCCCCGTGGCGAAGTATCAGCAGCGTAGCCGCGAGGTCTATCTGCCCGCTCAGCGTGGCTGGTATGACCTTCTTTCCGGTAAGCACTATACCGGAGGACAAACTCTCACTGCCGAAGCCCCGCTGGAGCGCATTCCTGTCTTTGTGCCTGAAGGCAGTCTGCTGCCAGTAGGACCAGAGATGGAATGGAGTGACGAAAAGCCGGCTGAAACTATCGATCTCTATGTCTTCGCCGGTCATGATGGTAGTTTCACGCTCTATGAGGATGAGAATACCAATTACAACTATGAAAAGGGACGTTATGCTACCATACCGATGACTTGGAATGACCGTACACATACATTGACGATTGGTGCGCGCAAGGGATCGTTTAATGGTATGCTGAAGAACCGTAAGTTCAACGTGGTGCTTGTCAGTCCGGAACATGCCCAGGGCGTAGACATTGACCATGCTGTCAAAGGACGGTTGGTTAAGTACCAAGGCAACCGCGTTGTTGTGAAATTATAAAGGACTGAGTATTACTGAGGGATCTTTGTAACCAAAGCTGTGCAGGCTTTGGTGAAGACCTCGAAAGTAGACCTGCGGTTAAAAACAAAGGAGGGAGACGATATGTGTTTGTCGTCTCCCTCCTTATTATATATAAAGGTGATGAACTCTGTAGGGTAGGACCTCCTTTATGCTTTCGGGGCCTCTTTCAGCGTCATGGTGCTGTCGCTCTTGATGTGCACATCGCGTTGAGGATACGGTATCTCGATATGATGCTCGTTGAGTGTGTTGTACAGTGCCTCGTAGATCTCACCTGTAGCGTAGATCTGTTTGCGCGAGTCGACCCATGCGAGCACCTTGAAGTCGATGGAGTTGTCACCGAAGTTGACGAAGACCGTATTGATGTATTTGATGTAGTTCTTCCGTTCGATGCGCTTTACGGCGGCAGCGGCCAGCTCCTTCACCTCAGCGACGTTGCTGCCGTATGCCACGCCGACGGGAATGACAGCAAGCTCGTAACCGTGGTTCTTTGTCAGGTTCTTGTAGTTCTTGGTGAAGAGCTGCGAGTTTTGAAACGAGATGATACTGCCGTCGAGGGCTTCGATCATCGTCGAGGTGTAGGAGATATTGCGCACCGTGCCGCGCATGCCGTCGATGCTGACGTAGTCGCCGACCCGGATGCGTCCTGCCATGAGCGAGATGCCATAGTAGATATTCTCCAGAATGTCCTTCATAGCGAAACCGATACCAGTGGACAGACCGGCGGAGATAGCCACGATCCATGAGTTGTCGATGTTGAAGATCTTCATGGAGATGAGTAGCCAGATACCCCACACGAGCACCTGAATGACGTTGCGCCACATCGCCGTACGGCTGACGACCGCTTGCGGATCCTCTCGCCTTTTCTCCTCGATAGCATGATCGTGCTCGCTCTGTGCGAAGTGGTGATGCAGCAGGTTAAGAGATGTGTGGCTGATATAAGAGAAGATGTAGAAGAGGACAATCACCTGTACCGCCTTGAAAAGCGAGAATGTGAAGTTCTTGGTGTCGATCAGACGCATGCTGAAGATATGGAGGGTCGTATCGCTGAGGTTGAACACATCAGCGGCCCAATAAATAGATACAATGATCGAGATGGCGCCCAGTATTGGAAGCAGGGCATAGTAGAAGAAGCGGAACAGCCATGTGCGCATGATCGAAGTCTCTTTGTCAAAAAAGCGACGGTGGGGGTTGTTGCCATAGCCTTTAAGCAAAGATGATGCGCACGTGATCGTCAGGATACAAGTGAGCTGCATCGTCCACCAAATCAACGCTTCCACAGAGAGCAGGGCGTATCCGACCAGTGATGCGATGACGCTGAAGATAAACACGATCAGTGACATTGTCGTGTAGAAGACATCGCTCTTGGGCAGCTTCTTTTGGTAGCGGTTTACCATGCGCCATTGCCAGAGGGCGCAGATGAACAGCATTGGCGGGAAGATCAGATTGACGAGTGTGTTGGGGATGAGGATGATGCGGAAGCTAATCACCAGGAAACACACGGTCAGCACCGGCGCATAGATGCGCAAGCCGTTTTTGATCTGCTCGCCATCCAGCCGGATCAGCAATGAAAGCAAAATGGCAGCCATGAGCCAGGCAAACTCCACTAAAAGGCCTGAAGCCATGAAGAAGAAGTGTTGAGAGATGGCCTGACGGAGTAGTCCCAGCATTAGTGCGAATGTGATCACCGTGGATGTGGCAATGATTGTACGCCGTTTGGCTGTAAAGGATGCCTTTGTGCGAACCATATCCTGGTCTTGTGCCACGGTCTTAGACGTGTCGGCTTCTTTGCCAGAATGAGATTGGGCCAGCATGCCGGCCTTGCGCTTGTCGATCCATTGGAAGAGGAAGTCTATCTTTCCATGCCTGACTAGATAGGTGAAGAGAAAACCGATGAGCAGATAGTTCAGACCTACCGCTATCAACACACCAAAGAACAATGCAATGAAAAAACCAAAGATCACCCGACCATCCCATTCCGAGAGTGCGTGGTGGACGGGACGGTACTTCATCACCACTGAGGTGACTGTCATATTATACTCTTTGCTAAGATTACGGAGAATGGTGATATAATTTTCGCCGCCATTGTTGAAGATGCTTCGCTGTATTTCGCCATAACGCATGTTGGCGTAGTCATTGAGGTTTTTCAGTCCTTCCTCGGTGCGGTTGTATAGCACGATATATTGCTTCATCTGGTCGTTGTTGTCGGCCAGTGTGCGGCGGATGTTGATGGCGAGTGTCAGACATACGTTGCGGTCGATCTTTGCCTTGGTCGTCAGTGCGCCGGTGTACATGTTACTCAAGTCGTTGATCAGACTGTCATAGCGGCTGACCTCCGTATTGGTGTTGTTGATATAGTCGCGGAAAGGTGCTGCGTTGTCCCGGAACTGCTTGTACTGTTCCGTGGCGGCGTGGCAGGCGTAAGTCAGATCAAAGATGTTGCCTTCCTTTTGGGAATAGAGCATCAGGGCATTCTGCTGGCTTTGGTTGTCGACAGAGATCAGTTCCTTGACGACCATCTGCTGTTGCATGCGCAGTCCGTTTTGCTGTTTTTCTAAGTCTTGGCGATAGGAGTATAGTTCCTGACGCAAAATAGAGAGCGAGCTGTTGATGTCGCGCTCCTTAAGCACTGCATGACTGGGTGTTACCACGAACAGCAGTAGTGAGAGTAGAACCCAATGAATGTACTTCTGCATATATCGATTGTGTGTATTGCCGCACAAAGTTATAAAAAGTAAACGTACGTGGATGTTTAGGTGTGGTTAAAGATAGTTAACAAAGGGACAACATTGGATTTTTTTTAGTATTTTTGTAATCGAAGAATTAATACGATTATATTGAGTTTACTGGATTAAGTATGTTACATTAATGTACCCTATTAGGAATTCCTATTTGCCGGCGTAATTCTTCAATAGGAAACCAGATAACTCAATAGCCGGCAGGGGGTGGCTTTTGCAGTCCACCCCCTTTTTTATATCCATGCATTTTTGTTACTGTCATCAACGCCTTGGATGGTTGAACGATGAGGTCGTAGCCTCGCGCGCGCGTAATATATATAAGGTGTGATCTTGATTGGTTGATATGCTCGCTTCCTTGAGCGTCGTATTGTGTTAAAGGACGAAGAGCTCTCGTTGACTTCAAAATGCGTCCTTGGTTCCAGTTGGCTATCAGTCATAGGCGCTGAGGAGTAAAAAGGAGAAAGGAAGAGGGTGTTGATTAACTTTCGTTTGCAGTTTATAAATGCTTGATTATCAGATTGTTTTAAAAAAGTTACACACAAACATTAAAAAAGTTGCTAAAAAAAGAACAACGTATTGAAAAAATGCGTACCTTTGCATCGTTGTTAATAAACAAATGATTGTTTTACAGATTTAAAAAGCAAAGAAAATGAAGAAATTAGTTTTTATGTTCGTAGCTATCGCAGCTATGTCTTTCGCATCTTGTGGTAATAAGAACCAGAGCGCAGCTCCTGCAACTGACTCTGACACAACAGCTGTTGCTGACACTGCTGACAGCGCTGCTGCTCCTGCAGACTCTGCTGCTGCTCCTGCTGACACAACTGCTGCTCAGGCTAAGTAATCGTTAGCTCGAACTGAAAAATGAGAGAATGCGCCCGAGGCAAAAGCCCCGGGCGTTTTTTTATATATTTATTTTTGTCCTTCCTCTTGTTTTCTTGGCTTCGTCTCTTCTTGTGACTCTAACCGTCACATCGTTTGGCTGTCATCATTCGTTCATTTGGCTGTCAGCGTTTGTTGGTTTGGCAGTCAGCGTTTGTTCGTTTGGCTGTCAGCGTTTACTCATTTGGCTGCCAGCGTTTGTTCGTTTGGCTGGCTGTATTCGCTAATTTGGCTGTCAGCGTCAATTCACTCTGATGTCTTTTTACTTTTGCTTAGACGTTTGGATTGTTATGGAATTCTGTCACGTCCAATGCTATTTTTGACAGTCTCGTTCTTCTTGGTTGTCACCATACACTCATTGTCTTGACACGTATCAACTTTTTAAGCGAATTGTAAAAAACGCGGTGCAATGTTCATCGTATTTAACACATTGGCTATAACTTTGCAGCGTAAAAAGTAAACAGAAAAATATTAGGAAGGATAACTAGACATGGTAACGATTATGATTGTCGTGACAGCTTCCATTGCTATGATTGCTCAGACTGTCACCTTCATCAATGACTTGAGAAAAGACTAAGGCTGCAGGCACAAAACCATCGGCTTTTGTGATTCCAGTGTCGACCATTAGCGTGGGACACTTGTTCAAAAGATTGTTAGAGGAAACATAGGAAACAGTATGGCCACTCACAAACCTATTCTCATGCAGAATGGGTTTGTGAGTGGCCTTATTTTTTTTGGTCGCCTTCAACATCTCAGTTGTATGTTGGTTACTTTGTTACTTTTCACACGGAATTTTATAAGTTAAATATACTAAAAAGCGGATAGATTTTGGTGCAACCTATTATGAAATCGCTTATTTTTGTAAATGGAACGGTGAATGCCGTCGTATGAGTTATCAATATTCAATTTCCTTAAAGTCTAATGTCCTATGATGAAGGTTGGTATTCCAAAGGAGATTAAGCAAGGTGAGAGTCGTGTTGGCATGACTCCCGCTGGCGTCGCTGAGTTGATCAAGCACGGCCATCATGTCTTTGTGCAGCATACAGCTGGTGAGGGGAGTGGCTTCTCTGATGCGGCATATGAGCATGTGGGGGCAGAGATCCTTCCTACGATTGAGGAAGTGTATGCCCAGTCTGATATGATCATCAAGGTGAAGGAGCCGATCGAACCAGAATATGCTTTGGTCCGCAAAGGCCAGCTTGTGTATACCTATTTTCATTTTGCCAGTGATCGTCCCCTTACTGAGGCTATGATCAAAAGTGGTGCTGTATGCTTGGCATACGAGACTGTGGAGGAATCCGACCATAGTCTACCTTTGCTGCGCCCAATGAGTGAGGTAGCGGGGCGAATGGCCGTTCTTAACGGTGCCTATTATCTTCAAAAGACAAAAGGAGGCAAAGGAAAATTGATCAGTGGTGTGCCGGGGGTGAAGCCCACCAAGGTACTTGTGCTTGGAGGAGGAACTGTTGGAGAAGCTGCTGCCCGTATGGCAGCCGGCATGGGTGCTGATGTTGTCATCACCGACATCTCTCTGCCACGTCTGCGTCAGCTCAGTATTGAATTGCCGGCCAACGTCACCACGCTCTACTCTTCCGAGCACAACATTCGTCAGGAGTTGCGCGATGTAGATATTGTCATTGGATCAGTGCTTATCCCTGGTGACAAGACACCACATCTGATCACACGTGATATGCTGAGTTTGATGGAGCCAGGAACCGTGCTTGTGGATGTGGCTATCGACCAGGGTGGCTGCTTTGAAACCTCCCATCCCACGACGCATGCCGATCCTGTCTATACGGTAGACGGCATTGTGCATTATTGTGTGGCCAATATTCCGGGAGCCGTACCTAACACGTCTACTTTGGCATTGACAAACGCTACATTGAAATACGCTTTGCAATTGGCCGATAAAGGCTGGCGCAAGGCATGTGAGGAAAATCCCGCTCTGCGCAAGGGTCTGAACATTGTTGAAGGTAAAGTGGTGTTCAAGCCTGTGGCAGATGTGTGGGGACTGAAATACGAAAACCTAGCCTGGTAGGAACTTTATATGCATCCTATTTTTGAAAGGAATCTATACTGTTTCTCATTCAGAGGAGTAGTAACATACAGACGTAAAGAGTTATGTCGGTAAGGAATTCCTAATAAAGCACTAAAAGTTTTTAAGATTAAAATGGAAGGAGTGATGGCGTGATGTCATTGCTCCTTTTTTTGTATGTGGTGTGCTTGGTAGGTTTTGGATAACATAAAAAAACAGTGATCATCTTTGGCTGATGATCACTGCTTTTTAGTTATCTTGGAGAGAGGGAAGTCTTTGCTATCAGCGGCTTCCTCCCTCGTTTTTGTCACCTCATGATGAGAAGACGCAATGCCGTTTGCTTAGAAGTTCTCGGCCTTCAACTCGAAGAAACTCTGTGGGTGCTTGCAAACTGGACAAACATCCGGAGCCTTAGGACCAACGACAACGTGACCGCAGTTGCGGCATACCCAGATGGCATCGCCGTCACGACTGAATACGAGTGCGTCCTCGATGTTCTTCAGCAGTTTGCGATAGCGCTCCTCATGAGTCTTCTCGATGGCAGCGACAGCGCGGAACTTGTAGGCGATCTCCGTGAAGCCTTCTTCCTCAGCCTCCTTAGCCATACGGGCGTACATGTCAGTCCACTCGTAGTTCTCACCCTCTGCAGCAGCCTTCAGGTTCTCGCGTGTGCTCTTGAGGTCGCCGCCTTCGAGGTATTTAAACCACAGTTTAGCGTGCTCCTTCTCGTTCTGAGCTGTCTCCTCGAAGATGGCAGCGATCTGCTCGTAACCGTCCTTACGTGCCTTGGATGCAAAGTAAGTGTATTTGTTACGTGCCTGGCTCTCACCGGCAAAAGCCTCCTGGAGGTTCTTCTCTGTCTTTGTTCCTTTCAGTTCTTTCATAATGTTTTTGTGTTAATGGTTGTGTGGCATTGCCACGTGTTGTGTTTATATTGTTCTTATGCAAAGGTAAACGTCTTTTTCGGAATAACCAAGAAATACGTACCTAAGCTTTCATAACTATTGTTAATAACTATAACGGACTACTGCTCGCGAAACTCCTTCAGCACATCGCAGTGTGAGACGTAACGGTTTGACTCATAGGCGGGATGGAGCGTGAGAAAGTTGTTGAGTTGCGTCAGTGCTTTGTACTTTCTGCTTTCCTTTCGCAACTTGATGGTTTCGCCCGGATCGCTGAAAGGATAGTTTTCGGGAAGGTTGTCGCGTCGAATAAAGGCCAGGGCATAGAGACTGTTGAATTGCAGATCCCTGTTGCCTTTGAGCGAGCTCTCTCCCAGATAGTTGATGGCATCAAGGATCAGGTCGCGTTCACCTGTGCGCACGCTATCCATACAACTCCAACTGTAGTGTGTCAGATACCAGCAATCGCCTTCGTAGCTGGCCTGGTAGAGCCGTGTGGCGAGGTCATAGGCAAGGCGGGCACGCAGTGTGTCGCTGCCTGCGTTTTGGTAGCGGTGTTGCAGGTTGGTGATGTCGAGACAGAAGTTCAGTTTCTGATTGTCGGTGATGGCGACGGAGCGTGGACCTGTTTCCAGGGTATCGGCAATAACTTGGTGAACAAACCATCTTGGCTGGTTATAGTTTCTGCGTCCGATGTATCCACAGATGTTCGAGTTGTAGATGAAGTCAGTGCTCACCTTTCTGAGATAAGGTATCGCCTCTTCGAAGCGTCCCATGGCCATGAGACGTGTGCCAATGAGGTCGTTGAAGTAGTCGTCGCTTTGGTAACTGCTCTTGCAGGCCGCGTCAGCGAGTGGACTGTCGGCGTGCTCGGCATGGAGATAAGCGACGTACTCTTTGAGCGAGTCGACGGTGAGGTGCTCCAAAGCATTGTAGTAGTCACCCCACCAGTCCGGCAGCGGGTTATAACATTTAGCCGGTTGATAATAGGTAGGCACGTGCTTTCTTGTGCTTGGTAACGTGCCGTCATTGTCGTGGTTGTCCATATTGGCGAGCATGGCGAGAGCGAGGAAGCCGTTGCCCTGCTTTTGCAGTTCGGGTACGAGATGGTTGTAGACCATGCGTTGTAGCATATTGGCGAAATAGGTATCCGCCATATAGGTGTATCCCTCCTCGTCCTTTGTCATAGTCTGCTGGCTCATGTTGCGCATCCAGGCGATCTCTTTGACGAGCCGGTTCTGCTGGTTGTCGTCCATCTTCTCGGTATAGATGCTGTTGATGTCCGCGATGGCGCGTGCATTGTCGTGCATGCGTTGTGTGCCTTCGGCGCAGATGGCTTGGGCGAGCGAAGTCTTTGCTGCGCTGTAGTCGCCGAGGAGAAATTGCAGGGCTCCCGAGGCTTCGTGCCAGAGTGCCGGCGTAGAGGTCTTGCCCTCTTTCAGCACTTGTGCGGCAAAGGCAATGAATGCCTGGGCTTCATCTCTATAGATCACGCGGGCTCCCACTTCCTCGATGGCTTGAGTATAATCCTTCTTTGTCCACTGCGCCTTGTCGGCGTCGGGGATGAATGCCGAGGGACGGGTGTAGACATCCTGCGTTTCCTGCACGTTGTTGACAAAGTCCTGCACGAGATAGGGCAGCACACGGCTGTTGGCGTTGCGGGCATAGATGGCTTTGATACCGCTGAGGTTGCGGTAGTGGCGCACGCACCAGCGCATACTCTGCTGGTCGTTTTGTCGGGCATAGATTTCCAAAGCGTCACGCTGCTTGCCGGACTTGAGGAGTGCGCGGGCGTAGATGTTCTCCATCATATCGCGGCAGACACTCTGTGGCATGCGGCTGGCCGTCGTCTTCCAGTAGCTGATATTCTGAGCGTTGTTGCCTAAGAGCATGTTGGCGCGCATGGCGAGCAGGCGGTACTGGGCCGACAATTTGCGTCCGCGATAAGCCTTGGCGGCAGTGAGCATCTGGGTGAGCACCTGCTTGCGTTGCAGCAGTTGCTGACGGGTGGGATAGTCCCAAGTGTCGCCGAGGTCACGGCTGATCTTGAGATATTTATTGAGCCAGCCGAGATAGCGCACCATTTCATAGTCCTTCCTTTGCCGGGCCAGCTTTAGGATGAAGGTGGGCGCGTCGGTATCGGTCTTGCTGTCCCAACCGTTGATATAGCTGTTTACTCGGCCGTTGGTATACTGTTTCCAAAAGCCGTTGGTGGCTTTGAGCTGTGCGCTTTCAGTCTGTTGCTGTGTCGGCTCCACGCACATGAGGTAATAGTTATAGGTGGGTTTTTCAGGCACGCAAGCCATCGACCTGCCGACAGACAGCAGCAGGAGGCTAACGATGATAAATCTTTTCATAATCAGAAGCTTGGAATCTTTTTATGTTGTTGGTTTGCAAATCATAGAGTATAATCTCGTTGTGGGCGTCGGGTCGCAGCTCACTGATCGTTTGATGGGCTTCGAGGATGTGTCCGAGATCGGTGTTGCGACGGAGAATCTTGTCGCCCGGCAATATCGGATAGTCGTCGTCGCTGTGGAGAATGCCGACGAAGTGACCGCCACGGAAGAGCACACGCCAGGAGAAAATGGGGTAGGCGGTGGACAAGGGCAGCTTATAGGCGGCGAGAAAGCGCAGGTAAGGCTTCACGTCGGCGATGTTGAGAATGGGATAGCGGTTGTGGATGTCGCGTACATCACCGGTGTTATATGCCATCAGCACGCCACGGTCGGCGGGCGGCACCGGCTGTGTGAGCTGATGAAAGCGGATGGTGGTCGACAGCTGCATGTGCTGCTCATGCGCCATGTCGCGCAGGGCAGAGAGAAAATCGAAGTAGGCGCGCCGTGTGTTGATGGTCCAGTCGCAGTCGATCTGCAGTTCGTCTGTTGGTCCGAGTTGCAGCGTTGTTG
>URCI01000056.1 GCA_900546345.1 uncultured Prevotella sp. | reverse complement strand
TGGACTGGACGATAACAATCGGCGATTGGTGAAGGATGTCATAGAGACATTCTGCAAACGTCCCAACAAGACCCTTGTAATGGTCACTCATTATGAGGAGGAACTTCCGGCATGTATCGATCACCGTATCCGTCTTGTGAGACATATCTAATCATTTTAGTATCATCAAATAATAAGTCTTTGTATGAAAGCAGTGAAAACAATCCTCCTTATTTTTGTTCTTGCCTTCTTTTCCTTGGAAGGTAGTGCTCAGGAGATCTATAATGAGGTAAGACGAATGCAAAAACAATTTGAGACCATCAAATTGGATAAAACCAAAAAGATAGATGAGCGAAAAATAGCATCATTTAAGTGGGATGCTGTCGAGTATATGCTCTATAAAGCCAAACAAGACAGCTCGTTTACAGAATTGCAGTTAGGCAAGCAAACCAATGCAATGGTAGAGTTTGTCAACCTCTTTGTGAAACGGCTCGTAGAAGCAGGTAAGAGTAAAAGTAAACGGGAAATGGTCGCTCAACGCTTCAAGAATGCTAGTGTCAGCCACAGCTTATTCCATGATGAGGACAAAGATCTCGTATTGGCTTACTGCAATAGTCCTAAGTTCATTACGCAGTTCTCTTTGGATACCGATTGGACTGAAGCACTCAATGAAGTAAGAGAAATGGACTGGAAATAATATATCTGGAATTTTACTTCGAAAGAAGCGAATGAAAACCATACATATAGAGGGGCATGTGGGCGGAACGCATGCCTTTTTATGGATCCGCTTAATTGGGAAGTGCGTCTAGATCGATCATCCATCTTCCCTGTCGTTGTATGGCACGGATATGAAATGTTTTTTCAGCCGTTGGCGAAGGTGTGTCCCCAATTGTGTCCATGGAAAGGAAATTATTGACTGTCAATAGGATATTTGCAGTAGAATCATCGGGGAGCTCGATGTCATCGATTTGGCATTGGGCTCCCTCCTGTTTATTGCGAAGTACTTCCACATCCTTTCTTGTCACTTGGCTGCTTGCGTATGTCAGCCACCGCAGAGACTGTGGCGTGCAGTATTTGACAGCATCAGGGAAGCGCCAATTGAAATAAGCCGTTGCGAAGGAGTCCACCGTATCCTCCAATCGGCTTTTGCTCTCATTACTGCAGGCATATCCATTCATGAGAAAGGCTGCCAAGGTCAGACAACCGGAGAGAGCGTAAAGAAGGTGTTTACAATTCTTCATAATGAATCGATTTGAAGTAATGCCATGGGCATCATATTTGCATGCAAAGATAGCTGTTTTGTTTTAGATAAATGATAATTATCATTATTAATGTGTATTTTTTGGTGATTTCTCTGTTACTACACTTATTTTTTCGTATCTTTGCATATCAAAGTAAGATAAAGAACAATGGTACAAGTACATATAGATGACAACGTGTTGCGAAAAGCTGCGGAAGAGGGCATGGACAGCTTTCTTCAAGCTTTTGCTGACGCAATCCATCAGACGATAGGTGGGGAACTCAGTGCTGATAATATGGGCAAGCTCAATGCCGATCAGATTACGTTGCTGGGCTACTTAATGCTACGGGACAGCGTAATGGATGGAGGCTTCATCGAGTTGATACATAATGGCTTAGGTGAGTTTATTTTCTTCAATCCCTTTGGCAAGGCCGTCAGGGAATGGGGCGTGCGTGACTTGTATAAATTGTTGGATAAATGTAGTCGCTATTTCAAGAAGTATCGTGAGGAAATAGAGCAGGATTGTTCCCAAGAGGAATTTGATGCACTCTATGAACGGTTCCCGGAATTTGACGATTTCGACGATTATTTTGTTGAGCACGAGGAAGAGTTTACAGAAGCTATCGCTCAGTATGTCGATGATCATATTGAGGATTTTGCTGTCATCGACAAGTAGTGGTTAGGAAAGAAGAATTGAAGATGAACAAAGAGCAACAAGAACTAAGAAAGAAAAGTCCTGTGCAAATCAAGAACAAAAAGGCATCTTTCGAATATATTTTCATTGATACTTATACGGCAGGTATTGTTCTCACAGGCACAGAGATCAAGTCTGTCAGATTGGGAAAAGCCTCTTTGGTTGATGCTTTTTGCTATATCAATCATGGTGAAGTATGGGTAAAGGGAATGAATATCTCTCCCTATTTTTATGGCTCTTATTCCAATCATGAAGCCAAGCGGGACAGAAAGTTGCTGCTTACGAAGCGTGAGATCCGCCGCTTAGAGCAAGACAGCAAGACCCCGGGCTTCACTATTGTGCCGACACTGATGTTCATAGATGCCCATGGACGTGCAAAGGTAGACATAGCCTTGGCACGAGGCAAAAAGGAATATGACAAACGTCAAACGCTTAAAGAAAAAGAAGACAGGCGAGAGATGGATCGCGCCATCAAGCATTTCTGATGTCAGTGACAAGAGGGTGAGTACTCTTCATTCAAGATGATTTTGGATTCTGTGAAAGTAGAATATAAGTAAGTAATACACAACCGAAAACATGCTAGAGGATATTGTTAAAGAGAGATTAGTGTTGCTTGACGGCGCTATGGGAACTATGATTCAGAAGGTTGGGCTCACAGAGTCTGATTTTCGTGGAACCCGCTATGCTGATGTGGAGGTGCAGATGAAAGGCAACAACGATATGTTAAATATCACGCAACCTGAGGTGATCATGGACATTCATCGGCAATATCTTGCAGCAGGTGCGGATCTCATTACCACTAACACTTTTTCTTCTCAGCGGATATCTCAGGCAGATTATCATCTTGAAGCCGACTGTGCAGAGATGGCTTATCAGGGAGCTCGTATCGCCAAGAAATGTGCAGAGGAGTATTCTTCTTCAGCGTGCCCCCGTTTTGTATGCGGCTCGGTAGGACCTACCAATAAGACGTGCTCCATGAGTCCTGATGTTAGTGACCCGTCAGCTCGTGATCTCACCTACGATGAGCTTTTTGATGCTTATTGCGAGGAAGTCGACGCATTGATACGTGGGGGAGTTGATGCGATCCTGATCGAAACAGTCTTTGACACATTGAACTGTAAGGCTGCTATTGACGCATCAGTAGCGTCAATGGAGAAAAGTGGGCGCCGGTTGCCCATAATGGTCAGTGTGACGATTAGTGATTTGGCAGGGCGCACACTGAGCGGACAAACACTCGATGCTTTCTTGGCCAGTATTGTCGATTATCCGATCTTTTCGGTAGGACTGAACTGCTCCTTTGGAGCACCACAGATGTTGCCTTATCTTAGAACAATGGCTGTCCGGGCTCCTTTTTATATAAGTGTGTATCCCAATGCTGGATTGCCCAATTCTATGGGACAATATGATGAGACAGCCGGACAAATGGCCGACGAGATGGAAGTCTTTATGAAAGAAGGTCTTGTCAACATCATCGGTGGCTGTTGCGGAACTACACCTGAGTTTATTTCTGCTTTTGCAGAGAAAGCACAGCATTATCAGCCTCATCAGGTGCCACCACGTTCTGAGACGTTGTGGCTTTCCGGCTTGGAACTTCTCAATGTCACTCCAGAGGTGCATTTTGTAAATGTTGGTGAGCGCTGCAATGTGGCCGGTAGTCGTAAGTTTTTACGTCTCATTGAGCACAAGCAATATAGTGAAGCTTTGGAAATAGCCCGTAAACAGGTTGATGACGGTGCGCTTGTGATCGATATCAATATGGATGACGGTCTGCTTGATGCTAAGGCAGAAATGGTTAAATTCTTAAACCTTATCTCCAGCGATCCTGATATAGCCCGTGTCCCTGTGATGATAGACTCTTCGGACTGGGACGTGATCATGGCTGGACTGAAGTGCATGCAGGGCAAGTGTATTGTCAACTCTATTTCGTTAAAGGAGGGAGAGAGCGTGTTTATTCGTCATGCCAAGGATGTCAAGCGTTTTGGGGCAGCTGTCGTAGTGATGTGTTTCGACGAGCAGGGACAGGCTACTTCCTATGCTAGAAAGATAGAGATTGCCGAGCGCGCTTACCGCATTTTGGTAGAGCAAGTTGGAATGGATCCTTTGAACATTATCTTTGATCCTAATATATTGTCGGTTGCCACAGGAATTGCGGAGCATGACAGTTATGCGCTTGATTTCATCAGGGCAACGGGATGGATTCGGAATCATCTCAAAGGTGCACATGTGAGTGGCGGTGTAAGTAATCTGAGTTTCTCCTTCCGTGGCATCAACTACATCCGTGAGGCTATGCACGCGGTGTTTCTTTATCATGCCATCGATCAGGGCATGGACTTTGGTATTGTCAACCCCGCTACAAAGTTGACTTACGCCGATATACCTGCCGATGAGCTGACTATCATAGAAGATGTCATACTCAATCGCCGGCAGGGAGCATCGGAAGATTTGGTGGAACTTGCTGAGAAGAAACGTGCCGAGCAGGAAGCGGCCAAGTTGGCGGCTACTCAGGGAGGCAAGGTCGAGACGGTCTCTGATGAGGCTTGGCGCAGGGAGACTGTAGAGAAACGGTTGGGCTATGCATTGAGGAAAGGTATTGGTAAATACATGGAGACCGACTTGCACGAGGCTCTTGAGAAGTATCCTCATGCTGTCGACATCATCGAAGGCCCGCTAATGGATGGTATGAACGAAGTGGGCACTTTGTTTGGAGCAGGAAAGATGTTTTTGCCACAAGTGGTGAAGACTGCACGAACCATGAAGCAAGCGGTCGCCATTCTCCAGCCATATATTGAGGCAGAGAAGGAAGAAGGAGCGGCAACAGCCGGACGCGTGTTGCTGGCTACGGTCAAGGGTGATGTACATGACATCGGAAAAAATATTGTTGGTGTCGTCTTCGCCTGCAACAACTATGACGTCATTGATCTTGGTGTGATGGTACCGGCAGAGCAGATCGTTGCGAAAGCGCGACAAGAGCATGTCGACTTCATCGGATTGAGTGGACTCATCACTCCCTCGTTGGGTGAGATGGTGCATGTGGCCGAAGAATTGCAAAAGGCGGGAATGCACATCCCATTGCTGATTGGTGGTGCCACGACGAGTGAGATGCATGTTGCTCTCAAGATAGCGCCTGTTTATGATGCTCCGGTCGTCTGGACGAAGGATGCCAGCCAACCGCCTATCATTGCTGCCCGTCTCATGGATCCCAAACAGAGGCAAGGCTATGTGCAGGAACTCTCAGACCGCTATGAAACGCTTAGACAGCAATATCATGAGAAACAGGCACAACTGATGTCACTCGACCAAGCACGTGATAATAAGCTCAACTTGTTTGGAGCATAGCCAGTATTAGAAATTTATTAATTGATTTTTGAGATATGTTTAAGAAAAAAAGACGTTGGCATTGCCTCCCTGGTCAAGAACCTACGGAATTGGACAAGAAGGTGATGTATTGGGAAAACAAAGGCAAGGAAGTACCTACGCGCGATATGGTGAGAACTCCCGAGCAGATCGAAGGAATCCGCATTGCAGGCAAACTCAATTCACAGTGCCTTGATGCTGTTGCGGAAGCCATTCATCCGGGAATGAATACCCAGGAGATTGACGATATCTGTATGAAGTTTTGTGAAGACCATGGTTGTCATCCATCCTGTCTGAATTATGAAGGATTTCCTAAGAGTGTGTGCACAAGCATCAATGAGGTAGTCTGCCATGGCATCCCCAAGGAGGAAGATGTGCTGCAGGAAGGAGATATCGTCAATGTGGACATGACGCTCGACTATAATGGTTACTTTGGTGATGCTTCGCGTATGTTCATCATTGGTGGAAAGACCACACCGGAAAAAGAACAGCTCGTCAGAGTGACCAAAGAGTGTCTGGAGATTGGCGCTGAGGCCGCAAAACCTTATTGTTTTGTGGGTGATATTGGGCATGCGATTCAGAAACATGCAGAGAAATACCATTATGGTGTGGTACGTGACTTGTGTGGTCATGGGGTAGGGCTTCAGATGCATGAGGAGCCTGACATCCTGCATTACGGACACAGAGGTACAGGCATGTTGCTTGTTCCTGGTATGACTTTTACCATTGAGCCCATGGTCAATATGGGCACATGGAAAGTGTTTATCGACGAGGACGATCCCTACGGATGGGAGGTGATCTCCGGTGATGAGTTGCCTTCGGCTCAGTGGGAGCATACGTTCCTTATGACAGAGCATGGAGTGGAGGTGCTTTCTGAATAAGGGAGGACGCTTAGGTGTCTAAGCCCTTTTGGATGATTAATATTTGAAAATATGGAAACTACAAATAATGATGTCTATATTTTAGGCATAGAGTCTTCGTGCGATGACACATCAGCAGCAGTGCTTCGTAATGGAGTGTTGTTAAGCAATGTGACTGCTTCTCAGGAAGTCCATCGGGCTTACGGTGGTGTTGTTCCTGAATTAGCCAGTCGTGCACATCAGCAGAATGTTGTTCCCGTTGTTGATCAAGCGATCAAGCGTGCGGGTATCACGAAAGAACAGTTGTCAGCAATCGCTTTCACGCGTGGACCGGGATTGATGGGGTCGCTGCTTGTGGGTGTGAGTTTTGCCAAGGGATTGGCCCGTAGTCTTGAGATTCCACTTATCGACGTGAACCATCTCCAAGGTCATGTGATGGCCCATTTTATCAAAGAGAGTGATGACGACCACCATATGCCTCCTTATCCATTTATCTGTCTGCTCGTTTCTGGCGGTAATTCCCAGATTGTCAAGGTCAATGCATATAACGATATGGAAGTGTTGGGGCAGACCATTGATGATGCGGCCGGCGAGGCAATCGACAAATGCTCCAAAGTAATGGGGCTTGGATATCCAGGTGGTCCTATCATAGATCGTTTAGCCCGACAGGGCAACCCTTTGGCTTATAAGTTCTCCGAGCCTCAGATTCCCGGAATGAATTATTCCTTTTCTGGTCTGAAGACATCGTTCCTCTATAATCTAAGGAAGTGGGTTGAGGAGGATCCTGATTTTGTGGAGCATCACAAGCAGGACTTAGCTGCAAGCCTGGAGCATACGATCGTGGACATCCTTATGAAGAAACTGCGGTTGGCTGTGAAGTCTACGGGCATCAAGCATGTGGCAGTGGCTGGTGGCGTCTCGGCCAATAATGGACTGCGTGCCGCTTTCCGCGATCATGCTCAGAGATTTGGCTGGACGATCTACATCCCCAAGTTCAGTTACACGACTGACAATGCGGCAATGATTGGCATTGTAGGATATTATAAGTATCTCGACAAAGATTTCTGCTCAATCGATGCACCAGCCTTTTCAAAGGTTACATTTAAGTAAATAGCATAATAATCCCCAATTATTCGATCATCATGGAATTCGAAACAAAAGTGTTGAGCCGGCAGATTCAGGAAGCTCTATACAATCATAATGAGACTCTCGGCACGGCAGAGAGCTGCACGGGCGGCCGCATCTCAGAGGCTATTATCTCGGTACCCGGTGCCTCAAAATATTTCAAGGGAGGCATTGTGTCCTACACCAATGAAGTGAAAGAAGATCTGCTTCATGTCTCTGACCAAGTGCTGACGGAGCAAACAGCGGTCTGCGAGGAAGTGGCACGCGAAATGGTCATAGGAGCTTGTGATGCGCTCCATTGTGATTATGCCATATCTGCGACGGGTGTTGCAGGTCCCGGTGGTGGTACATCAGAAATTCCTGTAGGGACGATCTGGCTTGGGTTTGGGTCCAAGGACGATGTTCAGACTTTTAAGTTGACAGAGGACTTTGGACGTGATATCAATCTGGAGATTGCTACTAACAAAGCGTTGCGTCTCTTCTTGGAATTTGTCAATGCAAAGCATGCCGGAAGCACTGACGAGACTGAAGAAAAGTAAAGTATCGTTCTACTATTTCGGTAGGAATTGATCAAAAATTCCATACTGATAAGCCATGGGGGCTCTCAAGAAAATCCTTGAGAGCCCCCATTTGGTTGTCATTCGTGAATCAGTTTTGAATAAAGCTGACCGTCTTTAAGGTATATCTTGGAGTATCCCTACTTTTTGTATTTCTTGATGAGACCCTCCGCTCTGCTGTCACCTAATTGTTGGGCGCTTGTCAAAGCGTTGATACCTTCCTCGTTTTTCTTTAGCTCACAGAGTGCAATACCCTTGATGATGTAGAGGTCGCTGTATTGCTGGGTCAATTGCAGCGCCAGATCACACGTCTTTACGGCATCTTCATATTTTCCAACTTTCAATTGAAGACTTGCCATCTCGGCATAGTAGGTTGGTGCTGTGCGGTTCAGGATGATGGCATGGGCAATATCGTTGAGAGCGAGTTGATACTGACGGAGCTTCATCTCGCATTTGAATTTGGAATAATAGAAGTCATCAGTGCCTTGGAAATTGACCAGAGAGTCGTAAGCCAAATAGTCGTTGAATGCTTTGTGGTAATCTCCTGTGAGGTCGTAGACTCTTGCTCTTGCCAAGACGTAGGGTGCAGAGGGCGACCCCGACTGCACGCTGACAGCTTTGTCAAGCAGCGAAATAATCTCTGTTGTTGGCGCTTTTAATTGAGTCTTGCATTGTGCAGCCTCGAAATACACTTCTCCATTTTTGCCGAGATCCGTACGCTGTAGTGCCGTGAACGCTTCGAGCGCTTGATCATAGTTTCCTGTGGCATAGAGTATTTGCGCTTGCAAATGCTTGTAAATCGGCAAAGGACTGATTTTATCGGCCTGCTGGGCAAGCTCTGTGGCACGTTGAAAGGTCCAAGAGGGGTAAAGTGTGTCGACGCGAGCTATTGCTGCATGATAGACCGTCTTGGCGTAATCGTAGTACGCTTCGTCTTTCTTGGCTGCTTTCTGTGTTTCTGTCTTCAGTGTGGCATCGGCGAGACTGAACTTGTTATAGCGTTCATACCAGTTGGCCAGCGTTATATATCCTGTTGTTGCGGTAGGGAAGCGGGAAATATATTCATGGATATATGTTTCGTAGTTTGTGCTGTCGGTCTGTTCTGCTGCAAGCACCAGCATCAGTGTAGCCTGCTGCTCGTCTGTTGGCAGTGCTGGACGAATACCTGTGGTCTTGAGTGTAGGATCTGCCAGTGACAAGCCGTTGGTAGAAAAGGAGGTGGTCAGACGGGCATCGGCTGAGAATGCTTGTCCGCCGTCTTGTGGACGCTGCATCACGCCAAGCAACTGCCCTGCGCCATTGACAATGGGGCAACCAAGATCTGTAGAGGACACATCGACATCGTTGAACACATAGTAGTTATATGTGTTCATGAATTTCTCTGTCCTCACGGGAACCACTTTGTGGCTGTCTACTTTTTTTGTAGAGAAACTCACGAGAAAGATGGGATTAGCCGGATTGTCTTGGGCATTCATCGTTAATCCTGCCGGCAAGCGGGTTCCTTTCACACGAAAACGGCACAGGTCATACATCTCTGATGCGCCAATGATGGCATCGACATCGCTTTGCTGTCCTTTATTGTCAATGACAGTGGCGCGTACGGCACCTTCGAAAACGTGCCACGGTGCAATGGCCTCACCTTGTGTACCCGTAAAGACGCCATGAGTGGATCCGTGAATGGAACCATCAGCGTTGAAAGTTGTCAATGTGAAAATACTGGATGCCACTTTTGTCATGTTGACAGACTGGGCGAATGCCTTGAAAGGCAACAGCAGCATGGAGATAAGAAGTAATCTAAATATTGTATTTCTCATATGATGGTCTTTGATATTTGAACTATTTCTGTGCATTGAGAAGTGCCTGGGCGTTGTCTATAGCGGCTTGCGTGATATCACTGCCGCTGAGCATTTGGGCGATTTCCCTCACTCTTTCTTTTTCGGAGAGTTGTCGCATCGTACTGACAGTACCCTCTGGCGTCTCCTCCTTACTTACTTTGTAGTGGGTTGTACCTCCTGCGGCGATTTGCGGCAGGTGGGTGATGGCAATCACCTGACGATGTTGTTGGGCCATTTCACGCATGGTCTCCGCCATTTTTTCTGCAACCCGTCCGCTGACACCCGTGTCAATTTCGTCAAAGATGATCGTTGGAAGTCTCACGGCACCACTGATCATTGCTTTCAAGGAAAGCATGACACGAGCAATCTCACCGCCAGAAGCTACTTGGGCCACGGGTTGGAGTGGGGTACTACTGTTGGCGCTGAAGAGAAAAGAGATCTTGTCGAGCCCCATTGGCTGGCAGTCAGTGTGTTTGATGTCGATGGAGAAGCGAACTTTGGGAATGCCTAAAGGCACCAAACGCTGGTGCATCTCTTCTTCGACCTTTTTGGCAGCCTTTTGCCTGGCTTCACTCAATTGCTTACCAGCTTGTAGGCAGGAGGCATGAGCTTCTTCCATGGCTTTCTCCAATTCTTTCAGGATGTCGTCACTGCAATCGATGCTATCAAGTTCCTGTTTCAAACGATCCCGTTGGCGAATCAGTTCGTTGACGTCTGAGGCATGGAATTTTTTCTCTAAGGAATAGAGTATATCCAGTCGGTCGTTCATTTGTTGGAGTTGAAGTGGGTCGAAGTCTATGTTTTCCAGTTTGTGGTCTACTTCATCAGCAATGTCTTTCAACTCTATCCCAGCGGAATCAAGCCGCTGTGCCGCGTCCTGGATGTCGGGATATACATCGACGATGTTTTGTAAGGTGGTAGCAGCGTTTCTTACCATGTTGACAGCACCCTGATCATCATTGCTGAGCAAGGCTGTTGTCTGGAACAAGGCACTTTTGATGTCCTCGATATGGCTGAGGGTTTGTACCTGGCTTTCCAGACTTTCCTGTTCATCGGGTTGGAGATCAGCTTTGTCGAGTTCGTTGTATTGGAAACGTAGAAACTCCTCGTTGTCGCGATTCTGTGCGATGATTCGCTTCTGATCCTCGTACCGTCGGACCGCCTGCAGATAGTCGGCATAATGTCGTTTGTAACCACTCAAGAGGGGCTTGTCGTTGGCAATGATATCCACTACGCTCATTTGGAAATCTTCTTTCTGCAAAAGCAAGTTTTGGTGTTGACTATGGATGTCTACCAACAACTCGCCACACTCACGCATGAGTGTCAAGGGCACGGGGGTGTCGTTGATAAATGCGCGACTTTTTCCGTTGGCACCTACTTCCCGTCGAAGAATGCAGTCAGCAGCATCGTAGTCGATGTTGTTTTTTTGAAAGAAATCTTCAAGATGGTAAGTGCTCAAGTTGAAATGTGCCTCTACGATGCATTTATTCCGTCCTTCCTTGATCTGTCGAGTATCTGCGCGTTGGCCCAAGAGCAGATGGATGGCACCGAGGATGATGCTTTTTCCGGCTCCTGTTTCACCGGTGATGACAGAGAATCCCGGATAGAATTCGATGTTGAGTTCATCGATGAGTGTGAAGTTCTTGATATATAACTGTTTGAGCATGATGTCATTCTTTTATTTTATCCCAAGCATTATTCTGTGAAGCGTTGATAGAGAAGAGAATGTCATAAATGCTTTCTTTCTCTTTCTGAGTTCCTTTTCCACGGTATATATTTGCCAACTCGTCCCGTTTATAGTCTGTCCAAATTTGTGGAAGCATGCTGGTGGGCTTGTTCTCATGTGCCTGTTTCAGGTCGTTCTCAATAGCGTTGGTGATCTGTGCCCTCGCTCGTTCGCTGTTTTCCGCCATTTGGTCGAGCCCCAGTCGATAGTAGTCATACTGCAACTGTCGGAAAGGTTTCATGCTGCCGTCGAGATAGTCATTGATAATGGCAAATCGGTTTCTGTCATTATCGAAAGCTTTCCATCCCGTCATATCCAAATTTTGTGCGTTGTTGGTCAGGTTCATGCATAACTGTAGCACATCTTCTCCTCCCATAGGGGAGAAGCTGTCCAGATCCATTCCGATGATCAAATAGGCGTAGTACGCCAGCAGAGCAGTCAGCGCGTTGTCTACTAGTTCGTCTTTAAACTCCAATTGGTCGAATTGAGCATATTTGAAATTGAAGTCTTTGTCGGTGTTGTTATATAGCGTTGTTGTATAGGATGCATTAAACACCGGTCGGTTTGCTTGTATGAGAGCCTTGCATGTGAACATATTGGTTGTGGGATCATACTTGCTTACGGTAATGGCGAGGTTACAACTGATTCGCTCGTTTTTTCGAAATTGCATATGGGTCCATTGTCGGTCATTGACGAAAGTGGTGATCGTTTGCTGTAGGTCTTCAAAGACAGAAGCGTCTGTGCCTTGGATCTGACTATGGTTGACGGTCACCTTCATATTGAGTTCTTGCGATGTGGTTTTTATAGGGGTGAACAACATTGTCAAGAATGAGAGACAAAAGATATATGCATGTTTCATCATGAATTCGTATGTAACTTGGCTTGCATGTTGAGCTTGGCTTCACGTAGCCGGATACGTGTAAGCACCTGTTTGGTATTCAGTGTGAAGTCTGCCCCAAGCATCCAGCTGTAGAAGCCCGGGTCGCGATGAAGGACATCTGTGACGGCCCACCCACGGTATTTTCCAAAGTTGAAGACTTCTTGCCGACGCGGCTTGCCGTCTTTGTCGAGAAGGACATGTCCTTGGGCATCTTTCATCTCTTTCCAAATGATGCGGCCGGCAAAGTCCACATTGTCATTCATTGAAGAGAATTCTGCCAAGGCATCCATATCATTGGGCAATGCGCGCTTGGGATCTTCATTCTTGTTGGGATCGTACATATCCAATTCTCCTTGCAACACCCGGTAAGTAGCTTCAGCGTCTTGGTCGGCCCGATGGGCTTTCAAGTCCTCTTCCATGCTGTGCCCTGTGTAGAACTTGTAGGCGGCGGCGAGGTTGCGGGGCTCCATTTTGAAGAAGATATTCTGGGCGTCGATTAATCGGCAACGTGAGAAGTCGAAGTCTATCCCTGCCCGAAGAAATTCTTCTGCCAATAGAGGGACATCAAAACGGTTGGAATTGTATCCGGCAAAGTCGCAACCGGTAAAACTCTCTGCCAGTTGTTTGGCCAATTGCTTAAAGGGTGGGGCCTGCTTGACATCCTCGTCGGTGATGCCTGTAAGCACCTGCACGTCGTGAGGAATCGGTTTCTCCGGATTCACGAAAATATTTTTCCGTTCTTCCTCACCATTGGGTGAAACCTTTACGTATGAGATTTGAATGATTCGGTCATTGACGAGATCCAATCCTGTGGCTTCCAAGTCAAAGATGACCAAAGGCTTCTTAAGATTTAGTTTCATAAAAAGTATTCAACCAAATACGCTGCAACGAGTCTTGAAAAGAATGGGGACCATTCTGTTCCAAGGCTCGTGGCAACGAAGATAAAATATCTAATGCTTTGTGCAATTATTCATTCAGGATGAGGGGCATGATGAGCATGAGCACGTCTTCATGTTCGTCTTTTGAGTTGGGCAATACGATGCCTGGGCGACTGGGATCTCCCAACATGACCTTGACGTCATCACTGTCAAGTGAAGAAAGGATTTCGCAGAAATAGTCTCCACGGAAACCGATCTGCAGAGGTTGGCCATTGTATTCGCAAACCAAGGTTTCTTTAGCACTTGTCGCGAAGTCGATGTCTTCAGCGGAAAGCTGCAAAGAGCCCATCGACAGTTTGAAACGGATGAGTTGGCTGCTGATGCTGGCGAAAGGCAGGACGCGGCGGATGCTGTCCATCAATGCCCGGCGGTCAATGGTCAGCTCGTTGGGGTTGTCTGTCGGAATGGCTGCATTGTAGTTGGGGAAGTTGCCCTCTATCAGTTGGCAGCGCAATGTGCCATCGGCAAAGGTGAGTTCGGCCGCATTGCTGTTGAACTTGATGACAACATCTCCGCTTGTAGGATCCAAACCATTTTTCAAGAGATTGGCAGGTTTCTTTGGCAGGATAAAGGAAGCGGGGACCTCTGATTTGATGTCGTAGTTGCGGCAACGCACCAACTTGTGACCATCGCTGGCCACAATAGCCAAGTGATCGGGTGTCAGATCGAAGTAAACGCCATTCATCACCGGCCGAATCTCGTTGTTGTCTGTTGCGAACAGCGTACGGGAAAGATTGTTGACCAATACATTGGCGTCAAGCGTGAGTGTATGGATGTCTCCTTCCAAGGGTTGTGCTTGCGGATATTCCTCGGCATTCTGAGCTATCAGTTGATACTGTCCATTCTGATATTCGACAGTCACTTGATAAGAGTCCAGATTGACATCGAAAGCAAGTGGCTGCTCAGGCAGCAATTTCACAGCATCAAAAATCAAATGGCTGGAAATGGCAAATGAGCCATCTGAGTCACATTCACTTAGGCTGACCAACGAAGTCATGCGGTTTTCGCCATCGCTGGCAGTAATGCGAAGCTGACCCTGACTGACATCAAAGACAAAGCATTCCAAGATAGGCATGGAATTTTTTGTGTTGATGACCTTGGCCAAGGTTTGCAGTCGAGTGCTCAACGCAGAGCTTGAAAGACTAAATCTCATATCTAAAATGTTTTTGTTTGTTTTCCTTTATACAAAGATAAGAAGAAAATAACAGAATAGAAAGACTGTGGCATATAATTTTTGATTTTTTGTTTTTTTTCAATTGGATTGCTTGGTTTTTCCGTCTTTATCATTATCTTTGCAGTATAACTAAGAAGTTCAACTAAAAAAAACTCATAAATGGCATTACAAGGAATCGAAGTGGAAGGGGTCATCATTAAGGAATACCCCGCTAAGGAAGGAGTCTCTCAGCGTACTGGCAACGCTTGGAAATCTCAGGAATTTGTGATTCAGACAAAAGACCAATATCCCCGTGCTTGCTTGTTCCGCGTCTTTGGTGCTGACAAGCTTGAGCAGTTCAATATTCATCAGGGCGATACCGTTCACGTATGGCTGGATATTAACGCACATCCTTGGCAAGACCGCTATTTCAATGATATCAGCGCTTTCCGCGTTGACCATGTAGATCCTAACGCTGTCGGCGCCCCTAGTATGGCAACGCCGACAAGTCAATTAGGTGGTCAAGCTCCGGTGGCACCCAGTGCAACAGCTTCTGCAGCTCCTGCCGCACCCGCCCAGGACAATGGCGAGGCAGCTGATGATCTCCCATTCTAAGTAACGTTTTTACCGGGTAACTATACATGTCGAATGAGCATGTGTATAGGTACCCGGTAAAAAATATTTTCTTATCGATTATTTCCGTTTCTTTATTTCCAGTTGAGGTATCTTTATGAGATCACCGGATTTAAAGTCTGTTTTTCCATCATTCACAGCTTGTACGTAGCATTCCATTCCTGGTCCGAGATTGGCACGACTGATAGAGTACAAAGTCTGTCCGCTACGCACTTTCACGGTATGGCTGATACCGACGATTCGATATGCTCCGGTTCGGATCCTTACATCCTTGTTATATTCTGCTTCTTTGGCTAAAAGCGAAGCTTCTGATGGAGAGACTGTCGCTTGCCCTTTTGATGTAGGAAGAGAACCAATGGTCTGCCGACTTGCCGATGGCTGGTTGGCTTTTGATTTTGCCTTGGTTGTTGTCGTAGTCTTGTTGCCCGTATTGCTTTCTTGCAATTGATGTGCTTCTTGGTTAGATGCCGACACATGTGTGCTGTCTTGTTGTCCGGTGGCGATAGCACGGTTGTCAGAAGCAGGTGTAGACGGGGTGCTCTTGCCCTGAGCTTTCATGGTATTACCATTTCGATAAGCCAGTATTTCGAGCATCTCAATGCGATGATCGCGCTTCCTTAATTGATAAAGCAGAAAATATCCACCACCGATGCCAAGCAGGACAATGATGCCAAAGATGGTAATAACGCCTTTCAGAATCCGGTATTGATGCCGAAAATGACTTTTCAGTTCTTCATTGGCAACAAGCAATTGCTGGTTTTCATGATCAAATCGCTCGTTGTCGCTGATGGCAGTCTGACTTACTTCTTGCTCTGGCTCATCTGGTTCTTGAGAAAGATCCAGACATTTTTCCCCATCATTGCTTTCTGGTTCTATGACCTCGGTATCTTTGGCAGGGGTCTCTTGGTTTTGCTGTTCGTTGTTGCCGGATGAGGGGTCTTGTGGGTTGTCCTCATTATGGGAAAAACTTTGTGGTTGTGGCTCCATATCCTGCTCAGTCGGGATTACCTCCACAGGGTGAAACTCCTCTTCTGATAAACTATTGTCTTCGATGTCACTACCTTCGGTGTCAGTATATTGCTCTTTTACATCTTTATCCTCTTCTTTTCCCTCTTCTCTTTTCTCGTCTTTTGTTTCCGTGTCATCAGAGTCTTCCTGTTCTTCTTGGGCAAATTTTTTGTCGATGAGGCTAAAGTCGGTCCCGTCATTGACGGCTACCGTCTCAAATTGTGAGAAGGGGCGGTTGACGTGGTCACGCATGTCACTGTCCGGAGTGAAGCTGATTTTATCTCTACCATCAATAAGAATGGGTTCCCCCGTATTGACATCCACGCTTTTCCGGGACTGGACACTGATGACTTTGAAAGTGCCCAGCCCTTTGATTTTCACTATTTTCTCGTTTTGAAGCCCTTCTTGCAGAACATGAAACATGCTCTCGACAAAATTGTTGGCTTGTTTCTTGTCAAGTTCAAATTTGTCTACGAGATCTTGAGATATATCTTTGATGAGCTGCTTGTTCATGATTTTCCTTTCAACGTTTCTTTGATTGCAGAGGTGGGCTTGAAGGTAAGCACGAGTTTGGGTGGCACCAACATACGTTGTCCGTTGCCAGGATTGACCACGATACGTTCCATCCTTTTCTTCACTTCAAATGATCCGAAGTTGGCAATCTGTACACTGTCGCCATTATCGAAGGCTTTTTTCATCGCCTCGATCACAGAGTTGACCATCTTCTGAGTGTCAGTCTGTGTATAGCCTGCCTCAGCGGCCAATGTGCTGATGAATTCTTTGTTGTTCATACCTCACCATATAAATCAAATTCATCACTGCCAGTCATTTTCACTTGATAGAAGTTGCCGACACGCAAGCGTCTGTTCTTCACGGGGATTAGTACCTCCGGGTCAACTTCCGGCGAGCAGAACTCGGTGCGTCCGACGTAGTAGTCTCCCTCTTTCTGGTCAATGATTACGGTGAACGTCTTATTGACTTTTTGTGCTTCTATCTCTTCGCTGATTTGCTGTTGCAGTGCCATGAGCTTATCGAGTCGCTGTTGTTTCACTTCTTCGGGCACATCATCGTCATAGTGCTCGGCGGAGTAGGTACCTTCCTCTTCAGAATAAGCAAAAGCTCCCATCCGTTCGAAGCGTTGCTCGCGTACGAAGTCAAGCAATTCTTCAAAGTCTTCCTCCGTCTCACCGGGGAAGCCAACCATCAGCGTGGTTCTGATGTGTATACCCGGTACACGTTCCCGGATTGTGTGGAGCAGGTTGATTGTGTCCTGCTTGGTTACATGCCGGTGCATCCGTTCCAGCATGTGATCTGAAATATGTTGCAGGGCGATGTCCAGGTAACGGCATACATTGCTTTTTTCGCGCATTACATCCAGCAGCTCCAACGGGAACTGGTTGGGATAGGCATAGTGCAGTCTGATCCATTTGACACCTGGGATGTCAGCCATGCGGCGGATGAGCTCAGCGATCATTGGCTTATGGTAGAGGTCGATGCCGTAGTAGGTCAGTTCCTGCTCAATCACTTGAAACTCCTTCACTCCTTCGTGCACGAGTTCCTCAACTTCCTGGAGGATGTCATCCATAGGACGGGAGACATGCTTTCCGGTGATGAGAGGGATAGCACAGTAAGCGCAGTGACGGTCGCACCCCTCTGCAATCTTGATATAGGCATAGTGATGAGGGGTTGTCAACTTCCGGAGACTGTTTGCCGCAACACGGGATTGGTTAAAGGTCTTGGTAACCTGGTCATTGGAGTTTCCCTCAGTGAGTGCTTGGTTGCCTCCCTCTGCTGGGCCTAAGTCCTGCAACAATTGCCGATAATCGAATTTGCCATAGAACTTGTCCACTTCAGGTATTGACTCTTGCAACTCTTTTCGATAACGCTGTGACAGACATCCCATGACAAAGAGCTTTTTCAGTCTGCCGTGTTGTTTGGCTTCAACAAATTCCAGTATGGTGTTGATGCTTTCTTCTTTCGCAGCTTCAATGAATCCGCACGTATTGATGACTGCGATATCACCTGCCGGGCGCTTGGGATCATGCACACAATGATATCCCTCCTGCTCAAAGCGTCGCATGAGTTGTTCTGAGTCTACGAGGTTTTTTGAGCACCCCATAGTGATAAAGTCTATTCTATTCTTCATATGGTAATGGGCAGTCGCTGGCATATGGCACGACGACGCTTAGTGTAACGATTAAAGCTGTGTAAACGATTAAAAGAGTGAATCCACGAATTCCTTTCTGTTGAAGAGCTGCAGGTCTTCCATTTTCTCTCCGAGACCAATATATTTGACAGGCACCTTCAACTGATCCGAGATGCCGATGACCACTCCACCCTTTGCTGTGCCGTCGAGTTTTGTGATGGCCAGCGAGGTGATGGAGGTGACCGCAGAGAACTGTTTGGCCTGTTCAAAGGCGTTTTGTCCAGTACTGCCGTCAAGCACCAGTAACACTTCATCTGGGGCAGTGGGTATGACTTTCTTCATCACATCCTTGATCTTCTTTAACTCGTTCATCAGTCCTATTTTGTTGTGCAGACGTCCGGCGGTGTCAATGAGCACGACATCTGCCTGATTGGCCTTCGCGCTTTGCAGTGTGTCAAAGGCCACACTGGCGGGATCCGCGCCCATTTGCTGCTTGATGACAGGCACGCCTACGCGGTCGCCCCATATCTGTATCTGCTCTACAGCGGCAGCCCGGAAGGTATCTGCGGCTCCCAAATAAACTTTTTTCCCTGCTTGTTTGAACTGATATGCAAGTTTGCCTATTGTTGTTGTTTTGCCTACTCCATTGACGCCAACCACGAGGATCACATAGGGCCTGTGATCGTTGGGTAAATCCCAATTGCTGCTGTCATTGGTGTTGTTTTCAGTGAGCAGTGCTGCTATTTCTTCTTTTAGGATGGTGTTGAGCTCTGAAGTAGACACATATTTGTCTCTCGCTACTCTTTCTTCAATGCGCTGGATGATTTTCAAGGTCGTCTCAACACCTACGTCAGAGGTGATCAACGCCTCTTCCAGGTTGTCAAGGACATCATCATCGACCTTGGATTTTCCGGCGATGGCACGTGTGATCTTACTGAAGACACTCTGCTTTGTCTTTTCCAGTCCTGCATCAAGCGTCTCTTTTTTCTTTTTATTAAAAAGTCCGAATATTCCCATCGTTTCTATTGCTGATTTCTATTGCAAAGATAGTGTTTTATTTGCAAACTACAAAATATGAAGATTCAAAATAGGGTGTAGAAGGTGACTTAGGGGAATAAAAAAAGCCGGATCGGGAAAGATCCAGCTTTTGTGCGCCCTTAGGGACTCGAACCCTAGACCCACTGATTAAGAGTCAGTTGCTCTACCAGCTGAGCTAAGGGCGCTTCCTTGGAGAAGATATAAAGAAGTGCGCCCTTAGGGACTCGAACCCTAGACCCACTGATTAAGAGTCAGTTGCTCTA
>URCI01000055.1 GCA_900546345.1 uncultured Prevotella sp. | reverse complement strand
TTTCTCACCTCAGACCGTCGTTGGCTGATCTTTGTGCGCGTGATGAACGGCATTGTCATGGTGCTCTTTGGCGCCCTGGCCAGCCTTGATCTCGTATGGAATCTTGGCGACCTGTTTATGGGCTGCATCACGCTTTGCAACCTTTTTGCCATTGTCAAGCTCCATCCCCGTGCCGTCTATCTGCTGCAAGACTATGTCAGGCAGAAGCGGGCCGGCATCAAGAGTCCCACGTTTCATAAGCGTCAGATGCCCGACATCGCTGAGGAATTGAAAGCATGGGATGACTGACAGACAACATAAAACAAAAAGACACACAAAAAAGGCCTCACGCCGCGGCGGGAGGCCTTTTTTGTGTGTTAATGATTCACTTTCCTGATGCTCTTATTTCACTTCCCTGATGCTCTTATTTCACTTCCCAGATGTCGTTGGTTTCGAGCAGTTCGGTGAAGTTGTGATAAGGCTTTTGCTTCTTCACCTCTTCGATCTGCTGGTTGACAGCATCGTCGTAGGTCGGTGCCTCGACATCGCGGATGACACCCAGTGCGACGGGGAATCCGTGCTCATTGTCCATCATGGCGAGTTTCAACTGCAAGGTGTTGTCGGGGTTATGGCTGTCATGGATGAGCACATCGTCCATGGTGTATCCGTCTTTGCCGATCTCCACCACCTTCAGTCCGAAGCCCTCCTGCACCAGTCCGTATTCGTTATTGGCGCCAAAGACGAGCGGTTTGCCATCCTCGACATAGATGGCGTTTTTGGAACGGCCCTCGCGGGTGTAGATAGGATCGTAGGCACCGTTGTTGAAGATCATGCAGTTTTGCAGGATTTCGCAGACGGCGGCACCCTTGTGATGGTAAGCCGCCTTGAGGATCTCCACGGTGTGTGCTGAGTCAGAAGCTACGGCACGGGCGAAAAAGCGGCCGCGGGCACCGAAACAGAGCTCGGCAGGGCGGAAGGGATCCTCCACGGTGCCATAGGGGCTCGATTTCGAGACGAAGCCCCGAGGCGACGTTGGCGAGTACTGTCCCTTTGTCAGACCGTAGATGCGGTTGTTGAGCAGGATCATGTTCAGGTCGATGTTGCGGCGCATCGCATGGATAAAGTGGTTGCCGCCAATGGCCAGTCCGTCGCCGTCGCCGCTGATTTGCCAGATGGTCAGTTTCGGGTTGACGACCTTAGCGCCGGTAGCGATGGCGGCAGCACGTCCGTGGATAGTCTGCATGGCGTAGGTGTTGACATAGTAAGGCAGTCGGCTGGAGCAGCCGATACCAGAGATGACGGCCGTCTCGTAAGGCGGCACGCCGATTTCGGCCATGGCCTTTTGCAGACTGGCCAGGAAGGAATGGTCGCCGCAACCGGGGCACCAGCGTGGCTGTCCCTTTTTATAGTCGGCGGCGGTATAGGGTGATGTGCTTTGTTTTGCTTCCATAGTAAATGATGTTTGTTTGTGAGCTTTTAAGGCTTCATACGCTTCTCGCGTCTGATCGCTTATTAGGTCTTTTATTGCAGCACGCGTGTCTCGAAGGTAGGACCGGTCATCTGCTCATCCGGTGTGACGATAATCTTCTCAAAGCCCTTGACGAGTTCGCTGACAACAAAAGGCTGTCCCTTGACCTGATTGTATTGGAACGGCACGAAATTGTTGATGCGGATGCGGAGCAAGGCAGCCAGCTGACCAAGGTTCTGCTCGGCAACGACAACTTTGCGATAGTGGAGCAGGACCTCTGCCGTGTTCTTCGGCAGCGGGTTGACATATTTAAACTGTGCCAAGGCGACCTTATAGCCTTTCTTGTGCAGTTCCGTCATGGCAGAGTAGAGGTGTCCGTAGGTAGATCCGAAGCCCACGATGAGCAGGTCGGCATCGTCTTTGTCGCCCTCAACCTCCAAGTCCGGCACTTCAATGTCAGCGACTTTTTGGAAGCGCAAGTGGTCCATCTTGTTATGGTTCTCGGGTTCAGTGGAGATGGCACCGGTCTCGCCGTCCTTTTCCAGTCCGCCGAGGATATGGGTGTAGCCCTCTTGTCCGGGAATGGCCCAATAGCGCACTTGGTTTTTCGGGTCGCGCTGGTAAGGCGTATACTTGTATTTCTGTTCCGGCGTAGCGTAGTGGGGATGGATGGGCGGCAGTTTCTTGATGTCGGGCAGACGCCAGGCCGAGGAGCCATTGGCGATGAAGGCATCGGTGAGGAGTACGACCGGCGTGAGATGTTCCAAGGCAATTTTGGCAGCCATATAGGCGGCGTCGAAGCAGTCGGTAGGGCTGGTGGCGGCGATGACCGGCATAGGACTCTCACCGTTGCGGCCATAGAGCACCTGCAACAGGTCGGTCTGCTCGCTCTTGGTGGGCAGACCTGTCGATGGACCGCCACGCTGCACATCGATGATGACCAGTGGCAACTCATCGATGACGGCCAGGTTGATGGCTTCGCTCTTGAGGCAGATACCCGGACCGGAAGTAGAGGTTACGGCCAGTGCACCGGCAAACGATGCACCGATCGCACTTGAGCAGGCGCTGATCTCGTCTTCGCATTGCACAGTGATGACGTCGAGGCTCTTGTGCTTGGCCAGTTCGTGAAGGATGTCGGTAGCCGGTGTGATGGGGTAGGACCCCAGATAGAGCCTGAGTCCGGCACGCTCGGCAGCGGCGATGAGGCCGTAGGCCGTGGCTTTGTTGCCCGTGATGTCCATATAGCGTCCCGGCAGTTTGTGCTTGGTCTCAATGCGATAGGTCGAGGGGACGGAAGCGTGGGTGTTGGCACCATAGTGGTATCCGGCGTTGACCACCTTGATGTTTGCCTCGGCCACGCCCGGTTTCTTGGCGAACTTCTCCTTGAGGAAATTGGCCACCAAGGCGAGGTCGCGGTTGAAGAGCCAGCAGACCAGTCCCAGTGCAAACATATTGCGGCATTTCAGCACGGCTTTGGGTGGCATGCCGCTGTCGGCAAGGCACTCCTTGACCATGCGTGTGATCGGGCAGGCGACCACTCGGTCAGGGTCAATGCCCAGTTCGCCGAGGTAGTCATCGCTCTGTATGTCGGCTTTCTTCAGGTCGACAGGTCCGAAGGAGTCAGTGTCGATGATGATGCAAGCCTGCGGCTTGGCATATTTATATTGTGTTTTGAGGGCGGCAGCATTCATGGCAACGAGCACGTCGCACTTGTCGCCCGGTGTGTAGACCTTACCCTCGCCGATGTGTACCTGATAGCCCGACACGCCGGTCAGTGAGCCTTGCGGAGCGCGGATGTCAGCGGGATAGTCGGGAAATGTGGAGATGCCGTTGCCCACAGTAGCGGACACAGTGGAGAAGATGTTTCCGGCGAGCTGCATGCCGTCACCGGAGTCGCCCGAGAAGCGGACCACTACGTCTTCCAACTCTTTTACTTCTACTTTTTCTGCCATATAGTTTCTCTTTCGTTTAGGATGTGTGTTTTTCAGTGGCAAAGTTATGATTTGTGGCTGATATAACCAAATGTTTATACCACTTTTTTGCAAAGAAAATAGCGAAATGTCGATCATTTCGCTGTTTCTTTGATGGGGTGACATTATTATATATAATAGGTTATGTAATATGATAAAAAGTTATGTAATATGATAAAAAGGGCGTTTTGTTCCATACTATGCTTGACAAAAGATTGTTAGCCGCGTCTTTTCAAGTGTATTTGAATTTTTATCATGATCTATCCCTGACAGTTATCCCAAGCTGATCGCCACCATGGACAACACTTCACGCATGAATCACGACGGGAGCGGCGGGTGGAGGATTGGAAGCAGAATGCGTGGCTGATGGCAGTCTCGCGATGACGAGAGAAGCAGCTGCAGGCGGTGTGCTACTTCTTTGACTTGATGGATGGAACGAAAACATCCACGCCCCATGGAGATGGAGACGTGGATGTCTTGTATATGCCTTGCGGCAAATCGTATCAGAGAGTTTTCTGCGGGCTTATCCCACCTGCGATCCCGGCTTCACCTCACCGAGGGTGGTGGTGACGCTGAGTGATCCGTCGAAGTTGAGAGCGGAGAGAATCATGCCCTGACTCTCGATGCCCATCATCTTGCGCGGTGCGAGGTTGGCGATGAAGAGCACGTCCTTGCCGACGAGCTGCTCAGGCTTGTAGAACTTGGCAATGCCGGAGAGAATGGTGCGGTCCTTGCCGCTGCCGTCGTCGATGGTGAACTGCAGGAGCTTGTTGGACTTCTTCACGGCCTGACAGTCCTTGATATGTCCCACACGGATGTCGAGTTTCTCCCACTCGTCAAACGGGATGTTGGGTTTCACGGGCTCGGCCTTGTAGTCTTTGGCGGCCTGTGCCTTCTCGTTGGCTTCCTTGGTAGCAGCGAGCTTGTCGAGCTGATGCTGGATGGCCTCGTCCTCGATCTTCTCGAAGAGCAACTGTGGTTCGGCGAGCTGATGACCGGCCTCAAGCAGCGTGGTGCTGCCCAGCTCAGCCCAGTCGAAGTTCTTGAGATTGATCATCTCGCGCAGTTTCTTGGAACTGAACGGCAGGAACGGCTCAAAGGCGATGGCGAGGTTGGCAACCAACTGGAGTGAGATGTTGAGGATGGTCTCCACACGCTTCGGGTCAGTCTTCCACACCTTCCACGGCTCGCACTCGGTGATGTATTTGTTGCCGATGCGCGCGAGGTTCATAGCCTCCTTCTGTGCCTCGCGGAACTTGAAGTTGTCGAGATATTGCTCTACCTTCTCCTTCACATCCTTGAACTCCTGGATAGCCTGCTTGTCGACATCGAGCAATTCACCGCAGGCGGGTACCACGCCGTTCCAGTATTTCTTGGTGAGCTGCAGAGCACGGTTGACGAAGTTGCCATAGATAGCGACAAGCTCAGAGTTGTTGCGCTCCTGAAAGTCCTTCCAAGTGAAGTTGTTGTCTTTGGTCTCGGGTGCGTTGGCGGTGAGCACGTAGCGCAGTACGTCTTGCTTGCCCGGGAAGTCGCGGAGATACTCGTCGAGCCAGACAGCCCAGTTGCGTGAGGTGCTGATCTTGTCGTTTTCGAGGTTGAGGAACTCATTGGCCGGTACGTTGTCGGGCAGGATGTAGCCACCGTGAGCCTTGAGCATGACGGGGAAGATGAGGCAGTGGAACACGATGTTGTCCTTGCCGATAAAGTGGATAAGGCGAGTCTCAGGGTCTTTCCACCACTTCTCCCATGAGCCCCAGCGCTCCGGATCGGCATCGCAAAGCTCCTTGGTGTTGGAGATGTAGCCAATAGGCGCATCGAACCAGACATAGAGCACTTTGCCCTCAGCGCCCTCCACGGGTACGGGAATACCCCAGTCGAGGTCACGGGTCATAGCTCGCGGCTGCAGGTCCATGTCGAGCCACGACTTGCACTGTCCGTAGACATTCGGTCTCCACTCTTTGTGCCCTTCAAGGATCCACTGCTTCAACCAGTCCTGATATTGGTTGAGCGGCAGATACCAGTTCTTGGTCTTGCGCAGCTCGGGCTTGGCACCGCTGATGGTAGAGTGCGGATTGATGAGCTCCATAGGGCTGAGGTCGCTGCCGCATTTCTCGCATTGGTCGCCGTAGGCGTTGGGGTTGCCACAGTGAGGACAAGTGCCCATGACGTAACGGTCGGCGAGGAATTGCTTGGCCTCGGGGTCATAGAGCTGCTCGGTCTCTTTCTCGATGAGCTTGCCGTCGTCGTAGAGCTTGCGGAAGAAATCAGAGGCGAGCTTGCTGTGCACCTTTGATGTGGTGCGGCTGTAGATGTCGAACGAGATACCGAACTCCTTAAAAGAGTCCTTAATGATCTTGTGGTAGCGGTCGCAGACATCCTGCGGCGTGATACCTTCTTTCTTGGCGCGAATGGTGATGGGCACTCCGTGCTCGTCGCTACCGCCGATGAAGACCACATCCTGCTTCTTCAGGCGAAGATAGCGCACATAGATGTCGGCCGGAACATATACACCGGCTAAATGGCCGATGTGCACACCGCCGTTGGCATAGGGCAGTGCGGCGGTGACAGTAGTACGTTTGAATTTCTTTTCTTCCATCTTGATTGCTTATACTTATTTCTTTATAGGTGCAAAATTACAAAAAGGTTTTGAGAAATCGGCAGTTACAGCCATGAATCATAAGATAGTATGGAGGAAAAATCATGATTTCCTTTGTAATTACATCGGTTTATGGTACCTTTGCACTATGTTACAACGAGACTATTTCATCCGTATCCTTCAAGAGTTTATGGCTGCTGTGCAGCGTTTTCTTGAAAAGAAAGAGGAGGAGGGCAAGCGCGACGTAGCGCTGCGCGACCTCTACAGACAGTATATCGGCAGCTACGACGACTTGCGCAACCTTACCGTGGAAGAGGCTATCGCCTACGCACACGACGTGTGGGAGGCTGACCGCCGAATGAGCAAGCTGGAGATGCTGGCCGGACTGTGGCATGCTGAGGGCGTGTACAAGGCTGATCCACTGCGCACAATGCTTCTGGAGAAAGCGTTCCAACTCTATGACTATGTCGACACGCACAGCGGGGAGTACTCGCTGACACGCAAAGAGCGGATGAGACAGATCAAGGAAATGACACAAGCACAATAGGGTTTTAGCCATTTGATAAAAACAAGTTGCCGGGGAGGATGCTTCTCCGGTACACCTTATTATATAGGATAACAGATGAACACAAATGTCAATGACATGACCGTGGGCTCGCCGGCTCGCGGCATTCTTCATTTTGCTCTGCCCCTGGTGCTGGGCTATATACTCCAACAGATGTATCAGGTCATTGACGCGGCCATTGTGGGACGGTGGATCGGCGTAGGGGCGCTGGCTGCCGTGGGTGCGTCGTCGTCGATCAACTTTCTGGTCATGGGATTCTGCAACGGGTCGTGCGCCGGCTTTGCCATCCCCGTGGCACAGGCTTTCGGCGGTAAGGACTATCACAAGATGCGGATCTATGTAGCCAATGCCGTGCGCATTGCCGTGGCCTTCGCGGCTGTCATCACCCTGCTCACCTGCATGTTCTGTACGAAAATTCTCGGACTTGTCAACACGCCGGCCGACATCTTCCACGATGCCTGGACGTTTCTCTTCCTGCAGTTTCTCGCCATTCCCTTCACCATGGGCTATAACCTGCTGTCGGGTTTCATTCGTGCCCTGGGTAACTCCAAGCAGCCCTTCTTTTTCCTGATTATTGCTTCTTTGGTCAACATTGCGCTTGACGTGCTGCTCATCCTCGTCATAGGCATGGGGGTGGCCGGCGCCGGAGTAGCCACGCTTTTGTCGCAGGCCTTTGCCACACTGCTTTGCTGGCTCTACATCCGCAGCAAGATGAGACTGCTCATCCCCACGGGTGAAGAGCGCCGCTACGACAATAAGCGTGTGTCGATACTCCTTAACAACGGAGTGCCCATGGGCCTGCAGTTCAGCATCACGGGCATCGGTATCATCATGTTGCAGAGTGCCAACAACGCGCTGGGAACAGTTTGCGTGGCTTCGTTCACTGCTGCCATGCGCATCAAATATCTTTTTACCTGCGTTTTCGAGAACATTGGCGTGGCAATGGCCACCTACTGCGGACAGAACATCGGAGCGCGCAAACTCGACCGCGTGCGCCGTGGTGTGAAGGACGCCATCGTCATCATGCTGGTCTACTTTGCCTTCACGGTCATCATCATCTATCCCTTTGCCGACGAGATGATGATGCTCTTTGTCAAGAGCGGTGAGCAGGAGGTAATCGACAACGCTGCCATGTTCATGCGCATTGCCAACTATTTCTATCCTGCCCTCGGCCTGCTCACCATCTTCCGCTACAGCATCCAGGGACTGGGCTATTCCAATCTCTCGATGATGTCGGGCGTGATGGAGATGATCGCACGCTGTGGCGTGAGTCTGTGGCTTGTGCCGGCCTTAGCCTTCAAGGGCGTGTGCTTAGGTGATCCGGTGGCCTGGGTCTTTGCCGACATCTTCCTCATCCCCGCCTTTCTGTGGCTCTACCATCATCTAAAGCGGACGGTAGTGGTGGCATGAAGATTTACATACCTCTTTCCGCCCAGTCGCCACGGTCGAGTTGTCGGTAGCCGATAGCCTCGGCGATATGGTCGGGCTGTATGCTGTCACAGTCCGCAAGGTCAGCGATGGTGCGGGCCACCTTCAGAATTCGGGAATAGGCACGGGCAGAGAGCGAGAGACGCTCCATGGCCGTACGCAACAGTTCGATGCCTTCGGTGTCGGGCTCAGCAAAGCGGTGGATGAGCCGCTCTGTCATCTGAGCATTGCAGTGGATAGTCGGATACTCGCGGAAGCGTTCCGTCTGTATGGCACGTGCTTTGATCACTCGTTCACGAATCTTTGCCGACGGCTCGCCGGGCTCTCCTTTGGAGATGTCCTTGAAAGGCACCGGCGTGATCTCGCACTGAATGTCGATACGATCCATAAGTGGGCCGCTGATCTTATTAAGATATTTCTGTATCTGCCCCGGTGTGCACACGCAGTGATGCGTCGGGTCACCATAGTAGCCACACGGGCAGGGGTTCATGGAGGCCACAAACATGAAGCTGCACGGATAGGTGACTGTGTACTTGGCACGGCTGATCGTGATGACGCGGTCCTCCAAAGGCTGTCGCAGCACTTCCAGGGTGTGTTTGTTGAACTCCGGCAGCTCGTCGCAGAAGAGCACACCATTGTGCGCCAGACTGATCTCGCCCGGCATGGGGTTCATGCCGCCACCGACCAGTGCCACTTCCGAGATCGTGTGGTGCGGGGCACGGAACGGTCGTTGCGAGATAAGCGACGAGCTCTTGCCCAGTGTGCCGGCAACGGAGTGGATCTGTGTCGTCTCCAGGCTTTCTGACAAAGTCAGTGGAGGCAGAATTGACGGCAATCTTTTGGCCATCATGCTCTTTCCCGATCCCGGCGGTCCGATCATGATGAGGTTGTGTCCACCGGCGGCAGCCACCTCTAAAGCACGCTTCACGCTCTCCTGACCACGCACGTCGGCATAGTCGAGATCGAAGTTGTATTGCTGCTCATAAAAGATCTTACGGGTGTCGACCACGGTGGGCTGGAACTGTTTGGCACCTGTCAGGAAGGCCACTACATCGGTCATGTTTTCCAAGCCATAGACATCGAGCTGGTTGACAATGGCGGCCTCGTGGACATTTTGTTTCGGGACGATGAGACCTTTGAAGTGTTCGGCCCGTGCCTTGATGGCGATGGGCAGGACACCCTTCACCGGTTGCAGCTGACCATCGAGGCTGAGTTCACCAACCATCATATACTTGTCGAGTTCGGGTGCGTCCATCTGTCCTGATGCCGTAAGGATGGCGATGGCCAGCGGCAGGTCGAAGCTGCTGCCTTCCTTGCGCAAATCGGCCGGCGCAAGATTGACGGTCAGGTCTGCGCGCGGAAATTTGTAGCCATTGTTCTGCATGGCGGCCGCAATGCGGTCACGGCCTTCGCGCACAGCCTCGTCGCCAAGCCCCGTGAGATGATACATCACGCCACGTGTCAGACTCACTTCAATGGTTACTGTCGTCACTTCCAGTCCGTTGACAGCAGCACTATATGTCTTTACCAACATGGATCAGTCTCCTCTTTGTTTTTCCTGTTTTACTTTCTGTTAAGGCGCTTTTCCTGCGCCATTCTTTATTGCAGGCTGCGCAGTTCCTGATGGTTATCTGAGCAGTTCCTTGATCTTGTCACTCAATTGTGTGCCGGTCAGGTTGCGTGCGACAATGCGGTTGTCTTTGACGATGATGTTGTCGGGAACGCCCATCAAGCCCAGTTGCTGCAAAGGACGGCTGTCGAACATCTGCCCGTCGCAGACATTGGGCCATGAGATGCTGTCGACTTTCAAGGCACCGTCACAGTCGCTGCGGCTTGCATCCAGTGACAGCGAGACCACCTTGAGCCTTCCCCCTGCCTGCCGCTGCAACTGTTTCAAGGTGCGCAGCATGTCCATGCTGTCATAGCTCCACGAGGCCCATGTGCAGATGACGGCAATGCCGGAGGAGAGATTGGAGGAGGAAACGAGACGCCCCTTGGTATCGTAGGCGGAGAATGTCGGGAGCGTGGTGCCGATACCGGTCTGTGACAAGGTATTGACCTGACGGCTCAGGCGGCTCAGTTCGACTTGGTCGGGCTGTCTGGCTTGCATCTTTTTGATCAGCTGCAAAGCCTTCTGATAGTCGGGCTGGGCGTCAGAGATGAAATATTTCTTGACGAGCCACAAGCCCACGACAGACTCCGGATGGTCACCGATAAACAGTTCGGCGGCATGCTTGGTCTCGGGAGGTGATGCCTTGGATACTTGCTGACGGAACTTGGTATAGAGCTCGTTGTCATTGGTGCCTTTGATTTCGATTTCCTTCAGGTGTGAGGCATCTCCCTTGATGCTGACGCTCTTGCCGGGCTCGGCAAAGATTGGCACAACAGAGAAATTGGGAAAGACCAGGTAGAGCGTGGTCGGATGCTTGCACGACATCTCGTAGGCAAAGCGTCCGCCCTCGACATGGATGGTGTCGATTCCGTCGATGAGTCCATTGTCGGCGTAGACATAGAAGTCACTTTGATTGATGTTCAGCAGATGACCTTCGAGCTTGAAATGACTGCCATCGACGCCACAGGAAGCGATCAGCAGTGTCAGCAACAGCAGGCTTGAAACACACAGAGCCGTGATACGGCTAAAACGAAAACGAAACGGCATATACGATAAAAAAGAAAGCCTTCGCCCCCATGCTTGAGGTCGAAGGCTTATCATGATTGTAATGTGATTCTAATTGATTACTTCAGGTTGGCCACCTCCAAGTCGTTGGCAGCATAGGCAGCCAGCTTAGCATCCTTTTGGCAAGCACGCTGCAGATAGTCCTTAGCAGTGGCGGTGTTGCCCTGGCGGTTGAGCACGAGTGCCATCAGATAGTCGGTCATGGCATCAGGGTTCTTGACGTTCTTCAGTGTAGCAGCGGCTGCGGCATAGTCCTTATTGAGCAACTGAGCCAGTGCGGCACTGTTGGAAGTGCTGTTAGAGAAGTTCTGAACGGCAGTAGCATAGTTGCCTTTGGCAATGTTGAGATTGCCCAGAGCCTCGTAGAAGCCGTTGGCGTCGATAGCGTCGGCCAAGTGGTTGGTGGCAGCGTCGAGGTCGCCATTCTTCATGTCGATGAGCGCAAGGTTGGCATTGGCCTCAGGAGCTTGTGTGCTCTTGGTCTTAGCCTGTGCGATATACTGCTTGGCAGTGGACTCGTCGCCTTTGTTGAAGGCCATGACAGCCAGGTTGTTGAAGGCGCGGTAGTCATTGCCGTAGAGTTCAGAAGTCTTTTTGTAGATAGCCTCTTTCTTAGCAGGATCATTCTCCAGAGCAGCTGCATAGAGCAGTTCGTCAGCAGAGAGCTTGCTGGGATCGGCGGCATACTGTTCCTTTATCTGATCGTCGCTTCTGCCGACGGTCTCGTAGTTGATGATCATACGGCTGCGGCGAAGCTCGGGCAGGATGCCGTCGGCGAGCTCACGGAAGCCTTCGCTCATGTTGCGGATCTGGCGCTCACGCTCCTCAGGATCCTTGTACATCTCCAAGACGCGCAGGATCACGTCCTTGTCCTGGATGTTGCTGGCCTGGACCAGACGCTTGAAGCCGTCCCAGTCCTGAGCTGTGTAGTGTGTATCGATATTCTTGGTGTCGAGCTTGGCAGCTTTGACCTGCTTCTTGACATAGCCCTCGGTGGTGTTCTGACGCTTGCTGGCGAGTTTGTCGTTGAAGGAGTAACCACCATCAGGAGAAGCGTAGGCCTGTACCTCCACATTCTTCAGGTTGAGTCCTTCGCGGTCGGCATTGATCTTCTTGAGCATGGTGAGGAACTCCTTGACAGAGTTGTTCTTCAGTTCGCTCTTGCGGAGATTGGCTTGGTTGATGAGGAACTTGATATTTGCCTCATATTTCTGAGCTTTCACACGCTCGAAAGAGTCGGGGGCAATACATCCGCCGGCGTTCATCAGTGTCTGCTTATAGAGTTCGGCTGTGGCAATCACTCCATTGGCCACTTTCACGGCCGGCACTTCCACCTTTTTCTTTCCTACGCGTGCATCGAAGGTGAGATACATCTCACTCTTCTGCATGTCAGGGACATAGTCAAACGCTGTCTTCATCGTGTAGCGTCCCCCCATTTTGTAAGAGATGGTCTGGTCGTTGCCCATGACCTTCTCGCCCTGGAAGGTAGCTCCTTTGCCTTTGGCGACCTGTCCGTTGCCATAACGAAGCTCGGGAACCACAGTCACTACAGCCTTAGGCTTCATGTATTTCACAGGGAAATTACCATTGATGGTGGCAGGAACCAGCCCGCCCAATGTCTCAAGTGGATTGGGGTCTACAGTAAAGTTATCGGCTGACAGCTTTCCTAATTTGGAAGAGCATGACGATAAGGCTACTATTGAACAAACTGATAAGGTTAGAACGAAATGGTTGCGCATAATAATAAGTTATGGATTAAAAGTGCCGCGAGCGGGACTCGAACCCGCACAACCATTTCTGGTCAAGGGATTTTAAGTCCCTCGTGTCTACCAATTCCACCATTGCGGCGACGGTATGAATAAATGGAGCGGCAAACGGGACTCGGACCCGCGACCTCGACCTTGGCAAGGTCGCGCTCTACCAACTGAGCTATTGCCGCGTTATGAATGCAAAGGTAAGACTATTTCTTTGAACGGCCAAGCGTTTCACACATTTTAATAAATATGTGATTCCGACGTTTGGGTTCCACACAGAGCCATAGGGGGACACAAAGAAAGCTTCGCCTTATGAAGAGTGCACAGAAGACTGTAGTCTGAGTGTATAAAAAAGGAAAAGAGGTCAATATTTTCTACCATTGCTTGGGAAAGGCGTGGAATCAGTGCCTCATGTAACACTTAGGGATATATGATAGAAGGGGTCGGATGGTAGCATGCAAAGGCGAAGTGTCCGATGCTGACAACAGGCAAGCCGATTATCTCACAATGAGGATTCCATTGGCCCCCGTGGTCGTGGCTGGATAACGTGACATTTTCTTGCCTCCCTCGCCCGAAGCGACAAGGCCTTTGTTGTTGAGATCGTAGCCGCGGTGGCAGTTGGCACAGGTAGCAATGCCGGCGGAACTTACCGTCAGACGATAGCTTCTCACCGGCAGGGCATTGGGATCGAAGCAGTTGGGGCATTCGCGGTCATAAGCATAAAATTCTCCACTCAGATTGCCATAACCAACAATCAGTCCTCCGTTCATGCCGAGGATGAGCTGTCCGTTCTGCTGGCGCAGCTTGTCCTTGGCGTCAAAGGCCACACGGCTGCTGCCGCCTTGGTTGTTGGTAAACACGAAGTATTGCGCTCCGCTCTGTGTCGTTGTGGTGATGGTGACGAAAACGCCCGAGTATTGAGTCATAGCCTGTGCCAGCATGGCATCGTTGTGGGTCTGGTTGTCGATATACAGATAGCATGGCGCCGTGCTGTATTCGCTGACAGTATCACCACATGAGACCAACAGTGTCATCGACAGCAAGCCTGCCAATGCCTTTGCCTGAAAACCTAAACCTTTCCGCATCATTGATGATTCTTCAATTCTTGTCTTGTCGATGAACGTTTTTCCCGTCAACACTCAACATTGAGTTAACTCAACACTCATCATTCATCATTCAACATTGACTTAACTCAACATTCATCATTCAACATTCAACAATCTCCGTTCCGCCTCCTCCACTCTCTCGAAGTGGAAGCCGTCGAGCGTCTTGTCCATGAGTTCCTGTATGCGGTCGTTGCAGAGATTGCCAATGGAGCCCTCGTGGGTGTGATGGATGTGGTGGTCAGCCTTGAACGTACCGGCCTCTATCTCCATGCCCACCTTCTTATAAGCGTCGCGGAATGGCATGCCGGCAGCGGCCAGGCGGTTCACCTCCTCTACGGAGAAGATGGGGTCGTACATTGGGTTGTCAAGGATGTGCTTGTTCACCTCCATCTTATTAATAATGTATGCAGCCATGCGCAGACAGTCCTTCAACTCATCAAAAGCGGGCAGGAAGACCTCCTTGATGATCTGCAAATCACGGAAGTAGCCCACGGGCAGGTTGTTCATGATGAGCATGATCTGCTGCGGCAGGCTCTGTATCTTGTTGCTCTTGGCGCGTATGAGTTCAAATACGTCGGGGTTTTTCTTATGCGGCATGATGCTGGAGCCTGTAGTGCACTCCTTGGGCAGATGGACGAAGCCAAAGTTCTGACAATTGAACAAACAGGCGTCGAACGCCATCTTGGCCAGCGTGCCGGCAACCGAAGCGAGGGCAAAGGCCACGTTGCGCTCCATCTTTCCGCGTCCCATCTGGGCGTAGACCACATTGTAATCCATGGAGTCGAAGCCTAAGAGCGCTGTTGTCATCGTGCGATTCAGTGGGAAAGATGAGCCGTAACCAGCGGCCGAACCGAGCGGATTGCGGTTGGTCATCTTGTAGGCAGCCTGCAGGAAAAGCATGTCGTCGGCAAGGCTTTCGGCGTAGGCACCGAACCACAGGCCGAAGCTCGATGGCATGGCAATCTGCAGATGGGTGTATCCGGGCATGAGCACGTCCTTGTACTCGTTGCTCTTCTGGATGAGTTCGTCAAAGAGACTCTTTACCTCATCGGCCACCTCCATGAGCTCATGACGTGTGAAGAGTTTCAAGTCTACGAGCACCTGGTCATTGCGGGAACGTCCGGAATGGATTTTCTTACCGAGGTCGCCAAGTTTGCGCGTGAGCATCAGTTCCACTTGAGAGTGCACATCCTCTACGTCGTCCTCAATAACAAACTTGCCTTCCTCACAAGTGTGATAGATATTTTTCAACTCGGCAAGTAGTTTCTTTAGCTCGTCTTTTTCCAAGAGTCCTATGCTCTCAAGCATAGTGATATGCGCCATGGAGCCGAGCACATCGTACTTGGCAAGGTACATGTCCATCTCACGGTCGCGCCCCACGGTGAACCGCTCTATCTCTTTGTTGACTTCAAATCCTTTCTCCCACAGTTTGTTGGCCATAATACGAATTTAGAATGATGAATGATGAAGGTTGAATGTTGAGTGATGAATTGTAGCAACATTCATCACTCATACTGTATCATTTGCAGCGCGTCGGCAATTTTCTCGATGCCATCTTGTAGCGGCTTCTTCACCATGCCGCTGATCAGTGGATTGAGATCAGCCTTGATGGTGAGCTTCATCTTGCAGGTGGTATCCGTCACCGGCAACAGTTGTATCCAGAAGTTAAAGGGCAGGGGGCTTTCTTGTGTCTCGAACTTGATCGTCTTCGGTTCCTCGCGCTCCACAATGACAAGCTTCACAGCCCCCATTTGCGTGCTGATGCTGATACTGTCAGTGTCGAAGGTTAGGTCTTGGATCTTGTCTTCCGGCAAGCGGTCGCGTACGCGTTCGATATTGCTCAGGTCGCTGAGCATTGCATAGACAGCGGTCTGTGGATAGCTGATCTGTCGGATGGTACTTTCTATCTTTGTACTCATTTTATATATAGTGAATTGGCGATGCGTGTTATATATAGTGGAATGTTTTTACTTTTTCCAGTTAGCGGGGTCTTTGCGCCACTCGTGCAGCGTATCGATGTCCTCGGCCTTGATGTATCCGGTCTCCTGAGCTTTCTCCACGACATGCTCGTAGTCGGTCAGTGTGACTAGCTTCACCTTGGCATCCTCAAACGCCTTTTGGGCAATTGGGAATCCATAAGTGTAGCTGGCCACCATGCCGACAACCTCAAAGCCGGCTTCGCGCAGTGCGGCAACAGCCTTCAGTGAACTTCCGCCCGTGGAGATCAGATCCTCCACAACCACCACTTTTGAGCCCTCGGGCAGTGTGCCTTCAATGAGGTTGCCCATGCCGTGATCCTTAGGTTTGGAACGAACATAGCAGAAAGGCAGGTTCAGTTCATCGGCCACCAGCGCACCCTGTGCGATAGCGCCTGTTGCAACACCGGCAACTGCTGTGGCCTCTGGGAAGTGCTCCAACACGGCGTGAACCAATTCCAACTTCACGAAGCTGCGCAGATCGGGGTAGGACAATGTCTTGCGGTTGTCGCAATAAAAGGGTGATTTCCAGCCGGAAGCCCATGTAAATGGGTCGTTGGGCTGAAGTTTGATGGCTTTGATCTTCAGCAGTTTCTCTGCAAATACTTTCTGTAAGTTATCCATAGTTGATAATGTTTTACTTGTATCAGTTGACGCTACAAAGTTAATGAAAAAAAGGCAAAAGCCATACTTGCAAGGTCTTTTTTCTTTGCCATTCAGAAAAATATGCGTAACTTTGCAGCGAGTTTTATAATATGTTTCATCAATGTGGAAGAATTTGGCTGCTTGCAACCACACTAAAAAATGCTAAAACTGCAAAATCACCCTCAGATTTTACGGTTACTTGGCGTTATTCCACGCTTAAAAAGTAATGGAAAAATGAGTTATCTATTTTCTTCAGAATCCGTTTCGGAAGGTCATCCCGACAAGGTGGCCGACCAGATCTCCGATGCCATCCTCGACCAGTTCCTGGCTTACGATCCCAAGGCTCACTGTGCTGTGGAGTCCTTTGTAACTACCGGTCAGGTCGTCATCATGGGTGAGGTGCACTCCAACGCCTACATCGACCTGCAGGCCATGGCGCGCAAAGCCATCAAGCGCATTGGCTACAGCAAAGCCGAGTATCAGTTCGACTACAACTCCTGCGGTATCCTCACGGCCATTCATGAGCAGAGCAGTGACATCAACCAGGGCGTCAGCCGCGAGAAGGAGGAAGAACAAGGTGCCGGCGACCAGGGTATGATGTTTGGATACGCCTCTAACGAGACCGACAACTACATGCCGGCCACACTCGATCTTTCCCATCTCATCATGTACACCTTGGCACAAATCCGCAAGGAAGGCAAGGTGATGACCTATCTCCGTCCCGATGCCAAGAGTCAGGTGACGATGGAATATAACGACCAGAACGAGCCGGTGCGTATTGACACTATCGTGGTTTCTACGCAGCACGATCCCTTTGTCGAGCCGAAAGACGGCAGCCGGAAGGCTCAGAAAGAAGCTGACGAGCAGATGCTCGCCAAGATCCGTGAGGATGTGATCAACATTCTGATCCCGCGTGTCAAGGAGGCTGCCGGTGATAAGCTGCGCCGTCTGTTTGACAACAGCTTGGCTCAGGCCGATAAGGCGGCAGCCGCCTGCAATGATCAGGAGCGTCAGCTGTTGCACGACGGCATCAAGTATTACGTCAACCCGACAGGTAAGTTTGTGATCGGAGGCCCACACGGCGACACCGGACTGACAGGTCGCAAGATCATCGTCGACACCTATGGTGGTCGTGGTGCGCATGGAGGCGGTGCCTTCTCTGGCAAAGACCCCAGCAAGGTGGACCGTAGTGCTGCTTATGCCGCTCGCTACATTGCCAAGAACATGGTAGCCGCCGGCGTGGCCGACGAGATGCTTGTGCAGTTGGCTTATGCTATTGGTGTGGCAGAGCCCGTGAGTGTCTATGTCAATACCTATGGCCGCAACCATGTTGACATGAGCGACAGTGAGATTGCCCGCAAGGTGGAAGAATTGTTCGATCTCCGCCCGAAGGCTATTGAAGACAAGCTCAATCTCCGCCAGCCGATCTATTTCGAGACAGCCGCTTACGGTCATATGGGACGGCAGTGTCAAAAAGTAAAGAAGACCTTTGAAAGTCTCTATCACGAAAAGAAAACGGTAGAGGTGGAGCTCTTTACCTGGGAGAAACTCGACCAGGTGGAGCGCATCCGCAAGGCCTTTGGATTGTAAACTATGCGGCAGCGGCAGGCACATGGTCATGTGTCTGTCTGCTGTCACATCACAGAGACGGCTGTCATGTCGCTCCTCTGTTATTTTCTGATTAGCAAATGATACAGCAAAGCGATTCTACGGCAGTAGCAGCACCCGTGCAGGCAACACATACGGTCACTCATCACCAAAGTGGCTATCGCTCACCATGGGATATTGTCAAGACGCTGCCGCAAACAGCGACTCCGTGGCAACAGGACTCTGCCCTCAGAGCCAATTACAAATACCAGCAAATCGACTGGGCACATTATCCCAATCCTCTGCGCACACCGACGACAAAGCCGACCGGCTTTGGCAAGGTCAACATCCGTCGGCCACTGTACTACAGTCACTCGCTCGTGCAGCCCGACTCGATCTATCGTCCGGAATATGCTACCTACCGCCAAGGAGTGGCAGGCGATCCTGTGCCTTACTCCATTGCCAATGACAATCTGATCTCTTCGGTGCTCATTGCCTGCTTCGTTTTTGCTTTGATCGCTATAGCCAAGTCGGGGGGATTCCTCCGTCGGCAGTTCAAGAACTTCTTCTATACGCAGCGCGAAGGTACCACCGAGATCACCGAGACCAGTGGTGAATTGCGTTTTCAACTCTTTTTGGTGCTTCAAACCTGTTTGCTGTTCTCCTTGGTTTTTTTCTTCTATACCGGCAGCTACGCAGGTACTTCTTTCACCATTCCCCAATATCTGACGGTGGGTATCTACACAGGTATCCTTCTCGCTTACTTTGGCGTGAAAGCACTGCTCTATGCGATGGTGAACTGGATTTTCTTTGATAAGAAAAAAAACGAACAATGGAATAAGCTTATGCTCTTCCTTCCATCGATCGAAGGCATCGCTCTCTTCCCAATGGTCATGCTGACGGTTTATTTCAACTTATCGCTCCAAACTGCCATAGGTTATACCGCTGTTGTCGTCATTTTAGTTAAATTGTTGACTTTCTATAAGTCCTATCTGATATTTTTCAAGAATTCAAGCGTCTTTGTGCAAAGTTTTTTGTACTTTTGTGCACTTGAACTCATGCCACTGGGCTCCCTGTGGGGTGTACTGGTGTTGACGGATAATTATTTAAAAATAAACTTTTAGGACACAATGATTAAGAAGATCATGATTTCCCTGCCTAAACCGGCGGGCGAGAAATCCCCGTATTACGATTTGGAGAAAGAATTCGGGGTAGAGATCGTCTTTCGCCCTTTCATCAAAGTAGAAGGGCTCACTGCTAAGGAATTTCGCCAGCAGAAAGTAAGCATTCTTTCACATACTGCCATCGTCTTCACCTCACGTCATGCCATTGACTTCTTTTTCCAATTAGCCAACGAGCTTCGTCTTACCATTCCTGAAGACATGAAGTACTTCTGTGTCACGGAGACAATATCCCTCTACATACAGAAATACGTTCAGTATCGCAAAAGAAAAGTATTCTTTGGAAATACCGGCAAGATCGATGATCTGATTCCTGTGATGATGAAACACAAACAGGAGAAGTATCTCGTGCCACTGAGCAGTGTACATAACGACGATATCAAGAACAAGCTCGACGCCAAGGGACTCAACCATACCGAGTGTGTGATGTATCGCACACTCAGCAATAACTTCACCCCCGAAGAAGTGAAGAATTTCGACTGCGACATGCTAATCTTCTCCACACCGACGGGTGTCAACTATCTCACACAGTCCTTCCCTAATGTCAAGGACGGCACACTGAAGCTCGGAGCCTTTGGACCTGCTACGGGCAAAGCTATTGAGAAGGCCGGTCTGCCCGTCTCTCTCATGGCAGGTACCAAGGAGTATCCTTCGATGATTGCCGCGCTCAAGGCATTCCTGAAAAAGGAAAACGGAGAACAAGACTGATCCTTGCGCATGACACAGTTTCCTCCGACACTGAGCAAGGAAGAGCGCATCCATCACAAGAAGACGATCGACGCGCTCTTTAGGGAAGGCAACAGCCGCTCTTTGTCTGCTTTCCCCCTCAGAGCTGTGTATATGCTGCTCCCTTCCGATGATGGCGAAGCAGAGCAGCGTATAGGTGCGGAGCGCCCCCAAGCCAAGCTGTTGATCAGTGTACCCAAGCACTGTTTCAGAAGGGCGGTGAAGCGCAACCGCATCAAGCGCCTTGTCAGAGAGGCTTATCGTCACAACAAGAGTCTCGTGGCGGCATGGCCGGTTGTCATCGCCTTCATTTGGATGGATAGGAAGATGCCTGCTGCCAGTGTGGTTGAGCGGAGTGTTGTCAACTTACTCACCCGTATCAACGAGAAGCTTGCAAGTGGCCATGAGGGAAAGACAGTTATTGATGCTTGACACTAACGACCCCGATCAATGAGGAAACTGCTGCATATTGTCTCGCATGCATTGGCATGGTTACTGGTACAACCGATCGTGTTTTACCAAAAGTTCATCACGCCCTACACGCCGCCCTCATGTCGTTTCACACCGACGTGCTCGGAATATGCGCGACAAGCCATTCTCAAGCATGGACCTGTAAAAGGATTGCTCCTGGCTATCTGGCGCATCCTTCGCTGCAATCCTTGGGGGGGAAGCGGTTACGATCCAGTGCCGTGAACGCTCAACGTCTTTTTATGACATCATTGGCTCTTTGAGCCCTTAAACATATAAAAATGAAAAACTTCGTAGAAGAACTGAAATGGCGCGGCATGCTCGCCCAAATCATGCCGGGCACAGAGGAGTATCTCAACTCCCATCTTGTTTCGGCATATCTGGGTACCGATCCTACTGCCGACTCTCTGCATATTGGACACCTTTGCGGCATCATGATGCTGCGTCACCTGCAGCGTTGCGGTCACAAGCCTTATCTGCTCGTGGGCGGTGCCACCGGCATGATCGGTGATCCTTCCGGAAAGAGCCAGGAACGTAATCTCCTCGATCAGGATACGCTCTATCACAATCAGGAAGCCATCAAAAAGCAGGTCAGCAAGTTCCTCGACTTCGACGGCAATGAGCCCAACAAGGCAGAGCTGGTCAACAACTACGATTGGATGAAGGACTATAAGTTCCTGGACTTCGTTCGCGACATTGGCAAGCACATCACCGTCAACTATATGATGGCTAAGGATAGCGTACAGAAGCGTCTCAATGGTGAGGCTCGCGACGGTCTGTCCTTTACTGAATTTACCTATCAGTTGCTTCAGGGCTATGATTTCCTCTATCAATATGAGCACTATGGCGTGCGTCTGCAGTTGGGCGGCAACGACCAGTGGGGCAATATGACCACGGGCACGGAGCTGATCCGTCGCACGCTCGGCAACGACGCAGAAGCCTTCTGTCTGACTTGTCCGCTGATCACCAAGGCCGACGGAAAGAAGTTTGGCAAGACCGAGAGCGGCAATGTCTGGCTCGACCGCAACCGCACGACACCTTATGCTTTCTATCAGTTCTGGCTCAACGTCAGCGACGAGGACGCCGAGCGCTATATCAAGATATTCACAGATCTCGACAAGGAGACG
>URCI01000054.1 GCA_900546345.1 uncultured Prevotella sp. | reverse complement strand
GAGCGTGCCGCCTCCGTCGAGCATGGACTTGCCTTCACGGTCGAGATAGGGCCCGGTGACCGTCCGGCTTCGGCCGACGACCACGCGGTAGTTGCTCTTCATGCCCCGGCAACAATAGTCGTGACTGACGAAGAGATAGTACCAGCCCTGGTGCTTGAAGATGAACGGAGCCTCGATGGCATTGGGACCGGCAAAGTCCGAGGTGGGATTGGCCGGAAGGCTCTTGGTGCCCTTGGCATAGCGGCGTGCGATGGTGAAAGGACGCGCTCCGGCAGCGGCATGTAGCGTAGTGTCGAGCCGAAGGAGCTGGATGCCATCCCAAAACGAGCCGTAGGCCAGCCACGGCTGGCCGTTGTCGTCAATGACGAAGTTGGGGTCTATGGCATTCCAGTTGTCGCGTCCCTCGCGTGATGCAATGATACAGCCCTCGTCGCGCCAACCGCTGTTGTCAGAGAGGCGGTCAACTGAGAAAAGTCCGATGGCTGACGTGTTCTTGCCAAACGTCGAACAGGAGTAAGCCAGATACCAGCGATCGCGGTAACGGATGATGTCCGGGGCCCAGAGATCGCGCCGTAATCCGGGTACGCTGTCATGCGCCCAAGCGGGAATATGGTCTTGCAGGACACCATGCTTAGCGATGTCCCAAGTATGTAAGTCGCAGGAAGTCATGCTGAGGATGCCGGGACCGGTACAATAGAGATGGTAGATACCGTCTTCGTAGGCCATGACAGGGTCATGCGTCCACGGATCCGTGATGCCATGAGCGCCAGACTCTCCTGCCAAGGCCGTGGCCACGCTGAGCGCGGCCACAGCCATGGATAAGATGATTTTCAATGATAGTTTGTTTAATGGACAAAGGGGAGCAGGGGCGGAAGAAGCAGGGGGGACGGCGCACAACGCAGTCAAACCGAACGGAGAGAACTCGGTGAAACACACACGCCACTCTCGGCTCTTGAGTGCTTCAGGGCTCGCACCCGCTTTCGCTCTTGAAGCATTTCACGCCCCTCCCCTTTGGGGAGGGGATAGGGGGTGAGGCTCTTTTTATTATTTCCTCACGACTTTCTTTCCACCTACGATGACGATGCCCTTGTAGCTGTCGCTGACAGGTATGCCCGCGAGGTTGTAGGCCTGCTGAGACTTAGTGCTGCTCTGAGCGGCCTGGATCTCATGGATGCCCGTCGTCGTCACTCCCTCTTTGTAGAGCCAGACGGGCACGCCGTCGAAGCTGGTGGCAGTGATGCAGGTGGCCGGACAGTCCTTATAGCCATCGACATTTTGCTTGATGGCCACACCGCTGTAATCCCAGCCATTGAGCGTCAGTGTGATGAACGACTTACCGTCCTGTGTGAACGTCCAAGTGCCATTGTAATCGCTGTTGCTCGAACACGACACCGTGCCGTCGGCACTGAGCGTCACCGTCACCGGCTTTTGCTCATTGGTTTTGCTGAAAGAGGCATCCGTCTTGTCGTTGTAGGCACACTGCTGGCCATAGGGATGCATGAGTAGTTGATAGGTGCCTGCGATCTGCTCAGCAGAAAAGAGTCGTTCGTTCTCGATTTGTTTTTGCGTAGTCTGTTTTCCGGTGAATCGGAAAGGAGCGGTGACGAGCCAGCCGTCTTCGTTGACAAAGAGCGGATGCACGCGCACCTCATGGAAGTAAGTTCCATCGTCGAATTTAGTATGATAGACCAAAAAGGCATCTCCGTCGTTGTCGACCAAGACAGAATTATGGCCTTGGGCACGCTCGCCGCGTGTCATGCTGCCCCAACCTGCGTAGGCGCCCATAAGCTTCATGCCACGGTTGGTCACAGAGTTGTTGCCGTAGTTGAGTTGATAGCTACTATAGATTGCGCTGATTTCCTGACCATCCACAAAGGGGCCGTCGGGATTCTCGCTGCGGAAGACACGCATCACATAGCCTGCATTGGGGTTCAAGCCTCCGTAAGAGAGGAAGAGATAGTAGTAGTTGCCGATATGACGGATAAACGAACCCTCACCCGAGACATAGTATCCGCCAGCTATTTTCTTGCCGAAATAAGGATCACAGGTAGTGTTGGCATTGGCATACCCACCGGATGCTTTTTTGCCATTGATCTCATAGGGATAGGTGTGGGTATAGTCACGCAGTCCCGTGGCATCGTCAAGCTTCAACTCCCAGATACCACCCGACCATGAGCCGTAAGACATCAGCAGATTGCCCTCCTCGTCGTAGAACACGCAAGGGTCGATGCAGTTGGGCCAATAAGAACCCCAGTGATCGGTGTTGTAGCGTGCAGGCAGCGAAGTAGCACCGGTAGCGATGGACAAGTCGGTATGCTTCCAGTCACCGCTCTTGGTAAAACCGTTGTGGTCGTAGCGTCCCTGAAAGCCTGAGAACACGACCGGACCCTGATAGACATACGGTCCCTCGATATTGTCGGCAGCAAGGCAGACAATAGAGGATGCCCAATGGTCACCATTGACAGACATATACATCAGCCACTTGCCCGTCTTGCGGCTACGAACGACATCAGGTGCCCACTGATTGCCTTGGATACTATAGCCACTGAACTGCCAGCTATGAGCATTGAAATTGCCAAAGCTCACGGTCTCACCTTTACGGTTCTTCACCTGAGTGATGGCCTGGGTGTTGTAGGCGTTGGCATAGCCGATCTTTACACCGGCAGTATTGGCAAAGAGCGTGCATGCATCAGTCTCCCCACCACCGAAGTAAGTCCAGTTGAGCATATCGGTGGACTTGGCGGTAGCGAGATGCGAGCCAAAGAGATAGTAGTTGCTGCCGTCGGCAACAATAGAGGGATCATGGACAGCCACTTCCTTGTAGCTGACTCTGGTCTTGTCGTTGGCATAGACAGCAACAGTGCTCAGGGCGAGCAGGCCGATGGCTGTAAAGAGTTGAAGATGCTTCATAATTATTAATTAAGAAAGTGGTAAAGCCGCCCCCATCCCTTCAAAAGAGGAAATGGGCAGCGGACTCTACGTTACTTATCACTTATCGTCTGTGAACATGTCTCTTGGCACCTGCTGCGCCAGCCACCAGATGGCAGTGGTCAGCAGTGAAGGCGACATAGAGATCGGCGGGATCGACGGTGTTGATACCTAAGTAATATTGAGTATAGGTCTTGCCGTCAGTACCCTTCATGATGGCCTGAACGTCAGCCGTACCGTTGTTGCAGTTGGTGACATAGACCGTGACCTTTGCTCCGTTCATAGCAGCGAGCCAGGATGCCCAGTTAGCGCCAGCAGTACCATCGTGCTGACAAGCGTTGTAGCCATTGCCCCAACCGAAGTTGTCGGCACGAACCACACCATACTCACTCAGGTCGGCCTTGCGCAGAATCGTGACGAAGTTGTCCCAGTAGTTCAGACCGTCGGTGTAGTTGGTGAAGGAGAACGAGCGGGTCTCGCCAGCCGGTACCTTCACGTCATTGGAGAAGGCTGTCCACCATTTTGTAGTGTTGTCCTCAAGACCTACGAGGTTGGGCGTGAATGCCGCAGCACCGCTTGCCGACTCTTTCACAGTGACCATGAGCTTAGCCTCCTTGCCGTTGGCGGTAGAGATCGTCACCGCCTTCTTACCAGCCGAAGCGGCGATAGCAGAGTACTTCAGTTTACTGTTGTCGAGAACGCCCGTCTCACCATTGCTGTAGGTGGCGGTCACCTCCATGCCTGTCGGGTCGAAGGCCATCGTGCGGTCGCCCATGCCTTCAGTGGCGGCACTCTTATAGAAATAATAGGTGTTGCGCGCGGGCTGCTTGGTGATCTTGATGGAAGCAATCTGCTGAACCACTTTGAAGGTAGCATAGGCAACAATAGGCTTGGCAGAAGACTCGCCCTTGAAGGTCTTGTTGTAGATGACGGTGAGCGTCTTCTCCCCAGCCACATTCATGTCGTTGATGGCAGAGAAGTAGAGCTCAGAAGCCGGGATGGTCTTCTTCACACCCTCTTCGTAGGTCACCTCAGCAGAGACGTTGGCCATGGCATCATCCAATGAAGTACCCAGATCTACCTCCTCGGGTACATTGTTGAGTTTCATCGACACAGGCTGTTTATCCTGAGCAGAGGTCAGACCACCGATAGGCACGATGTTGGTCGAGAGGAAGTCGATGTAAGAGCCCTCGACAGTAAGGAAGCAGCGCACATTCGTGTCAGAGGCATCACTGTTCAGGTTGCCTAAGGCATAAGGCTGCGTGTAGGTCTTCGTCACCGCACCGTTGGTCATCTTCACCACGAAAGAGTCCTTGCGTGAGCGGTCGACGGTGAGCGTGATTTTTCCACCGAGCTTCTGCAAATTCTCATCCTGATTGCTTACAGGGTTGAGCAGGAGCGTGCTGTTGGTAAACTTGAAAGGAAGCTTATAATATGCACTGCCCCATTGGGAGTTGTAGGCAGCAGAGTCGCCGGTCGCATCAAAGCGGATGGCACCATACTCCTTATAGTCTGTAGTTCCGCGGTCGCAGTCATTCGTAATGATGAGTGCGAAGTTCTTGTAATAAGTATTGTCGCTCGGGTTGAGGTTGAGGTTGAACTGGGCGTTCCACTTCTGGTTCTCGCCGACGACGTAGTACTTCGAGAAGGACGACCAAAAGCCGGAAGAGAAGTCGGTCTTGCCGATGGTGTACACATCTTCTTGCATGCCTTCGAGGACTTCCTCTCCGGAGCCTTTGCTGTTATTGATGGAGTCAATCTTCTCCGAAATCCAGTCGGGCGTGTTCATCTTATAGAGGTCGCCGCCCTCGCAGCCCGTCAGGGCGAGCAGCCCGAGGGCTGCCGCACAGAAGACGGATGCGATATGATTGAGATATTTCATATTGATAGAGTCTTGTTATTGGATGAATGTTTATTTGCTGAGGTCGACGACGGGATGGATGGTCCATCCGTTCTTCTCGAAGTACCCCAGGTTGCTCTCGCTGTTGTTGGCCGAGTTACCTTTCAATGCCGGGTTTTCATTCGTCAGAATCTGGCAGAATGGGATGAACTCATGACCGGGTACATAAGTATCGAACGAGCATTTCAGCTCTGGGTCTTTGCCAACATCGGAATAGCTGACAGGCTCGGTGACGCGATGCTTCGAACGGCGGAACGTCTCATGCTCCTTGAGTTGCTGCTGACGGTCTGCACTATAGAAGAAGCCCCAACGGATGAGGTCCATGCCACGTCCATACTCACAACCGAACTCTTTCGGGCGCTCGACGTTGGCAATCTGCTCGAAGAGCTTGTCCTTGGTGGGGAAATCGGCAAGCTTCAGGTCGGCCAGTCCGGCGCGCTCACGCACCTGGTTGATCCAGTCGATAGCCTGCTGGGTAGGTCCGTTGACCTCGTTCTCGCACTCGGCGGCACGCAGCAGCACGTCGGAGTAGCGCATCAGGCGCAGGTTGATGCCGCAGCGCAATCCTGTGGTGACACTGTTATAGAGACCTGTACGCATATTGGTAAACTTAGCGATGGGCAGACCACCATTATTATTGTTGGTCACGATGGTGTCGGTCGCCGAAATTTTCTTTGTATAGCACACGTTCCCAAGTGTCTGCTTGTTGTTGTCCCAATCAGCCTCATAAGTCCCAATCGTCCAGTAGAGACGCGGGTCGAGGTGTCCGTCAGTGGTGCGCTCCTCTTTGAACAGCTGGTAGAGCCATGGCGAGGCGCTCAAGTCAGCCCAGCCTCCAAAATCACCGGGTGCAAAGTTGCTCTCTACAGACTGCCCCTGCGTGGCGTTCTTGCTTGTGTTGACAGGTGTCCACTCGTCGTCGGTACCCTGCGAGCCATAGTCGAGGAATTGCACTTCATAGAGGCTCTCTGCGTTATTCTCGTATTCAGGCCCCTCGCGGAAGTTGTCGCCGTAGTTAGCCATGAGCTTATAGGTGCCGTACTTCTTGTTGATGATGTCCTTGAGCACGACGAGGGCCTCGCTGTATTTATGGCGCATCATCAGAGCACGGGCATAGAACCCAGCGGCGGCACCGCAGGTGATACGGCCTTTGGCCCACTCGCCACCCTTGTCACGCGAAGGCAAAAGGGTCATGGCCTCACTGAAGTCTTTCTCTATCTGATCCCATACCTCATCATAGGTTGAGTTGACAGCGTAAAGGCCGGTGAGCGTCGAATACGAGCTGTAGTCTGTTATCAGAGGTGGATTCTGATAATAGCCTGACAAGTTGTAGTAGGCCAGCCCACGAAGGAAGAGCAGTTGACCTTTGATATACTTCATCTTCTGCGATAGCTTGCTGTCGTCATCGCCACATCGGGAAAGGCCGAAATTACATACATTGACGGTGTAATACCAATCCATGTAAGGACCTTTGCCGATATCATCGGTGACAGGATCATTGTAGTCATCAAAGGGCAAGTACCAAACCTGAGAAGAGTTCCAAACCTCATCACCACGGGTAAGGTCGAAGGTATAGCTGACACGTCCATAAGAGCCACCCATACGAGTATGGTTGTAAGCGGCAATGACGGATTCTTCCAAGTCATTTGCGTTGAAGCCGAAAGTCCCAGAGGTCTGCTCATTGGGGTTCTCCAAGTCAAGCTTGCTGTCGCAGGATACAGTAAGTCCTAGACTGAGGAGCAGTGCAAGGGATATCTGATATAGTTTCATAATGATTGTTCTGTTATATATTAATATGGTGTAAAAGATGTTAGCTGTCTGTCATCGTCCTAACGCATCAGAAGCTGAAGTGAAGACCGCACATGAATGTACGCGGTGTTGGGAACGAACAGAAGTTGTAACCAGGTGTGAACGTGCCGCCAGCATAGTCGACGTTGTAGCCGTGGTAACCCGTGAAGGTGTATAGGTTCTGTGCTGAGACATAAACGCGTACGCTGTTTACATATCCACCAAACCACTTGTCAGGCATGTTGTAGCCAAGTTCAACGTTGGCTATCTTCCAGTAGGCAGCGTTCTGAATCTTGCGCGAGCTGAACAGGTCGTTCCAAGGCAGTGTGGCGTTGTTAGCGGCATAGGTACGTGGCACGTTGCTCAGGTAAGTCTTGCCGTCTTCGGACAAACGATTGGCGTCGAGCATGGCCACATCCTTGTTACCATAGGCGTAGCAGGAGTTCAAACTGTTGTAGATGTCGTCACTGACGTGGTAGTTTAGTGCGCCGTAGGTAGAGATGTTCAGGTCGAAGTTCTTGTACTCCAAGCGAGCGTTGAAACCAAAATTAACCTTTGGAAGGCCACTGCCCAATACCACGCGATCATTATCATCAATCGTACCGTCACCATTTACATCCTCATAGTAGCAGTCACCGACGTTGGCACCATTCTGATATGCTGTCTTTCCGGCTTCTGCTGCCTTGGCGTTGAGCTCATCGAGCTGTGCCTGGGTGCGGATGATGCCGGCATACTTCCAGCCGTAGAACTTACCAATCTCCTTACCCACCTCGGTGATATAGGAGCCTGTAATGTAAGAGGCAGAGGTGAAGCCAAGTTTTTTCACACGGTTGCGCAGTGTGGAGAAATTTGCGCCGAGCTCATATTTCAGCTGATGGTCACGATTGCGGTAGGTAGCACTGAACTCAAAGCCACTGTTGTCCATGGTAGCGGCATTCATCGTTACAGTACCATTTGAGACACCAGCAGACTCGGGGACTGGGACACTATAGAGCAGGTCCTCGGAACGGTTCTTATACCACTCGGCCGTGAACTCCAAACGATTGTTGAACATGGCGAGGTCGAGACCGATGTTTGTCGACTTCTTCTTCTCCCAAGCGATATTCTCGTTGACGAAGGTGGAGATAGCTGAACCGTAGACGGGACTGTTGCCGAAGCTGTAGCTCATGTTGTTGCGCTGCATGGTGGCCATGTACTGGTACTCACCGATGTTCTCGTTACCGAGCTCACCATAGCTGGCACGAATCTTGAAGAGGTTGAAGAGGTCGTGGCTGAAGGGGAAGAAGCTCTCCTTGTCGAAACGCCAGCCGGCGGAGACAGAGGGGAAGGTACCCCAACGGATGTTCTTCGACAGACGTGAGCTGCCGTCACGACGGACAGTGGCCGAGAGGAGGTACTTCTCAGCGTAGTTGTAGTTCAGACGGCCGATGTAGGAGGCGATGGTATGCTTGTACTCGTAGGAGTTGGCATCACGCTTTGTACCATTCTGAAGTTGGAGGTAGTAAGGCTCAGAGAGGTCCGTTGCCCAGCCTGTCAGCGTGTTGGTGTGCTCCTCTTCATAGGTCTGACCGACAACGAGGTTGATGTTGTGCTTGCCGATGTGACCATCATATGTCAAAGTATTCTCAATCAGCGCATCAGAATAGTCTCGAGAACCCTTGGTGAGTCGCTCATTGGACTTGGCCAAGTAGACACGGTTACTCTGAATCCAGGCCGGGATCCAAGTCTTATCAGTGGCGTGAGTCTTACTGTAAGACAAGTTGATCTTATAGTTGAGATGATGGTTTTTCGAATTGATACCCACCATCTTGAACAGATCCACATCGGCAGAACCTGTACCTACGAATCGGTCTACAAGGGTATTACGCGTCAACATGTTGTTGACGAGCAATGGGTTGGATGCAGAAATATCACCATGAATGGTATCGTAGTACACACCATAGCCATAGGCATCATATTTATAGTCGCTAGCCGCACCGACCTTGTCGTCGAGCACCCATGTGGAGGGATCGTATGCCTTGATGGTCGGCTGCATGAGCAGTGTACCACGAAGCACGTTGGTCACGTCACCATAAAGTCCTTGCACATACTCCGAAGCATTGGAGAGGGCCATATTGTCCTGATCGGAATGAGAATAGACGATGCCTGTGCGGAACTTGATGAACTTGGTATCCATGGTATTGTTCACACGAGCCGTATAACGCTTATAGTTAGGACCGGCACCTTCTATCGTACCCTTCTGCTGGAAGAAGTCGAGGCCTATGTTATAGGTATTGTGAGCGCCACCCCCACTGAGGTTAACGTTGTGGTTCTGACGAATACCGGTCTTGAAGACCTCGTCGAACCAGTCAGTGTTGGTATTATCCATGAAGTGATACTTGCCATCCTCACCAAGGCTGTAACCACCAGGAATAGGTGTACCAGAGTTAGTACAAGCCTGACGGAGGTACTGACTGTATTGGTCAGCATTCATCACATCGTAGACACCCTTAGAGATGTTGTCCACACCGAAGTAACCACTATAGTCTACCTTCAGCGGTTGGTCTTTCTGACCATTTTTGGTAGTGATAATGATCACACCATTAGCAGCGCGTGATCCGTAGATAGCTCCGGCGGCAGCATCCTTGAGCACCTGAATTGTGGCGATGTCGTTCGGTGAGAAGTCGCGGATTGTGGTGCCCATCGGCACACCATCTATAACATAAAGCGGAGCGGTACTACCGAAAGATCCGATACCGCGGATACGCACACTCGGATCGGCACCCGGCTGACCATCGGTCGTGATCTGAACACCAGGAACCTTACCCTCAAGCATGGTGGAAATGTTGGAGTTGGATACCTTCTTTAATTGGTCGGCATTGACTACGGCAACAGAACCGGTCAAGTCGGCCTTCTTCTGAGTACCATAACCGACAACGACAACCTGGTCAAGGACACGACTGTCAGAGGAAAGAGTAATAGGATCAATAATAGCGCGTCCACGCACAGCAATCTCGCGGTCTTTATAGCCTACATAACTTACCACGAGCGTAGCATTGGCAGGAGCGTCAAGATTGAAATTACCATCGAGATCAGTCACAGTACCACCCTGTCCACCTTTAATCTTAATGGTAGCTCCAGTAAGCGGTTCACCCTGATCGTCTACGATCTGGCCTTTCACCTTAATCGTCTGTGATTGTGACACGGCAGCCTGTAACGGCATTGGGAAGGTGGACAAACCACCCATCGCTCCCAGGCATAGCATCACTGAGAAGAGTTGTTTCTTCATTGTAGTAATAATTAGGTTGTTATTGATGTTTACGTTTCTGATGCCAAAATTAAGAAAAGTGTAAGAAAATACGGTGGACAAAACGCTAAATAAGTTGGACAAACTGCTTTTTGGTGTAAATAATAGGCTTTAGAGATCAAAATACGGCAAATATCCACTTCAAACGACGATTGATTTGTCCACCTAAAAGGAGAACAGTTATAGTTCTGCAAAACAGAACTCAACAAGTTGACAATGAATAAAAAAAGTGATAATCAGTATAGATGAGCATTGAATAGTTACCCGATAGTAAAGGTAGAAAAGGAAAACCAATGGTGACATCATAGGGGCGGCCCACCGTGGCCGCCCTAACACGCTCGGCGGTAATACCAATATATGTCTCGTGGTACAAACAGCGACTTTAATATATGTTCTGCGGGGTTAGGGCGGCCACGGAGGGCCGCCCCTACGCCTCAACGCATCAATGTAATGGTATTGTCATTCCCTCCCCCTGGGGAGGGTTAGGAAAGGGCTCTTCCCTCCCCTTGGGGAGGGTTAGGGAAGGGCTGGGGTTAGGGAAGGGCTGGAGGGGCTGGGTAGGGCTCTACTAAAAAAAAAGGCTCCACGAAACAGTGGAGCCCATATTGAATGAATGGAATTAATAATGCAATTACTTAAGTGCAGCAACCTGCTTAGCAGTCTCGTTCTCAGGATCAATAACGAGGAGCTTCTTTGCCCACATCTTAGCACCAGCTGTATTCTTCTTGACGTTGTAGTCATAGACCAGCATATAGAGATAAGCCTGCTTGAGCATTGCCTTCTCACTGCTACTCAAATCGGATTTCTCCTCAAGACTTGAAGAAAGAGCCTCGTAGTAAGGCTTGGCAAGACCTGCCTTGCTGTCGGGATCGAGGTTGGCATTGATCTGACCGCGCATGTAGTTGCAGTAGTTCTTGTAATTGGGGAAGAGCTCCATGATCTTACCATAGACCTCGTCAGCCTTCTTGAAAGCGGCGTTAGCAGCAGCCTTGTCACCGGCAGCAGCCTTCTTAGAAGCATAGTCGGTGTAGAGACCTGCCATGCTATCATAGTCGTCCATCGTCGGCTTATCCTTAGCGTCGATAGACTTCTCCAGATAAGCTACAGAATTATTGAAGTCACCCTTCTCTTTGTAGACATCAGAGAGGTTCTTCAAGAGCACAGACTTAGAAGCAATGGCGTTGCTGTCTACAGCTAAATCCTCGATAGCCTTGTTGTAGGCATTGATAGCCTCGTCGTAGCGCTTAGCCAAATCGAGTGCCTTACCATAATAGCCATAGTCATCAGCTGTGATATGTGCACTGTCGCTCTTGTTGAACAGGCGATCAGCATAATCCAAAGCATTCTGAGAATCGTTGAGGTTGGTATAATTCCAGAAAACCAAACGGTTCCAACCAGCACGGCGTGGATCCTTGGAAAGGCCAGCTTTTGCTACATCAATACTCTTCTGAGAGTTACCAAGCAGGAATTCTGTCATGGCATAGCGTGTGATGTCCTCATCCTCCATAGAAGCGATGTTCTGAACCTTATTGAAATAAGACTCTGCCTTTTGGAAATGGTTAGGAATCGAAGAGAAATAGTAGATACGACCAGCCAAAGCATCGACAGGATAGTCGGGACGCTGCTTGCGAAGATCCTCAAGATTAGCAACTGCATCCTCGGGACTACGACCACGAAGAATCATCGCATACTTATAATATCCTTCAGGGTCTTTAGGGTCGAAATACTTAGCCTGCTGATAGTTCTCTGCAGCAGCACCTGCATCGTCCTTTGTAACAGCTATATCACCCTTAAGCAAGAATGCCTTGGCATACTTAGAATTACGTGCCAATGCATAATTAGCAAAAGCCTCTGCATTCGCTGTATCCTTCTGGGCAAGGAAAACTTTACCTAAAGCTACAAGGACCTCAGGATTTTTCTTGTTCTCCTTGTAGAGTTGTTTCACCTGATCCTTATAATCGGCACCTTTGGCCAAAATGACCTTGGTACCCTGCTCAATGACTGCTTTGTTGTCGTCCTGAGCGAAAGTAGCCACTGATGAACCGAACATCAGCGCACCAATCAATAAATATTTATAAGCCTTCATAATTCTAATGGTTTAATGAGTTCTACATGTTTTATGAATACTTTTATCAAAGACGAACCTGAAAACAAAATGTTTCTGCTATTGATTAACATTAACATCTCTAACGTTGATATCGCCAAGAACCGGTAGTAAACCGGCACGCATGACAATACGCTGACCTTTCGGACCCTCAATAAAATGAGCAAATCCCCACGGCAAGCCTTGACGGGGATCATTGAGCAAGGCATAGATCGTGCGAACCAAGGGATACTCACCACTATAAATATAATACTGATAGGGTTTGCGTCCGCTGGTAGGAGTTGCAGGATGTATCAAACTCACACTCATCACACGAATATTACGGTTGAAAGTGAGATTGGTGCTGTCGCCTTTATCATTGAGCCAGTTATTACCAATAATGCCAATAGCATCTCGGTGTTGCTCAACATATTTAATCACATCGGCAGTCTTCTTCACAGCTGCCACATTCTTGTTGAGAATAGCATGACCGCCGAGGATGGAATCTTCTACATAATGAACGGTACTCGACTTGGCATTGTCAAATACAACGGTGATAGGCTGGTGGGAACCATCCTTAAAAATATCACTCCACTTCGTTGCCTTGCCATTCATAATATCACGAATATTCTGAACAGACAACAACGTATCACGGCAATCTTTATGACAGATGAATGCAAGCGCATCATAGGCAAGCTTAATAGCCACCGGACGATAATTCTTTGCTTGCAGACTCTTCAACTCAGACGGAGTGAAATTGCGCGCCGTGAAAGCCAACCACGCTTTACCACTCAGCACGCGATTGATCGCGTCACTCTCATTGGTATAGATAGGCTTGACCTTGGCCTGAGGATAATCTTTTTCGAAGACGAAACGCTCGTCTTCAATAATGGGACTAAAACTCTCATCAGAGACGAAACTAATCGTCCCTGATGAGTAAGTATCTGTTCTGCCATCTTTTCCCTTCTTGCTGTTACCGCAAGCAGAGAAAAGACAGACAGAAAGTGCTAATCCTACAAAAAAGTAAGATGTTATTTTCTTCATATAAACAATTACTGTAATCTGAAAGATACAGGTACGTTATACTTCACACGAACAGCAGAACCATTCTGCTTACCAGGAATCCAGTGCGGCATGGAACGAACCACACGCATAGCTTCACGGTCAAGAGAGGGGTCTACAGACTTCGCTACTTTCACGTCGGTGATAGAACCATCGCGCTCAACAACGAAGGAAACGACGACACGACCCTGAACACCATTCTCTTGTGCAACGACAGGATACTTAATGTTATCAGAAAGGTACTTCATCAGTGCACCAGCGCCACCGGGGAAGGAAGGCATCTGCTCCACCACCTCGAAGACCTTGTTCTCAACTTCAGGCTTTTCCTCAGCAGGCTTGACGGGCTCATCAGCCACACGCTGTGTGACTTTCAGAATCTCACCATTGTCGCTGTTACCCTTCACATCGAGAGCACCGATAGCCGTATTGGTCTGCATCAACTCAGCCTGAGTTTTCATCTCCTCCTCGGGCTTCACCTCGTTATCTTTCTTGATGACAGGTGCCGTGAACTTGATAGAAGACTTGACTTCCTTGACGACCTCTTTCTTTTCGGGTTCAACGATTTCCTTACGCTTTACCTCAGCCTTTTTCTGCTTAGGCTGGTTAAGAGCGGAGAGCTCAGTAACAGCCTCATTCTTGGCATGAGCAGCCTGATACTTGTCGTATGCAGACTTGGCCACATATACACCAACCAGAAGGGCGGCCAGGATTGCTATCACAATGATTGAGTAGATGTTTCTCTTGGGAGTACCCTTACGGAGCTTGTAGGCTCCATATTCATGGTTTCTTCCCTCAAAGATAAGATCGACCCAACCATTGGTTGTTAAATCAATATTTGCCATTTTTTCACTTTTAAATCGTTACTGAATGTGCTTAAAACTTGACATTGTTCTTCTTCAGAAGTTCGATGTCCTGAGGATTAAGCTTATCGATCACATACTTACCAATGCTGCAGATCTGCATCTCATCGAGAGCATCTACAAGATTCTTGTAATTAGCGTCGTCGGTAGCCTTGATAATAACGGTCATTGTACTGATCTTCTTATCAGGAAGGATACCTGCCTTGATCTGAGCCAGCTTAGTGTCATAGATGCTGTCCGGCATCTTATGACCCTTGCTTTCCATATCCTGACGCTGCTTGTCAAGAGCCACTTTGGCCTTCATCACGTCCTGAACAGGATAGGTTCCATCCTCAGTGACGTGGTTGTAGAGCACAGAGCGGATACCCTTGGTGCCCCACGTTGTCTTCTTCAGACAAGAGGGATCCTCAGGCTTCACCTGACCAGCCACATAATAGATCTGGTTGTCTGCGGCACAATAGATCGTAATGGTATACGATGCCTTTGTGACACTCTTGTCCTGATCCTGAATGTTCTTATCGTTACTCGGCATACTCAATTCCATCGTCTGGGGCTTGGCCAGAGAGGTACAAAGCATGAAGAACGTAATAAGAAGCATCATCATATCAACCATAGGAGTGAAGTCCACACGGACATTCATCTTCTTTTGCTTGCTTTTTCCTTGCTTTGCCATTTATTAGTCCTCCTGTTTCTTGTATTGAGTAATCAGGTAGTAACGGTTCTCGTTCATGTCCTGAAGCTCGCTCATGATCTTCTTCACGATGCGGTAAGGAGTCTTCTCGTCAGCCTTGATGGCGATCTTGGCATCAGGGTTGGTGTTCTTGGCTGCCTTTACCCAAATCTGGAACTCGCTCATAGCGGCATCACCGGTCTTGCCGGGAACAGAGTCTGTAGGAATACCATACTTCTTGATGGCAACCGGCATTTCTGTCTTCGGCAGGCTCAGATAGCCCTTCAGGTCATTCATTGGAACGCCCCACATAGGATCGTTGAGGAACTTCTTCTCCTCAGCGGGTGAGAGCGACAAGCCAAACTGACCGGCCACATCCTCAAGAGTGGTCTGGACATCGGTCGTCTTGTCCATGCTCATGAATATCTTACCGTCATTGCTGACCAAGATATTCAGGACGTTCTTCTCTGGAACTTTGATTTCAGACACTGAGCCAGGCGTGTTGACCTTCACTGGCTCCTGCTTCACGAACGTAGACGTCAACATGAAGAAGGTAAGCAGAAGGACCATCACGTCAGACATAGGTGTCATGTCTATCCAGACGTCTTTCTTAGCTATTTTTACTTTACCCATAATGATAAAATTTTAAAGGGTTAGTAAAATTAAGCCTCGTCTGTGTGGTTAGCTTCGTATGTCTGAGCGATTGTGTAACCTACTTCGTCGAGTGCGTATGTCAGCTTATCGATCTTGTTGGTGAAGAAGTTATAAGAAATAACGGCGCACCAAGAAGTTGCGATACCGAAGGCCGTGTTCACAAGGGCCTCAGAAATACCAGTTGACAGGGCGAGAGAGTCACCACCACCACCGGCAGCCAGAGCCTGGAATGAACGAATCATACCGGTCACAGTACCAAGCAGTCCAGTAAGTGTACCCAGTGTAACGATAGTAGCGATGATCGGGAGGTTCATCTGCAGAGTAGGCATCTCAAGCTGAGTAGCCTCCTCGTGAGCCTGCTGGATCTTTGCGACCTTCTGGCTCTTCTTCAGAGAAGCGTTGGCACCGCTCTCCATATCCTTGTAAGCGTGAAGAGAAGCGAGAACAACGTTTGCAACAGAACCGCGCATCTCGTTGCAGAGCTTCTCTGCCTTGTCGAAGTCGTTAGCCTTCAGAGCTGCCTTGATGTTTGCCACGAACTTGGTGAGGTTTTTCTTACCGAAAGCGGTCTTCAATGCCAACCAGCGCTCTACAGTGAGGCAGAGCACAGTGAGCAACAGTGTGTGGATGATAGGCACCACATAACCACCCTTGAAGATAGTACCGAGGATGTTGACAGGAGCATTGGCGTTGTCGCCACCCTGGAAGTTGTCACCGTTACCAAGAACGAGATTGAAGATGCAAAGAGCTGCGAGGAAGCACAATACAATGATCCAGAACGCACCTCTAATACCAGTGAAGCCCTGAGACTTCTTTGCAGCTGCTGGAGCTGCCACCTTTTGTGATGTTGCCATAATTTTGAATAATTTTTTGGTTTATAGTAAATTTAAGTTGTTATTTCCTATTCTTCGTCTAACATACGTTACGCAAAAGCGCCTTATTCTGCTTTAACGGTAGAATTCATACGCAAAGATAGTAATTTATGCTTGACTACAAGAGTTTTTCTTCTGGTTTAACAATTTTTTATTTCAAACGGGCCGTTACCTCTTTAATTCTGCGCATTGCCTCCTTGATATTGTCGTCGCTGGTGGCGTAGCTCATGCGGAAGCAGTCGGGATCTCCGAAAGCATCACCACCGACGGTGGCCACATGACCTTCCTGAAGAAGATACATCGCAAAATCGGTGGAGTTGTTGATAACGGTCTTGCCATCGCTCTTGCCAAAGAAGCTGGAGCACTTGGGGAAGAGATAGAAGGCACCCTCGGGGACGTTGACTTCCAGTCCGGGAATCTCACGAACCAGACTCACGATGAGATCACGACGTTTCTCAAAGGCCTTGCGCATCTCCTCGACACAATCCTGGCTGCTCTCGTAAGCGGCGAGTGCTGCCATCTGGCTGACATCACACGTGCCGCTGGTGTACTGACCCTGCAACTTGTTGATGCCTTTGACGATCCACTCCGGAGCGGCAACCCATCCCAAACGCCAGCCTGTCATGGCGTAAGCCTTGCTGACACCATTGCAGATGATGGTACGCTCCTTCATGCCGGGATAAGAGGCGATGCTGGCGCTCTTGCCTATATAATTAATGTGTTCGTAGATCTCGTCGGAGAGTACAAACAGATCTTCATGAGCCAGGACAACCTTTGCCAGCTCGTTCAGCTCTTCCTGAGAGTAGACGCTACCGGTAGGGTTGCTGGGTGAGCAGAGGATCAGCATCTTGGTCTTAGGCGTAATTGCCTCTTCCAACTGCTTGGCTGTGATGCGGAAGTTTTGCTCGAAGCTGGCACGAATGATGACCGGTGTGCCCCCGGCCAACTTCACCATTTGAGGATAGCTGACCCAGTAAGGAGCCGGGATGATGACCTCATCGCCGGGATTGACCAAGGCTAAGATCGAATTGCAGACGCCTTGCTTGCCACCCGTGCCAACAATGATCTCCTTATTGCTGTATTGGAGATGATTCTCCTTGTCGAGCTTCTCCGAGATAGCATTTCTCAGCGCCAGATAACCCGGCACCGGGGAATATTTGGAGTAATTGTCATCAATAGCCTTCTTACCGGCTGCCTTGATATGCTCCGGAGTGTTGAAGTCCGGCTCACCCACGCTCATGTTGATAACGTCGATGCCCTGGGCTTTCATCTCGTTGCTTTTCTGAGACATAGCCAACGTGGCAGAAGGTGCCAATCGATTCAGACGGTCTGATAATTGTGCCATAGTGATTTCTTTAATATGATTTCATTTGCAAAAGTAAGCATTTTATTCGTGATAACGAAAGAATCATGCTTTTTATTTTCAAATTGAAATAATAATGTTACAAAAGAATTACCTACACATTACTTGATGTGCAGTTGATGCCCCATCCTATCACGCTTGGTTCTCAGATATTTGATATCGTAGCGATTGGGCGTTACCTCGATGGGCACGTTCTCTACGATCTCCAGGCCGTATGCCTCCAAACCGACACGCTTGGTGGGGTTGTTGGTCATCAACCGCATCTTATGGACATTGAGATGGCGGAGCATCTGTGCACCACAGCCATAGTCGCGCTCGTCGGGCTTGAAGCCGAGGTGGACATTGGCGTCGACGGTGTCCAGGCCCTGCTCCTGAAGTTTGTAGGCTGCTATCTTGTTCATCAGACCTATGCCCCTACCCTCTTGCTGCATATAGATGACGACGCCCTTGCCTTCTTTCTCGATCATCTGCATAGACTTGTGGAGCTGTTCGCCACAGTCGCAACGCATGCTGCCCAAGATGTCGCCGGTGGCACAGGAAGAGTGAACACGAACAAGGATGGGCTCATCGTCTTTCCATTCTCCCTTGATGAGGGCCATATGCTCAAGTCCGTTGCTGGTCTGGCGGAACGGGATCAAACGGAAATGACCATAAATGGTTGGCAGGTCCACTTCCTCACCGACTTCTATACTGGACTCTTTGCGGAGGCGATAGGCGATCAAGTCTTTAATCGTGATGATACGAAGCCCCCACTCCTGAGCTTTTTCCTGCAACTGAGGCATACGGGCCATGGAGCCGTCGTCATTCATAATCTCCATCAGCGCACCGGCTGGATACAGGCCGGCCAACTTGCAGAGATCCACAGCAGCTTCGGTATGACCGGAACGACGCAGCACGCCGTTGTCCTGAGCATACAGTGGATTGATGTGACCCGGACGGCCAAAAGTCTGAGGTGTGGAGGCGGGATCTGCAAGCGCAAGGATGGTTGCAGCACGGTCGTGAGCGGATACGCCCGTCGTACAACCCTCCAACTTATCTACTGTGATGGTGAAAGGTGTGCCTAACATTGAGGTATTCTCCTCGACCTGGTGGGGCAAATCCAGCTCGTCAGCACGTGACAATGTGATGGGCGCACAGAGTACGCCACGCGCATTCTTGAGCATGAAGTTCACCTTCTCTGGGGTGATCTTTTCTGCCGCGATGATCAGATCGCCCTCATTCTCGCGATCCTCGTCATCTACGACAATGACGAATTTGCCTTCCTTAAAGTCTTTCACTGCATCTTCGATGCTGCTAAGTTTGAAGTCTGCCATGTTATGATTCCTTTATGATGATACTTATTCTTTCTCAGAGTTCTGCGCGTCACTCTCATGCTGATGAGCCAATTCGGCAGCAAGTCTCTGTTTCCTCTCTATATGATTGATAATGTTTGTGTCTGTAAATCGTATCTGCTTCAAATCCCGTAAGAGACGGAGACGGAAACGCCACATGCGGAAATAGAAGAACATGCCCAACGGTACGACAAGCGCCGAAAGGATATTCAGCCACTTACGCTCAAACGGACGCGTATGTGCCTTCAACGTCAATATTGGATATTGATTGATCTGCTGCAAAACATAAGGGTCGCGGGTATTGGCGAGGTCCTTGATGACTGTTTCGAGTTCCTCATTCACTCGCTCGATCTCATGATCCGGGCGATACTTGAAGAATACCTTGATGACATTTGGTGGTGCCACAAGCTTATGTGCCTTGGAATAAGCAACCACATCCTTATTAATAATAAGGAGTTTGTCATGGTCATCGGCATAGTTAGGCTCGTTGATGATCACTTCCTTACCCTGGATGCTGCGTTTGGTTCTCAAGCCCAACAAGCGGCGGAACATGTCTCGCCAAGCATCGGCATTGAACACCATAGAATCGTTGCAGGCCTTGTAAGTGATGAAGACAGCAAGTGGCGTCATCACAACAGGAGCCAATGTACGACCCATCCATACGGCCCACATGCCTTTACGCGCCATCTGATAACTGGAGTTGTCGATGATATAGAACACGATAAAGACCAGCACGGACACGATAACCGGCACGCCCAATCCTCCCTTGCGGATGATAGCACCCAAAGGAGCACCGATGAAGAAGAACAACAGACACTGCAAGGCCAGCATGAACTTATTCTGCGCCTCGATCTGGTGCTCACGTACCGTTCGCTCGTTGTCATTAGTCATCATGCTTCTGAAATCCAAGTCATTGACGGCTGATTGGACCTTGCTCAACGCAGCCGAAACCGCCATCTGCTTTTGTTCAGCTGGTGCCTTCTCAAAGACCTTGTCAATATCAAATGACTTCGACATTCCACGTTTCACAGCCATCAAAGAGTCTTTCTTGGAAAGACGGACGTTGGCAAAATAGAAGGTACGAGCTTGATTATAAGACACGCGTCCTAAACTGTCATAGGTCTCATTGAGAGAGTCTATAGAGTTGACGATCTGCTTAAGACTCTTTCCGCGGGCATTGCCAGATAGCGACGAGGCATCGGTCAGACTGAAATCTGCATCAAAATCCAAATAGATGCGCTTGGAGATAAAACTCTCACGGCGATAAGGCACCGAGGCACTTCCTGCCAACTCCTGTGACTGCATATTCTCAAACCACTCACCACTCCACAAACTGAGCAGCAAGTGCTTCTTCTCTGCGGTAGACTGAATCATACCTGAGTCAGCAAGAATAATGGCTGCGTCCTCATAGCTTGCTGTCATACGATAGACCATGATGCCATAGAGCTTTCCCGTCTTCAGATTCTTCTTCTGTACATAGATGTTGCAGTTAGGAATACCATCATAGAAAACGCCTTCTGGTATCTCCAACTCCGGACTCTTCTGCTTCATCGACAGAAAGAGCTGAGCTAACTTCATATTCGCTGTAGGGCCAATATTGTTTTGAAACACAAAAGAAGTGACACAGATTAAAGAAGTGATGACTATCAACGACCGGAAACTCTGCATCAAAGAGATACCTGCCGCCTTGATAGCCGTCAGCTCAGAACTTTCGCCTAAATTACCAAACGTAATCAGTGAACTCAGCAAAATTGCCAAAGGAAGAGCTTGGGGGACCATCATCAGGGCCATGTACCAGAAGAACTGAGCCATGATATCCAACGAGATGCCCTTGCCAATCAAGTCATCGATATAGCGCCACAGGAACTGCATCATCAGCACAAACTGGCAGATGAAAAAAGTTCCGGCGAAGAGCAGCCCAAACTGACGGGCTATGAATATGTCGAGTTTCTTTATCCGAAAATTCATTTTGTCTTTTTCTCACCAGGGAAATACACCTATTATATATAAGCACTCCCGCCAAACTCCCATCCTACGCTGAAAGTTGCTAAGGAGATACACCTATATTATATAGGTACCCCAGCTATCGACTGCAAAGTTAATGCAAAAAAGTCAGAAAAGCGAATGTTGCAACAAAAAGTAGCCAAAATATTTGGAGGTTCAAAAACAAATGTGTACCTTTGCACTCGCAATTCAGAAATCACCCATCAACGTGTGTTTTTCTCCTTTGCTGAAAATGATGGCGGGATAGCTCAGCTGGTTAGAGCGTCGGATTCATAATCCGGAGGTCGTGGGATCGTGGCCCACCCCCGCTACACTGAAAATCAAGGAGTTACGGCAAAGTAACTCCTTTTTTCATGCCTAAAAACGAACACATTGCGAACACGCATATCCTCAGTAACGGCAGTGATACTGAGTTTTGTATCATGCCTTTTTCTCCAAATTTCAAATGTCTCACCAACTATCGCTGATGATTATTCACGTCAGTGAAAAAGTCCCCGTACACACCTTGGGTGTTCGCATGGTGTTCGCGTATACTCAACCCTTAGTCTCTTCTGCTTCCAAATTAGCCTTTATGTCATCAGCAGAAGGAAGCATTTCTTTTATCTTTCGCAGTTCATTCTCATATTCAGATACACCAAGAGGCCTCTCTATGCCACGGAACGACCATTCCACCGTCATGTCGTCCTTGTGTTTGCAAATGAGCAAGCCTATGGTCGGATTGTCACCTTCTCCTTTCATAAGCTCGTCAACTGCCGATACATAAAAATTAAGTTTACCGGCAAACTCGGGCTCGAAATGGCTCAGTTGCAATAGTCCGTGGATTGATAACCTCATTATCCGAAGATAGTCGCT
>URCI01000053.1 GCA_900546345.1 uncultured Prevotella sp. | reverse complement strand
TAATTTCAAATTTAATCAAATGGTCTCAGTCCGGACTTTTTAAAGTGGACTCATTCATCAATCTTTAAAACAATCTATGGAATTAGGCATTTATGAACAGATTATCAACAGGTTTTTCAAAAGAAAGCTTGACGAACTGGACCAATGTAAATACTACATTGGTAAGAAACCGATAGATAAAACAAACATAGCCGAATATCTCTCACAATATCTCTATGCGTTGATCAAGCGGCTCTTTTCCCAACTGAGTGATGATGACAATGAACTACAACGAGGCATTGACATAACCAACTCTATTATCAAGCAGCTCTCCACAGATTTCTCTATCAAGGATGATGACCTCATAGATGCACAAAATCAAATACTTACTGCCGTCATTGACAAATCCAAGAATGGAGGATGTCTGCGCCTATCCCGGCATCAGTGATGGAATACGCTAAACTGAGCAACGTCATCTAAGGTGCCGCAAGGATAGGTCAGGGAAGTCTCTACCCTTCCATCATCGGATAGTCCTTTTTGAGCGCCTCGAATTTCTTTTGCGTTTCAAGAAGGAACGATTGATAGGCATCCGACTCAGGATGGAAAGGCCGATGGGCGAGTGCCTCACGGATGGGCTCCCAGCGTTGAAGAAACAGTATGGTGGCTGAAGAAAAATAGCTGGCTGCCATTCGCTCGTAGATGTAGTCCACAGCCTGCGGCGATGGATGGAGCATGTCGGGTTGATAGAAACGATAATCACGGAGTTCATCGTTGACGATTTCATAGGAGGGAAAGTATGCAACGGTGGGATCTGCATGCTCTCTAATCACCTGGTCCACTGCTAAGAGCAAAGTGGCTTTGGAGAGCTGACTGCCGTGATAACCATATTTGCGGTAGCGAATGGGACTGACCGTGAGGATGAAACGCGTCTGTGAGAAACGTTCGCGAATCAGAGCAATAGCCTTCGTGAGAGCTGCATAGCACTGAGCAACCGTCAGCTCATCTTCTTGGAAGAGCGACTGCGGCCGCTTCTGGCAGTTGTCGACGATCTCGCCGCTGGCTTTCAATCGATAGACATGATTGGTGCCCAAGGTAAAAACTGCGGTACCCGATTCGTCTGCACAGAACGGCAACTGTCCTGCTTCGATCAACCGCGTGACAGTGTGAAGGACGCTCACTGGGTTGTACATCACCCCAAAGGGATTGACCATGGCGCGAAATTTCCCTTCCTTGAACCTTTGACCCATGTTGTCGGCAAAACACGAGCCGACAAAGAGCATCCGCTCGCAAGGCGAGAGTTGCCATGGCGAGGAAGGAATCTTTACGGGAGTAGTGAACTGCATAGTGAATATTTATCGGGATGTTGCGCCGGCAGCGGCTTTCTTTAAGATTGCTTTCAAGAATCTCGGCGTATAGCCCAGCGTGCTCTTGGCCACTTCTTCCGGGGTACCCGTGGTGAGCACCTGTCCACCTCCGCGACCACCTTCCGGTCCCATGTCGATGATATAGTCAGCAAGCTTGATCACATCGAGATTATGCTCGATAATAATCACCGTGTTGCCACGATTGACGAGTTTCTCCAAGACCGCCATAAGGATGCGAATGTCCTCGAAGTGCAGTCCGGTTGTAGGCTCATCGAGGATATAGAGTGTCTTGCCCGTATCGCGCTTGCTCAGTTCTGTGGCGAGTTTCACGCGCTGACTCTCGCCACCGGAGAGGGTCGTAGAGCTCTGTCCCAGTTTGATGTAACCAAGTCCCACATCTTGCAGCGCCTTGATCTTGGTGAGAATGTTCGGAACGTTCTCAAAGAACTCCACCGCCTGATTGATGGTCATGTCGAGAACGTCGGCAATCGACTTGCCTTTGTAGCGCACCTCGAGCGTCTCTCGATTATAGCGTTTGCCGTGACAAACTTCACAAGGCACATAGACATTGGGCATGAAGTTCATCTCTATCGTCTTATAGCCATTTCCGCCACAAGCCTCGCAGCGCCCTCCCTTGACATTGAAGGAAAAGCGTCCCGGTTTGTAACCACGAATTTTAGCCTCTGGGAGTTCTACAAACAGATTGCGGATGTCGCCAAACACCCCAGTATAGGTAGCCGGATTGGAACGCGGCGTGCGGCCTATAGGACTCTGATCGACATTGACTACCTTGTCGATATAGTCGATGCCGTCGATGCTGTCATAGGGCATGGGCTTCTTGAGTGACCGATAGAAATGTTGCGAAAGAATAGGCTGAAGCGTCTCATTGATCAGCGTCGATTTGCCAGATCCCGATACACCCGTGACCACCGTCAGTGTTCCTAAGGGGAAAGAGACGTCGATGTGCTTGAGGTTGTTGCCCGAAGCACCATGGATGGTGATCATCTTGCCATTGCCCTTGCGACGCTCGGCCGGCAATTCAATGGCGCGCTCTCCATTGAGATATTGAGCAGTGAGCGTGTCGGTAGTGAGCATCTCCTCAGGCGTGCCTTCAAAGACCTCTTCCCCACCCTTGCGTCCGGCTTTCGGACCGATGTCCACGATCCAGTCAGCAGCGCGCATCATATCCTCGTCGTGCTCTACTACGACGACAGTATTGCCTTGATCGCGCAGTTCCTTGAGTGAGTTGATGAGCCGTTCGTTGTCGCGCTGATGAAGACCTATACTTGGCTCGTCAAGGATATAGAGAACATTGACGAGTTGAGAGCCTATCTGTGTGGCCAACCGTATGCGCTGACTCTCGCCGCCGGAGAGTGAGGCCGACTGGCGGTTGAGTGACAGATAGTTGAGTCCGACGTCGAGCATGAACGTCACGCGTGTGCGCAATTCCTTGATGATTTCGTGTGCAATCCGTTTCTTTCCCTCTTCAAGATGTTCCTCAACATGGTCGAGCCAGTCGCGCAACAAGTCGATGTCGAGATTGCTGACCTCGCTGATGTCCTTGTCCCAAACCCGGTAGGATAGCGACTCTTTTTTCAGACGTTTACCGTGGCAGACCGGGCACTCCTTGTCGGCAAGGAATTGCGAAGCCCATTTTTGTCCGGCGGCACTGTCATCGCTCTCTATCAGCGTGCGCAGGTATTTCACGATACCATCGAAAGCCACGAAGTAATCAGTGGAGGTGTGTACCTTCTCCTTATCAATGCGGATCTCTTCCAGCGTGCCGTTCATCAGTTCATCGACAGCCTCCTCGGGGATATCCTTAAAAGGAGTCTTGATGTTACAGTCATACTTTTGCAGAATCGACTCGATCTGCCAGAAGATCATCTGATTTTTGTATTTTCCCAACGGAGCAATGGCACCTTGATGAATAGACAGCTTAGGGTCCGGAACCACCTTCTTCATGTCAACCTCGCTGACCACGCCAAGCCCCTTGCAGTGTGGGCAGGCGCCCTCAGGCGAGTTGAACGAGAAGATGTTTGGTGCCGGATCGCCGTAGGAAAGTCCTGTCTCGGGATCCATCAACCGCTTGGAGAAGTTGCGGCACTCACCGGTTTCTTTGTCAAGCATCATAATCGCTCCGTCGCCCTGCCGCATGGCCGTGGCGATGGTCTGTGCCAACCGCTCGCCGTCGTCGGGACGCACACGCAGTTTGTCGATGACCACCTCGATATTGTGGTTTTTATATCGGTCGGTCTTCATTCCCCGCACGATTTCCTGGATCTCACCATCCACGCGCACATAGAGATAGCCCTTGCGGCGCAGGCTCTCGAAGAGCTCGCGATAGTGCCCCTTACGCTGGCGGACAAGTGGAGCGAGAATATAGACCGCCTTGCCGGCATACTCATGGAGGATCATTTCCACGATCTTTTCCTCGGTGTATTTCACCATCTTCTGTCCACTGAGATAGCTGTAGGCAGTGCCGGCACGAGCGTAGAGCAGACGCAGATAGTCATAGATCTCCGTGGTGGTGCCCACGGTGGAGCGTGGATTTTTATTGGTGGTTTTCTGCTCAATGCTGATGACAGGGCTCAATCCCGTGATCTTGTCGACATCGGGCCGTTGCATGTTGCCCAGAAAGTTACGGGCATAGGCCGAGAAGGTCTCGATATAGCGTCGTTGTCCTTCGGCATAGATGGTGTCAAAGGCCAATGACGACTTTCCCGATCCCGAGAGGCCGGTGATCACAGTCAGTGATCCACGAGGGATTTTCACGTCGATATTTTTGAGATTGTGGACACGTGCGCCATAGACGTCGATCCACCCCTTCTGAAACTGAGGATAGAGACTTCTGTCTTTCTTATTCATTGCTGCTGTTCGTCGATTCTGTGTATCCGCGTAACAAGTTCACGTCACGCTTGATTTGGTAATTACGTCCGTCGGCACCCTTGGCCTTGACGAGGACATAGTAGACCCCTTGTGCCACGTCCTTTCCATGGAACTTGCCGTCCCATCCCCCCGCAGGGTCGTCCCAGGAATAGAGCTTTTGACCCCAACGGTTGAAGATCGTGGCATGAAACTCCACGATGCTCTTGTACCCGCTCTTGGCGCGATAGACATCATTGATGCCATCGCCGTTGGGCGAAAAAGCGTTGGGCATTTCCAACTTACTCTCTGCGATAGAGACAGCAAGTGGGGTCCCCTCACTCTGCCAGTACGAGTCGGTATAGGCCACGGTGTCATTGCCTTGAGCAAAGGTAGCCCACAGCTCTATGAGATGCGTGCCAGCCTTGGTGAAGGTGTATTGCGTATCAGTCTCATACCTGACGAGATAGGGATTACTGCGTTGCCCCTCGAGATAGAAACGCCACTCATAATGGCCTGTCCACCCTTCGGTATAACTGGCATTGGCCTGGAAGTTGACTGTCAGCGGGGCTTGATCATCGGCCGAGGTGCCCGTTTGCTCGTTGCCGTCGCTATCAGTAAAGGTGAGAGACGGAGCGATAGCAGGCGTTGCCTGTGCCATGGTGAGCAACGGAACAGCCATCATGAGTACTGTAATTATGATGCGAGTAATGTTCATTACGATAATGGGTTGATGCAAAGTTAGTGATTTTTGCAGGAATTGAAGTGTAGATACGGATATTTTTTGTATTTTTGCAAATGAATATCAATCAAAACATACATTATTAGAATATCATAAAGAACAGATAGAAATGATTCAGAGATTTATAGGCAGACTGTTACGCTCACGGCTGCTCATGGTATGCGCTATTTTTGCCGTGGCAGTTTCTGCTTTCGCACAAGAGACTTCCAATCATTTATATAAGGTGAAGAAGAGCGATACGCTGTATGGTATCGCTCATTATCACGGCATCACGGTGGATCAATTGATCAATGCCAATCCCGAAATGAAGCTCCCGGGCTATCAGCTCCACAAGGGCGACCGGCTCTATATCCCGTCTCCAGGGAATACGGCAGCAACCGCCAAGAATCCCTCGACTGAAAAAGAGAGTCTCGGCGCCAAACAATCCAAGATACTGCGTGTCGGTATTGCCCTACCACTCCACAATGTAGATGGTGACGGCCGCCGCATGGTGGAATACTATCGTGGTGTGCTCCTGGCTTGTGACAGCTTGAAGCGGGCTGGCTACAGCATCGACATCCATTCCTGGAATCTCGATGCGACGGCCGATCCCGCCCTTGTGACGCGCGATCCTGCCGCCGCCCAATGCAACATCATCTTTGGTCCGCTCTACTCTACTCAAGTGCATGCCTTGGCAGAATTCTGCAAGGCGCGCGACATCAAGCTCGTCATCCCATTCTCGATTTCGGGTGATGACGTGACCAGCTATTCCCAGATCTTCCAGATTTGGCAAAGCGATGATAAACTCAACAATGATGCCATCGAGGCTTTCCTGAAGAGATACAAGGATGCGCGCGTGGTGCTCATCGACTGCAACGACAAGACTTCCAAGAAGGGCAACTTCACCTTTGGACTTCGCAACCGCCTCTCGAGCCGTGGCCAGGAATACCGCGTGACCAACCTCAACAGCAGTCTGGAGACCTTTGCCAAGGCTTTCGACCCTAACCGGCTCAACGTGGTGGTGCTGAATACAGGCCGCTCGCCAGAGCTCAACCAGTCTATTGCCAAGCTGCGTGCCTTGCGCGCTCAGCAACACGGGCTGCGTATGGCACTTTTCGGTTACAACGAATGGCTGATGTATGCCCCTGGCAACGTCGACACCTTCTGCTCCTTTGACACGTGCGTACCCACCTATTATTATTACAACGACGCCGATCCCCGCACCAAGCGATTGGAAGCGGACTATCAGAAATGGTTCCACGAAAAGCCCATGTATGCCTATCCTCGCTTCTTCCTGACAGGCTACGACCATGCTCAATTCTTTCTCCGGGGAATGGCCAAGTACGGCAAGTCTTTCACGGGCATCGCCGGACAGAGCGCTTACCGGGCTTACCAGACTCCGCTCGTCTTTAAGCAGGTGGGAGACAAAGGTATGCAGAACGACAACTTCCAGCTGATCCACTTTGCAACCGGTGGCCGCATTGAGTCACTTACCTATTAAATTCCGAAATCATCTCACATGAAGCATCTGCTTATTCTTATCACGTTTCTGATACTGCCTGTCACACTCTTCGCACAGATCGGTGAGCACCGCAACACCTTGTCGGTGGGACCTACCGCAGGATGGAATATCACCAACATCAAATTCACGCCGAAAGTCGAACAGAAAGGCTTTGGGGGATTCTCCGGAGGTGTGGCGCTGAGATACACGGTAGAAAAGTATTTCTCGACCATCTGCTCCATACAGATGGAAATGAACTACGCGCAAATGGGTTGGAAAGAGGATATCAAGGATATCAACAACAACCCTGTCATCAATGCCACAACAGGTGTGGCGGAGAACTATAGCCGCACGATCAACTATATACAGATCCCCTTCCTGGCTCATCTTGCTTGGGGTAAGGAGAAAAAGGGACTTAACTTCTTCGTCAATGCCGGACCTCAGTTTGGTATCTATCTCAGTGAGTCGACGAAGAGCAATTTCGACTTTGACAAGCGCAACACCACAGACCGCGTGAGCAGCGTTGTGGCACAGGACACCATGAAAGTGGAACATAAGTTTGATTATGGCATTGCCGCCGGCCTGGGTGTGGAATATACCGTTCCGAAGGTAGGCCACTTCCTGCTTGAGGGCCGTTACTACTATGGCTTGGGCAATCTCTATGGTGACACCAAGCGCGACTATTTCGCCTCAAGTAACTTTCAGACCATCAGCATCAGACTGAGCTATCTGTTTGATCTGAAAAACTAGAGAAGCAACTCTCATGAATTATTAACTATATCTATTTAATGCTATGTTTGAAAATCAACCCAAAGGACTCTATGCCTTAGCGTTGGCCAACACAGGAGAACGATTTGGCTACTATACGATGCTGGCCATCTTCGTGCTCTTCTTGCAGGCCAACTTCGGTTGGGGAGAAGGATTGGCCGGAACGGTCTACTCCACCTTCCTCATGCTCGTTTACTTTCTGCCCATTGTGGGTGGAGCTGTTGCCGACAAGATCGGTTTTGGTCGCTGTGTGACCCTTGGCATCCTCGTGATGTTTATCGGCTATCTGCTGTTGGCTGTTCCCGCCGGCACTGGCGTAGCCGCAATCGTGATGATGGCTGCTGCCTTATTGCTCATTTCTGTGGGAACATCGCTCTTCAAAGGCAATCTGCAGGTGATGGTGGGCAAGCTCTATGACGATCCAAGATATTCGTCACAGCGCGACAACGGCTTCTCCATCTTCTATATGGCTATCAATATTGGTGCGCTCTTTGCTCCGACAGCTGCCGTGGCTTTGCATAAATGGGCCATGACGTCGCTCCACGCCTCCGAGGCCTCGGCTTATCACTATGCGTTTGGTGTGGCTTGTGTGTCACTGCTGGTTTCCATCGCCATCTATTACGGTTTCCGTTGGACCTTTGCCTCTGTCGACAATACAGCCAAGAAGGCCGACAACGCCGCTGTCACAGAGAACGTTGCTGCTAAGGAGGAGACTCCGGAGGAGAAAGCCGACACCCACAGCCGCCTCGTTGCGCTGTTCCTCGTCTTTGCCGTCGTCATCTTCTTCTGGATGGCTTTCCATCAGAATGGTTTGACGCTGACCTATTTCGCTCGTGACTTCACGCAGACGTCAGCAACGGGTTGGGTTGGAATGCTCTTCGACGTGACCAATCTCGTGGCCGTCATCTTCATCGTGTATTCACTTTTCGCTCTGTTCCAAAGCAAGACAGGACGTGGAAAGATCATCTCAGCGATCGTCATCTTGGCTTCACTCGGTTACCTGACCGTTCATTATACCCATCAGACCGGTGCAGTGAGCATCGAGGCACCGCTGTTCCAACAGTTCAACCCCAGCTTTGTCGTGATGCTGACACCTGTGAGCATGGGACTGTTTGGATGGCTGGCTTCCCGAAAAAAAGAGCCCTCTGCCCCAAGAAAGATTGGCTATGGCATGTTGGTGGCCGGCTTTGCCTACATGATCATGATTTGTGCGTCTGTCGGACTGAGCTATAACCTCAACGACGCGCAGCGTGTGTCACCGTTGTGGCTTGTCTCTACCTATCTCGTGTTGACCTTTGCCGAGCTGTTGCTCTCACCGATGGGCATCTCATTCGTCAGCAAGGTGGCCCCCAAGAAGTACCAGGGACTGATGATGGGCTGCTGGTTCGGTGCCACCGCCATCGGCAATTTCCTCGTACAGATTCCTGCTTATCTGTGGAAGGCAGTACCCTTGACGATGGTGTGGGGCGTACTTGTGGCACTCTGTCTGGCCAGCTTCATCTTCATCTTCTCAGTGATGAAGAAACTCGAGAAGGTTTGCTGATAGAGAACAGATTCCGTGGTGTACACATCATTTATAGGATTGCGGTATAGGAAATGCCAGCCTAGTGTACACCTTATTTATATATAAAGAAAGATCCCGGACAACCGATTCGTTGTCCGGGATCTTTGTGTATGTAGGATGAGTGGAGGGGGAATTAGTTCTTAAACGAATGGACTGGTGCCGGAATGCGGCCACCACGGTTGACGAGACGCTCCGATGAGAAGGTGTTCACTGGCATGATAGGAGCATGTCCGAGCAAGCCTCCCCACGTGATGCTGTCGCCAACACGTTTGCCAATGACAGGAATGACACGCACGGCGGTAGTCTTTTGATTGACCATGCCGATGGCTGCCTCGTCGGCAATGATGCCGGAGATCGTCGTGGCAGGGGTATCGCCAGGGATAGCAATCATGTCGAGTCCCACAGAGCAGACGCAGGTCATGGCTTCGAGCTTCTCGATGTTGAGTGCTCCGGCATTGACAGCGTCGATCATTCCCTGGTCCTCACTGACAGGGATGAAAGCACCGGAGAGTCCGCCTACATAAGAGCTGGCCATGATACCACCTTTCTTGACCTGGTCATTGAGCAAAGCCAGCGCTGCGGTCGTTCCGGGAGCTCCTGGTTGCTCCACACCGATGCATTTCAGAATGTCGGCAACAGAGTCTCCCACAGCAGGTGTTGGTGCCAGACTCAAGTCAATGATGCCAAACTCAGCACCCAAACGGCGACTGGCTTCCTGGGCAACATATTGTCCGACACGAGTGATCTTGAAAGCCGTTTTCTTGATGGTCTGGCAAAGGGTTTCGAAGTTTGCCTCTCGTCCGCCATTCTCGCGGGCACGGCGGTCCATCTGCTCCAAGGCATACTTTACCACGCCTGGTCCGGAGACACCCACGTTGACCACTGCATTACCTTCGCTCACGCCATGGAAAGCACCAGCCATGAACGGATTGTCATCGGGTGCATTGCAGAAAACGACGAGTTTGGCGGGCCCGATACACTGTCGGTCGGCACTAGCCTCGGCAGCCTGATGCACGATCTCTCCCATGAGTTTCACAGCATCCATGTTCAGTCCGTTCTTGGTGCTGCCCACATTGACGCTTGAACAGACAAGGTCTGTCGTTGCCAGTGCTTGGGGGATGGAACGGATGAGCAACTCGTCGGCAGGTGTCATGCCTTTACTGACGAGCGCCGAGAATCCACCAAGAAAGTTGACTCCGACGGCAGCTGCTGCACGGTCAAGGGTCTGGGCGATCTTCACAAAGTCGCCAGTGGTGTGACAACAAGAGGCTCCAATGAGCGAGATGGGCGTCACGCTGATGCGCTTATGCACAATGGGGATGCCAATCTCACGCGAGATTTCTTCTCCCGTCTTCACCAGATCGCGGGCTAAGGTCGTGATTTTGTTGTATATCTTTTCGCAGCAGGCATCGACACTATTATCAGCACAGTCCAACAGACTGATGCCGAGTGTGATGGTTCTGACGTCGAGGTTCTCTTCCTCGACCATTCTGTTGGTCTCCAGTACTTCTGAAAGGTCTATCATCTTTTGTTCCTCCTTGATTAGATGCGGTGCATCTGGTTGAAGATCTCTTCCAACTGTATCTTGGTCTGCACGCCAATGCTCTTGCCGATCTCGGTCAGCTCGTTACTGACCTGCTCGAAAGTCTTCTGTGTGGCCGTCACGTCAGCGATCATCATCATATTGAAGTATCCGTCGACAATGGTCTGCGTGATATCTAATATGTTCACCTGGTTGTCAGCAAGATAGGTACAAACCTTTGCCATGATGCCGACAGCATCCTTACCTACTACCGTGATAATAGCTTTTGTCATGTCTTACAATGTTAGAATAAATATGATTGAATTTTTCTTTTTCCTTTTCTATCCTTGACTCGTCATTGGCTTGGGATCCTCGATGTAGCTGTCCTTAAATCCTAGGAAATAAAGGACACCGTCAAGACCAAGACTGTTGATGCTCTGACGCGCATTGGCCTGCACACGAGGCTTGGCATGGAACGCGATGCCCAGTCCTGCCTCCGTGATCATGGGCAGATCATTGGCACCGTCACCGACAGCGATTGTCTGCGCCAAATTGACTTTCTCCACCTGCGCGATGAGTTTGAGCAGTTCGGCTTTGCGTTTGCCGTCAACGATGTCTCCGACATAGTGGCCGGTGAGCTTTCCATCATCGCCGATCTCCAATTCATTGGCATAGACGTAATCGATACCAAACTGACGTTGGAGATACTCGCCGAAATAGGTAAAACCACCGCTGAGAATGGCGATCTTGTAGCCGCAGCGTTTGAGCACTTTCATCAATCGGGGCACACCCTCGGTGATGGGCAGGTGCTCGGCGATATCCTGCATGACACTCACGTCCAACCCTTTGAGCAGAGCGACGCGCTCGGTGAAACTCTCCTTGAAATCGATTTCCCCTCGCATGGCACGCTCTGTGATGGCTCTCACCTTATCGCCTACTCCGGCACGCTCAGCCAACTCGTCGATACATTCCGTTTGAATGAGTGTGGAGTCCATATCAAAGCAGATCAGACGGCGCATTCTGCGATACATGTCGTCGCGCTGGAACGAGAAATCGATGCCCATGCCCTGAGAAAGCTGCATGAGGTCTGCCTGCATCTGCTGACGGTCTTCCGGGGTTCCTCGAAGAGAAAACTCGATGCACGCACGGACATTCCGCTCGGGGTGCATGATGCTCGGACGGCCTGTGAGACGAATGATCGAGTCGATGTTCAATCCTTGGGCTGCAACGATCTTTGCGGCTCCTGCAATATCCCGGGCGGACAGCGAGCGGCCGATGACCGTCAGAATATAACGGTTCTTGCCCTGCCGGTTGACCCAGTCTTCATATTCTTCATCAGTGACGGGTGAAAAGCCGATGTTCACTCCCAGTTCGTTAGCCTTGAACAGCAACTCTTTCATCACCTGCCCTGAAGCACGGTCGTCGATACGGATCAGTATGCCCAGTGACAACGTGGAATGAATGTCGGCCTGGCCGATATCGAGAACGGTGGCATCGTAATTGGCGAGGATATTCGTGATCTGTGCCGTCAGCCCGGGCCTGTCCTGCCCTGTGACACTGATCAGTATCTGTTCCTCTTTATCGGTGGGAAAATTGTTGGTTCGTAAGTCGTTTTCTGTATTTTCCATGCGTTACTTCATCATACTGTTATGCTTGTTGCCCAAAGCGCCATAGACAACTTTTTCCACGAGCGGCTTGCTGGTTTCCTCTGTCAGTCCATGACCGAGACGACCATAGATAAACGGCACTTCAAGTCCTTTAATACAATAATGAGTGATGTCGGCAACGAGATCCACATTGTCTATATCAAACTCTCCGTCAGCCTTGCCGTCGGCATAGACCTTACGGAAGAGCTCGATCTCGTCCTCATCGAAGTTCTTGCGCACCTTCTCCACCGTCCAGATATTACGGAAGAACTCAGCTCGGAGGTTCCCGTTGCGCACCACGGTTTCCTTGATCATGCTCAGATGGGTATAGATAAGCTCCACGATCTTGTCCTGCGGCCGGATCTTTTTTGCTGCGACTTCATCGAGCTTGTCGCTCAGACGCTCAAGCTCTGACTCTATGACGGCGTAATACACATCTTCCTTCCGATTGAAATAGGTGTAGAGCGTACGACGCCCCTTGCCCGACGCCACGGCTATGTCGTTCATCGTCGTGCCGGCCAATCCGTTTTTAGCGAACAGTTGTCTCGCTACATCCACTAATTTCTGCCTTGTCTTTGAGATTGACATATTATTCCTCTTTTGCGCTGATCTAATTTGCACATTCTAAATCTATGTGCAAAAATAACAGATTTTTCCGAGATAACAAAATAGTAGAGACAATTTATTATTCAATGTCCCATTTTAACGTCAATTGATTCTATTCTCTACATTTTCGTTTTCTGTGTGCATAACATTTTGAGAACCTAAAGCCATAGGACGCTCCGGTATGTGCACATGCTTGAGTGTTAAAGAAAGATAATTATTCGATTTTTACAAAGAATTATTTGGCAGATTCAATAAAAACGCGTACCTTTGCAGTCGCAATTCAGAAATGAACAATTTCTTATATCGCGGAGTGGAGCAGTTGGTAGCTCGCCAGGCTCATAACCTGGAGGTCGCACGTTCGAATCCTGCCTCCGCAACTACATGTCGCGTAACTCGTTGAAAAATCAACAAGTTGCGCGATTTTCGTAAAAAGCCGCCGGACGAATACCGGACGATTTTAGTTAACCATGTTGGACGAACATCTTGAATCGATGAAAAATCAGCGATAAAAGATGTTAAAAAAATGTGTTCTAAAATTCTAGGAAGCAATGTTTCAGAACTTGTAGGCTACACTTACCCCAAGTTGCACAAGGGGAAGGAGTGGTACGTAGATTTCTACGCTATTGACCCTGTAAGCAACAAGATGAAGCGAAAGAAGTTTTCCATCGACACCAATCTTCGTATCGCCGAACGCAACTGGCGCGCTACAGAAATCATTAATGTAGTGAGTACCCAACTCATGAAAGGATGGAATCCGTGGGTTTCCTCGGATGCATCACGTGGTCATGTCCTCTTCGACGATTGCGTCAACCGTTACCTGGAGTATGTTGACCGCATGGATCGGAAGAAGACCCGCCAGGGTTATCGCTCCCGTGTCAACGTTATGTACGAGTACCTTAAGACAAGGACCACTCCCATGAAGTTTGCCTACCAGTTCGATGAGGTGTTCTGTAATGACTTCCTCGACTGGATTTACATTGATCGCAGCAACTCGCCACGTACAAGGAACAACTATCGAGGATGGCTCTACAGCTTTGCGGAGTTCTTAATCAGTCGCAAGAACATCGGTTCGAACCCTGTCGAGCGCATCCGTGTGCTGCCGGAGCACGAGAAGTTCCGCAAAGACCTCACGGCTGACATGCTAAGACATATGACCGATTATCTCGTGAAACGAGACCGTCCGTTCCTACTTGCGTGCATGATGCAGTATTACACCTTCATTCGTCCCGGCGAGTTGAGCCACCTGAAGATTGGTGACATCTCTATCAAAAATCAGACAGTATTCGTCTCTGGGAAGATCAGCAAGAATCATAAAGACGCGAATGTGGGCCTGAACAGTGAGATTATCAAGCTGATGCTCGACCTGAAAATCTTCAATAGCCCCAATAGCGACTATCTCTTCAGTGACGGATTCCTGCCTGGCAAAGAGCACATGAATCCAGACAACTTCAACAAACGTTGGAAAGAGATGCGCAAGGACCTGAAATGGGACGACTGTTACCAGTTCTATAGCTTGAAGGATTCCGGCATTCGCGACCTCGCCAACTCACAAGGTGTTGTTGTGGCACGTGACCAGGCACGTCATAGTGACATCACTACGACTAACCACTACATCCAGAAGCATGGTGTACAGCAGGTGACCCTCAACTTCAAAGGCAACATCCTTTATGATGATGCCACTCCTGATGACCGAGTAAAGGATATCACCAAATAGCCAAAAACGAAATCAGCCACTCGTGAGAAAATTTTCACAGGTGGCTGATTATTTTTTTACGTAGATGCATGAAACGACCAAATTTTCTTGTAGCGCAGTAGCGTAGAGCTCTGCATCTTTAATATCTGTTGATTATCAGTTTTTTGTGGGAAGATACGGCTTGTAGCGTTTTCTCGTTGCGCTACAAAAACTACTCCACAGAGAACGAGTAACAGATACTGGAGAGCGTCGGAGTAATCATATTGCCGAGGTAGAGCACGGCGTACTCTCCTGATTTCAGCTGTGCGGCAGGAATCGTGAGAATGGAACTGTGGTCGCCGTAGTTCTGATAGCCGAATGACAGGTAACCGGCCTTGTCAGCCTTTTCCGAGTCATCGGTATTGATGAGAGCGGCCTTAGTCTGGAACCACTGCAAGCGGCGGTCTTTCTTCGACTTGTTAAATCTTATCACCTTGAACAGTGCCAGTCCATCCTCGCGCTTCGTGGCTCTGAGGTTGACCAGCACCCTCACGTCCTTACCATCGTTCTTGCACTTCAAGGCAGAGGATGATCCGTCGAAAGTGAAGTCCATGCCCTCTGCTCCAGCTAAGGTATTTGCGGCGTCGGCAAGGCTGCCCACATTGGCGGCTGTACCCATCACTTGGGCGCCTGTTACAACGGCTCCCAAGGAAGAACTTCCAGCTCCTGCAATCATTCCGATACCGCCCAAGGCACCGGCGGCTGTGGCAGCCGTGCTCACGATGGAGGCGAGCTTGCCAAACTTGTTCTTGTGCTTCTCCATCTTGCCGTCTTCCATGGGCAGAGCCTTCAGGCTGTTGTCTGCACCGACTAAGAACATTAGGTCTGTGGCGGTTGTGTCAGGTTCAACGATAGCGGCGTCCTGCGCCTTGACGGTTGAGCACAATCCTCCGGCCATCAGCATGAGGACGAATGTGAAAACACGAATCTTGTTCAAATGTTTCATAACGTGATAATGTAGTTAGTGAATAATATGAATTAAAATCTGTCGCTTTTGGTTATACGTTGGTTCTTTATAGGTGCAAAAATAAACATATCCTTTGAAATATCAAACATATTACTTGAATTTGTTAGTCCGGCTTCACTTTTTGTGCTATCGCCCCATCCCAGCTCCGCTGTTCCCTCCCTTCCCGACTTTCCTGCCATGCCGTGTCTTTCCATTCCGTTTTGCATGGAGTCGCAAGGCTTCTCATTTGCGCCATCATGCTTCACTTCATTTATAGACACCGCATGGCAAACGCTTGCAGCGGGACGGTGCCCGTCCTTTCTTTGATGCCGGTCCATGACTGGAGTGAAGACTACGCAAGCTTCGTTTCCTCTTCAGTCATCAACCGCATCCCCATAAGTCTGGCCTTGTCGCTTCGCCCCACCGTTGCGAGGCACCACGAAGAAGGGTCTTGCAGGTGCCTCACAATCCCACCCGTTGATGGGGACTGATACGTTGTCCGCCGCCTAAGTATCACAGAGTCCCTTGCCCACGCCACAAAGCGGATGACGGCTATTCTGCTTTTCCGACCGCCGACCCATTACCGTCTGCACGCATCCGGCAAAGGCTCGTCGCTCCGCAGAACGTGCCGGCGAATTGACTTCCCTGTCAAGGCGCAACCGCAGCCCGACGTTGCCGGTCTCCACTTGCGCTTTCTTGACGGGGAAGACAATTCTATGCCGTCACTGTAGCCGCCGTCCGCTTTGTCCCACCCTTTCCCGAAAGCTTTCCAAATCTTCGTTAGTCTAAACTAAGGGAAAAGTATGACTCCTTATTATTATACGCGTGCCACAGCCACCGCATTGGCAGCTCTTGACATTGAGGGGTATTCCATCTGGACATCGTACAGGTGGAGAATGCGGTACAGGTTGCTCTTGCTACGGTAGCCGGTACGTTCCATTATCTCCTTGATGCCATATCCGGCCTTGTACATGTTGATGACCAGCTTGTACCGTTTCAGCTTACGGTCACTGTAAGTATTCGAGTATAGTTCCGCCTCTAAGTCGTCGTGGGCGTTACGGTCGCGCTTGCTGAACACCCGGCACACCAGGTCCAGCGTGTTGACCGTCTTCGACTCAGGGAACAGCTCGTCATGGGTGTCCAGTCCGTCGCCGATGGAGACAATCCGGATGCCCGTCTTGCGGCAGAACTTCACAAAGAATATCATATCGTGGAAGTTGAAGAAGGCGTTGTCGAAGGAAAGCAGCACCGCGCAGTCGCCCTCATGGAGATCGTTGATGAACGCCTCCCATTGCGGCCGTTTCCGTCCCCTGCTGTTTTCCGTATAAAGCGTCTCGCACCCGTGTTCTCTCATCTGCTGGAAAACACTCTCGTCGTGCTCATTAATATGAGCATTACCGATATATCCGATATGTTTCATATTTCTCTGTGATTTATTTACAAAGATAATAAAAAATTCCCACTTATCTGCAGGTAAGTCCTATTATTATCAAAATATTACGAATTTAGTACCAAAATCCATGTGTTTGGTTCTATTTTCGTGTTTTACAGAACCAACAAGTTGCATATTGAGCGTAAAGCGCACTATTTTGAGAAGAATTTATTATCTTTGTTGTAGTATCTCACCAAACTCATATCAACAATGGCAATAACCGGAAAATTGAGCCTGCAACACTATCATTATCAGTCGGAACGGACAGCGTACCGGCAAGTTATCAATACCATATTTACCGTATTACCCATATTACCCGTATTGACGATAGTCGTCCTTTTGTCAGCTTGTAATAAACCTGACAAATACCAGTTCGACACCAGTCGCAGCGCCGTCGAAACCTACCGCGGTTTCCTCAGCAAGTTGAAGGCTACCAAGACCAGCAGCACCAAGGAATTCGCCGCGTCGTTGAAGGAATGGAAGGAAGTAAACGATACCGTTTACAAGTTCCTCGTTGGCGACTCAGCTTTCATCAAGTACCACAATGAGGCCAACGACTACCTCCTTATCCATGACTCCATCCGCAAGGAGCTGCTCCGTCTCTCCGAGACCTGGCGCTATGGCTACGATGATGTCCTCTCCATCAAGGAGCAGACCAGTGCATATAAAGATGACAAGGAACTGGCCGAAGCCGTTCATGCTGCCACTCCCTTCTTCGCCTCCCTCGACAGCACCGGCACCAGCGTCTGTGACAAAGCTTCCATCCTTAAACGTTACCGCTTCTTCCTGGCTACCACCCTCCGCCAGGGCATCAACAGCCGTGACGACATGCTGCGCTTCATCCGCGAGGAAGATTACATGTTCCGCACCTTTCTTCGTCACCTCTATGAGATGGACGACGAGCCGTTGGCCGACATCAGTCAGAACACCGAGGCCATCTGCCGCAACATCTTCATCGCCTCTCGCGAGGGTCGCATCCCGTCCAAGGATGCCGTCGTCTATATGTCCATGCGTACCGTGCGTCGGCTGTTGCAGAACTCTGCCGAGTGCGTCGAGAACATCAACCGCCTGGAGATGAAAGGCAAGTCACAGGGCAATGCCTACCTCTGGATGATCATCCAGCCCTTTGTCAGCATCGACCCGTTCCTGCTGGCCACTATGACGCCCCAGGAGCGCAGCCGGTTTGAGTATATCGTCACCCAGCTGCCGAAATCGCGTCGGTTCGCCGACACCTTCGACATCAACCTCAAAGCATTGAACTACCTGCTGCCACAGCAGTTGCTAAAGATATATGTATTATCCATCTAATCCCAAAATGTTATGATTGTAAAGGAAGTAAACAAGTTCATGGCTCTCATGCCATTGATGCTGCCCAAGCTCATTGACAGCAAGCAGTGTGTAGAACCTGACATCGCTGAAGACTCAGCGGTACTGTATTTCAACCTTGAAGAGCGTTTCCCCATCGGAGCGGTGATGGACATGATTGACGACGACCTCGTCCTGCTGCTTCTCTACCACGGCACGAAGAAGTCCGAGCCGCGCATCCTCCACTGTTGCTTCTTTGCCAGTCCGAAGCTTGGCAAGAGCATGTTCAAGATCAACCTGCTCACTGCTGCCGACGGCTTTGTGGACAGTGTTGCCGTCACCATCTACGACTCCGTGGATGTCTTCGCAGAGGAGCTCGACAGCGATCTCCTTGCTCACACGCTGTCCTTCGACTTCATCGAGGCCATGACCAGTCAGGAACTGTTTTCCGTATTTTGCAAGATGAGCTATGAAACCTGAGTTGCTATATTCCATCGCCGATGTCATCAATACCAATGGTGACACCTATCGTGCCGTAGTGCCCTACGCCAAGCACGACTATATGGTGCAGGAAGGCAGCCGCCTCGTGCGCTCCTCCTGCTATGTGCTCCGTGTCATGCTTTCCGGCAAGCCCAAGAACCATGTCCGCCGGGCAGTATGGAACATCTATGAGGGCGACATGGATAAGATCATCCAGAAGATCAGCCGCCGGGACAAAGCTTTTGCTGAGCGCATGAGCAGCTGCAAGCCCTCACCCCGGGATGTCGAGTGGATTGTGCGTCGTGCAACGCTGAAGTCGCTGACGCTGAAAATCTCCAACTCGTCTTACTACCTCTATGTCGGTAGTGACCGTTAATAACAGTAACCCTTATGTATTACCCATATTACTCATAGAAAATCATGACCGCAAAAATACTCTTCATATTACTCATTTCGCTCCTGCCGTTGGTCATTTCCCTTTTGCTCGTCCGCAAGGGTCGTCTCACGGCCGTTCGTCAGTATCTGTCCCGCTCTGAGAAGCGTCAGAACTTTGCCGCGAGTCTGTTGGCCATCGTCATCCTTGTCTTCCATTTGGCCTACTCTTTGGTTTTCCCCGTGACGTTTGGACTGGCTGTCTCTTCGCTCTATGCGTTCTTTGCGATAGCCGTCAAACGCAACACGCTGCTGTTGCTGTTCATCCGCTCCTCTACCCAGATGTTCCTTGCCATTTTCTCTATCGCTGTTCCCATCGGCTTTGTGCCCGGCATGTTCCCAATCGCCTATACGTTGGCCGTGATGCTGATCACCGCTTCCTGCTTTCCCGATATTCCTCAGGATAACCCCACGGAACCGAATACTCCTGCTCAGATTGTCACCCAATAAACGACTACAACGATGAAACAAAAGAAGAACAAACCAACTGTCAACTGGATGGCCATCGGCCATGAACTTATCAACTGTCTCCGAACCAAAGATCGCCATCGTCTCTCACGCTATGATGCCTTTGTATGGCTCATGGAGTCTATCGGCAAGGGTGTACCCGTGCACAACGAGCAAGGCGAGCAGATTCATGTCCTGCCGTTCTCTGCCTCTTACATGCGTTTGGCTGAGGAGTGGAACTGGGATCGTCATACCGTGCAGCAGTTCCTCGACGAGTTGACTGGCCTCTCGGTTATCTCACGTCAGCGCAAAGGCAACACCTACGTGTTCTCTTTAGCCAAGAAGTCCCATAAACATCTACTCCTATAATTCCATATTCACAATGCTCCAAATCTTCCATCTGTTCCATTCACTCCTTTCAGGAAACGACGCACTACGTGTCAAGTATTTTTTAAACCGGGCGAGCTTGCTTGCCTTTCTCCACCGGTTTAGTTCCACCTACTGCTTAGGCACGATTTTCCAAATCGGTAAGCCTAATTACCGTTAACTTACATTAACGGCTTTCATGCCCCTCCAAAGGAGTTCCTACGGGGAGCAAGCTCGGGCAAAATACGAATTAAATTTGTAAATAAAAGAGATATGGCAGGACGCAAACAAGTCATGGATATGCGCTCCGAGACGGGCGGTGTCAGTCAAAGAGAAAGCGACGAACAACAGCGCAACTGGACGGCGCAGCACTGGCGGAGGAAGGCAGGTGACAGCCTCGCCAACTACGACCCCACACGGGCAAAGCTCAATTTTGAAGTTGTCCGTGGCGGCGTCGTGCAGCCCATCGACACCTCCAAGAGTATTGCTCAGAAGATGGCTGAGAACCTTGCTGGCCGAGGCATCAAGGACCCCAACAGCAATGGTGATGGCAAACGGAAGTACCGTACCATCGCCAAGTTCATCTTTGGAGGCAACCGCGAGCGCATGCATGAGCTGGCCTTTGGCAATCAGAAGGTAGATTTGACGAAAGGGGCTGACAACAGTGGCATCACTCGTTGTAAGGACATCGAGAACTGGGCACTTGACGTGTACAGCTTCATGGCCAGGCGATATGGTGAGGAGAACATCATCAGCTTCTATGTCCACCTCGACGAAAAGAACCCACACATCCATTGTACGATGGTGCCGGTAGATGCTACCCGTAATCGAATATCATGGAAGTCCGTCTTTGGTGATGGTCGTGAGGCCGAGTCTGCTAATATGACCGCCCTACACTCAGACCTCCTTGAACAGGTCAACAAGAAATGGGGATTGGAGCGTGGCAGTAATATGGCTGAGACCGGAGCGCGTCACCGTTCCACCGAAGAGTACAAGCGTGAACTGGTGTCCGAGGTCTGTGAGCTGGAGACAACCCGTCAGGGCTTGCTCAGACAGATCCGCCGTGCAGAAATCAAACTGAAGGGTATCTCAACGATGATAGCTCACCTCAATGAGCGTCGTCAGGCCATTCAGGATGAGATTGACCAGATAGCCCGGCAGTTCGGTCAGGACGGCTGTGACAACGCTGCCTTGGCAAGTCGAATGGCTGCTTTGCGCAGTGAGATGGAAGTTGTCAAGGAGAAGTTAGCTCTCCGCCAGCAGATGCTGGAGGATGCCGAGCGTACCATCCTTGCCGCCCGTGCGCGTCTCGCCGCATTGAAGCAGGAACATGCCGAGATCCGTGAACATCTCGGTACCGACTTCAACCATCAGACCACCGAGTTGCAGAAGAACCTGTTGGCAACCTATAACGACATGGTGGCTTCGTCCTGGGAGCCGGTCCGTCCGACCCTCACCGAACAGCAGCGTCGTATCCTCGACGAGTCCGGTTTCACCCACCTCACCGACAATGCCGCTGGTGTCATCAACTGTGCCCTGCTTCTCTCCCTCAACTGCATCCGTGAGGCCACTGCCTACGCCGAGTCCAATGGTGGCAGCACCGTCAATAACCAAGGCTGGGGTCGTGACAAGGACGAGGACGATGAGCAGTGGTGGCGTCGCTGCATCGCCCGCTCAGTAGCCATGATGCGACCGGGCGGAAAGAAGCGGCAGAGAGGGCGGTAAGATGGGTAATATGGGTAAGATGTGTTCTATGTACCATATTTCTTGCAGATATATTCTACATCATACCATGAGACGAGTCCTCAGAGCAACAATGGCTTTCGCTGTTATATTTGGTCGCTCCGCTTATCAATGACTCAAATTATCGAGGTTTGAATACAAGTTTTTGTCAGAGCAACCAAAAATACTACCATATTTTTTTCTCTGCTTCTAACATTTTGTCAACATCTTCTTGGTGCAAAACTTTTAGTTTGCAGGCAGGATTTTTCTTCATCTCCTGTATCTTTTGATACTTACCTTTGCTCAGATCTTCATTTTTCTCTATTTTCCCAAAAAATACATAGTCGGTTTTACCTGAAATAGATGATGTGGTCTTGGCATTGTACTTTCTTCTGAGATAGTCCTTAATTAGCTCTTCTGACTTACCTACCTCCTGTAATCAGCAAATTTTCATGCAACATTTTTAAGAAAAATAACATATAGCATTCT
>URCI01000052.1 GCA_900546345.1 uncultured Prevotella sp. | reverse complement strand
AACGGTACTTTGATGAAAAATTCTCTAGAGAATTTTTCATCAAAGTACCGTTTTCTATGAGTCATCTCAGCCTTTTGACCCTATCATCTCGGCTTTTTGACCTTGAAAAGTCACTGTTTTATGCGGGAGATGCCTTTTTTTTATGATATAGAGCGTGGTGAATGTACAAAAATGCCGCAGAATTCTCTCTGGAAGCAACAGTTTGGGTGACAAGCTTTTGTAAAGTTCGTTGAGGTCTGTATCACTGGTGGAACTGTACCGACCCCTCCTTTTGGGAAAGGTGGGGTTCTTCACAACGTGTCTATATATAATATGGTGTATAAAGCTAAATAAAGTGTGCTTTTCTTTGTTAATAATAGATTATTTACTATCTTTGCAGGTGTAAATAATCAGAAAGAAAGCGTATAGACACCGATACGGCATGTTTATGCTTTGGAATATTAATTTTCTACAGCCATGAGAATAGCAAAATACGACTATGAGGCGATGCCGCGGGAGACGCGCAACCTCTATCTGTTGATGATGGACAAGACCGCGGGCGGTCAGACCGCCTTTGCCCATGAGATCGACGTGCGGCAACAGACGGTCGCACGGCTCTTCCGCCCTGATCCCCGCAACGGACGCTACCCGACGATCAGCCCGGAAATCAAGGAGAAGGTCTGCCGGCGCTATGGACTGGAACCGTCTTTCTTCCTGGCTGACACTGAGGAGGGGCTGCGCAACACCGACCAGACGCGGCCCCGCATCGACCAGACCGCCTCGGCGGGAAAGCTCACCGAGGAGATCGACGTGTCGTACGAGCGGTATCCGGTCATCAAGCAATTGCCCGACTACGATTTCACCATTTTGGTGAAAGGCGACAGCATGGAGCCGGAGATCAAAAGCGGCGATGAGCTCGCCTGCCGCGTGGTGACCGATGCCGGTTTCATCCAGTGGGGCAAGGTGCATGTGCTCGATACTGACCAGGGCATCGTGGTGAAACGCATCTATGACGATAAGGAGGGGCTCAAGTGTGTGTCGGACAATCCGAAGTACTTACCCTTTACGGTGCCCAAGGACCAGGTGCGCAGCGTGTGCTTAGTAGTGGGACTGGTGAGATTCTGACCCAAGGTCGACAACCATGATCTGCGTGTCTGCTGAGCAAAACAAAAACGACAATCGCTGGGATGCCGAGGCAAAAAGCGATTGTCGTTCATGAGGGTTGTCTGACGGAGGGGAGCGGTGGTCCCCGCAGCTTCCTTATGGCTCACCAAGAAAATAGAAGATCCACTTCACCTGTGCTGGCGTGAAAGTGCGTTGGCGGCCGGTGTAGCCCAGCGCCTGCAAGTGCTCCACCAGTTCGGGACAATGGCCGATCCATTGCCGCAGCTTTCTCCATGCCGCGCCGGAAGTGTCCTGTGGCGAATACTTCATGGCGAGTTCTGTGCGCCCGAAGGCGCGGACCTTCACTTCTGTCTCTGTCGTTGTGGTTGTTTCAATCATGCTTCTTGTGTTTTGTAGTATTAAACGGTTGTTCGAGATCACTCTTGTTCATCTGTTTTGATTTTGTTCGCTTTTTGATTTGTCAATGCGTGTATCTGAAGAGGAAGGTGATGCAAAGATATAAAAAGATAGTGAATAAAGCAAAGAAACACAATAAAAATGTTCATTTACAAGCGAGATTCTCTGTTTCGTTACTTTTTGGGTGAGCGTCTGCTGTTGTTGATGGAAAACAAAACACCCCGCAGTCGTCACGACTACGGGGCGTGGAAAGTGTTCACAAGAGAGATTACATACTGAAGAGGGCACCGAGGCGTACATTGTGGTTGTACTGGTTGTCGGTGGAGAGACACAAGGGATTGGAGCGGTCGTTCTGTGTGTCGTAGGCTCCATAGAAATTGTTGAGCATGTCGCGGTAGACGCGGTACTCGTTGGTGTAGTTCACGGCGGCGATGGCACCGAGCTTTCCGGCGGGCAGTGTCCAGCTATGGCTCCAGTCGGCAGACAGTTTCAGATCGCCCCAGGGATGCTGGCTCTTTACTTTCCAGTCGTTGTTGAGGTGGTATAAATATGGGGATAGCCTACTGAGGGCCTCGGTCTTGTCTGTTAGTTCTCGATGAACTTCTTGGCAGCACGCAGCTGGTGGCGCATGATGTTAAGGAACTCATCGGTTTCCTGCAGGATGTTGAGATAGACAAGCGACACTTGGAGCATGGTCGTGTCAGAGGCCTGCTGGATGTGATCGATAAGGCCCTTGCGCATCGTCGACAGTTCGTCGCGGCAAAGATCTGCCTCGGAGAGGATGTCGCGATAATCGTCGTACTTGCCATTGGTGATCATGTCCTGCGTCATGTGCATGAGGTCGTTGACCTTTTGGCGAACGGGCTGGAACTCATGGATATATTCCTCGGGTATCGGATTGAAGTTGTTGTCGACATGCTCGCGTACCGGTTCCAGCATACGGCGCAGGCAGTAGATGAACTGTTGGTCGGAGTTGGCGCCGAGGTGGAACCAAGTATTGCGCTCGATAGCAATGTCCTGTGGTGATTTCTTCAGTCCGAGCATTTCCTGACGGCGGTATTTCTTCAGGTTGTCCTGCTCCTTATGGAGAGACTTGCGGCACCGGCCGAGCTCACGTGCGTTTTGTCCGGTGAAGCCGTCCATGATCTTGTTGAACATGTCAAGCGCATAGTGATTCATATTGCATTGCGTGCTGCTCACACGCTTCTGCAGCATATCCCAGACAAGCTCGGGATCACGGGTGCGCATCATCAAGCGGAAGCTGTCCTCGTCCTTGGCCTCCTGTTCTTTCTTCTTCTTGTATTGTTGGTTGCTGTGCCAAAGCAGATAGATGACGAGTACCATGAAACCCACTTGCAGTACGATACCGCCATACCACATTGTCAGAGCCACCAGTGAACAGGTGATGAAGGCCACACCAGCAGTGATGAACCAGCCACCAATGACGCTTAGCACGCCGGTGACACGGAATACGGCACTCTCTCGGCTCCAGGCACGGTCGGCAAGACTGGAACCCATTGCTACCATGAACGTCACATAGGTGGTAGACAATGGCAACTTATGATTCGTTCCGAAGGTGATCAGCATGGAGGCAATGACCAGGTTGACGGCGGCACGCACCACGTCGAAGGCGGCTTTGTCATCGACAAGCTCCACCTCGTTGGCGTTGAAACGGCTGTTGATCCAATTGCGCAGGGAAGCGGGGAAGATATGTGCGACACTCTCCACGCCCCACTGGCAGAAGCGGACGATGGCACGGGCTGCCTTGGACGAACCAAACATCTCGTCGCCCTCGTCCTGACGGGCCAGGTCCACGGAGGTCTTGATCACATTCTGGGCTTTCTTGGAAGTGCCCATTGCCACGATCATGATGATGCCGGCTGCCATCAGATAGAAAGGAGGAGTCTTGGCACTCTCCATCAGCGATTTCATCATGAACGTGTCTACACCGGTGCCATGGGCGTTGGCGGCATAGTCCTGATAGGAAGCCAAACCGGCCAAGGGCACACCGATGAAGTTCACAAGGTCGTTACCGGCAAAGGCCATGGCAAGACCGAAGGTGCCCATGAGCACGACAAACTTGAAGATGTCAACGCGGCACAGGTGCAGGACTTCCATGACGATGGTAGAGCCAATGAATGTATAGATCAGCAGCAGGTTGATGTTGCTGTTGATATAGTCGCGCACGCTCTCGCTGACGTAGGGACTGTTGCCGACACCTTTCATAAAGATGAAGTAGGCCAGCACGGTGAACGAGATGCCACCGAAAATGGCGATGGCGTAGCGGCTGTGTTTCTTGTAGTTGAATGTGAAGACCACACGGCTGATCCACATCACAACCATGCCGACGACAAACGAGATCGCCACGCTCACAAAGATGGCGATGATCACGCTCAGGGCCTTGTCGGAGTTGAGCAGCATGCCATAGTCAAGACTCGGGTCGCTCATGATCTTCAATGTCGAAATCATGAACGCGCCACCGAGGAGCTCGAAGACCAGTGATACCGTGGTCGACGTGGGCATGCCTAATGAATTGAACACATCGAGGATGATGACATCCGTGACCATGACGGCCAGGAACACGGTCATCACCTCATGGAAAGAATAACGGGCCGGCATCATGATGCCGTGGCGCGCAATGTCCATCATTCCCGATGACAGCACGGCTCCTAATACCACAGCGACGGAGGCAATGATGAGCACCGTGCGGAATGTTGCCACACGAGCACCTACGGCCGACTGCAGGAAGTTCACCGCATCGTTGCTCACGCCCACGAACAAGTCGAAGACCGCCAGACAGAGCAGGAAGATGACGATACACAAATAAATTGTTTCCATAAATGATAAGTTATATTCTTTTTGTGCGCAAAGTTAATCAGTGTATATTACAAGTGGTTTAAACACATATTACAATAGTGTTCACATGTATTACAATCATGTTACAAATAGCTATTGGCCGGCTCTTTTTGTTATATATAGTATTTGAGTCAAGTTTTTGGAAAAACAAACTGAGGGGCGAATCAAAAAATGAGGAAGAACGCAATAATTTGTGAATGCGGAATGTCGTATTATGAATTATTTCTTGTAACTTTGCGCTTGAATCCACAATGAATTGAGAGGGGAGAGAAACATGATCTTAATGAATGACGAATATTATGGAAGACAATGACATTTTCTTGAAGAGCGTGGAGATGATGACACGTGTCTCTGACGATGAGCGTCGGATGGCCCCCCAGGGTGATACGCCTTTACCCTCGGTCAATGCACTGCGTGAGATGGTCGAACTGGTGAAGATGATCGTCTTCCCCGGTTTTTTCGACAAGCGGCAGATCGACAGCGACATCCGTTCTTACCATATTGGTGTGAACATGGAGCGGCTCTGTAGTCTCATGCGCAAGCAACTGACATTGGCTCTTTGCGCTGATGGCAGCGATGAGCACAGTGCAGAAGCTGAAGCTGCAGAGAAGTCCTTAAAGCTGATCGGACAACTGCCACTCATCAAGCATCTGCTCTACACCGATGTCGAGGCTATCTTCGACGATGACCCGGCAGCCTCTTCGCATAGTGAGGTCATCTTTTCCTATCCAGTCATTCATGCCATGATTCACTATCGCTTCGCTCATGTACTTCATGAGATGGGTATCCCTGTTATACCTCGTATCATCACTGAGCAGGCACATGCCAATACGGGTATCGACATCCATCCGGGTGCCAAGATAGGGGAGTACTTCTCCATTGACCACGGTACGGGTGTAGTTATCGGTGAGACTTGCGTCATTGGCAATCATGTGCATCTCTTCCAAGGTGTCACACTCGGTGCGGCACACACTGAGAATCCTTATTACACCCTCCACCAGTTGCCCAACGAGGAGACGCGGCGAGACCACTCACGCCTTGTGCCACGCCACCCGGTGCTTGAAGATCATGTCACGGTTTACTCCAACTCTACCTTGTTGGGACGTATCACCATCGGCCATGATACGGTTATCGGCGGTAACGTGTGGCTCACACACAGTGTGCCGGCCAATTCCACCATCATGCAGAGCAAGGCTATGGACGTGAGTTTCACCGGTGGACTGGGTATTTAAGGGCAGCAAGCAGATGAAACTGTCATGATATAGAAACATTATTAGTGTCTCGTGTATGAAAAAGAAGAGTATTATCAATGAGTTGCGTGACTACTTGATGATCACGATAGCAATGATCTCCTATTGTATCGGGTGGAACGTATTCCTTTTGCCTAACAATATCACTACGGGTGGTGTGCCGGGTATTTCTTCGGTAGTCTACTGGGGTACGGGCATTCCGGTGCAGGTGACTTATTTCGTCATTAATGCTTTCCTGCTTATTGCTGCCCTGAGAATCCTGGGATGGAAGTTCTGTGTGAAAACGATCTATGCGGTGGTGGTGTTGACATCGCTCACCGCCTTGGCGCGACACAACCTCGTTGGTACCCATTTGCTCGCTGACCAGCCTTTTATGGCAAGTATTATCGGTGCTATGTTCTGCGGTGGTGGAGTAGGACTGGGACTGGCCAATAACGGATCTACGGGCGGTACGGATATCGTGGCGGCCATCGTCAATAAGTACCGCGATATCTCCTTGGGCCGTGTCATCATGCTCTGCGATATTGTCATCATCACCTCTTCTTATCTTGTTCTTCACAACTGGGAGCAGGTCATCTATGGCTATGTGGTGCTGATGGTCACCGCGTTTTGTATCGATCAGGTTGTCAACTCCATGCGTCGCAGTGTGCAGTTCTTCATCATCTCGGACAAGTATCGCGAGATAGCTTCGCGCATCGCGGTCTATCCGCATCGTGGTGCTACGGTCATCGAGGCGCACGGCTTCTACACGGGCCATCAGGTGAAGATGCTCTTCATCATGGCCAAGCGTCGTGAGAGTAACACCATCTTCCAGATCATCAACGATATCGACCCTCGTGCTTTCGTCACTCAGACCAATGTCATTGGTGTCTATGGTGAGGGCTTTGACAAGTTCAAGGTGCACAAGATGACCAAGAATGGCTATGAGATCATCAACCGTGAGAGAGCGGAGATAGAAAAGCTCGAAGAACAGAACTAATAATTCTCTTTGAGATAAATAGCAAGGGGGGCTATGCCGTGCGGCATAGCCCCCCTTATATAATAATAGGAGTGATCCTTACTTGTTGTTGCTCTCCTCAGGAGCCTTGTCGATGAGGTCCATGAACTGGTCGAGCTTCGGCGTGATGATGATCTGGGTGCGGCGGTTGCGCTGTTTGCCGAGTTCTGTGTCGTTGCTGGCCACAGGGTTGTATTCGCCACGTCCGCCGGCGGTCAGCCGCTTAGGTGCCACACCGAAGTGATCAATGAGATACTGAACTACGCTGGAGGCACGCAGAGCACTGAGATCCCAGTTGTTGCGGATGTTCTTCATGGATGGTGCGGCTGTGTTAACAGGCACGTTGTCGGTGTTGCCCTCGATGAGCACGTCATAGTCCTTGTAGTCTGTGATGATCTTAGCAATCTTGCTCAGCGTCTCCTGGGCACGGTCGTTGATCTCGTAGCTGCCACTCTTGTAGAGCATGTTGTCGGCCAGACTGATATAAACAACACCCTTGAGCACTTGCACGTCGACCTCTTTCATCTCCTCCTTGCTCAGTGAGCGGGTGAGGTTGTTGGTGAGCACCATATTGAGCGAGTCGCTCTTGCTCTTCACCTCCACGAGATGGCGGATATACTGGTTCGACTCATTGATCTGGTCAACGAGCTTTGAGATGTTGATGTTGTTGGCGTTGGCATTGTTGAGACTCTTGTCGAGAGATCCTTGCAGCGAGGCGTAGTCTTTCTTAGCCTGAGCGAGCTGATCCTCCAGGGAGCTGACGCGAGCCTGAGAGGCAGCGAGCTTTTCCTTGGCGTCCTGATAGTTGGCGGTCAGTTCACGATTTTCTGTTTGGCAATTCACCAAGTCTTTCTTGCTGGCGCAGCTGCTGACGAGCATAGTGCCGGCGAGCAGAGCTACAATAGCGATGTTAGTCTTCTTCATATTATCTTGTTTTTATTTATAAATGTCGTTTCATATATTGCGTTGACCCCGGAACCCTTCGTAATGGAATCGTCGTAAAGCCATTTTATTGCAAATATCGTTATTATGACGCAAAAAAGAAAGGAAAGTTGCATGAGATTAGTTTATTTTAACCACATAAGTGAGCTTTTTAGTTTCTTTTGGTAAGAGATAGCAGGAAAAAGAAATATCCACGCATCAGGAGCATCGATGCGTGGATAAAGATTCTGGCTATGCTTATGGTTTCACCTTTGCCGTTTTCATGTCGCGGTAGAGTCCGTCGACGATGGAGTCGGCAAGCGAGATATTGGGTACCATGATCTCGTCGCATCCGAGTTGCTTGCTCACGTCGAGGAAGATGCGGGCTGCGGGAACGATGACATCAGCACGGTCATCCTTGAGGTTGAACGAGATCATGCGCTCCTCAATGCTCATCGGTTTGAGCATGGAGTAGAGCCGTTGCAGTTCGGTGATGGAGAGCTTCTTGTTTTTGCTTTCTTTGCTGATCTTGAACAGCTTGTTGATATTACCACCCGAACCGATGATGTGTATGTCGGGGTATAGCTTGGCATATCCTTGCAGATCAGCCTCCATGGCTTTCCAGGCTTCAGGAGTGACGCGGTCAGAGAGCAGACGCAGTGTACCTATATTATAGGAGTGGCTTTCGGCGAGCGTGCCGTCATGGATGAGCGAGATCTCTGTGCTGCCACCGCCCACATCGACGTAGGCGAAGTTGCCTTCATTGGAGTCGGTCTTCTCCACAAGGTTGTTGACAAGCAGCAGTGCCTCGTCGGGACCTTTGACCACCTCCAAGTCGAGTCCGCTCTCCTTCTTAATCGTCTTGATCACCTTCATACCGTTTTCGGCATCGCGCATGGCTGACGTGGCACAAGCGCGGTAGACATCGACGCGGAAGACCTTCATCAGTTGCTTATAGGCTTTCATCATGTGGATCATCATCTCCTCACGTTCTTTCGACACCTTGCCGAGCGTGAAGACATCCTTGCCCAAGCGCAGAGGCACGCGCACGAACATCAGTTTGCGCACGCGTTCCAATCCGACAGCCTCGTCGTCGAAGGCCTTGATGAGCAAACGGGCTCCGTTGGAACCAATATCAATAGCTGCTAATGTACATTTCATATTTCTTTCTTTAAATGGGCGGGTAGAGTGATGTGGATAGTCTTCTACTCGTTGTGTTCCAAATAATATTTGTAGAGTTCTTCCTGGCTGCGGAAGAGTTTGCCCTGTTGCAGTTGGTCGGTACCCTTTCCGTCGACGAGTCGTCCGTTGGTTGTGTCACGCAGTCCGTATTCCACCGTGCGTCGCAGATCTTCTTTGAGATCCTCGTCATAGACCGGTGTCATCACCTCGATGCGACTGAGCAGGTTGCGTGGCATCCAGTCGGCCGAGCCGAGGAAGTATTTGTTCTTTCCTCCATTGCAGAAGATGAGGATGCGGCTGTGCTCAAGGTACCGGTCGATGATGCCTACGATATGGATATTGTCCGACACACCCGGTATGCCCGGCACGAGCGAGCAGTTGCCACGCAGCACAATGTCGACCTTCACACCGGCTTGCGAAGCCTGATAGATTTTTGCCACCACGTCGGGATCGGTGATATGGTTGATCTTGATTTTTGTCCAAGCCTCTTTGCCCTCTTTAGCGTTCTTGATCTCTGTGTCGAACATGTGTAGGATACGGTTCTTCATAGCGTTGGGCGAGACGAGCAGCTGACTAAAGCGTACCTGCTGGAACGGTCGGTCGATGAACTGGAAGACCTTTGCCACCTCTGAGACTATTGACGGCCGGACTGTCATCATCAGATAGTCGGTATACACCTTGGCGTTGCCCTCATGGAAGTTGCCGGTTCCCACGCAGGCGATGTCGCCTTTCTTGCTGCTGATATAGAGGAGTTTGGAATGGATCTTCAGTCCCTCCACGCCGAAGATGACATTTACGCCTTCCTCTTGCATGCGCTTGCTCCACTTGATGTTGCTCTCCTCGTCGAAGCGGGCGAGCAACTCCACCACGGCTGTCACCTTCTTGCCGTTGCGGGCTGCGCAGATGAGTGCCTTGACGACCTTGGAGTCCTTGGCCAGCCGATAGAGCGTGGTCTTGATTTCTTTGACCTCTGGCTTCAGTGCCGCCTCACGCAGCACACGGATGTAAGCGTCGAAGCTGTGGTAGGGGACATGGATAAACCGGTCTTTCTCACGGATGAGATCCAGAATGCTTTGCTCAGAAAGAAACTCCGGTTTCATCAGATGCTTCCATTTAGGATATTTCAATTCGTCGTGTCCACAGTCGGGGAACTTCATCAGATCCTTATGGTTTTGATAGCGTCCGCTGGCCAGCGAGGTGTCGAGTTCGCGGATGTCGAGGCGCTCAAGAATCTTTTTCTGCATGCTCTGTGGCATGTCGCGGTCGTAGAGCACGCGGATAGGTTCACCGCGTTTGCGGCTGTCCACGCCGATGGCGATACGCTCCATAGTACCGTAGTCGGCATCGTTGTCTACCTCCATCTCGGCATCTTTGGTGAACTTAAAGCTGTAGGCGCGGAAGTAGCTCGGCCTGAGTCCGATGAAGATAAATGGCAGGCAGAATCGGATGACGTCGTCGAGATACATGATGTTGTCGTATCCGTCGGAAGCCGGTATCTTAATGAAGCGTCCAAATGTCTTGTCGGGCACCTTGATGATGGCATATTTCGAGCGTGCATCTTTGATGATGTTTTTCTCTACGATCAGATAGATGCGGTTGTCTTCCAGGGTGCTCAGATCCTTGATTTCGCTGAGCCAGATAGGGTTTGTCGAACCGTTGAGTTTGTCGTAGTAGAAATTCTCAAGCCATTTCTTCTGTTCGTCGTTGAGCTGCGTCTCGTTGACCATTCTGACCTTGTGGAGTTCCAGCTCGCGGAACACCTGTCGTGTGGCTTCGGTGTATTCCTTGCTGTAGCTCTCGTTGAGCAGGTTGATGGTCTTGATCGTGCGCTTCACGTCCTGTTTAGTGCGCTTGTCCACGTCGTCGCTGGCCAAGATGCGGTTGAGTGAGGCCACACGCACACGGAAGAACTCGTCGAGGTTGTTGGAGTAAATGCCCAGGAATGAAAGCCGCTCCAGCAATGGCACGTATTCTTTCTTGGCTTCCTGCAGGATGCGGTGGTTGAAATACATCCAGCTCACGTCGCGTTTGACGTAGAGGTTCTTGAGTCTGTCTTCCTTTGTCATGGTGCTATGTTGTTTGATGCTTGTTGAGGCTGAGAATGGTCTATTTCTTGTTGTCTTTCTTAGCGGCCTTATTGCTTTTCTTGGCAGCTTTCTCTTCTTTTTCCCCTTTCTTTTTCTCCTCTTTGAGTTTTTTGCTGTTGTCCTCGTTGTGTCCCACGACCAGGTAGTTGATGTCGCCATCGTTGAGGTGCAGTGCCTTGCGCAGCGTTTTGACCATGTCGTCGGGCACAGAGATGTCGTGCAGCTCATCGCAGGACTCGAAGGCCTTGCGGCTGACTTTCTTCGGTGCACCCTCAAAAACCACACGCTTCAATCGGTCACAATCACTGAAAGCATACGGCTCGACCGTCTCCACGCTGGCGGGCAGCACGATCTCCTCCAGGGCATCGCAGTCAGCGAAGGCCTCGCGGGCAATTGTCTTCAAGCCTTTGGGCAACGTCACCTTCTTCAGATGTTTCTTGCGGGCGAAAGCCATCTCGCCGATTGTCTGCACGGTAGCCGACACGCTGACCTCCTCACGGTCACCGCGTGAATAGACCAGTTGGGTGTGGTCGGTGTTGTAGACACCCTCCTCGTCAAAGGCGAAGTCCTCGCTGTCCAGCTTCTGCAATGCCAGTGTCAGGACAGCAGTCTCAAGTTTGCCGCCTTTCTTAGACATCTTTGTAATTCTCTCCAGTAACTCTTTCTTATTTGCTTTCATATGATTGTAAGTTGATATGCGCGTTTCCTTTCTGCTTGCAAAATTACCAATTATCTCTAACACATATTGTTCATATCTGTTACAATGATATTACGAAACTGTTTCAATGGCTATTGTCACGTCTTTGTAACATCTGTGTCACCTTTTCTAAACATGACAAGAGTAACTTTGCGGTCGTAAACACAAGGATGAAACATATATGAAAAAGATTCTGTCGCTTGTGCTGTGCTGGTTCGCCACGTTTGCGGGGTGGGCTCAGGATGTGGACATGACGCCACAGATTCATGGAACCCTTCGTGGTAAGTATGAATACCAGACCCAAGAGGGCGAGGGGCGTTTCGAAGTGCGTACGGCGCGTGTCAGTGTCACGGGTAAATTACTGCCCGAGGTGGAGTATAAGGCTGAGATCGACCTATGTGATGAGGGCGCGATCAAAATGCTCGACGCCTACACTCGCTTGAAGCCTTGGCGCTATTTCCAGTTCACCATTGGACAGATGCGTGTGCCGTTTACCATTGATGCGCATCGGTCGCCCGACCAGCAGTATTTTGCCAACCGCAGTTTCATTGCCAAACAGGTGGGCAATGTGCGTGATGTGGGTGCGATGGCCGCCTATACTTTCCACGTAGGCTTCCCGATCGTGCTCCAGGCTGGACTCTTTAATGGTTCGGGACTGACGGGGCAGAAGGACTATTGGACCAAAGGCACGAATTTCTCTTCCAAGGCGCAGTTCTTTTTCCCGTTCCATACCGACTTGGTGCTCAGTGCCCAAAAAATCAGTCCCAACCACAACACCATCATGATGTATGATGCGGGCGTGACTTACCACCGGGGACCCTTCCTTTGTGAGGCGGAGTATCTTTTTAAGCACTACTCCCATGACTTATATAATAATGTGCATGCAGTGGATGTCTTTGCCAACTACGATATTCCGGTCAACAACAAGCGGAGTCTGATCAAGAAGGTCTCGCCGTTGGTGCGTTATGACTTCATGACGGATCACGCCGATGGCACTGCCTATGACGATGCGGGCAAGATGACCACGACAGACTATCAGCGCAGTCGTGTGACGGGAGGTGTGACGCTCAGTCTGGCCAAGCCCTTTGTCTCGGACATTCGTCTGAACTATGAAAAGTATTTCTATCGTCACGATGGCATAGCCAAGACTTCCGAGAAAGACAAAATCGTCATAGAGTTCATGACACACTTCTAAGACAATGAAAGAGAATTGTGCTTTAAAAGACACAACCATGACGGAAAAAAGAAAAAATGATTATCTTTGCAATATAACTTTGTATAAACAATAACAATGGAAGAAGAAAAGAAATACAAGATACTGGTCGTTGATGACGAGGATGATCTTTGCGAGATTTTGAAGTTCAACCTGGAGCTTGAAGGCTATCAGGTCACGACGGCTCCATCGGCAGAGGACGCACTGAAACTCGACATTTCCAGTTTTGATTTGTTGCTGCTCGACGTGATGATGGGAGGCATGTCGGGCTTTGCCATGGCCAAGCAACTCAAGGCTAATCCTTCGACAGCCGGTGTTCCCATCATCTTCCTGACCGCCCGCGACACCGAGAACGACACGGTTACCGGGTTTAATCTTGGAGCTGATGACTATATCTCCAAACCGTTCCCCCTCCGCGAAGTGCTCTTGCGTGTGCGTGCCGTGTTGCGTCGCACATCCGAGCGTCAGGGCGTTGAAGCCTCAGTGCTGCGCTATCAGGGACTGGAAATGAACCTCGACAAGAAGACGGTGAGCATTGATGGTGAGAACGTGCCTTTCACCAAGACCGAGTTTGAACTGCTCCATCTCCTGCTCGAGGAGAAAGGGCGTGTGTTCTCACGCCAGGAGCTGATCGACAAGGTATGGCCGAAAGATGTGCTCGTGCTGGACCGCACGGTCGATGTCAACATCACGCGGCTCAGAAAGAAGATCGGGCGTTTTGCCAAGTGCATCGTCACACGATTGGGATTCGGTTATTATTTCGACGCATAAAATCATTTCAGACAATCGACTCAATATATAAAAGATATAGAGCGAATGGACAAATACTTCAAAAAGGTGAGGTCCGTCTCGGTGGGAAATAAGTTCTACCTGACGGTTCTCTCTTTGTTTCTGGTCTTCGCGGTGGCTTTCATCGTCTTCCAACAGGCCAGGGAAAAACAATATAAAATAGGGTTGCTGGAGGAGCGGCTCGAAAATTTCAATGCCCAGGTGCATGAGGCGATACACGGCAAACAACAGCTCAATGTCGCTACGCTCCATGACGTGGTGAGCAGTTTCGACAATGAGGAGTTGCGTGTCACGTTGGTAAGCAAAAGCGGGCGTGTGCTTTACGACAACTTCCGTGGTGACTATGCCCATATGCCCAACCACGCTTCACGGCCGGAAATCAAGGAAGCACTGCTCAAAGGCCACGGCACTTCACTTGCCCGCCATAGCAAGACACTCGACCGGGAGTATTTCTATTCGGCCACTTATTTCAAGGATGATGGCATTGTCGTGCGCACGGCTTTGCCCTATGACAACAATCTGGCGAAGAGCTTGCAGGCCGATCAGCACTTCATCTGGTTTGCCTTGATCGTCTTTGCACTGCTGACGCTGATACTCTATCGTTTTGTCCATCGCCTGGGCACAAACATCACCAAGTTGCGCATTTTTGCCTCGCGCGCTGACCACAACGAGAGTCTGGAGACAGAAGACTTGGCAGCCTTTCCCGACGATGAACTGGGAGAGATCGCCGAACGTATCATCAAGATCTATAAACGATTGCAGAGTACACGCCGCGAGCAGGACATGCTCAAACGACAACTCACGCAGAATGTGGCGCACGAGTTGAAAACACCCGTGGCAAGCATTCAAGGATACTTAGAGACCATTTTGGAGAACCCGCATATCGACGATGCTACCAAGGAGATGTTTCTCAAACGATGCTATGCACAGAGTGAGCGACTCACGTCATTGCTCCGCGATATCTCCACGCTCAACCGGCTCGACGATGCACCTAACATGCAGAACTTCGAGGATGTCAATATCTCAGAGATGGTGCAGAACATTCAGAAGGAGACGGCCTTGCAGTTGGAGCAGCGCCACATGACGTTCCACAATTATCTGCCCGGCGAGCTCATCGTCAAAGGCAACCAGTCGCTGCTCTACAGTGTTTTCCGCAATCTCACCGACAACGCCATCGCCTATGCCGGTGAGGGAACGTCGATCACACTCACGGCCGAGCGTCACACCGACTACTGGACGTTTGTATTCAGCGACAATGGGGTAGGGGTGCCGCCCGAGCATCTCTCGCGTCTCTTCGAGCGCTTCTATCGTGTCGACAAAGGACGCAGCCGTAAGATGGGTGGCACAGGTCTCGGCCTTGCCATCGTCAAGAATGCTGTCCTATTGCATAAGGGTACCGTCAACGTGCGCAACAACCCCGACGGTGGCCTCCGATTCACGTTTACCATAGCGATATAAAAGGTGGTGATACTCTCCGTATTCTTTCAATGAGAGGAAAGCACAATAGTTTCGCGATACTTAGCGCTTAGATAAATATCGTTGAGGGCAGTCCATTTGGGCTGCCCTCAATTGTTGGCCAAGATGATGATAGGGCAGACGTTGTTGTCTTCCTATTTTGTGAAGGGTACCTTTCGTTCCTTACAGTTTCGTCCTCTTACCGTCAGCGTGTAGGTCTGTCCCTCCACAAAGGGGTAGCGCTGGAAGTCTCGGAACGTGGCGACGGCTTTGCCGTCAATGGCCATGATGGTGTCGCCCTGCCTGAGTCCCGCCCGGTACTCGTCACTGCTCTTCGTCAGCAACCCGACTACGGGTCGTCCGTCGCGGCCGGGCACGTAGGCAATGGTGTAGGTTTTGTTGTTCACCTCCACGCTGTCGCCGTCCTCATAAGGCTGGAAGAAGATTTTGTGGCGGAATCCGTTGATGGTCACCGTGCCATAACGCAGGATGCTTGCTCCGATGCGGCTGGCACCCTGCGTGGTCATCGCCCTTACGTTTTTAAAAGAAAAGGAGTCCCACTTCAGTCGGTCGAGTTTCATAAACACCACCTCGGAGGTGCGTTCTGCTCCCAATTGTCCGATGGTGAACGATCCGAGGACGCGCTCCTCCACTTGGCTTTCTACATTCTTGCTTTTGTAAGCGTGCTCGTCAAAGCTCTCTTTGTTCATCGTGAAGAGTTGACGTGATCCAGTGTCGAAGAGCACCTCGTCGGTGTGGCGCTTAAACGGGCTGATGAGCACGTAGGGTACAAACCACTTCAGCCGATAGTGCAGGCCTACGCCCGGCTCACGGTCGAAGAAGTCGCGGCGGTCGGTGAGGATCATATGGCCTTGTCGCGCGTCGATCTTGCAGCAGAGTCCTTTGTTGAGCAGGTCAAAGCCAAGGATGGCATCATAGGGATGGCGGTCTTTCTCAGGCCGAAACACAGAAGCCACATAGTGCTGCACTTTCAGCTTGCCGATCGTCAGCGCCGGCAACTCCACCACAGCCACCGTATCGAGGTTGCCCGCTGCGTCGCGGCTGACCACATTGCCCAATGGCCGCAGTCCCTGCACACGGCTGCCCATGTAGAGCGAGCCTTGGCTGGAACCAGTATCAAGGTTGAAACGGCAGGGACGGCCACCCGCCGTACCGTCGACATAGATCTGATCATCGATGACCGTGATGGGGATGGTGTCGATAAAGTTTTGCAGAGAGTAAGTGAAACTCGTGTCGTAGCCGTGCATCTGGGCATGGACATGCGCACTGAGCAGCACGGCGGTGATGAATAGAATGGCTCTTCTCATGGACTTCTTGGTGTCTACTTTTTCGCAAAGATACAAAATAAGTGGCATTGCCGTTTGGCCTTTAGATCTTTTTTCTTAATTTTGTTGCAAAAACAAGCCGACAATGAAAACAGAATTTCAAAAGATGCGCACCCAGGAACTCTATCGCATTGATGACCCTGAGATACAGCGCAGTGCCAACGAAACCAAGGAGTTGCTCTTAGCGTTTAATCAAACCACACTGACATCGCCCAATTACCGGTCTCTGCTGCGGCAAGTGGCACCGGGCATCCCTGATACCTCGGAGATCTGTCCGCCCTTTTTCTGTGATCACGCCAGCAGCAATCATATCGGTGAACATGTGTTCATCAACTACAACTGCACATTTCTTGGTGGCGCCGACATCACCATTGGCAACCATGTGCTCATTGGGCCCAACTGCCAGCTGCTCACGCCACAGCATCCTATGAACTATCTCGACCGGCGCAACCCCATAGAGACGTCCTATCCGATCACTATTGGCGACGACACCTGGCTTGGCGGTGGCGTCACCGTCCTGCCCGGCGTGACGATCGGCAAGCGCTGCATCATCGGAGCGGGAGCCGTCGTAGTGCATGACATCCCCGATGACTGCCTTGCTGTGGGCAATCCTGCTGTGGTGAAGCGCCGGCTGTGATCCTGTGTCGGCAGGTCCTTGTAGTAATATCGTCCATCTTTTTTCTCAGTGTGTCTATTTCTCCATTGATGATTTTCGCTTATCTTTGCAACATCTCAAATTAAAAACTGGCATACGCAATCTATCCATTTAATCCATACATTATGTTTATAAAAAGGATCTGTCAAAGCTTGGCTTTCGTTTTGTTGTCTGTGCTTGCCTCCCTTCCGGTTGTCGCAAAGGATATATCCCTTGATGGCGATTGGCAGTTGAGCATTGCCGGAAGGGACTATCATGTCAAAGTCCCTCATACTTATAATTTGATGCCGGGGTTGGAAGACCACGCCGGTGAGGCTGTCTATCAACGCACCTTGCCGATCACACCCGATTTGAAAGGCAAGACAGTGCGCTTGTGTTTTGAGGCTGTCTATCACGATGCTGTTGTGTATATCAATGGGCATCTCGTCGGCGAACATCTCAACAGAGGCTATACGCCCTTCTCTTTTGATATCACGAAATACCTGAACTTCAACGGCGAAAACCTGCTGGTGGTGAAGACTTCAAATGCTTACACCGACAAGCAGTTGCCATATAAGCGCTCTTTCGATTGGGCCAATGACGGGGGCATCTATCGCAGCGTCAAGCTCCATGTCAGTGGTCGGCAAACGCTGCGCTATGTCCATGTCACACCGAGCAACAATGGCCGTGTGAGGTTCGATATCCGGCTCTTCAACGAAAAGGACAATCGTGTAAAAGGACAGTTGACAGTCACCAACCGCCAGAACAGGAAGATCGTCTATGACAGAAAGGTGAGCCTGAGCAAAAAGAGAGGCGAGCCGTCCTTCACGACAACGATCAACGTCGATGATGTGCAGCTTTGGGACTTTGACCACCCAAATCTTTATGATTTCACATTCACGATACCCAATCAGGATGCCCTCAGCGACCATTTTGGCTTCCGCGAAGTGAAAGTGGTGGGCAAGCAACTGATGTTGAACGGCGAGCCCGTTCGTCTGCCGGGTATTGAGGACATGCCGGGCGCACATCCTGAATACGGCATGGCGGAGACGCCCGCGTTTATTGACAAGACCGTCAGGATGATGAAAGACTTGAATACGACGGTCACACGCTTCCACTGGCAGCAGGATGATCGCATGTTGACGGCAATGGACGAGATGGGGATTCTTGCTACTGAGCAGTTTCCCTGGTGGCAACAGCCCAGTCAGAAGTTGGGTCCTCTCATGCAGAATGCCAAAGAGCAGATGGAAGAAATGATCGAGGCTCATTACAATCATCCGTGCATCTTTGCCTGGGGAACATCCAACGAGGTACGCGACAACAAAGCTGACCTGCTGGCGTTGGAGCAATACGCTAAGGAACTGGATCCTTCGCGGATGGTGATCGCTTTCTCTAATATCACCTATCGCACACTCGCTGACGACCCGTCTGTGGCACTTGATCTTCCCACCTGGAATGAATATACCGGTACCTGGCATGGCAAACATCGGGAAGAACTGCCGGACAGACTGGCACGTATCGATTCGGCATTGAACGGACAGCCTCTGCTCATTACGGAACATGGACTGTGCGAACCGGTCTTCACCGGAGGCGACGAGCGGCGCATCGATGACATGATTTACCATATCGGTGAGTGGCTGAAGAAAGACTATGTCTGTGGATACATCTATTTCTGCCTGCAAGACTATCGGACGCAGATGGGCGAGGAGGGCTATGGCAAGTACCGCATCCGCCGGCATGGTGTGGCAAAGGCAGACCTGACACCCAAGGCCTCTTACTATGTCCTGCGGCAAATCATGTCTCCGATCGAGATCACCACGGTTCTCCCTGCCAATTCCAAGAAGTCCGGCGACGCCCTGGCTGGGCAAGTCATCGTGAATCCTTCCAATCACGATGCCGTCGTCGTATTGCACAATAAAAACACGATCCCGTCGTATACGCTTCGCGGCTATTCTCTCCGCTACAAGGATGCGGAAGGCAAGATGCAGGTGATAGCCCTTCCAACGATGGAGCCCGGTAAGGACTGCCGGCTGATTCTCCGGAATGTCAATGAGCGCTATGCTTTCGACATCGTCCGCCCCAATGGCTTTGTGACGATGGACTATTAAATCCGTAGTATGATGAGAAACCTGATACTTTCTATATGTCTGTTGGTTGCTTCAGCGGCCGCAGCCATGAATGTCATTGATATTCGTGGCAAGTGGCATGCCACATGGCCACATGGCAAGGCCGGGCACGACGTGCTGTTACCAGGCTCCTTGCTGACCAACGGTCTCGGCGATGAGATCTCGCTCGACACCAAGTGGACGGGCTCACTCTACGACTCATCTTACTATTACAATCCGGCCATGGCTCCGTATCGCCGCACGGGGCACCTGAAATTCCCGTTCTTTCTCACACCCAACAAACATTATGTGGGGCAGGTGGTCTACTCTCGTTCTGTCTTCGTGCCTAAAACCTGGCAAGGCCGGAAGATAGAGCTCTTCTTGGAAAGACCACACATAGAGACCACGGTGGTCATCAATGGCAAGGTGGCCGGTCATCAGATGAGTCTCTCCACACCTCATGTCTACGATGTGTCTTCATGCATCATGCCCGGACGGGTCAATACCATTGATGTAAATGTATATAATGGCATCGACCATGTGTGCGTGGGACAGGACTCGCATAGCGTCACCGACCAGACACAAGGCAACTGGAATGGCTTGGCAGGCAGGATGGAGTTGCGTTGTCGTGGACGGCATCCCGTGGGTAGAGTGCAGGTATACCCTCATATTGCAAAAGAAGAGGTGACGGTTGTCGTCAGCAATGCCCGGGGCCATCTGCGCTTTCTCCTCGATGGCGTGGAGAAGAAGACAAGACAGTGCGACGACTCTACTTTTGTCATGTCCGTGAAGCATCCCAGACTGTGGTCCGAGCGCTCTCCTTATGTCTACCGGCTCGCCGTTTGCTCCGATGATGATACTTGCCGCACGACATTCGGCATGCGCGAGATAAGCATCGTGGGCAGGCAGTTCTATCTCAATGGCAATCCTATTTGGATACGCGGCACGGTGGAGAACTGCGATTTCCCCCTCACTGGCTTTCCACCCACTGACGTGGAGAGCTGGAAAAAGATATTCACCAAGTGCAGGCAGTATGGGCTCAACGCCATGCGCTTCCATAGCTATTGCCCGCCGGAGGCTGCCTTCACCGCTGCCGACGAAGTGGGTTTTTATCTTGCGCCCGAAGGTCCCAGCTGGCCCAATCATGGTGTGAAGATGAACCGCGGCATGTCGATCGATCAGTATCTCATGGACGAGACCCGGCGTATGGCCCGCGATTATGGCAACCATCCGTCTTTCATCATGATGTCGGCAGGCAATGAGCCTGCGGGTGACTGGGTCGCGTGGGGTAACCGATGGGTGGACTATTGGAGAAAGACCGATCCGCGACGGGTGTATTGCAGTTTCAATGTCGGTGGCGGATGGGCTTGGGACGACGGCTCTGAGTATCATGTCAAAGGTGGGGGGCGCGGGCTCGAATGGAACAAGGCTGCACCGCAGAGTTGCGACGACTATGGCAAGGATCTGCGCTTCCCGCGTAATTACAAAGGCAAGGAACCCAACAACACCCCCGTCATCGCTCATGAGCAGGGACAGTGGTGTGTTTTTCCTGACCTCAGTGAGCGTAACCAGTACAAGGGCGTTTATAAGGCTTATAACTTCGACATCTTTGCCGACCTGCTGAAAAACAATGGCATGGAGACCATGGCACGAAAATTTTTGCACGCCAGTGGAAAATTGCAAACGGTGTGCTATAAGTTCGAGATAGAGCGGAACCTGCGCACTGATGGATATGCAGGCTTCATGCTCTTGGGACTCAACGACTACGGCGGACAGGGTACAGCGCTGGTGGGGCCGTTGAATGTGTTTTGGAACGAGAAAGGCTATGTCGATAGCACTGAGTGGCGGCAGTCGTGCAATGACGTGGTCGTTATGGCTGAGTTCCCCAAGCTTGTGTTTAGCTCCGGTGAGCCATGCAGTGTCGCTATCGATGTTTATAATGCTGCCTATGGTCATAACCTTGTCAAAGGAGCCACACTCTCTTATGACATCTCATCCGTAGTGGATAGCGTGTGCGTCGGAAACTTCGACCTTCGTGCCGGAAGGAACTTACATATGGCCCGTGTACCGTTGTTTACGCATGACGGGAAGCCGGGTAAGTACACCTTGACGCTGAGGCTTAAGAGCAATGGCAAGACCTATACCAATAAATATGACTACTGGGTATATCCTCCCTGTGATGTTCAAAAGGATCAGATCGCTGCTGAAGGCCTCTACATCACTGACTCCTTGGATGCCAAGGCAGTGGAGGTGCTGAGGCTGGGTGGAAAGGTGCTTATCACAGCTAGTGGCAAGGTGCGCTACGGCAACGACGTGAGGCAGACCTACCTGCCTGTGTTCTGGAACACGAGCTGGTTTAAGATGAGACCGCCACACACCACGGGAGCTTACATCGACGTGAGGCATCCTCTGTTTGAAGAATTCCCTACTGACGATTGGAGCAACCTGAACTGGTGGGAACTGCTCAACAATGCCCAGGTCATGAACCTCTCTTGGTTGCCCGCTACCTATCAGTCTCCCATTCAGCCTATTGATACATGGCATGTCAGCCGGAAACTCGGTATGATGATAGAGGCAAAGGTGCTGAAGGGAAAGTTGTTGATGACGACGATGGACATCACAACCAACCTGGACAAGCGTATCGTGGCGCGACAGATGCGTAAAGCCATCGTCGACTACATGGTGGGCAAACACTTCAATCCTACAGTGACGCTCGATGTGAAAACTGTCGAAGACTTCTTCACCAAGACGGCGCCTGCCGTAAACATGTTTACCAAGGATTCTCCCGATGAGTTGAAGCCAAAACTAAAATGACGATGGCGTTTGATCAACTCACCAAAATACTGTGGTAAAACGATCAAGCGGGGCTATCTATGCACCAAGCCTGATGGTGAATATCATGAAGCGTAGTAGTCAATACTTCCCAAGAAAGTCGTGAAGGCTTTCCAATGGAGTTGCGACAGCTTCCCAAAGAAGTTGCGAAAGTCTATGAAAAAACGAAGACAAAAGTCTGTTCGTCTCCATGCTCCATCTAGAGCGAGACGGACAGACTTTTTTTGTTTTTTCCCTCATTCTGTCTTCACGGTCGTCTCGGTTGTTTCTCGCGGTCATTTCTTTTGTCATGGCGAGCCATTCTTTCCCTTCCTCCCTCCTCCCTCGTTTTTCGTCTGCTGGGTTCTGTATGCAGCTGATGTGCAGCTGCCCCGCCTTGTCTCTTCCTTGTCCCCGCCATGCCTCCGCCTTGTCCCCGCCTTGTTCCTGCCTTCGTCCCCGCCTTTTCTCCGCCCCCTCTATAATATTTAATAATGTG
>URCI01000051.1 GCA_900546345.1 uncultured Prevotella sp. | reverse complement strand
TAATTTCAAATTTAATCAAATGGTCTCAGTCCGGACTTTTTAAAGTGGACTCATTTTATATAAGAATGCAGAATGGCTTTTAGGTCGATCTGACAAGCCATACAAAACAGTTAGATGAAAAGAATAGTAACATTAATATTAGCAGCAATGACTATGGTAACAATGAATGCACAGACGCTTACAGAGCGTCAAAAAGGCTTGGCAGCCTGTGCCTGTCTGATGGCACAGGGGAATATAGAGCGGTTGGAGACGGCCGTGAAGACGGCACTCGACGACGGCGTAACAGTCAATGAGTTGAAGGAGGCTTTCTCACAGCTCTATGCCTACACAGGTTTCCCGCGCTCGCTGAATGCCTTGGGAGTATTGAACAAGGTGCTGGAAAACAAACACGAAAATTGGCAGGAAGGCAAGCCTTGGACACGCCCTGAAATATGGGGCGACGCTGCCAAAGCTCTCAAGCAGGGCACCGAGGTGCAGACCCAGCTCTCTGGTCGTGCGTTCGACTATAACTTCTGCCCGCAGGACGACTACTATCTGAAGGCTCACCTCTTCGGTGATATCTTCGCTGGCGACCAATTGTCGCATGCCGACCGCGAGATTGTGACCGTGGCAGCCTTGAGTGGCCTCGAAGGTGTTGCTCCACAGCTGGCAGCCCACAAGCAAGGCGCAGTGAACATGGGCAATTCACAGGAGCTTGTCAATGAACTCTGCATGTGGCTTGACGGCAAGGGCTACACTCTCCATAGCAAATGGCCCAAGGGCGAGCCGAATACCGCCTACGCAAAGTACTTTATCGGCAATAGCTATCTGGCCGATATGGGTGGGGGTGTGATGAACGTAACCTTCGAGCCACGTTGCCGCAACAACTGGCATGTCCACCACAAAGCTGTGCAGGTGCTCATCTGCGTCGCTGGTCGCGGATGGTATCAGGAATGGGGCAAAGAAGCCGTCGAGATGACTCCTGGAACCGTCATCGCCATTCCAGCAGAGGTAAAGCACTGGCACGGAGCCGCCCAAGACTCATGGTTTCAGCATCTCACCTACAACAAAGATGTTCAGGAGGGCCATAGCAACGAATGGCTGGAACCAGTGTCGGAAGAACTGTATAACAAGCTGAAATAGACGTTCAAAAACTGAAAAAACGTTCGGCCAATGTGTATTGGCCGAACGTCCTATTAATAAAATATAATGTGTGTTGGGCAGTTTCTACCCAACACATATTCTTATACTTTTCGCGCGGCAGCCACCCACACCGGCTCATCTCTCATTACAGGGCGGTTGTCAGCCATGACACCTTCAAGACTGTGCGGAACGTAAGGCTCCTCAAGATACTTCATGTCATCATCCGTCAGTTTTACGTTGAAGGCATTGACGGCTCCGTCAATATGGTGCATTTTTGTTGCGCCGACGATGGGGGCATCCACCTTACGCAGTATCCAGGCAAGAGAGATTTCAGTCATCGACACTCCATAGCGTTGAGCCAGCTCGGCGACACGACTTATGATCTTGTCGTCTTCCTTTGCCGTAGCATCATATTTATGATGCAAGTAGGCATCCTTTTGCAAGCGGTTGGACGTCTCACCCGGACGGCGCGACAGCTTGCCGGAAGCGAGTGACGAGTAGGGTGTCATGGCAATACCGTCTTCCTGGCACATTTGGAACATCTCGCGTTCTTCCTCACGCATAATCATATTGTAGTGGTTCTGAACAGTTATAATCTCTGCCCAACCATTTTTCTTGGCAATTGCGTTCATCTTTGCCAATTGATAAGGAAAGACATTGGCAATGCCGAGATAGCGTGCTTTTCCCTCTTTCACGACATTGTTCATCCCCTCAAGGATGTCTTCCATCGGAGTCTTGTAATCCCAGATGTGGTAGATATACAGGTCCACATAGTCCATGCCAAGGTGTTCAAGCGACGTATTGATGCTGTTTTCAACATGCTGTTGTCCGCTGACACCCTTTTCTATCTCTTCTGCGGTGCGTGGAAGAAACTTCGTAGCTACGACGACATCTTCTCTGCCTGCCATGTCTCTCAACGCGCGCCCTACATACTGCTCCGACGTTCCAAGCTGATAGGCAATGGCAGTGTCGAAAAAGTTGATGCCGTTGTCAAGAGCATATTTTATGATCTTGCGCGTCTCAGACTCTCCAACGGTCCATGAGTGCTGACCAATCGTGTTGTCACCGAATCCCATACAGCCCAGACAGATGCGGCTGACATTCAAATCTGATTTTCCTAACTTGATGTATTCCATATTATTATAAATTGTTGTTATTCTGCTATTTCATCCAATGTGTAATGCGGATGATGATTCTTGTATTACCACTGCAAAGGTAAGCGTTTCTCCAGAATCATATCTTATCAGAATTTGGGAGAAACTAACCTTTTTCACGGAAAGATGCCAAGATCTGCTTTTTTCTGATTATTTTTGTCACCAATAAAAGACCTTCGAACTATGGCAAAGATAGAGATTGTGAACAATGTGAACGACTACGTTCATTATGTCGGCGCGGAAGAGCTGCATCCTCATGTGGCGGTAATTCACTATGACGAACTCGACCACGTCCGCCATTGCCTGAACAATTATAATGTGTATGGCTTATTCTTGCAGAAGGAGTTTCCCTATGGCCTTTCTTATGGAATGGGAAACTACTCGGCTGCTGGCGGCTCGCTCATTGCTGTGGCTCCCGGGCAGATAGGTGGCATGTCGGACGATGGAACCATCATCCATCTTCATGGATGGGTGTTGATGTTCGATAAGGACTTCGTGCGTGGTACTGATCTTGAGAAACACATGGGAGATTATCATTTCTTCAACTACAACAATAACGAGGCTCTACAGATGAAACCCGACGAGAAGCGGGTGCTTGCCACAATCATTAAGATGATTCGCATGGAGTTGAAAAACAATGACTCTGGTGACTTGACAGACGATATTGTCAGGTCGTACATACAACTCATATTACAGTATTGTCAACGGTTCTACAACCGCCAGTTCCATGAGGTGACGTCAGGAAAGACCGACCTCCTTGTTCGCTTTCGGAAGGTCCTTGAGGAGTATTATGAGAAAAAGCTGCAAATCAAGAATGGCACGCCGAGTGTGGCCTATTGTGCAAGCGAGATGTTTCTCTCTGCCAACTATTTCGGCGATGTGGTCAAAACAGCTACCGGCGATACCGCCTCCCATTACATCCGTCATTTCATCATTGACAAGGCAAAGAGTATGCTCGTGGGCGGGCAACAAATAACCGAGACCGCTGATAGTCTCGGCTTTGAGTATCCTCAACATTTCACGCGGATGTTTAGGCTGGAGACGGGAATGTCGCCGTCTCAGTTTCTGAGAAACATCAAATGACATCCATCAGTGTCGGATGTAACGGTCGTCTGTTGTGGGCATCGAGGCCGTATCGTTGATATACCGCTCTACTCTCATGTGGAGGTCATATTTTTCGCGAAGGCAGGCAAGCGATTTCATCATTGGCGAGGCGTGATGGGCATCAATAGCCTCTTGGCTACTCCAACTATCAATGAGTAAGACGGTCTCTGGGTCTGACAGCGAAAGAAAATAGTCATAGCGGAGATTGCCCTTCTCATGACGGATGGAATCGGCAATGCCGCTGGCTTCCATCTCTTCCACGAATTTTCTTGCACTTCCGTTCTTTCCGGTATAATAAAGGTTGACAGTGATGGCCTTGGCTGACTGCGTGCATGTTGCTGCCGCAACTTGTGATTGGGCATGTAAATCCGTTGTGCAAGAGAGTAGCATAATGAATGCTCCAAATAATGTCTTCATGTTGATGTTCATAAATGTAATCTGCTATTATGTTCGGTGCAAAGGTAATGAAGTTTTTCGAATGGAAGAATACCGAATAATGGGATATATTAACCAGATTAACGGAAAAGGATTCTGCTATTGCTTAGCCAGAGTCAACTTCATATTTAAACGCCCGAATTCGTTAAATTACTGAGCCTTAGTGGCTTATTACTCAGTTACCATTTTTTATCAAAGAAGACAGACGTACCTTCTCTTTGAAGAGTAGAATAATAGTTTGTTCATTGAATGTTAGGATTTTCTACCCACACTTTTTACGCTTACTATAAGCTTTACTTTGAATTCGACGGCCCAAACGAAGGAAGCCGGTACCATCAGTCTAAACTGGTGATACCGGAATCAGAAACAGAATACAGAATTTCTATGGTTCCACATCCCATTGTATCGGGACATTCTTCAGTATTATAAGTCCAGTCTCTTCGTAGCTTGCACTGATGCCTATCTGCAGCTGTTGGATGGTTTTGGCGCTTTTCTTGACATCGGCAAACCAAGTCTTCGTAACCGGCATATTCATATATACACCCTCCGTCACGGGATAATCGTACCATCCTGCACCCTCCTGGTTTTTATAGGTGTTGCCATCCTGGTCGATCATCAGTCCGGGATAACTTGAGTTCACTCCGAATCTTACGCTTGACTTGTTGGCAATCATCTTCACCTTAAACACCAACTGCACGGTTCCAAAGTTCAGTGATGTACTCTTGCCGTATACGCCGACGAGCTGCAGGTCGACGATCTGTGGTATAGGATTTCTCAAAGAGCCGCTATTGGGAAGTGCAATGTCACTGCCACGTGTCTGCAGGGTTGCTGTATTCGCGTCTTGTTTGTTGTTCTCGGTCGTTCCACCGAGTGCTTTGTTGACCTTCTCCAGTGCTTTTTTCCCTTTCTTCAACAAGCCGCCTAAGCCTTGCGCTGGCGCTTGAATGGTGCCCATCGTCAACATGGCGATACACACCATTACAAAATTCCTTGTCTTAATAGTCGTACCTTATGTTTATGTCTTATTTCTTGTTGCTGACATACCATTTGCCGTCTTCCTCTTTCTTCAAGTTCACGTTTGTCTGTTCCATCTTCCCGTTGGAGTATTTGAGATTGAAGACCTCATCAGCCGTGCCCTCGGCATCGTTGACTTTCTCGGAGACGAATTCGTAGCTCACGGGAAGTTTGTCGTTGACGGTACCCTTCTCCTTAGCCTTCTTGACCTTTACCTCAATCATGTTGATGTAGGCCTCTTTCTCCTCCTGCTTGTCAGCAGGGAAGTAGACGCAGTCAAAATAGCCGCGGTAGTCCTGCTCGATGACACAGTCGAGTGCCTTCTCTGCGACGGCCCGTGGTTCTGACTTGCCACAAGAAACAAGCATAATTGCCATAGCGGCGAACAATAGGGATGATAATAACTTTTTCATAGTGATTGTATTTTTATTTGTGAAATATTACTATTGTCCTCAGATACCTCGACGAGTGGATGTCGGACGGCAGTATGCACTCTGTACTGATTATTGGCAGGTCGACGGCATGGCGCCGGCCCTCCGTCAAGTCGATGCCAGCGAGGCGGAAAGCATAGGCTATGAGCTCCGTACAGTACATCTTGGTCGTATCCCTGTCGTCGAAGGCATCGTCGAACAGCACTTTCTTATGGTAAAGCCGCAGTGCCGTTGCCGCAGCCTGACGAGCCGTCATGGAGTCTACAGGTCGGCACACCTCACCTCTTGCTGCATGCTCCGTGGAGAAGAACACCTCCGGTTTGTCCATCTTCACCCGATCCACATCACCCTCGAAGTCGGCTTCGCCCGGCACAGCATGGACAATCATCGGACTTCCGGCAGAGTCGACGACGATACCCGCGTGGGAGTAGTTGCCGTGCGGGTCGGCGGCGAGAACAACATGACTTGTCATACCTTCGCCGCGGCGGAACACGATATCGCCGGCACGGAGCCTTATGGTGTCTGGCAGTATGCTGCAGGGCATCTTTCCACGGCCAGAGCAGAATGACGAAACTACAGCGATTACTGCAAGAAACAAGACGATAAGTCCTGCCCATCTCCAGAAAAATATTCTGCTGCTTCGAATTAAAGTATCAACTGCCATCGGATGGTATCTTATGTTCATTGCAAAGATAAGGCAACCGGCACCATTTGTCAAGACCACCAGGTAAATTATACTTGTTGACGATGATTTTTTACTGATTGACCGTCTTTTTTAACCATTGACGATAATAAATATTCTTGAATTGGTTATTGGATAAGATTATTTTTCTACCTTAGTTAGTGAAATCTATAAAGACGATTATGATACATGACTTCATGAAATCGATGTGTGACTTTTCCTTCGGCATGCTGTTCATGTCGCAGTTGATTTTCACAGCGGCAATCTATCAAAAAGGACTGAAATACGACTTGCAGAAGATGATGTTTCGTTTTATGCTCTATCTACTGCAGATTAGCGTCATAGAATTCTACCTCTTCTATTGTTCAGGTACGTATGCCATGCATTTGTCGTCACCGATCACAGACTTCATGGAGATGACCGTGGTGCCCTGCGTGCTGTTCATCATCATCAGGCTTACGAATCCTCTGCAAGACCAGCGTTGGCTGATAGCCGTTAATGCTGTCATCTATCTTGGCGCTTTTGCAGCTTATCTCATCACCGGCAATGACGCTATACACTTTACCCTGTTAATATTCACAATCATCTATTCCGTTGGTATCGTCGTCTATGGCTATTTCGCTGTTAAGCGGTTCAACAGACAGTTGGAGTCCGACTTCTCCAACGAGGAGTTGTCGCTCTACTGGCTGAAATATATCGTTTATCTATATATCGGAATGCTGTTCGTTTGGTCTGCCGATACCTTCATTTCCTCAGAGATGATAGCCGTGGTCTATAATATCATGATAATGCTTATGATTGGTATGTTCTGCTATTTCGTTTATCGGCAGGACGACATGCTAAGGGCATTGGAGTGCCTGAACAAGGAGGAAATAGAGGTAGAACCGGTGAAGAGCTATGGTTTCGAAGTATGCTTCCAGAAGGCTTTTGACAAGGAGAAGGTATATCTCAATCCTAAGTTGAATATCGTGGAATTGTCAATGGCCGTGGGAACGAACCGTACCTATATCTCCAACTACATCAATCAGCAGCTCCACACCACTTTCTATGAATATGTGAACAAGTGGAGGGTGGAACACGCCAAAGAGCTTTTGGCTTCTACAGTTTTGTCATTGGAAGACATCTCCGTAAAAGCGGGATTCAACTCACTTAGCAGTTTCCGACGCTATTTCACCCGTTCGATAGGGATGACGCCAATGGCTTTCAGACGCGCTGCAGAGAAGCAGAGCATGGAAACAGTCGGTGAATGAGATACGTTATTATTGTCTTAGAGCATGACGCAATGTTACAAATTTGTCTTTCAGTCCGTTTACAACTTCATAGAGAGCAAAAATCCATGGCCCTATTACGTTTTCTATGATTTTGTCATTTCCACCATTGCCAACATGGTGCCGACGCTGATTACCTTCGGCTACAACTATGCAATAGTGTTCCATACCAACCAAAGGCTGTCTCCGGCTAAGAAACTCGCAGCAGATTTCTTTTGCTCCATGCTTAGTCTTGTAGGCCTAAAAACCTTTGCATCAGCGCCAAGGGTTTAGGTCGTCCACCCACCCTCAAAGGGCAAGGCCTCCTAACTCTTGGTGCTGACACAAAGGGGGGACATCGAAAACAGGCTGGCGCGATGATTGGTCTTTTCCCCAGCCCTTATATCATTTAATTTCTAACCAAGAAATTGCTGACGAGTGATGCCGCGCGCAGTGCTTCCATTTACTGAGAAACCGTGGTCCACGCCCGGCAGAAGGTAAAGTTCGGCATTTTTGTAGCCGTTCTTGTAACGCTCGCTGTAAGTATAAGGCACGACACGGTCGGCTGTGCCATGAACAAGAATAACGGGTATGGTGTACTGAAGGGCTATCTCATAGATAGGCAGCGTCTGGGCGGTTACAAAGTAATTGCGGCCGACATGTATATTGCGTCTTGGTACGGCAACGGTTTCCGGGATATTGCCAACATCATAGGTTGCGCCTTGCACCTGTCCACAGAGCGCATCATCACGAAGAACAGCCACCGGAGCGCAGAGAGCGACACTGCGGATACTGCCCTTGAGCCAAGAAAAAGGTTGGAAATAATTTGGAAGATTGAGCAGATAACGCTGATAGTAGAAGTCGGCATAGTCAAATTCAGAGAGTTTATAATCTTTACAAGGTAAAATTGCAGCATGCTGCAATTTTACCTTGTGGAAGATGCCTTCCTGCTGGAGAAATCCATGCGCTATACCATCAAGGGAAAGCGCTATATCGAATCACCCGCAAAATACTACTTCGTAGATCTTGGACTGCGCAACGCCCGCCTGCTGTTCCGCCAGACAGAAGAAACCCATCTGATGGAAAACCTAATATATAATGAGCTTCGCCTCAGAGGCCTGTCGGTGGATGTAGGCTCTGTCACCAGAACAGAAAGGAATGAACAAGGCAACAGCGTGAGGAGGCAGTTGGAGGTCGACTTTGTCTGTAACCTGGGATACAAGCGCTGGTATATTCAGTCGGCCTTGGCTTTGCCTACACAGGAGAAAGTGGATCAGGAAGTGGCGTCTCTGCGAAATATCGGCGACAGTTTTCGCAAGATTGTCATCACAGGGGGACTGTCTCCAACATATCAGAATGAGGAAGGAATTTTCTTCCTCAATATTCTTGATTTCCTTAAGGATGAGAATAGTCTGAACCTATAAAATGACATTGTCAGGATTGCTTCTGTGGACCCATTAAGCCTCTTCCTCCTTGTGGTTATTGCTTTGAAAGTTCTTTTGGGTAGTCGTTTGTTGTAGCTACTATCTGTAGTGGTAATGCTGCCGATGGCTCAGGTAGTCCAGGTCGTCCTGATGGTTGTAGGCCTCCTTCTCAAATCGGATGTGGAAGTAGGCCTTGAGGCCATCGCGGTATTTGGCGAGCAAGAAGAGCCACTCGAGCACATACCACAGATAGAAGCCGATGTAGAGAAGCTCGCGTTGTTGCGCAGTGTGGATGCGCTCGTGGTTGAGTTCCACGGCATTGAGTTCCTGTACGGTGAAGATGATGCCAAAGAGGTTGATGGCATAGAAGCCACCCATGAAGGGGAAACGCTTGATGTGGACTACTTTCGTCATCTTCAGAAATTGTATGGCAATTAGAATCGTGTTATGAAACTTAACAAATCAAAGCCAACAGTAAGTATCACACCAGCTTTCGTCGTAAACTGGAAGTAACCATGCTTATTAATAGATACCACATAAGGCGATACCTCGTTAATGCGTGAGATATCGAGCGGATTCATAGGACAAAGAATGACTTCGGCTTCTCACCATGAATTTTTTCATATTCCACGGTGATGTCTTCCTTCATATTCTCCACCATCTCATGCTTTCGCTGCTTGGCAGCCTCAAAGCGTTTGAGGAAATCTTCTTTTGTATTCATCTTTTCCATATTCTTTCACCTTTCTATTTTGCAAAAATAATCTTTTCGTTGCAACTTCCCAAATTTTGGGCTATTTATTTTCATTTTGCTCATCCACATACTCCACATTGTCGTAGCATCCCCCTGCATCCGTCCTCAATGAGGTCGAGGGCGATCTCGAAGTCTTCGCCATCGCCATAGTATGGGTCGGGCACGGAGGTCCTCCCCTTGTAATTTGTGAAGTAGTTGGCCATGCGGATGACCTTGCGGCGGTCGGCCTCGCTGTGTGCCTTGTGGCAGATGTCGTGGTAGTTCTCCTCGTCCATGACCACGATGTAGTCGAAGTCGGCAAAGTCAAGGCTTGCGTCGAACTGGCGTGCGATGTGGTCAATGCGATAGCCGCGTCGTGCACCATGCTGTCGAATCCGCTTGTCGGGCAGCTGGCCGACGTGCCACGGGCCGATGCCGGCCGAGTCGATGTAGAACTTGTCCGTCAGCCCCGCGTCGTCGATATATTTCTGCATGATGGCGTTTGCCGCCGGAGAGCGGCAGATGTTGCCCAGGCAGATGAAAAGTATTTTTGTCTTGTCCATATCTTAATATTAGATGATTGGTAAAGTTACTAATCCCACGCTCACTTTGTTTCCCTCTCCCGCAGAAACTGCCTCAGCAGGAAGGTGAGGAAATAAGGGAAGGTGTAGAACTGGCCGTTGAAGCCAATGTTGCGGTAGCCCAGCTTGATACCGTAGCGAATATCCGGATAACGGTCGCTCTGGGTGAGTTTCACGAGCGACTTAGTGCTACTGTCTTGCGATTTCACCTCCACAGGAATGAGCGTGCGAGCATCCCTAATGAAGAAGTCCATCTCTACCGTGCTCTTCTCATTGCGGTAATAATACAACTCATAGCCGGCTTTCACCAGCATGTCGCCGACAATATTCTCGTAGATGGCACCTTTGTACGTACCGAAGTTACGGTTTCTTCTGAGGTCCTCCTGCGATTCCTCATCAAGCGAGGCTATAAGCAGACCAGTGTCTTTGAAGTAAATCTTGTATTGTGCGGGATTGTAGTTACCCTTTAGTGGCAATTCCGGCATCTCCATGCAATAGCAAGGGTTGATAATGCCGGCATTGGCCAGCCACTCCACGCTGCCGATGTATTCTCTATTGCGCGCCCCTGTCGCAATCTTCGACACTTGGAATTTCTTGTTGTCCTTGGCCAAAAAGACAGAGATGTGTCTGAAAACGTTCAGAATCCGTGCACGCTCCATGCCCTCACGTGCATATTTGGTGATGTCCTCTTCATAGTCCAGCAGCAACTGGCGCTGGAGTTCCAGCGTGCCACTGAAGTTTCCCTGGCGGATGTAGGTGCTGACGACTTCCGGCATGCCGCCGACAATCATATAGTCTTTGAAGATGTCCATCAGTACTTTCATCTGCATCTCTGAGAGGGGCTTCACCGCTATCATGTGCTGCAACAAATCATTCGTCAGCGTCTCGTTGTAGCCCTTGGCCCAAAGGAACTCCTCAAAGTCCATGGAATGCATCTCATAGTCCTGCTTGTAGCCAACGCTGTTGGATTCTATCTGCTTGTAATACAATCCCATGAGTGAGCCGGAGCAGATGACATCATAGCGCCCGTCCAGCTTGAATGACTTCAATGCCGTTGCACAGTCAGGGCAGTCTTGCAATTCATCGAAGAAGAACAGAGTGCCGTCGGGAAAGGTCAGCGAGGGGTCTATCAATGAGATGTTCTTGATAATTTGGTCTACTTCATAGCCGTCGCTGAAAATCTGCTTGTATTGTTTTTGGAATACAAAGTTGATCTCAATGACGTTGGTATAGTGTGTCCGGGCAAACTGGCGGATGGATTCTGTCTTGCCAATCTGCCGTGCCCCTCTCACTATCAGAGGTTTGTGGTTGGCATCCGCCTTCCACTCCTCAAGAAAACGGTCAATCTTTCGTCTTAGCAATTTCATAGTCGTATCACATTTTTCCTTGCAAATATAGCAACTTCATCACATTTTTCCAAATGTTTAAGGCTAAAATATCACATTTTTCCTATTTTTGTATGGGGAAACAACAATCATGGCCGATAAGCTGCCGCCTAAATAAGTGACGAGCTTGTCGATCGACTGATTTATTCAAACCGTATCATATTTGCCAACTGAAGGAAATATTCATTCGACCATATGTCGAGTTCCCTGGGGCTGGCGAATACAAAGCATGACATCGCTTTGACCATATTGATGTCAGCACTGCCAAGCCGCTGACGTAACAAGTCCATGAACTCATCTCAGTTGACGGATTTACCATTAAACAGCAAGATGCGTTCTGACAGATGATTGAAATCCAATGGGACGCGATGTTTGACATACCATTCAAAGTCATACCAATCACGTCTTTTGACACGATTCTTCCATGCCCGAAAAACCCATACTTGCATTTTACCAGCAAAATGGAATTGCCTTTCTTTCCAACAGCCACATACGCCTCTTATTATTCAGATAAATTTCGTAACATTGCAACAATTATGGAAACGAAAATAGAAACGACGAATACAGCCGGTAAGGTGCTGGCCTATGATGGCGAGGAACTTGTTGGCCGACTGGATTTTATTTTTGACAGAAACATCATGAGTATTGAGCACACCTATGCCTACAGGAAGGGAATGGGAGTGGGCGGTATGCTTGTCAGTGCTGCAAACGACTATGCTGTCAGCAGGGGACTGAAAGTAAAGCCTGTCTGCTCATTTGCTGACGCTTGGTACGAGCGACACCCGCAGTTCATGGATATTATTGGTAGGGTATGAAAGTAGAAGGGTACATCATTGATATGTCTTCACCTATGATGAGGTGGTATCTATACAACAAACATTTTAACTACAAAAATTAATGAGGAAGATAAAAAATCTGGTTTTTGACCTTGGCGGTGTTCTTATTGAGATCTCGCTGCAAGGAAGTGTTGAAGCCTTTAAGGCCATAGGTTTCAAAGATGTAGAACAGTACCTTAATGCATACACGCAAAAAGGTATTATCGGCGACGTGGAAGCGGGAAACATCAGTGATGAAGAGTTCCGGCAGCAAGTGAGTCGGCACGTCGGCCGTGAAGTGAGTTGGGAGGACTGTCAACGAGGCTGGCTCTGCTTTATGACCGAAGTGAAACAGGCCAACCTTGACCAACTTCTGAAGTTCAAGACCATGGGTTACAAGATTACGCTTCTTTCGAATACCAACCCATTCATCGCCGCTGGTTTCATTCCAATGAATTTGATGGCAGAGGACATAGTCTCGATGATTTCATTCCTCGTGAGCATCAATATCTCAGTTTTGAGCAGAGAAGCATGGAGCCGGGAAGCAAGAGCTTTGAGACCGTACTGACAAAGGAGGGGGTTAATCCCGACGAGACTATGTTTATCGATGATGGCACAAACAATATCAAAGCAGCACAGGAACTTGGTATCCATGCTTTCCAGCCTGTCAACGGAGAAGTATGGGGCAGAAGTCTTGAGAACTTGCTTGAATAGGGTGATGGCACTAACCGCGGCTGTAACCCTATTGCTGAAAAAGAGATGTTCTGTTTATCTGTGAACATATAAATGGAGTATATGCTTGCTGATTCTAAAGTTTTTTTATCTATGAAGGAATAATCTGTTGTTTACCACAAAAATTTCCTATAGAAGACGATATTAATAGGGAAGTTTACCTCTGTCACGGAAATTATGTATACCTTTGTCCACACTAAACCCGTTGAGACATGATTGATATACGTCTAAGAGTATTCCTAAGCGCGGCGATGAACCTTAGCTTCACTAAGGCCTCACAGGAGCTCTTCATCAGCCAGCCCGCTATCAGTAAGCATATCCAGGAACTGGAGCGGGAATATAACTGCCGGCTCTTCGACCGACTGGGTAACCACATACAGCTCACTCATGCTGGGCTGCTGCTCCTTGAACATGCGAAGAAAATACAGCAGGACTATCAACAGATGGACTACGACATGAACTCCCTGCAAGAGAAAGTGGCCGGCGAGTTGCGCGTTGGAGCCAGCACCACGATATCGCAGTATGTCCTGCCGGGTATCATTGCCGACTTTCACAAGCGTTTTCCCGATATTCGTATCACAATGCTCAGCGGCAATAGTAGGGAGGTGGAGACTGCCCTACGCGAGGGGCGAATCGACTTAGGTATGGTCGAGGGCTTCGTCAGACAGCCGGAGCTGAAATACCATCCGTTTATGGATGACGAACTCGTGCCCATTGTCAGAACGAGCAGCCGTTTGGCTAAGTGCGACACCATCACATTGGAGCAACTACGGGCTGTACCGCTCGTAGTGCGTGAGTTTGGTTCGGGCTCCCTTGATGTGTTACAGAAAGCGCTTGAGACACAGCATATAGCACTCACCGATCTGAATATAGAAATGAACCTTGGCACCACCGAGGGCATCAAGCACTACGTGGAGCATACCAATGCGATGGGTATTGTCAGCATACAGGCGGTGCGCGACCAGATATATGCCGACATTTTCAAGATTGTGGATATTGAACATCTGAAATTTGAACGTCAGTTCTGTTTCGTTGAGAAACAGGGAGCCTCGCCAAAGTTGCAGTCGAAATTCAAACACTTCATAACCTCAAGTTATAAGGAATAGTTATTCTGTATAAGTGTCAGCGGCATTTTCTTCTTACCTTTGCAGGCGAAAATTCAAGTAAGAAGAAAAAATGAGATTATCAGAACAGCGTAGCAGTATGCTTCACGGTGTGCTGCTGATGGCACTCTTCTCGTGTGCCGCTTTCTATGTTGGCGACATGAACTGGGTCAAGGCTCTGTCGTTGAGTCCAATGGTCGTGGGTATTGTCTTGGGCATGCTCTATGCCAACAGTCTGCGCAACAACCTGCCTAATACGTGGGTACCGGGCATCAGCTTTTGTAGCAAGCGTATACTGCGATTAGGCATCATCCTCTACGGTTTCAAGCTCAGCTTTCAGGATGTCATGCAGGTAGGAATCCCTGCCATCGTCATTGACGCCATTGTCGTTATGGTGACCATCGGCCTCGGCATCGTTATCGGAAAACTGCTGAAGATGGACCGTAGCATCGCCCTGCTCACATCGTGCGGCAGTGCCATCTGTGGTGCTGCGGCGGTGATGGGTGTCGACGGTGCCATACGACCGAAACCGTATAAGACCGCTGTAGCCGTGGCCACCGTTGTCATTTTCGGAACGCTCTCGATGTTTCTCTATCCTATATTGTACCGTTGCGGTATCTTCAATCTCTCACCCGACGAGATGGGTATCTTCACCGGCAGCACCATTCATGAGGTAGCCCACGTGGTGGGTGCGGGAAATGCCATGGGCACAGCGGTGAGCAACACTGCCATCATCGTGAAAATGATCCGCGTTATGATGCTCGTGCCGGTGCTGCTTGTTGTGGCCTTTTTTGTAGCTCGCGGCGTGCGGAGCCGTGGTGGTGACACGCAGAAGGGCACTATCACTATACCATGGTTCGCGCTGCTGTTTCTTTTGGTCATAGGGTTCAACTCGCTATCCCTGCTACCCTCCTCCGCTGTGTCGTTCATCAACACCTTCGACACCTTCCTGCTCACCATGGCCATGACGGCTCTCGGTGCAGAAACAAGTATCGACAAATTCAAGAAAGCCGGATTCAAGCCGTTTGTTTTAGCTGCAATCCTCTATGGTTGGCTGATTGTCGGCGGTTATCTCATGGCGAAATATCTTACACCAGTATTGCAGTGACTATACGATTGCTGATAAAAACAAATCGGTTGGACAGGATAGACACCTGCCCAACCAACCTCATTTCCTCAGCCATCTGAGATAATCCTCATCCCAGTCAACCTTTATTCTAAAGATTGCCCATTTTCCGTCTCCGCCCAAATCCCAGGGGCTGGTCAGTTCATAAGAGCGAAAAGGAAGACCATCGAATTGGCAAGTTCTTACCAACTGATTGGAATGATGCCGAAATCTCCGGCTACTGATCTGTTTGCCTTTCTTTTGTGACTTGCAGCAACACCAAGTGCCGCCAGCCACCTTTCGTCTGCTTTTTCCCATAGTCCGTAATGTTTTGGTGAAAGAAAAATTCTTCCACCAGTTGAACATTACGAGACTCTTGCTTTTTGTGTCATATTCATTTTAGCTGCGGTAGTCACCAGTTGTAAGATAAAGATTCAAATAATGACGTAAAGTATCATTTGTCCTGATATTTGAGCTTGCCACCATTGCGTGCGCAAATAATTGATATATCTCGAACGGCTTCCTCAAAAGAAAGTGTGTGCAGAACATCATAGAAACTCTTGAGGTAGTCGAATCCATTGAACCTTTTGATATAATTGTACGCCTGTTTCTTGCCAAGATGGAACTTCTTGGCAAACTCTGCTATCAAGGCTATCGTATATTTCAGTTGGTAAGTCTCTTCTCTTGACAACATAGCTTATCGTATTATTGTTTTTGCAAATATACGCACTTTTGTCTTATTCTGCAAGGAGAAGGAACTTTTATTTTATCAAGAGCTAAAAATGGTTCCATGCAACTTCACATCTGCATGCGAAAGAACTAAAGATTCTGTAAAGAATCTCATGCTCTAAATTAGGAAAAGCCTAACAGCACGAGCACTGCATGTTCACAGTACGAGCTTGCTTATAGTCGTAGATACTAGTTCCTAATCGGTAATTCAACTGCGATTCTATAAGACCCTCAAAAACATTACCCCGAAGCCAGGTTTCAAATCTTTCGCATAGCAAACCGCGTCATCCATGTGCTGGTATGGCGGATAAATCTTTCGCATAGCACACTGCGTCGTCCATGTGCTGGTATGGCGGATAGTTCTCAATACGTTTATACCCCAAGCCTTCATACAGCTTGATAGCATAGTCCATTCTCTCGCGAGTTATAAGCACGGTCCTTCTGTATCCATGCTCGTGGGCGAAGTTTTCAAGCTCACGTATCATGAATGTCGCAATGTGCTGACCACGGAATAGTGGTTGCACCCACACCCGTTTTATCTCCACATCGCCGTTGCCATGTTCCTTCAAGCCGGAGCACGCGACTGGGACATCCTCTTTGGAATAGACTATCATCGCATATTTTACGTACTTCGACATATTGCCCTGAACAAACGACTGTCTGTTCTGTGGACCGCCGACAAGCTGGTTGTAGTAGTTCTCCGTTATGGCGTGGAACATCTCAAACTCCCTGTCATTGCCGTCAGTCCATCGTATTCTATAATTGTTCATCTGTCTTTCCTGTCATCTTTAATCTACAATCGTAGCTACCACCTTTCTTGCTCCTCCGTCATTGTGGAACTCACAGAGGTAGATACCCTGCCACGTACCGAGGTTCAGTCGCCCGTCAGTGATAGGAATGTTGATGCTCACACCCGTGATAATGCACTTTGCGTGTGCTGGCATATCGTCCAGTCCGTCACCATTTTTCTAAATATGGAAATCCAATGCACTGACGTAGAAATCGAGACAAGCTCACAAGTGTTGCGTCGCTATGACAAAATGGTCGATATTCCTGATCTTCATATTTTTCTTATTTTATGGGTACAATGTAAAGAGAGAGCCTTGACCGCCCTCTCCCTCATAGTCAGTGGGCAGTGGCATCTGAGAGCAGAAAGACGAGAGTGCTTCGTCGGGCAGGTGATTATTCAGCTCCAAGTGGAAGGAAAAGGACGGACGGTCGTAGCGCAAGTCCCATAGGGAATAGCCAAGGGAGTTGACCGCTGACGTTATCTCGTCCTGTTTCTGCCAAATGTCCTCGTATTGCATGTGTTCTTTTGTTGCTTGATGATTCTAATCGGTGTTCTAATCTGTGTCAGTGCGCAACCTCATCGCACGCAACTCCATAATGATGTTACAAAGGTACGAAGTTTCGGCGAGAAAATAGTTGTATAGACAAGCAAAGGGTGAAAAATAATTCATAAGCGTGTTTATTTTGCCATTTCACAGGATTGTAGTAACTTTGTAACATTAAACCCTCTCTATTATGAAATTACTTCGTGACCGTATCCTCAAGGACGGAAAGTGCTACCCCGGCGGAATACTGAAGGTAGACAAATTCATCAACCATCAGATGGACCCCAATCTTATGAAGGCGGTGGCGGTGGAACTGATACGCCGCTTTGCCTCCTCAGATGTCAACAAGATTATCACCATTGAGGCCAGTGGCATTGCGCCCGCAATCATGATGGGATTTCTGCTCGACCTGCCTGTGGTGTTTGCCAAGAAGAAAAAGCCTTCAACGATGGACAACATGCTCTCCACACGTGTCTTCTCATTCACGAAACAGCGGGAGTACCACGTAGTCATCTCAAAAGACTACCTCACCCCCGCCGACAAGGTCATCTTTGTCGACGACTTCCTGGCCTACGGCAATGCGGCCAAAGGCATCATCGACCTCTGCAACCAGGCCGGAGCCGAGCTCATCGGCATGGGATTTATCATCGAGAAGGCTTTCCAGCACGGCCGCGAAGTCATCGAGGCAGCCGGTGTGCGGTGCGAGAGTCTGGCTATTGTCGACTCCCTTGACAACTGTGAGATCAAGCTGAGGGAGGACTAAGAACATTCAACAACAATCGGACCTGATATACGGACGGAATGACCGTCCGCCACTCCGGGGTACCCTCTTTGCGGCATTACAGCACCTGTTGGCCATCTTCGTTGCCTTCATCACGCCCCCGCTTATCATCAGTTCCGCCTTGAAGTTTGACCTTCAGACCACAGGGGTTCTTGTCTCCATGTCGCTCTTCGTCTCAGGTGTCACTACATTCATACAATGCCATCGCATAGGGCCACTGGGAGCCGGACTTCTCTGCATTCAGGGTACGTCATTCTCCTTCATCACTTCGATTATTGGCGCCGGGATGCTTGGCATGGTCAATGGCCACATTGATGCGCCTACGGCTCTTAGCTACATATTCGGTGCGGAGATTGGTAGGAGGAAGACAAGACTAGCACGATGTGTACAAAAAACCGCAAAATGTATAAGGAGTCCGAAGATATATATAACACAACATTGCGGAAAACCGCTTATTTTTGCAACCGAATGATGAATATTAAAAGACAGTAATATGATGAAACATTTCCATTTCAGAGCCCTTGCGCTCGTCATGCTGTTGGCCTTGGGCACCACGGCTTGGGCACAGTCCAAGGTGTATCTCACCCGTGAGATCTCTCCCGCCTCGCTTGTACGTATCTATCAGGCCCTGGGCGTAAAGGCCAAGGGGCGTGTCGCCGTGAAGATCAGCACCGGCGAGGGCTCCAACCCCAACTATCTCAAGCCTGAGCTCATCAAGGACCTGGTCTATGATGTCGACGGCACCATTGTGGAGAACAACACCGCCTACGGCGGCGACCCCAAAGACGTGCGCAACAACTCGGCCAACCACTGGAAGGTCATCGACCGCCACGGATTCACGAAATACTTCCCCGTGGATATCATGGACGAGTACGACGAGATTCGCATCCCCGTGCGCGACCATACCCATCTGAACTACGACATTGTGGGCGGACACCTCGCCAACTACGACTTCATGATCTGTCTGAACCACTTCAAAGGCCATCCCATGGGCGGCTACGGCGGGGCACTGAAGAACCTCTCCATCGGCTGCGCCTCAGCCAACGGCAAGGCTTATATCCACTCCGCCGGCAAGATGAACAAGCTCAACATGGACTCGCTGTGGACTCCGAAATACATCGGCGACCAGGACGGATTCCTTGAGAGCATGGCGGCTGCGGCTCAGGCGGTGGTCAACTACTTCAAGAAGGAGAACGGCATCATCTACATCTCTGTGATGAACAACATGAGCATCGACTGCGACTGCGTGGACCACCCCGCTCCCGTGAAGCTTGAGGACTATGGCATCCTCGCCAGCACCGACCCAGTGGCCCTCGACCAGGCTTGCGTCGATATCATCAACAACCAGAAGGTGACGGCCAAGAACGACCCGACCGACCTGCTCAAGCGCATCGACAAGCAGCATGGCACGCACACCATCGACTGGGCAGAGAAGATAGGCCTCGGCTCGAAGAAATACACCCTCGTCAATATCGACAAGAAATAACCCCTTCAAATCTTCATGGATCAGAAATTACTACTGTTGGCCGCACTGCTTGGTGCGGCCAGTCTTTCCTTTGCCCAAACCGACTCGGTGCGTCTCAGCGACGTGGTCGTCACGGGCACACGCTATCAGTCCGACATCCGCCACTTGCCCCTCGACGTGTCCGTCATCAGCCGCTCACGGCTCACGGCCGCTTATCAGCCTTCTGTGCTGCCCACGCTGAGCCAGCAGGTGCCGGGACTCTTCATCACCACACGCGGCATCCTCGGCTACGGACTGAGCACCGGAGCAGCGGGAACCATCAAGATGAGGGGCATCGGCGGCTCGGCCGACCTGCTCGTGCTCATCGACGGACTGCCCCAATATGCCGGACTCTACGGCCATCCGCTCGCCGACACCTATCAGACCATGCTCGCCGACCGCGTGGAGGTGGTCAGCGGTCCTGCCTCGGCCATCTATGGCAGCAATGCCATGGGCGGCGTGGTGAACATCGTGACGCGGCAGATGCGGGAGAACGGCGTGCGCACCAACGTCAACCTGCAAGGCGGCAGCTACGGCACCTTCATCGGTACCGCCACCAACCGCGTGCGCCAGGGCCGCTTCTCGTCAATCGCCGCAGTGAACTATGAGCGCACCGACGGTCATCGCCCCAACGCGGCTTTCAGTCAGACGAGCGGTTTCGTCAAGCTCGGCTACGACCTCAGTCGCTACTGGCAGTTGGACGGCAACGTAAACATTGCCTACCAGAAGTCGTCCAATCCCGGTCCCGTCTCAGCCCCGCTCATCGACAACGACATGAACATCACGCGGGGCATGGCAGCCCTCTCACTCACCAACGACTATGGTCGTGTGTCGGGTGCCGTGCGCGCCTTCTACAACTGGGGCCACCACCACATCAACGACGGCCACACCGCCGACCGCTCCCCTCAGATGGCTTTCTACATGCACAACGACCGCATGGGCGGCGTCTCGGCCTATGAGAGCTTCGCGCCTTTCTCCACCACACGCCTGACCCTCGGCTTCGACTACCAGCGCTTTGGCGGTCATGCCTGGCAGAAAGCCATGGCTGACGGCAGTCGCACGGACATCGCCGACCGCAACGTCAACGAGGTGGCGGGCTATGCCGACATCCGCCAGGAGTTGCTGTCGTGGCTCACCGCCGACGTGGCCCTGCGCCTCGACCACCACAGTGTGTCGGGCAGTGAATGGATACCGCAGGGCGGACTCACCGCACGCCTGCCCCACGACATGGAGCTGAAAGCCATCGTGGGCAAGGGCTTCCGCAATCCTACCCTGCGCGAGCTCTACATGTTCCGCCCGGCCAATGCCGACCTCGCCCCCGAACGGCTCTGGAACTATGAGTTCTCCTTGCGCCAGCGGCTCCTCGACGGCCGTCTTGGCTATGGTCTCAACGTCTTCTATCTCAATGCCGACAACCTCATCACCACGCAGATGGTCGATGGCCGGCCGCTGAATGTCAACACGGGCAGCACCGAGAACTCCGGCTTCGAGCTCTTAGGCTTCTACGCTCCTGTCAGCCGACTGCGTCTCGATGCCAACTACAGCTTCCTCCATATCAGCCGCACGCTCACAGCAGCCCCGAAGCACAAGCTCTACATAGGTGCTGACTGGCAGCCCGGCCGCTTCAGCCTGCACAGTGGACTGCAATGGATCGACGGGCTTCACACGGCGGAGAACAACGCAGCGACGGAGAACCTCTGGTTGTGGGATCTCACCGCCACCCTGCGCATCAGCCGTCAGTTGAAGGTCTTCGTTCATGGCGAGAATCTCCTTGCCCAACGCTATGAGGTCAACGCCGGCTTCCCCATGCCGCGCGCCACAGTCATGGCCGGAGTGAATGTCGATTTATAAAGGGCTCTGCCAATTGCAGCAAAAAGCCGCCCGCTCCTTAATCGTGAGGAACGGGCGGCATTTCCTTGAATCTGTCTCTGCTCTACAAGTCTCTTTATACCAGTCCCTCTTTTAGGAACTTCCGCAGGTTGAGGTGTATGATACCACCATCGTTGCTTCTGGTTACCAGAGGGGTCATGGAAATGACGTATTTGGGATAGTTGTCATGGATGGCACGCAGGTTGCCAAACTCCCGTTGCCGCGTTGCCTCATCGGCGATGATATATGCTACTTGCACGTAAACACGCTCTCCGGTTGGCTTCGAGCAGACGAAATCGATCTCAGAGGCCTGCAACTGTCCGACGGTCACCTCATAGCCTAAGCGCACGAGATGGTTATACACAACGTTTTCCATCACCTTCTCAATATCGCCCTCACGGTTGCCGCCACCCAAGCAGTTGCGAATGCCATTGTCCTCAAAGTAGTATTTGTCATTACTCTCAAACAACCGCTTGCCGTGGATGTCATAACGGTTGACCTTATGGATGACGTATGTCTCACACAACGCCTTGATATAATTAATGACAGCCGTGGAAGTGATGCTCTGTCCTTGTGATCTCATAAACTTTGAGATACTATTGGCTGAGATGATCTTTCCGGTATTGTCAGCAAGGAAGCGAATCAAGTTGTCAAGGAAGACAGGATTGCGAATGTTGTTGCGCATAATGACATCTTTTAGCAGCACCGTGTTCAGCACATCCTGTTGATATTCCCTTACGTCATTCTCGTCAAGTCCTATCTTTGCAATCCTGGCAAGCCACCAAAATTAATGTACTTTGCCAGGCTGTCGTCATTATCAGGCAACTGATGGAAGGTCAGAAACTCATTATAACTAAGAGCCTGGACATAAATCTCCTTATAGCGACCGCCTATGAGCGTGGTCAGCTCGCTGCTCAGCATCAGACTGTTGGAACCTGTGATGACTATCTCTGTGTCAGGATCTTCACGGTAGCTTCGCACCGTGCGCTCAAACTCCGCTATGTCCTGTATTTCGTCCACGAGGATATAGTTGGTCTTTCCCTTCACACGATGCCCGTCAATAAAGGCGTTCAGATCGTGATAGTCTCTGATGTCGTCAAATTCCTTTTTCTCCTTATCCACATAGATGATGTTGGCAGAACCGTCTTCAGCCTTTTCATCTCTCAGTTGCCTAAGCAAATAGCTTTTGCCAATACGCCGCTGGCCGACAAGGACGATGATGATGTCTTTTCCCAGCGCTTGCTCTATCTTGTCAAGATAAGGCTTTCTGATAATGTTCTCCATATCTTCTATGAGTCCACTTTAAAAAGTGGCAATTTAAAATTTTATATGTGTCCGAGACC
>URCI01000050.1 GCA_900546345.1 uncultured Prevotella sp. | reverse complement strand
GTGGACCAGCTAGGGCTTGAACCTAGGACCTCCAGATTATGAGTCTGTTGCTCTAACCAACTGAGCTACAAGTCCAACAAACATATGCACCAAAGACAATGCGGCGCATAGGATTTGTAGTGCAAAGGTACGGGTTTCCCATCGAATAGCCAAATATTTTTTGTGAAAAGTAGATAATAAGTCTTCACTAAATTGGCTGTTAGGGCTAATTTGACTATCTTTGCAACATAATAAGTATTAGAATTAATGAAAAGCGAACCCATACCAAAGACCAATCCCAATGTGGGCCTTAGTGACGAACAGGTAAGAGTGAGCCGACAGAGAGACGGCAACAATGTGCTTACTCCTCCCAAAAAGACTTCTCTTTGGAAGTTGTATCTCGACAAATACCGTGATCCCATCATCCAAATTCTCCTCGTAGCCGCACTCGTCTCGCTTGTGCTGGCCTTTGTAGAGAACGACTTTGTGGAGACCTTAGGTATTTTCATTGCCATCTTCATTGCCACTACGGTAGGTTTCTACTTTGAGTGCGACGCAGCGCGCAAGTTCCGTGTGCTTACAGCCATCAACGAGGATCAGCCCGTGAAGGTGCGGCGTGACGGCAAAGTCGTGCAGGTGCCACGCCGCGATGTAGTCGTGGGTGATGTCATCCTTGTAGAGACGGGCGACGAGGTGCCGGCCGATGCGATACTCGTGGAAGCTGTCAACTTGCAAATCGATGAGTCAAGTCTGACCGGCGAGCCACTGACAACCAAGAGCGTCTTGTCAGACAATGCCTCCACCCCATCCGATGACACTGACAGTCAACATTCATCACTCAGCACTCAACACTCCGGTAACCCTTCCATTCAACATTCATCACTCAACACTCAACATTCCGAAGAGGCCTATCCCAAAAACGTGATCCTCCGCTCCACGATGGTGATGAACGGCCATGGCACGGCAATCGTCACCAGCGTAGGCGACAAAACCGAGATCGGCAAAGTGGCAACAGAAGCTACAGAAGTGACACAGACAAAGACGCCGCTGAATATTCAGCTCGACAAACTGGCCAAGCTCATCTCCAAGGTGGGCACGGTCGTGGCCGTAGCAGCTTTTGTCATCTTCCTGCTTCACGATATTTTCACCAACAGCCTTTGGCATACCGATAACTATCTCGGCATGCTCCAAGTGGTGCTGAACTATTTCATGATGGCTGTCACGCTCATCGTCATGGCCGTGCCCGAAGGTCTGCCGATGGCCGTCACGCTGGCACTGGCGCTGAACATGCGGCGCATGCTGAAATTCAACAACCTCGTGCGCAAGCTCCATGCCTCTGAGACCATGGGCGCCGTCACGGTTATTTGCACAGACAAGACAGGCACGCTGACACAAAACCGCATGACCGTCCACAACATCCAACTGGCCGAAGACGGTCATCTCGTTGATCCGGCCGAGGCAACAACAGCGACAAAAAGCTGTTTTGTCGCTGCCGTCGCCTCCAATACGACCGCAGAACTCGACGACGATGATGCCCCCATTGGCAATCCCACAGAGGGAGCCTTGTTGATGTGGCTGAAGAAAAACGGTGAAGATTATCAAAGTCAAAGAAAGACACAGCCCATTACGAGCCAAATACCTTTCTCCACAGAAAAGAAATACATGGCCACCACGGTCGCCATTGGCGACAAAAAGCGGACTTATGTCAAGGGAGCGCCCGAGATCATCGCCTCGCTGTGCGGTCTCGCCGAGCCTCAGCTGAGCCATCTGCGCGAAGTGCTGTTGGGCTATCAGCGTCAGGCCATGCGCACACTGGCCTTTGCCTGGCGTGAGGGCGACTTCAGCGAAGAGGGCGGCTTCACGTTCCAAGGTATTGCCGCTATCAGCGATCCCGTGCGTGAGGACGTACCTTCTGCCGTATCCACCTGTCGTGGCGCCGGCATCAAGATCAAGGTTGTCACCGGCGACACCTCTGCCACAGCCATCGAGATAGCCCGGCAGATCGGCATCTGGCCTAAGGAAGACACCACCAAGGCCGAAGAACTCCGTTGGCACATCACCGGCAGCGACTTTGCCGCACTGAGCGATGAGGAAGCCTACGACCGCGTGGAGGACATCCGCGTGATGTCGCGCGCCCGCCCCACCGACAAGCAGCGTCTCGTGCAACTCCTCCAGAAGCACGGCGAGGTGGTGGCGGTGACTGGCGACGGTACCAACGACGCGCCAGCACTGAACCATGCGCATGTCGGTCTGTCATTGGGTTCCGGCACATCCGTCGCCAAGCAGGCTTCCGACATCACTCTCCTCGACGACAGTTTCCACTCTATCGCCAACGCCGTGATGTGGGGACGGTCGCTGTACAAAAACATCCAGCGGTTCCTCTTCTTCCAACTTGTCGTCAACGTTAGCGCCTTGCTGTTGGTGCTCGGTGGCAGCATCATCGGCACAGAGATGCCGCTCACAGTGACTCAGATCCTTTGGGTCAACCTCATCATGGACACCTTTGCCGCCATGGCCCTGGCCTCCTTGCCACCGTCAAGGGAAGTAATGAAGGACAAGCCTCGCAAAACTTCCGACTTCATCATCTCGAAGCCGATGGGACGTGGCATCCTGGGGTGCGGTATCGCGTTTTTTGCGATCATGTTTGTCTTCCTCATCTGGTGCGAGCGCCATGGTGCGGGCAGCATCATCGATGTTCACGAACTGACCATGTTCTTTACGACTTTCGTCATGCTTCAGTTCTGGAACCTGTTCAACGCAAAATGCTTGGGCTCCACCCACAGTGCCTTCCACAACCTGCGCCACGACGGAGGTCTGCTGCTCGTGCTGCTTCTGATATTCATCGGACAATGGCTCATCGTGACCTTCGGCGGCCGTATGTTCCGCACCCAGCCTCTGAGTGTTCAGGAATGGTTGCTGATCACCGCCTCCACAGCCATGGTCTTGGTAGCGGGCGAGATCTGGAGAGCCATCAAAAGACTTAAAGAGACAAAAGAATGAAAACCATTCATTTAGGGCAGGACAACACCAGTGACATAGAACCATCGGTGGCCACCATCGGTTTCTTCGATGGTGTGCACCGTGGTCACCGCTTTCTCATCGGCCAGGTCACCGACGAAGCCCGCCACAGAGGACTGCGCTCGATGGTTATCACCTTCGACCGCCATCCTCGTCAAGTGCTGCAAAAGGACTATCAGCCTCAACTGCTGTCCACACTCGAGAGTAAACTCGTATTGCTCTCCCACACCAGTGTGGACTACGTGGTGGTCGTGCATTTTGATCTTGCATTGGCCTCATTGACGGCCGAGCAGTTTATGGAGCGGATCCTACGGGATCAGCTCCACGTCAAGCAGCTGGTCATCGGCTATGACAACCGCTTCGGCCATGACCGAACGGAAGGCTTCAGCGACTATGTGCGTTATGGCGCCCAACTCGGCATCAGTGTGACACAGAGTCAGCCCTATCTGCTTCACGACGTGAAAGTAAGTTCCTCGGTCGTGCGCTCGTTTATCCAAGAAGGCGAGATCGAGATGGCCAACGAATGTCTGGGCTATCCCTACACCATAGAGGGCAAGGTCGTCGACGGCGTGAAAGAAGGTCGCAGGATGGGTTTCCCTACCGCTAATCTCGTGCCGTCAAGTCTTACACAACTCTTACCCGCCGCAGGTGTCTACGGCGTAAAGGTGCGCACAGAGGGCAGCATGACGCTACGGCCCGCCATGACCAACATTGGCATGCGCCCCACCTTTGGCGGACAACATCAAACCGTGGAGACCAACATCTTTGACTTCGAGGATGACATCTACGGTCAACGTTTGCTTCTCTCCTTTTACTATCGCATCCGTGACGAACGAAAGTTCGACAATGTGGAGCAACTCGTGCAGCAGCTCCGCAAGGATCGTGAGGATACCGAGGCACACTTCCGGATGCAGACACTGGTGCAACCATAAACCGCAACAGTGACCGTCTTCCTTCCTTTTTAAAAGCAACACACCTATTTATATATTGCCATGAAATCAAATTATATACGCGACATCGCCAACATCGTGTTATACATTATCGTATTCCTGCTCACACAGATGATCGTCACTTATGCCGTGAGCATCATCGCCATGTGGATTGGTGGTCAGGGATGGTCAGCCATCAGCCAGCATCTCGCCAGTGGCGAACTCGATCTGGATGGCAAGAAACTGGTCGCTGCCACTGCCATCAGCAGTGTGCTGACCTTCTGTCTGTTCGTTGCCTGTAAATGGGCAGCTGTCAAGCGCGACTGGCTCGTCACCCGTCCCTGGGTAGTACTCGTGTGGGTGGTTCTTCTGACTTTAGGCACTATACTCCCCTCGGAATGGCTGTTGGAGCGTATGGAGATCAATATGCCGGAAACTACGGTGAAACTGTTCGAGAGCATCATGGGCGAGCCATTGGGCTATGTAGCCATCGGCATCCTTGCCCCACTGGTTGAAGAGCTCGTCTTCCGTGGAGCCATTCTGCGCACACTACTTGGTATGTTTGACCGTCGCTGGCATTGGGTGCCCATCACCATCTCCGCCCTGATCTTCGGTGCTGTCCACATGAACATACCACAGTTTATCCACGCTGCACTCATTGGTTTGCTGCTGGGCTGGATGTATTACCGCACTGACTCCATCGTGCCCGGCGTCGCCTTCCACTGGATCAACAACACCATCGCCTTCATCATGTTCCACATGATGCCGCAGATGAACGACGGCAAGCTCATCGACCTCTTCCATGGCAACCACAGCACCATGATGCTTAGTCTACTGTTCTCACTTTGCATCTTCCTCCCCGCCCTGTTCCAACTCTCCTACAGACTAAAACGGGCAGGAGAGAGATAAGAAATAGGAGCTATAGAGCGCAACAAGACTTTCTAAAGACTCATCCGTTGTATGGATACAGACTTCGTTACCCATGACACGGATGAGTCTTTTTATTACTCTGCCGCAATGCCGACCAGCTTGCTTTGGTAACTATCCACAGCAGTGGCGAGCGCATTGTTGATGGCATACGAACTGTCATCCGATGCGGTGAAGGTCCACCGGAAGTCGCCCTTGCCCATGCGGCCTGCTCCCGTCCATCCTGTGACCACAGCGGGCACTTGGATAGCAGCGTCAGGCACGTAGCTGTACATGAGCGAGCCGTCGGTGTCGAAGTTATCGTATATTGTACCGCCCACAAGCGTTTTCACACTACCAGGCACTTGCTCATCGCGCAAAGCTACCTCGTAGCAGTCGAAACTCGATGCATTGTCATGCTGTGTGACAGGGGTATAGTTGGCGCTTGCACCTTTGTCGGCATAGACATTACCATAGCTCTTGATCATTCCACCATCTTCGCCCGAGAAAGTACCGCCGCCCTTAGCATCCGTACCCTGCTGTGAGATCAGCATCGGATCCTTAGTGGCCCGGAAATAATTGCTCTCCACAAAGACGCTCGAACCTGTCGTAGCCCCCACGCCAAACTTTGCGCAGCCGTCGTAATAGTTATTCCACACATGAACGCTCATCGTGCGCACACGAGGATGACGCGAATCGCTGTGGTCGAACCAATTGTGATGATAGTCGATATAATTGGGGCCCGACTCGCTCGTCATGCCGCACAGCGACGATTTGCCTGTGTCGAAATAGTGGTTGTAGGCCACCGTGACATACTGTGAGTCGCCTTTGATGTCAGTAGTACCATCGCCCTTCACCTGATCAGCGTCACTACCTTTCTGTCCGTAGAAGAAGTCGAGATGATGCACCCAGATATATCTGTTATCTGTATCTATCGACACACAGTCATCCATGCACCGCATGATCGCGAAATTGCGCAGTTCCACATTGGCCGCGTTTCTCAGCAGGAAGCCAAAGCCCCGCACAGCTGCGTCGTCGCCAATTCCCTCCAAGGTAATAAAGAGATTGCTGTAGGCATTCTTTCCCTTGATCTGCAAACCTTCAGACGAAGAGGAGACTGCGTCAAGATCGTCTTTCTCCACCAACCCGATGAAGCGCACGTCGAGCGGACGGTGTTCGTAGCCTTTTTGATAGGCGTCGAGGATGGCCTGCAAACCGGTGAAGGTGGCCACGCTGGTGGCCTTCGATCCTGTCTGCACCTCGCAGGTGACGGTCTTGGCGGTCTTTGACGTGACATAGATGACCCGTGCATCCGGCTTCAAAGACCCGTCATCGTTGTAAGCACCCACGCCTGCATTGTCGAGATGGGCAAAGCCCGAGCGGTCGTAATTCAGCACGGTCATACCCGTCGCCTCGTTGACTTTGTCCGTCAGCTCCGTGCCATGGCTTACCGGCACCACCTTCATGTCGTAGCTTCCGGCCTTGAGTCCCACCATGTCGGCACGGAGCGTGTCGCCATAGCTGCGCACGAGCATGGAGTCGATGCGCGTATAGGATGCATAATCACCACCTTTTATATATACGTGATAGAGCGTGTAGCGATCGAGCTTCTTCCACTTGACATAAGCCGACTCCAGCCATCCTTTGGCTTCGGTGATCTCCACTTTACCCGTCTCATTGGTCACTTGACCACTCGTGCTGCGGCCTGAAGCCTTGGCAAAGGCCACATTTTTGGGCATGTAATAGACATCCTGCCAGCCGGAGCCATGGACATACACTGTGTCCCCGTCTATGGCGATCTTCTCTACATCCGCTGTATTGTAGTACTTCAGACTGCTGTTGTGGTTGGTGATCAGTGCCTGGTTGGTCTGACTGTCAAACGCCACAGCATGAGCAGAGATGTCTGCTTTCGAGCTTGTGGAGCCTCCGCCACCATCTGTCACCGTGATCGAGAAGAGATAGACGCCGCCGGTAGTCGTGAGTGTTACGTCACCGTTGGCAGTTACCGTGGCAGAGTAGTCCGCTCCAGTATTTCCACTACTGGAGAAAGCCGTTTCGCTGAGATTGGTAAGCGTCAGCGACCGTTCTGTGCCTTTTGACGAAGAGCCAAAGTTCACCTTCACTGTGGATCCGGCAGTGAGGTTGGGTATGCGCACGACAAGGCCTGCTCCATTGAGTCCGATCCGTTTGTTCACGTCCACGCGGATGTTTCCTGCGTCCTCAGCCGTGAAATAGAGTCCGGCCGTCATGGTCAGCGTTTGCCCGTTGGCGGAGAGCTGTGCATCGGTTATGGCGCTGTTGTTGGCATAGCGCTTACTGCTTGCCGTGTAGGTCCAATGGGATGTGTCGTCAGCCAAGGCCGCCTGGTCTGATGCGGGTGTCGAAGTAAAGGTCCATGTAGCGTCAGCCCAAGCCAAGCAGGGGAAAAGCAAAAGGGCAAGCAACAACCAAGTATTGAGTTTCTTCATCTGATGTTCCTCCTCATTTCTTTATTTTCTTCTTCCCGTTCACAATATAGACGCCTTTGGGCAGCCGCGTCTTGTCCTTGCCCACATAGTGTCCCGAGAGCGTGTAGATGCGGTCGTCAGCGGCTTTCCGCCGCGCTTGGTCCACGACTTTGATGCCTGTCGTGGTACCAAAGGAGATATTCACTGTGGCCATGTCGGCCGTCTGCGTCGTGCCGTCAGCAAAGGTGAGCTGGGCATCCGTACCGTTGAAGGAGATTTCCTTCACCGTCTTGTTTACGACAGTGCCGTCAACCGTGACGGTCTGACCATTGTTTGCCCACATCGCAAAAGGCAGGGCAGTCATAACAAAAATAGCAGGGAATCGTTGTATCATATGGTTTTTATTGAGAAGATTATTGCCTTTCATTTCCTTCTGGGCAAAATTAATAAAAAACCATCGAAGTGAAAAATCCTTTTGATGGAATTATCCCGCTGTATTCGTATTTTCGTTCATAATTGTCGTATTCCTGTACAACACCTTAGTTTTCAGCATCTTTCTCTTGCTTCACAATAGATTTTATCTTATATTTGCAGTAGACAAGCAATCAAATCTCATATTCTCAACAACCTAAAAATTTAAGCTTATGAAGAAGTTTTTTACGCTCGCAGCATTCGCGCTTTGTGCACTGACGCTCAACGCGCAGACCACGATCTCATTCTCTGAGGAAAAGAAAGCAGGCTCATTGAACGGACAGACCGTCAACAGCTCGCTCGACGGTTTCAACCTGACCGTGACAGACACGAAGGGCAAGGTGGTCGTTGACAGCAACAACGCCCGCTTTGGCACCCCAGAAAGCAACACGTCCTATACTTTCCGTCTGAAGTCCGGCGGCAAAAGCTCCGATGCCAACCACATGTCCATCGCTATCCCGGCAAGCGGCACGTTGCAGGTTTGTGTCCGCACAGGATCCAGCAGCGCTACCGACCGCAACCTGGTGCTTACCCAGGACGGCAAGGAACTGTACAACAAGGTAGTGCAGGAGGCCGACGCCGCCAAGATGACTCTTGATGATGGCACGGAAGGCAAGGTGTATCCCGTCGTCTCCGTTGCAGTGAACAAAGGCACGGTCGATGTCACCTACCCTATCGGCTCACTCAACTTCTATGCGTTTACCTTCTCCACTACCGCTGGCCTCAGCAGTATCCAACAGGACAAGACGACAACCGACGATGCTGTCTATAACCTCGCCGGGCAGCGTGTGAGTAAGGACAGCAAGGGATTCGTTATCAGCAAGGGGAAGAAGATCCTCAAGAAATAAAGGAGCCGCGTGCTTGATTTCCAGATATAACCATCTCTGGCGACCGTCATAATAACACATGACGGCCGCCATTGTTTTTGCCGATCCGCCGCATCTTCACATGACGTCGGTCAAAGGATGTTTTTATAATGACAGAGAGTTACATAAGGGAGGAATCACAGAGAGACGCCGCAAGGGAGGAAGTCACATAAAGGAAATATGGGAGGAGAAACAAATAAAGGGACCGAGCTCACGATTGAGCGCCGGTCCCTTTCTACGTTAGTATGTTATGAAAAATTTGAGAGAATAGAAACTTCACAGTTTCAAAGTGTTGTTTTACTAAACATGATTTTATAGAGAAAGCATAGAAATAATCTTATTTTATCATCACCTGACCTGTCGAGCTCTGCGTGCTGGTCATAGCTCTTGGCACGGAGTCGATATCGGCCGAGTCGCTCATTGCCACCGATGTGCCTTTCTCTATCTCCGGCTTGGAATAGCCGTCATAGCTGCTGATCGGGTCTTGTGCTTTCTGAGCGAAGGGCACCTGGATGGCGTTGCCTAAGGTCAGGATGATGGCGACAATGGCTGCGGCCTTGAACAGCGGACGCAGGCGCTGTGGCATCGAGACGATGCGTGCCTTGACCACCTTGGGCTCCTCTGTCATGGCGAGGATCTTCTTGTCGAAGTCATCGCCGAGCACATCAACCTTCGGCTCCTCACGCTGGTAAGCGAAAAGAGGCTGGTAGCGCTTCAAGTCGGCAGGTATGTCGGCCTGACTAAAGAACGCCCGCAAGATGTCTTCCTCTTCCAAGGAAGTCTCGCAGCGCCAATAGCGCTCCAATAGCTGATTGATATACTTGTAATCCATCTTTTTTCTTGTATTTACACTTAGATGACGAGGGAAAAGGATAAAAGTTACAAGGGAATTTCATATTTAACATTTGATAACCATAAAAAAGCGCTATCCGGTCTTTCACAACCTGTTAAAGTAGCGTAAATGTGCGTACTTAGGGAACATTTGTTACCGAGCCAACTCTTGCAAAGTCTCTATCTTTGCAGAAAACAAAGAAAAGAAAACGACTATGGAGAAAATCATCAATCTGAAAGAGAGCGTTTACGAGCTCACACAAAAATATCCTGAAATCATCGACATCCTGGCATCACTCGGCTTCACCGAGATCAGCAAGAAGGCTGTAAGACACTCTGTGGGCAAGATGATGACGATTCCGAGAGGAGCATCGATGAAAGGCATCGCACTGAAGCAAATCGTCAAGGCACTGCAAGACAACGGATTCATCGTTAAGGACGGCAACGCAGATGACAAGCCCGAAACATCGCACATGGCCTCGCAGATCAAGGATTATCTGCAACGGCTCAACAAAGGCGAGGCAATGGCTGCCGTACGTGCCGATTTTGTCAAGAACTTCAAGGACGTCAAAGCTACGGAGATCATGAAGGCTGAACAGGAACTGATCCGCGACGGCGAGCCGGTGAAGAAGATCAAGGAGTTGTGCGACATCCACTCAGCCCTTTTTCATGGCACGCAAGAGGGCGTGAGCCACGATAGCCTGCACCAAGGTCTGCATCACGACCAAGAGCGCATGATGATCGGTCAGGCCGGAGAGAACAGAGACAAGACGGCTGCACTGAGAGCCGTCACGGGCCATCCCCTGCAGACGCTATACCGCGAAAATGAGGCCATCGTCGGTATGCTCGATGAAGTAGGAAGTCTACTGAACCGCGAAGCGAATGTGGCAGACATCGCAGAAGCGTTGCAAAAGGCACGCGGCATCGCCATTCACTATGCCAAAAAAGGTGATCTCATCTACCCTGTGCTCAATGTGAAGTATGGCATCTACGGTCCGTCGCAGGTGATGTGGACCATCGATGACGAGATACGTGCGGAGCTTGCCACGCTCGTCAAGCAAGCATCTGACGGAGCCATGCCCGGTGAGAAATGGAGAGAGCGTGTCGCAGCTGTGGCGAAACGCGCCCGCGAGATGACATTCAAGGAAAATAGAATTCTCTTCCCCGTGTCTGCCGCCAACTTCTCTGACGCCGACTGGAGACAGATGTATGCCGACAGCAAGGGCTACGAAGCGTGCTTAGGAGTGGTTTCGGAGCGCTGGGATGAGGGAGAGGCTTTCTTCGATCAAATCCATCAGAAGGAGACAACAGAGAGTGCAGCCTTAAGTGAAGGGCGGATACAGATGCCTGGCGGGTCACTGACCGTGGAGCAGCTCACGGCCCTGCTCGATGCGCTGCCCGTCGAGATCACCTTTGTCGACGCAGACAACATCAATCGTTACTTCAACCAGCCCTTCACGACAAAAGCCTTCAAAAGGCCGCTGTCGGCATTAGGACGCGAGGTCTTCACCTGCCATCCTCCCAAGATCGAGCCAATGGTAAGGGCGATCATACAGGATTTCCGTGACGGGAAACACGACAAAGTGCCCGTATGGCTTGAGAAAAACGGCAAGTCCATGCTCATCACCTACATGGCTGTACGTGATGCTACAGGCAAATATATCGGTACAATGGAGACCGTGCAGGATATGGAGCCCATGAGAGCCCACTTCAGCGGCAGAGAGAAATAAGACCAAAGAAACAGGCTACGGCTCGGAAAGAAGCGAGGAGCAGGTTATGTGCTTGTCTGAAAGCCATCGATGGCGGCAAAGCGCTGCTTGACCGCCTGACGTGCCCGGAAGATGTTGACCTTGACCTGCTCCTCGGTCATGCCAAGTACGATGGCTATATCCTTATAGGCCTTTCCTTCGAAATCACGCAACTGGATACACTCCCGTTGCTTCTCAGGCAGACTGTCGACAATGTTTCTGACGATTGTCAGCTGATCCTTCTCTATCGTTTTAATGGAGGGATCGAAGGTGTTATCGGGCTTTTCCACCGGTTTGTCGTCGAGACTCTCGGTCTGACTGCGTTTGTTCTTCACGCTATCCAGAGCCAAATTGCGGCAGACGGTAAAGCAGAAAGCATCGATATTGTCGATCTCGTCCCATGTATCGCGTTTGTTCCATACCTTGATGAGTGTTTCCTGCACGACATCCTCGGCCTCAGCACTGTCAAGCGTGATGCGCAGGGCGAGGCGATAGAGCTGGTTTTTCAGTGGTAGGATGTCGTTACGGAAATCTATTTTCATCGATCAAACGTTTTTCAAATCATACGAAGAGACGCTACAAGTCATTGGCTGCATAAGTCACCGGCTGATGACGGTGCCGCCCTCTTTGCCGATAGCTTCCGCCTTGGTAATGATCACACGGTCCACGCCGGCGTCCACAGCAGCCAATGCATTGGTAATTTTGGGAATCATACCACCGCTGATCGTGCCATTGGCAACCAACCGGACAAACTCATCGTGGTTGATCGCTGCAATCACACTGCTCTCATCATCAGGATCCGCAAGCACGCCAGCCTTCTCAAAGCAGTAGACGAGCGTGACCCGACAGCCTTCCGAGGCCAACGCTTTCGCTGTCTCAGCCGCAATCGTGTCGGCGTTGGTGTTGAAGATATGCCCCATTCCATCGTGTGTCAGAGGTGCCATGACCGGTGTCAGCCCGTTGCTGATCAAGGTCATCAAGCGATGGCCATCGACTCTGTCCACGTCTCCAACGAAGCCATAGTCCACACCGTTTTTCACCGGACGCTTGTGGCTGCGTATCACATCCATGTCAGCGCCGGTCAATCCAATGGCATTGACACCACGCGACTGCAACTGCGCCACCACATTTTTGTTGACCAGTCCACCATAGACCATCGTTACCACTTCAAGCATCTCTGCGTCGGTGATGCGACGCCCTTCCACCATCTTGCTCTCAATGCCCAATGCCGAGGCCACCTTCGTGGCACGGCGACCACCACCATGCACGAGCACCTTATGCCCCTGCAAGGCAGCAAAGCTGTTGAGCAACCGGGCCAGCCGCTCTTCGTCCTCCACGATGGCACCACCCACTTTTATGACTGTTACTTGTTCCATTCTCTATACAATAATCAATCAACGTATTTATCAGCCGTCCCCACGCCTCTGTCTGACACAGAGACCTGGGGACGGAATCTCAAATCTTATTCGAGATAGGTGTAGCCATAGAGTCCCGAGCGATAGTTGCTTAGGAACTCCTTGCCCTCTTCCAATGAGAGCTTACCTTGTTTGACACTCTTCGTCACCCACTGCTCCAACTGACGGACAAGCTTCTTCGGGTTGTACTGCACATATTCCAGCACCTCTTCCACGGTCTCACCATCGATGATCTGATCAATACTGTATGTGCCGTTCTTCACTGAGATATGCGCTGCATTGGTGTCGCCAAAGAGATTGTGCATGTCACCGAGAATCTCTTGATAAGCACCGACGAGGAACACACCGATATAATAGGGCTCATCCTTCTTCAACGCATGGACCGGCAGCACATTGGACTGTGTGCCGTTGACAGCGAAGTTGGCCACTTTGCCGTCACTGTCGCAAGTGATATCCTGCAAAGTGCAGTTGCGTGTTGGCCGCTCGTTGAGCCGTTCGATGGGCATGATGGGGAAGAGCTGATCGATACCCCAGCAGTCGGGCAGACTCTGGAAAAGTGAGAAGTTACAGAAATATTTGTCTGCCAAGAGCTTGTCGAGGCCGCGCAGCTCGTCGGGCACGTGTTTCAGCGTCTTGGCAATCGCGTTGATCTCGTGGCAAACGCTCCAATACATCGACTCCACCTCGGCACGTGTCTTAAGATCTACCATGCCGTGCGCAAACATGTCGAGGCAATCCTCGCGGATCTGATCGGCATCGTGCCAGTCCTCAAGCATCGACTTGGGATTGAGGTTGCACCATATTTCATAAAGATCACGGACAAGCTGGTGATCCGAATCCTTGGCCTCGAACTCCTCGGGCATCTCTGGCAACGAGGCTGCACCGAGCACATCGAGGATGAGCACGGAATGATGCGCCGCCAGCGAGCGTCCACTCTCGGTGATGATATTGGGATGCGGGATATTGTTGCGGTTGGCGATATCGGCAAAGGCATACACGCAGTCGTTGATATACTCCTGGATGGAATAGTTGACCGAACTTTCCGAGTTGCTGGAACGTGTGCCGTCATAGTCTACGCCCAATCCGCCACCACAGTCGACATACTCGATGTTGTAGCCCATCTTTCTGAGATTGCTATAGTATTGTGCGGCCTCGGTGAGAGCATTCTGTATGCGGCGGATCTTCGTGATTTGGCTGCCGATATGGAAATGGATGAGTCTGACACAGTCGTGCAAGCCGACATCATCGAGCTTCTTCAGCGCTTGGAGCAACTCCATGGGCGTGAGGCCGAACTTCGATGCGTCGCCACCACTCTCAGCCCATTTTCCGGACCCGGACGAGGCCAGTTTGATGCGGATGCCGATGTTTGGCTTCACTTTCAATCGTTTGGCCGTGCGTGCAATGACATCGATTTCATTGAGTTTTTCCACCACGATGAAAATGTGCTTGCCCAGTTTTTGTGCGAGCATGGCCAGCTCGATGTAGCTCTCATCCTTATATCCATTGCAAATGATGAGTGAGTCACTCTTGCACTGCACGGCGATGACAGCGTGAAGCTCTGGTTTGGAACCGGCTTCAAGCCCCAGATTGAACTTACGTCCATGGGAGATAATCTCGTCCACGACGGGCTGCATCTGGTTGACCTTGACGGGATAGATGATATAGCTTTCTCCCTTGAAGTCATATTCCTTCTTCGCCTTCTCATAGCACTCAGCCATCTTCTCGATGCGATTGTCGAGAATGTCGGGGAAACGCAACAGCACAGGTGGGGTCACATCGCGCAGGGCAAGCTCATCCATCACATCGCGCAGATCGATCTGCGTATTATCCTTACACGGTGTGACATAGACATCACCCTTATCGTTGATACCGAAGTAAGAAGTACCCCATCCATTGATATTGTACAACTCTTTGGAGTCTTCTATGGTCCATTTTTTCATCTGATCGGAGTAGTTATTTTATGGCAGGCTCATGGTAAGCCAAGTTGTTGTTTTAACTGATCGACAGTAATCTGTATTTTTTCGTAATTATCCATTAAGCTCACGTCAAGGGTATGCTTGGCCTTGGCGTAGAAAGGTTCACGCTGCTGGAGCTGTTGCCCAATAAAGGTGACGACCTCTTCCGGCGTCTTGTTGAGCAACAGCGGTCTGACCGTTTTTCCCATCTTCAGGTGCTGCACGAGCACATCCGTGGTACACTTCAGATAGACCGTCTCTCCCTGCTGGTTGATATAGTCCATATTATCATAGAAGCAAGGCGTCCCGCCCCCGCAACTCAGTACAATGTTCTCAAACTCAGCCACCTCATGGAGCATGTTGCGCTCTACTTTTCGGAAGCCGTCTTCGCCCCGCTCGTCAAAGAGCTGTTTGACAGTCTTGCGCATGCGGTTTTCAATGTACCAGTCAAGATCGTAGAACGGCAGTCCCAGGTTGGCAGAAAGCGCTTTTCCCACTGTCGTCTTTCCCGATCCCATATAACCCACGAGGATGATGCGAACAGGTTTTTCCATCAGCTTTAAATACTATGTTTACTTTCTCTTTTTAGCCTTGGCTTTTGGCTCGGGCGCGTTGTTGATAATTTCCATGCACTCATCGTAGCTCAGGTCACCGGCCAGTGCGCGCTCATGGAGTTTCTTGTCGATGCGATAGTTGTTACCATCGAAAGCAAGATAAGGGCCAAAGCGTCCCTTGAGCAATTCCAACCGATCATCTTCCTCAAAAGTCTTGATATGGCGCTCACGGTCTTTGAGGCGCTTGGCAAGAATCAGTGAGATGGCATGGTCGAGCGTGACGGTCATGGGATCATCCTCCTTGGGCAGGGACACATATTTCTTGTTGTGCTGCACATAAGGACCAAAACGACCGGCACCAATCGTGACGGGCACGCCTTCGAACTCACCGAGCTCACGCGGCAATTTAAACAGTTCCAAAGCCTCATCGAGCGTGATGGTCTCGATGCTCTTGTCTTTTGGAATCTGAGCGAAACGTGGCTTCTCATCATCGTCGGCCGTACCAATCTGTGCCAGCGGTCCGAACTTACCAATCTTCACCAGCACCGTTCTGCCCGTCTTGGGGTCTTTGCCAAGGATGCGCTCACCGGCCTTGTGCTCCGACCGTGAGTTCATGACTTTGTCGACCGTCTTTTCAAAAGGCTTGTCGAACTTGCTCATCATGTCTTTCCACTCTTCCTGTCCCTCAGCAATCTTGTCGAACTGATTCTCCACCTTTGCCGTGAAGTTATAGTCCATAATCTCCGGGAAGTTCTGCAAGAGGAAGTCATTGACCACAATGCCGATGTCTGTAGGGATGAGCTTGCCTTTCTCAGACCCGGTAAACTCCGTTTTGGTCTCAGACACGATTTGGTTGCCCTTCAGAGTATCGACGGTGTACTTCGACTCTTTCCCGCCTTTGTCGCCTTTCTCCACATAATCGCGTTGCTGAATGGTGGAGATTGTCGGTGCATAAGTAGAAGGACGCCCGATGCCGAGCTCTTCGAGTTTATGCACAAGGCTGGCCTCGGTGTATCGTGCCGGACCTTGGGAGAAGCGCTCCGTCGAAGCGATGCATTCGCGCGAGAGTTGCTCTCCGACCTGCACAGCAGGCAGAGATCCCATCTCCTCGGACAGTTCCTCATCGTCGGTCGACTCTTTATAGACTTTCAGAAATCCATCAAAGACGATCACCTCGCCACGTGCGACGAACTTCTCGGGTTGTCCTCCGATGTTGATGCTGACCGTTGTCTTCTCGATCTGCGCCTCCGCCATCTGCGAGGCAATAGACCGTTTCCATATCAAGTCGTAGAGTCTCTTTTCCTGTGCGGTGCCGTCGATGGAGGCATTCTCCATATGTGTGGGTCGGATAGCCTCGTGGGCTTCCTGTGCGCCTTTGGACTGTGTATGGAAGTTGCGCGGTGTGCTATAGGGCTCACCATAGAGTTTCGTGATGGCCTCCTTGCTGCTGTTGATGGCGAGTGCCGAGAGGTTGACACTATCGGTACGCATGTAGGTGATGCGACCGTTCTCATAGAGTTGCTGTGCGATGCGCATGGTCTGCGACACCGTGAAGCCCAGTTTTCTGGCGGCTTCCTGCTGCAAGGTGGAAGTGGTGAAAGGCGGTGCCGGAGAACGCTTCAAGGGTTTCTTCGACACGTTGGCCACGGTGAAGACGGCATCCTTACAGCGGTTCAGGAAGTCGACGGCCTCCTCATGGGTAGCAAAACGCTTGTCAAGCTCGGCTTTGACTTCCGTACCGAGATGATCGCCATTGACAGGTGTGAACACTGCCGTGACCCGGTAGTAGGGCTCACTCTTGAAGGCCTGTATCTCCCGCTCGCGCTCAACGACCAGCCTTACGGCTACGCTCTGAACACGGCCGGCAGAAAGGGACGGCTTGACTTTTCGCCACAGCACCGGCGAAAGCTTGAAACCGACAATACGGTCCAACACGCGACGTGCCTGCTGCGCATTGACCAGGTTCATATCCAAATGGCGCGGGTGCTCAATGGCGTAGAGGATGGCAGGTTTGGTAATCTCATGGAAGACGATACGCGAGGTTTTCTCCTCATCCAGTCCCAGCACCTCACACAGGTGCCAGCTGATGGCTTCTCCCTCGCGATCCTCATCGGATGCGAGCCACACTTTCTTAGCGGCTTTAGCGTCCTTCTTGAGTTCGGCTACAACTTTTTTCTTATCCTCCGGTATCTCATAGTCTGGTTCAAACGTCTTTTCATCAATACTGAGTCCACTCTTCTTCAGGTCTCTAATATGTCCATAAGAAGACATCACTTTATAATCCTTGCCGAGGAACTTCTCTATGGTCTTGGCCTTGGCAGGGCTCTCTACTATGACTAAGTTATCTTGCATGCTTGCGTGTAGTTATATAATGTCGAGGACAAAAGTAATAATAACTTTGTCTTACACCTTATTATATATGTATGATTTTAGAATTTTTAAGAGACTCCGATACAAAAAGTTACATAAAGGTAAGTTACATTCATGTAACTTTTTTATTCAAAGCCGAGTTTACCCGTCTCAAAGTCCTGTTGGAAGCGGGCCACAGCACGACGGATAGAGTCCAAGCCAAAGCGTTCGGGACGCAGATCCCCGTCGGCAATCCATTGATAGCTGGCGGCATCATCGTGTGCCGACAAAACAGTGACATCCTCGACTTGACAAAGAAAGAAAAAGTCGAGCGTATGGACAGTGAACCCAGAATAGAGATAGGTATTGGGATAGCTGAACAGCAGGCGCGAGGCAGTCACCACTAATCCGGTTTCTTCCCTTACCTCCCTGGCAAGGCCTTCCTCAGCATTTTCCCCCAAGTCATAGAAACCACCGGGCAGATCGAGTGTGCCCTTGGCTGGATCGTTCTTACGGGTAATCACAAGCAACTCACCCCGCCCGTTGACGATGAAAGCAGCATTGGCGGCACTGGGGTTGAGAAAATACTCAAATCCACAGTGCCGGCAACGTTTGCTTTTCTCCGTGCTGGGTTCAAACTCTGTTGAACCGCAGGCGGGACAATAGCGAAACTTATCAAGAACGTGCATGGCCGTTACTTTGCCAGCAGGCTCTTGACCTCAGCGTCGAGGTCCTTGATCTGCACGTCACGCTTCTGGAGCACATTGTTGCGGTCAATGAGGAAGAAGGTCGGCACGGTCTGCACATTGTATTGTGAAGCATACTGAGAATTGGGACCATCGCCATCATGCACGCAGACCCACGGCAGTGCCGCCACGCTCTCCTTCCAGAAATGCTCATCGGTGTCGAGACTGACCTGATAGATCTCAAAGCCTTGTGCATGGTATTTGTTGTAGAGATCGCGCAGGTGCATGATGCGTTCCGTGCTGCCCTTAGAGGCAAACATGTGGAAATCGAGCATCACCACCTTGCCCTTGAGCTGTGTGAGTCGGCGGATGTTGCCCTCACGGTCGGGCAAAGCAATCTCCAGCACACCCGTTGTCTGCACCTTGCTGGCGTCGATCTGCCCCTGAGCTTGCTCAGCCTGAATGATACGCACATTTTTCATCCCCTGCAAAGCGATGTTGTGAAGATTGGTGCCACGCTCAGATTTAGGATAATAGGTATCCCAGCTGGTAGCGACAGCCGCAAAGACTTGCACATCTTCTTTCTTGCTTCGCGGGTCAAAGATGAGCACGGTCTGATTGCCAATGTTCACGGTTTGGAAGAGGGCAAAATAAGCATAAGCCTTCATCGGCGCGGTGAAGATATATTGCCGCTTGACCTTGTCTTTATATCCCGCCATTGTCTGTTGGATAGCCGCATCGACCTGATCGTAAGACAAGTTGGGATTTTGCTGGATGGCATTGATCGAAGCCTGCAAGCCCAACTGCATCTGGGCCAGCTCTTTCATTTTCTGGCAGTCGTCAGATCCCTTTACGTCGTACTGTGCCGACATGGTGGGATAGGAAGCCTTCACCGTGATGTTCTCGGTGGAGTCGATGGCAATGTTGATGATCTGCCGTGCAATGCGCAGACGATAGTACTCCGGAGCCTCCGCTGCCTTACCCTCAAAGGAGAACGAACCGTCTTTGTCGAGCTTCACAGAATCAACGGTTACCGGACCATTCAGGCTCATGTTCTCGAAATAAAGCAACGAGTCTTTCGCATCAGTGATGACGCCGGAGACATGGAATTTCTTTCCTGTGCAAGAAGCGAGAGCCAAAGCAGTAAAGATGATCAGCACCGCTGAGAGTACCTTGTTTGTTTTCATTGTATAAATCGATAACTTGTTTTCTTGGTTTTCAACTTGCAAACTTACATATTTTTTTTGGATTGAGCGACAAAATGCGGAAGAAAATGGCATGACATTATACCATACTGGCTCTCCCCCGGCCACCATGCACTTAAATGGAAACGCAAAAAGCCGCCTGAGGGCCCTATCCCCAGGCGGCTTCTGAAATGATACGTTCTTGATTGCCTTGTTGTGCTTACTGTCTTATGCAGCCTTATTTCTTGCCGAAAGTCTCATCGAGCAAGGTATAGAAGGCTGGATCCTCACCGACAACGGTCTTCACTATCTTACCCTGCGGATCAATGAGGATCTTCGTTGGGAAGCCGGTGATGCCATAGTCGTTCATCAGCTGGCGGTTATCGCGTGGGCAGTAGACATGAAGCCAGGGCAACTCGTGCTTTTTCACGGCAGCTTTCCACTTTTCCTGGGTATCGTTGCAGTCGATGCCAAGGATCTGGAATTTGCCCTTGTACTTGTTGTAGTACTCCTTCATCTGTGGGAATCCCTTGATGCACCAAATGCACCATGAGCCCCAGAAGTCGAGCACGACATACTTACCGCGCAGGCTTGCCAAACTCAAAGGCTTGCCATTGATGTCGTTGAGCGTGAAGTTAGGAGCAGCGATACCTGTTGCCTGTTTCTTAGCAGCCTCAGCCTCGGCCTTTTCCTCAGCTTCTATGCTGCTGATAACGCGGGTGTAATAGTTCTTCATGCGACCGTCGCGCACGGCAGGTGAAAGGAGTTTCACGGCTTCTTTCATCGTCTCCAGGTCGTCCATCTGCGGAATCAGATAGGCACAAGCCTCATCGTCGGGATGCTGCTTGATGAAGTTCATCATCTTGTCGCGCATCTCCTGGCGCAGCTTTCCACCCTTTTCCTGGTAGACCTTCATGACGGATTCCTGGCTCTCGCCGGCTTTCATGCGGTTCTGAAGGCTGTCGACCAACTGATTCAAGGGCTTTTGGGCGGCCTCCATCATACGGTCCACCTCATTGAACTGCTGATAGAACTTAGATCCCGTGAGGTAGTAGTTGGATGTCAGGTCGCCACTCACCACAGCACTCTCGCCCGGAACGGCGATCACCTGAAAACCGGCGCGCTCTGTACCACGCAGACTGCCGGGAGTATAGGCACTGATGTCCGTCGGCTCACTCACATGGACCGTGAAGTCAAACTTGCCGTCTTTGACCAGCACCGTGTCGGTCTTGTAGTTGCGGCCCCCTTGCGGCACCCTGACCAGGAGCGTATCTTTTACGCCCTTCACATTGCCCGTAAAGTGCACTGCGTCACTTTCGGCTTTTGTTTGTGCCATTGCAGGCACACAAGCCATAGCTATCAGAGCCAGGCTGCAGAAAATGCTTTTCATCATATTCTTTCTAGTTGCAATAATAAATACTCTGTCTATTCATACGCAGAAAGAGACAAAAAGGTTACCCTTCCCCCAAAGAAAATCACTTTATTTCTTCTTTGGACGCCGGCGGGCCCAACCTTCTTCACTGAAATCGGGCACCTCTCCCTTGAGCTTCACGTCGCGGCTATCGGCCATCAACTGCTTCCAGTCGTCACGTCCGCGACGGCTGCCGTCCTGTGTTTTGGCCTTGCCGCGTCCTTTTCCACGTGACGCTTTGCCATAATCGCGGTCGTCTTTCTCGCGAGTCGCCCGGCTGCCCCGTGCAGAACGGCCGTGCCCACTCTCGTCGGCATCGTTGCAGCGCACCTCACGGCCCTTGTAGGTGGTACCGTCGAGGACGCGCATCACGCGCTCGGCATCGCCTTCGGGCACCTCGATATAGCTGAATTTTTGCAGCAAATCGATGTGTCCCACCTCTTGATGGCCATGTATGTGTTTGTTCATAAACTGCATCACCTCACCCGGATAGAAGCCGTCTTGCTTGCCCAGATTGATGAACAGACGGCGATAGCCGGCCTCGGCCTGACGGGGTCCGCGCTTGCGGTCACGCGTGCCCTTGCCCTGGCGGTCGGTGCGCTCACCCTTGTCACGCCCACGTGTGGTCGGCTTGACAATCTCCGGCGCGTTTTTGTAGTAGTCGAGGAACTTGCCGAAGGTGATGCTCACCATCTTCTTGATGATGTCTTCCTTGTCGATATATTCAAACTGGCGGTTGATCTCAGGCATATACGGTGCGATGAGGTCCTCGTCGACATCGGCTTTCATGATGTCGTCCATGGTCTTGAAGAGTTGCTTTTTGCAAATCTCCTCCGGCGTGGGCAGCGTGCCGTCGACAAACTCTTTGCCGATGATCTTCTCGATGTTGCGCACCTTGAATTTCTCGCGCGAGTGGATGATGGAGATGCTTGTTCCTTTCTTTCCGGCGCGTCCGGTACGGCCCGAGCGATGGGTATAGTTCTCCACATCATCGGGCAGACCGTAATTGATCACGTGTGTCAGGTCATCGACGTCGAGACCACGCGCAGCCACATCCGTAGCCACCAGCAGCTGAGTGAGATGGTTGCGGAATTTCTGCATGGTCAGGTCGCGCTGTTGCTGACTGAGGTCGCCGTGCAGGGCCTCGGCATTGTATCCGTCCTTGATGAGCTTGTCGGCCACCTCCTGTGTCTCTATCTTTGTGCGGCAGAAGATGATGGCGTAGATACGTGGATAGAAATCGACGATGCGCTTCAGGGCAAGGTACTTGTCGCGTGCGTTGACCATATAATAGATATGGTTGACGTTTTCGGCCCCTTCATTGCGTGAGCCGACCACGATCTCCTTATAGTCGTGGAGGTAGCTTTTGGCGATGCGCTCGATCTCTTTGCTCATCGTGGCCGAGAAGAGCAGCGTGTTGCGATCGGCGGGAACACCCTCAAAGATCTCATTGATGCTGTCGGCAAATCCCATGTTGAGCATTTCGTCGGCCTCGTCGAGCACCACATTGTTGACGTGGTCGAGCTGTGCCACACCTCGCTTCATCAGGTCGATGAGTCGTCCCGGCGTGGCCACGATGATCTGCACGCCGTGGCGCAGGGCATGGATCTGTGTCTCTATCGATGCACCGCCATAGACGGGTACGACATGCAGCCCGTCGATGTACTTACCAAATGCGTTGAGATCATCAGCGATCTGCAAGCACAGCTCGCGGGTGGGGCTGAGGATGAGCGCTTGTGTGTCCTTGCTTTTGGCATCGGTCTTCTGCAGCACGGGGATACCGTAGGCGGCTGTCTTGCCCGTTCCGGTCTGAGCCAGCGCGATGACGTCATTGCCGTGACCTAATAAATAAGGGATTACTTCTTCCTGTACAGGCATGGGATGCTCAAAACCGAGCTCCTCGATGGCGCGGCGAATCTCTTCGCTGACACCTAATTCTTCAAATGTCTTCAATCTTTAAACCTTTAATTTTCAATGATGTGTAAGGAGTCAATCGCCCTCCCAGCCATTGAAAATATTGGGCGTTCTTCCTCCTCTTCATATACAAGTGGATGCAAAGTTACGAAAAAAGCGGTACATCACCACTATTTCACGGTCACTTTTAGGGTTATTTAGATTATTGGCGTCTCTTCGTGCTGAGCCGGTTGGGGCATCGGACGATGCTGTCTCTTCGTGTCATTTCGTTGCGGACGCTCCGTGCCAGTCATTTTCAAAACGAGAAAAAGAACCGACAAAAACATGTTCACCCACAGTTTCATTCTAGAGGAAACACAAGCGTCTGAACGAGAGGGAAACGAGAAGAAAACACGAAAATAGTGAGCCTTTATCGTCATCGCGGTGGTTTCTATCGGTCATCTCGGTGTTTTTTGCCGGTCATCTCCGTGTTCTGATAAGATAAAACAAGTGAGATGACGCCAAATTTTCTAGAGAATTTTGCATCATCTCAGCCTGTTTATGGTCTTCAGAAAGTCACCGTGAGTCTATCTCGCTGTTATTCAGTGATTTAAGAAAAAGCTCGAAAATTGCGAAAAATATGGGGAAGGGGCCACTTGCTCGCAAAGAACGCAAACACAAGGCCTCTAAAATGTCAGTTTATTCAACATTTGGAAATGCCAT
>URCI01000049.1 GCA_900546345.1 uncultured Prevotella sp. | reverse complement strand
AAACCGGTCTCGGACACATATAAAATTTTAAATTGCCACTTTTTAAAGTGGACTCTTAGATAAATCAGGAAACGCCTGCCGCCATTCTGTTCGTCACGTCATTGCGTGACGAACTTCTGCCGTTTCTCCACAAGGAAACAAATAAAAAAAGATCGCTGAACAGCTAAGCCATTCAGCGATCTTTTTGTTGGGATACCCGGACTCGAACCAGGAAAAACAGGACCAGAATCTGTTGTGTTACCATTACACCATATCCCAATTTTCAATTGCATTGGAAGCAACACCCTTGCTTCTGTATTGCGAGTGCAAAGGTACGGACTTTTTTTGAATCTCCAAAATTTTTGCCGACTTTTTTCATTAAAAATACATTTTTTCTTCATTCCACCCGTTTTCCTGCCGCGATCAAGCCATGACAAGGGCCCCATTCTTCCTAAAAAATATCAAATAAACATCGAAAGGCTACTCTCTTTCAATAATATACCGTATCTTTGCATTTCGAATCATACATATATATTAATAAGGTATACCAAGTTTAAACTGATACATGACAGAAACAACAAATCTCGTCAAGTCCATCACAAAGGGCATACAAGAGAAGAAAGGACAGCATATCGTCATTGCTGACCTCAGCCATATCGACGGCGCCATCGCCAATTACTTTGTCATCTGCCAAGGCAACTCGCCCACACAAGTCGAGGCCATCGCTGAAAGCGTGGGGGACATCTGCCGAAAGGAAACCGGTGAAAAACCGGTTGGCGTCAACGGACTGGGCAACAACCAATGGGTCGCCATCGACTATGTCGACGTGCTCGTGCATATCTTCATGCCCGAGACACGTGAGTTCTACGATCTTGAGAACCTCTGGGAGGATGCCAAGCTCACCCAGCTGCCCGATGTGGACTAAACGAAAGACAAGACAATCTCATACACATAACAATTCTACTCCTCAGAAATGGACAGAAACAGCAATCAATTTCCAAGGCACAACAATCAGCCAAAGATGCCCCGGTTCAACATGAACTGGATCTACATCATTGTGCTCATCGGCCTTGCCGTGCTCTTCTTCACCGGTGGAGGCGACTCGCTGGCGCAGGCTGCGGGCACAAGCAAAGACGCGAAATACAGCGACTTCAAGACTTACGTGGAGAAAGGCTATGCACAACGCATCATCGTCAATAAGAACGACAATACGCTGAAGATGTATGTCAAGCCAAAGTACATCCAAAACGTTTTTCAGCAAAGTGCACAGCAGACAGGCAATGACCCGTATGTCAACGTGCAGTTTGGCTCCGTCGATGAGCTCGACAAGTATCTGGCTGCCGAACAGGCCAAGGGCAAATTCGCCAGCTATAGCTATGACAATGAGAAGACGAGCGACATCATGTCACTCATCATCAATCTCTCTCCGCTAATCATCTTCTTTGTGCTGATGTGGTTCATCGGACGACGCATGGGCGGCGGCTCCAGTGGCGCAGGCGGTGTGTTCAATGTGGGCAAGAGCAAGGCTAAACTCTATGAGAAAGCCGGCGAGCTCGGCATCACTTTCAAGGATGTAGCCGGGCAGGAAGGCGCCAAGCAAGAAGTACAGGAAATCGTGGAGTTCCTCAAGAACCCAAAGAAATACACCGATCTGGGCGGAAAGATTCCTAAGGGGGCACTGCTCATTGGCCCTCCGGGAACCGGTAAGACGCTGCTTGCCAAGGCTGTTGCCGGCGAGGCAGGCGTGCCCTTCTTCTCCATGTCGGGCTCTGACTTCGTGGAAATGTTCGTCGGTGTAGGTGCCAGCCGCGTGCGCGACGTCTTCGCCCAAGCCAAGCAGAAGGCTCCTTGCATCATCTTCATCGATGAGATCGACGCCGTGGGACGTGCACGATCCAAGAATCCTGCTATGGGCGGAAACGACGAGCGGGAGAACACCCTCAATGCGCTGCTCACCGAGATGGACGGCTTTGGCACCAACTCGGGCGTCATCGTGCTGGCAGCCACCAACCGTGTCGACATGCTCGACAAGGCTTTGCTGCGTGCCGGACGCTTTGACCGACAGATCCATGTCGACTTGCCGGACATGACAGAACGCAAGGCGATCTTCCAAGTGCACTTGAAGCCTTTGAAGACCGACGACAGTCTTGACATCGACTTCCTCGCCCGGCAGACACCAGGATTCTCCGGTGCCGACATCGCCAACGTCTGCAATGAGGCCGCGCTGATCGCTGCACGCCACGACAAGAAGTTTGTGACCAAACAGGACTTCCTCGATGCTGTGGACCGCATCATCGGCGGACTGGAAAAGAAAACCAAGGTGATGACCACCGAGGAGAAGCGCTCCATCGCTATCCACGAGGCCGGACACGCCACAATCAGCTGGTTCTGCGAGCACGCCAACCCATTGGTCAAGGTGACAATCGTGCCACGTGGCCAGGCGCTGGGTGCTGCTTGGTATCTGCCGGAAGAGCGCGTCATCACCACCAAGGAAGAGATGCTCGACGAGATGTGCGCGCTGCTCGGTGGGCGTGCTGCTGAAGACCTCTTCACCGGACATATCTCCACGGGTGCCATGAACGACTTGGAACGTGCCACAAAGAGCGCCTATGGCATGGTAGCCTATGCCGGTATGAGCGACAAGCTCCCCAACATCTGCTACTACAACAATCAGGAATATCAGTTCCAACGTCCCTATAGCGAGACCACGGCAAAGATCATGGACGACGAAGTGCTCAAGATGATCAATGAGCAATATGTGCGTGCCAAGAATATCCTCACGCAGCACAAGGAAGGACATCAGCAACTCGCTGAGCTGCTTTTCTCCAAAGAGGTGATCTACGCCGAGGATGTAGAGAAGATCTTTGGCAAACGACCCTGGGTGAGCCGGTCGCAGGAACTCATGGAAGAAAACGATAAGCTCGAGGCAGAGAAAGCCAAAGCCGACGAGCCCAAGCTCGAGGACATGCCCGACGAGGTGAAAAAAGCACAGGCCGAGCACGAGGCTGCCGAAAAGCAAAAACACAACGACAATACTGAGCAGCACGCCGATACTGACAAAAAGGACGACGCTGAACAGGCTGACTAATATATATATGGTATGGGCGCGCCTCCTGAGGTGCGCCCATACGCTATTACACAACTTAAACGAGCATACGATGAACGACAAACAACTCAATCTGATTATCCGCACCATCACTGGCGTGATCTTTGTCATTGTCATGGTGGGTGGCTTCCTTTCACCCGCGACCATGGTGGGCCTTTTTGCACTCATCACCGCCTTGGCTCTTTGGGAATATACCGGACTGATCAACAACCATGTACCCGATGTGCAGGTCAACCGCCTCATCTCTACGGTGGCCGGCGTCTATTTCTTTTTGGCTGTAGCGGGATGGCGCACCGGGTTGGTGAGCAATTTTGTGGTGATGGTACCCTATATCCTCAGCATTGTCTACTTGCTGATCAGTGAACTCTATCTCGGTAATAAGAACGCAGTAGCCGACATGGCATACACCATGCTGGGACAAATGTATATTGCCATGCCGCTGTCTCTGATCAACATTCTCGCCTTTGAAGTCAACACCGACGCTACTGGCGTACACTACGACATGCTGCTTCCGCTGTGTGTCTTCGTGTTTCTCTGGCTCAACGATTCAGGGGCCTACTGCTCTGGATCCTTATTTGGGAAACACAAACTCTTCCCGCGTATCTCACCGGGAAAAACCTGGGAGGGAAGTATCGGTGGCGGCATCATCGTCATCATCGCTGCCTTTGTCGTGGGGCTTCTCGCCGACAACGGACAGGCCCACCAGCTCAATGAATGGGAATGGGCCGGACTGGGACTCGTGGTCGTGGTCTTCGGCACTTGGGGCGACTTGGTAGAGAGTCTCTTCAAACGCACGCTTGGCATCAAGGACAGCGGAAAGATCTTGCCGGGACATGGGGGCATGCTCGATCGCTTCGACTCTAGTTTGATGGCTATTCCCGCCGCTGTGATGTATCTCTATACGCTGGTCTCTTTCTAATATAGAAGCATGATTGATCGTCAGACAGTAGAAAGAATCAAGGAAGCCGCCAACATCGTCGACGTCGTGTCGGAGTTTGTTACACTCAAACGGTCAGGCGCCAACTACAAGGGACTCTGTCCGTTCCACAACGAAAAGACGCCGTCGTTCTATGTATCACCTGCGCGCGGCACCTGCCACTGTTTTGGATGCGGCAAAGGCGGCAACGCTGTGTCGTTCATCATGGAGCATGAGCAGATGACTTATCCCGAAGCGCTCAGATGGCTGGCCAACAAATACCACATCGAAATCCATGAGCGGGAACTGACCAGCAAGGAAAAAGAAGAGCAGAGCCAGCGCGAGTCGATGTTCATCGTCAATGAATGGGCGGCAAAATACTTCGAAGATCTGCTCCACAACCATGCCGACGGTGTGGCCATCGGCATGCAGTACTTCCGCAGCCGTGGCTTCCGCGACGACATCATCCGCAAGTTCCAGTTGGGTTTCGACATCACCGACCGCCACGCACTGGCCCGTACGGCACTGCAGAAAGGCTACAACGAAGAGTACTTGCTCAAGACCGGTATCTGCTACCGCAATGACCGCGGTGAACTCATCGACCGTTATGCCGGCCGCGTCGTGTTCCCCTGGATCGGAGTAAGCGGCAAGGTGGTGGGATTCACAGCCCGTGTACTCGACAGCCGCACAAAAGGAGTCAATCAGAAATACGTCAACTCGCCCGACAGCGACATCTTCCATAAAGATCATGAGCTCTATGGCATCTGGCAGGCCAAACGTGCCATCGCCAAAGAGGACCGGGTGATCATGGTCGAGGGACAGGCCGATGTCATCGCCATGCACCAGTGCGGCATTGAGAACGTGGTGGCCAACTCAGGCACAGCACTGAGCCTGCATCAGATCCATACGCTGCATCGCTTCACATCCAACATCACGCTCATCTATGACGGAGACGCTGCCGGCATACATGCCGCCTTGCGTGGTACGGACATGCTGCTCTCCGAAGGTATGAATCTCAAGGTGCTACTGCTGCCCGACGGGCAGGATCCCGATGAGTTCTCACGCTCCCGCTCTGCTGACGACGTCAGGAAATATATCGAAGAACACTCGGCCGACTTCATCCAGTTCAAGACTGATCTGATGCTGCGCGGCGAAGCAGACCCGAAGAAACGTGCTGATGCCATCAACTCTATCGTGGAGTCAGTGTCAATGGTGCCCAACCAGATACTCCGTGACACCTACATCCATGACTGCTCGCAACGCATCGGTATCTCTGAGGCCACGCTCATCAACCAGATGAACAACTTCATCCGTAGCCGTAAAGCCAATACTGCTACCCAACCCAACGGCAACAATGTGGCAGCGCCCTCACAGACGGCTGCGCCTCAGCCGCCATCACCAGTCACCCCACAGACGCAGGCCACGCAAGTCGAAAGCATGATCATACAACTGATCATCAAGCATGGCGAACACATCATCCTCAACAATGTCGAGGACGACCAGGGGCAGATCCACTCGCTCACCATTGCGCAGTATATCCACTATAGCCTGTCCACCGACAGACTTTCGTTTCATAGCGAGGTCTACAACCGCATCCTGCAAGAGGCTGACGAGAAAAGCACCGAGCCGGGATTTAAGGCTGAGTCTTATTTCCTCCACCACGACGACATTGCCATTGCGCAGCTTGCTGCTGACATGACGTCCGACAAATATCATCTCATAGAAAAGGAAGAAGCACCAAAAAACAAAGAGGAGCTACAGCAGCGGATGGAAAACGAGACCGACAACCTTCGGAACCAGGCCATGCATCTGATGCTCGACTTCAGAAAAGATTACGTCGAAGCACAACTCAAGCTCGTGCAGGCCGAGATTGCACAAAACGCTAAGGACATCGACAAGCTCAAGTCGCTGATGGAGCGGTATCAGCAATTGCAGTCGATGCGCAATGCCCTCGCTAAGCAACTCGGCAGCAACATTATCCTTTAGCCTACAAAGACATTTATATCAATAATGAGAAAAATTGAGAAAGCACCTGTCGTGGTGATGGACTTTTCCGGAGCTTATCAATTAGAACCCTTCGCACACAACCACGACTTTATCCACATCGACTGCACCGACCTCCCCGGCACCAACTGCATCCTGCTTCCAAAGAGTGCCGAAATCATCCAGCAACGTATTCAGGACTTGGGACCAAGGGGCATACACTTCATCGACTCAGGAGACTATCATTACATGACCAAACTGTGGACCGACAAAATCACTGAGCCGTTTACGCTCGTTGTGGTTGACCACCATACCGACATGCAAATACCCAAAGTCAGAGGCGCGCTCACCTGCGGGGACTGGGTTGACACCGTCATCAGAGACAACCACCAGCTACAGCAGGTGATCATCATCGGACCGCACCGCGAAGCCTACAAGGACATTCCCCACTACTATCTCGACAAGGTGCGCACTGTCAGTCCCACCGACTTCCGACTTTTGATCAAGGGCAAAGTGCCACTGTGCGAAACCGGTGCTGTCTATCTCTCCATCGACAAGGATGTACTCGATCCGTCATCAGCCATCACCAACTGGGATCAGGGACACATGACACTCGCTGAGCTTCACAAGCTCGTCACCCTGCTGATGGACACCAAACAAATGATTGGCATTGACGTCTGTGGCGAGTTTGCCACTATGAGAAGTCTGTTTGAGGTTGAGCAGGCTGCCACCATCGACAGCATCGCCAATGAAACAATCCTTGAAGCAGTCAATGCATAGGTGACAAAACGAATACAATAGAGGCGAAAAAGTATAATAATTGGCTTTTTCGCCTCTTGCTTTTAGAAAAATGCGTATCTTTGCATTTGGTTAATTTTATTAGAGAAAGCATAAAAAAGAAACGCTTATGTCAACATTAACAATCGCAATTGTTGTCGTGTTCTGCGTGGGATATCTGTTTATCGCCCTGGAGAGCGTGACAAAAGTCAACAAAGCCGCTGTGGCTCTGCTGATGTTTGTAGTGTGCTGGACATTGTTTATGATCGACCCGGGCAGCTATCTTCCAGGATTCAGCGGCCAGGAACTCATCACGCAGGCCGGCAACGCAATCACCGAGCATTTGGGCGACACCTCCACGACACTGTTCTTCCTCATGGGTGCCATGACCATTGTGGAGATCGTGGACCAAAACGGCGGATTTAACTGGGTACGTGGCGTGATGAAGAGCAAGGGCAAGCGCACGCTGCTCTGGCGCATCGCCTTCCTGACGTTCTTCCTCTCGGCCATCCTCGACAACCTGACCACGAGCATCGTGATGATCATGATCCTGCGCAAACTGGTCAAAGAACACAAAGACCGCATCATCTATGCCTCACTCGTCATCATTGCCGCTAACTCCGGTGGAGCTTTCTCTCCTATTGGCGACGTGACGACCATCATGCTGTGGAACAAGGGTGTCATCACTGCACTGGGTGTGCTCTCCGAGATCACGATACCCTCGATTGTGTCAATGGTCATCCCTGCCTTCATCCTGCAATACTCGCTCCACGGCGAACTGGAGGACATTGACAGCCCTGACTTGCCTGCCACGGAAGAACAGGAGCTCGGCCATCGCCAGCGTGCCGCTGTGTTCTGCATCGGTGTGGGCGGTCTGATGTTTGTTCCCGTCTTCAAAGGCATTACAGGACTGCCACCGTTTGTTGGCATCATGCTCGTGCTGAGTGTACTGTGGATTACGACAGAACTGTTCTACCGTAGCCTTGCCACTTCCTACGAGGCACATGGAACCAAGAAGCGTGTAGTGAACCTGCTTCATCGCATCGACATGTCCACGATCCTCTTCTTCCTGGGTATCCTCATGGCAGTGGCCAGCCTGGAGCAAACCGGCGTGCTGACAACGATTGGAAAAGGACTGAATGTTGCCTTCGACGGCAACCACTACGCTGTGACGGGCATCATCGGCGTGCTGTCGAGCATTGTTGACAACGTGCCGCTCGTGGCTGGTTGCATGGGCATGTATCCAATTGCTCCTACAGGCGACATGGCTGTTGACGGCATCTTCTGGCAGTTGCTTGCCTACTGTGCCGGTGTGGGTGGCTCGATGCTCATCATCGGTTCTGCTGCCGGCGTCGTGGTCATGGGACTGGAAAAGATCACCTTTGGCTGGTACATGAAGCATGTCAGTTGGATCGCTGCCTTAGGCTATCTAGGCGGTATCCTTTGCTATTGGGTGATGCGCACGTTTATCTTGGTCACACCGGCATAAAGCCTACAACCCCACCCCTCTTTACCACAAGCACTGACAGGCTGCCCTGTCAGTGCTTTTTGTTTTAGTACAAAGAGGCCCACCGCTGCTGTCTCCTGGAAGTGAGACAGCGGACGGTGGGCCAACGTGTATGCAATGATGCAAACGAGAAAACTGGTTTTCGTATGTCTTGCCTTAGAGTGGATACTCGTCAAAGGCGTAGAGCACTGTCGAGAGATAGCGCTCGCCCGTGTCAGGCAGCAGTGCTACAATTGTCTTGCCTTGGTTCTCGGGGCGCTTGGCAATCTCTGTGGCTGCGTATGCAGCGGCACCTGAGGAGATACCAACAAGCAGTCCCTCTTGCTGAGCCAGTTGACGACCGGCGAGGATAGCGGCATCGTTGTCCACGTCAAACACCTCGTCAATGACACTTGCATCGTAGGTCTTGGGAATGAAGCCGGCGCCAATACCCTGTATCTTGTGCGGACCCGGTTTGCCACCATTGAGCACCGGTGACGTTGTCGGCTCCACGGCAATGATCTTCACGTTGGGGTTCTTCTCCTTCAGCCTGCGACCGATACCCGAGATGGTTCCACCGGTGCCAACACCAGCCACAAAGATATCGACCTTGCCATCAGTGTCGTCCCAGATCTCCAACCCCGTGGTCTCATAATGCTTCTGCGGATTGGCAGGATTCTCAAACTGCTCAAGGATCACCGAACCGGGAATAGAGTCACGAAGTTCTTCTGCGGCCTTGATAGCACCCGGCATGCCGTCCTTGCCACTGGTGAGCTTCACCTGGGCGCCATAAGCTTTCACAAGGTTACGACGCTCGATACTCATCGTCTCAGGCATGGTGAGGATGAGCTTATAGCCCTTCACGGCAGACACCAGTGCCAGTCCAACACCTGTGTTGCCACTGGTGGGCTCGATAATAGTGGCGCCCGGCTTGAGTTTTCCGTCGCGTTCTGCGGCCTCAATCATTGCCAGGGCAATACGGTCCTTCACGCTGCCGCCAGGATTGAAAAACTCCACCTTGGCCAGCACTGGGGTTTGCAGGCCCCGCTGAGCCGAGTATTTATTGAGTTCGACTAATGGTGTGTGACCAATGAGGTCAGTGATTTGCTTATATATTCTTGCCATAACAATTTTTCTTTTTAATCAAGTTTCTAACTATTCATTCTTGGAGGAGTCCCTTTCAGGATTACTTCTCGTTCTTGACAGCTTCAAAAGCTTGGTCGAGATCAGCGATGAGGTCTTCGTAGTGTTCGGTACCAATGCTCAGACGAATCGTGCCGTCGAAGATCCCTTGCTCAGAAGCCTCTTCCTCACTCAATTCTGAGTGTGTGGTGCTCTTTGGATGGACGACGAGTGACTTCACGTCAGCGACATTGGCCAAGTCTGAGAAGATCTTCAGATGATCGATGAAGTCCCATGCCTTCTGCTGGCTGCCGTCGATCTCAAAGGTGAAGATGCTGCCGGCACCATTGGGGAAGTAACGCTCGTAGAGAGCATGGTTGGGATGATCAGGCAAAGAGGGATGATTGATCTTCTTGACCTGCGGCTGTGTCTTGAGATAGTCGATGACTTTCAATGTGTTGAATACGTGGCGCTCCACACGCAAGGAGAGTGTCTCCAAACCCTGAAGCAGCACCCAGGCGTTGAACGGGGAGATGCAGGCTCCTTCATCACGCAGCAGCAGGGCACGCACACGGGTCACAAACGGTGCGGGCAACTTGCCGAAGACAAGGCCATGATAGGAAGCATCGGGCTTGGTGAAGCCGGGGAACTTATCATTCTGGAAGTAGTCAAACTTACCACCATCGACAATCACACCACCCAGAGAAGAGCCGTGACCACCGATGAACTTGGTAGCAGAGTGCACCACGATGTCGGCTCCGTGCTCGATAGGACGGATCAGATAAGGAGTGCCAAAGGTATTGTCGATCACCAAGGGGATGCCATGCTTATGAGCAATGGCGGCCGAGCGCTCGATATCGCTGATGTTAGAGTTAGGATTGCCGAGGGTCTCGATATATACGAGCTTGGTGTTGGGCTTGATGGCAGCCTCCAGAGCGTCGTAGTCGTCGGGGTTGACGAATGTTGTCTCGATGCCGTATTTACTCAACGTATGTTTCAGCAAGTTATATGTGCCGCCGTAGATGGTGTCTGTGGCCACCACATGATCACCGGCGTAGGCCAGGTTGGTGATGGCATAAGTTACCGCCGCTGCACCCGAGGCTACTGCCAGTCCGCCTACGCCGCCTTCCAGTGCGGCCACGCGGTCTTCAAACACGCCCTGAGTGGTGTTGGTCAGACGACCGTAGATGTTTCCGGCATCCTTCAAATGGAAGCGGTCAGAAGCGTGCTGCGCATTGTGGAACACGTAAGACGTGGTCTGGTAGATAGGCACGGCGCGCGCGTCTGTTGCAGGGTCTGCCTGTTCCTGTCCTACATGAAGTTGCAGTGTCTCGAAATGAAGCTTTTTCTCGTTGCTCATAGTCATTTTGTTTTTATGCCTCCCACACCTTATTAAGATAATAGAGGATGTGATCGGCTGTTGAACTTCTATTGTTATTTCACGTTGCAAAGTTACGATGATTTTCCCATAAACACTATCGCATATTCAAGTCATATTGCATACCATAAACATGGTACACGGTGCAAAAGCTCTATCTTTCGCCCTGTATAAAGCATGAACCAGGTCTTCTACCACGCCGGCAATAGCAAGCAAAGCATCCTGCCAATATTGTTAACAGACTAAAATATCTATAGCATTTATGTATCATAATGTTAAATATCATAGTCTCAACGTTGATTTCTTCACAAAACGTTTGGTAGTTTAAATAAGAAACGATTATCTTTGCAGTGTACTATTAAAGTAATACACTAATACGCTCACGTTTTAATAATAGAAAAGATATGATTGAAGTAAGAGACCTCTGTTTCCACTATCAAGGCAGCAAGCACCAAGTGTTCAGTCACTTCAGCCTGAGTCTGGATCCCGGCCGCGTCTACGGACTGCTTGGCAAGAACGGCACCGGCAAGTCCACCCTGCTCTATCTCATCAGCGGACTGTTGCGTCCCAACAGCGGCAAGGTGACAGTCGACGGCAAGGAGAGCTGGTTGCGTCTTCCCGAGATGCTCCAGGAAGTGTTTATCGTGCCTGAAGAGTACGCCATGCCCGACATGAGCTTCGAAGCCTTCGCCGACATGATGCGTGCATTCTACCCTCATTTTAGTGATGAGCTTCTGCACAAGTGCCTTGCCGACTTCGAGATGCCGGAGCGTCCCAACCTCAAAGAATTGTCGATGGGACAGAAGAAGAAGGTATACATGAGCTTCGCCATTGCCACGGGTACACGCCTGCTGATGATGGACGAGCCGACCAACGGACTCGACATCCCGTCAAAGGCACTCTTCCGCAAAGTGGTGGCCAACTATATGGCCGATGACCGCACGCTCATCATCTCCACACATCAGGTTCACGACATTGAGAGCTTACTCGACCACGTGGTCATCATCAATGAAAGCCAGGTGCTGCTCAACGACTCCATCGCCGATCTCTCACGCCGTTATTCCTTCCGCTACATCTCACCGCAGGAAATGGACGATACCATTCTCTATGCCGAGCCATCATTGCAAGGCAACGCTGTCATCATGCCGCGCGGCGACGGTGAGGAGACACAAGTCGACCTGGAGTTGCTCTTCAACGCTACGATCAGCGGAAAGCTCGGAAATGCTTAGTGCTTAGCACTTATTTATACATTATACATTATTCATTATACATTATTCATTATTCATTATACATTATACATTACTATGTCTCGATTTCTACAAGTACTTCGCTGGGAGCTCCTGCTCAGCAAGCGTCAAATAGCCACCATGGCCCTGACATTCTTTGGGCTGGTAGTCATTCCTCAGATTCTCACGCTCATCTTCAAGTCCTCGTCGAGCAGTGCCCATACCATGGGCATCATCAGTTCCGTGGCGTTGTCCGCTTATCTGCTTTGCAGCGGTGCGCTCATCTTCTCCAGCCTCCGCAGCCGCCAGCAGCGAATCAACAACTTCATGCTCCCGGCTTCAAACCAGGAGAAGTTCATCGCCCGCTACATCGTACTCGTCGTTGCCATGCCTTTAGCCGCCATCGCAGGCTTCTTTGTCGGCGACGTATTGCAGTACCTCATGAGTCTGATCATCAACAGCAATGCAGCACAGTGGGCTACCAGCGCCCTCACGGAAGGCCTCAGCAACAGCGGCATCTCCAATTTCTATGTTAATCTCAATGGTGAGCCATCCCCTGTCGAAGGTTTCTTCGTGATTCTCTTAGGCACCATCGTGCAGCACGCCAGCTTTCTTCTCTTTGGCAGCATCTACCACAAGCATCCGCTCGTGATGGCCATCCTCACATGGATGGGCCTCGGCATCTTGCTACTCATGTTTGGTGCTTTGGCAGCTGACCTGCTCACTAAGTTCCTCAGCAGTGGCTACACGATCATCCTCTACGATGCTTGGTGGAAAGTTCTCTACTTCGTAGTCAGCCTTGCCATCATCGTCTTCTGCTACTGGTTCGCCTTCCGCCGCTATACCCGTCTGCAGGTCATCAACAACCAGTGGATCAACAAATAGTGCCCAGTATCTCGGCTCGTCCGCGTCGTTAGTGTCTTCCGCGCCGTCAGTGCCGCCAGCGTCCGCGTCGTTAGTGTCTTCCGCGCCGTCAGTGCCATCCGCGTCCGCGTCGTTAGTGTTGTCGTCTGCTGGGTTCTGTTCGACGCTGCTGTGCAGCGTCCCCCCCCCAAAAAAATAGCAAGTAAAAATCGCATCATCATGAAAAAGTTATCATTTTTGTTTATCGCCCTTGTGGCCCTCATTTCCGTTTCCGCTTGTCGCATCGAGAAAATCAATAACAGCAACGAGCCCGCGAAGTCCTACACCCTCAACCTTCGCGACTTCCAAAGCATCAAGAACTACACAAGTTGCGACATCCACTTCACGCAATCCAACACCTACAAGGTGGTGCTGAAAGCCACTCCAAGCTGGTACGCCTCCCATACCATCACCTCCAACAATGGTGAGCTCGTCCTCGTGCAAAAGGAAGAGCGGAAGCAGAAGGGCATCACCGTCCTCCACATCAACGCCTCTGACGACGATGCGGAGCTTTGGATCAGTGCGCCATCACTGGCCGCTGTCTCTATCGCCGGCAGTGGTGATTTCTATGGCGAGAGCAACATCACCGGCAAAGGTCTGGAGATGTCCATCGCCGGCAGCGGCGACTGCAAATTGAAGAACGTGACCCTCACCGGAGACTTCTACTATATCATTGCAGGTAGTGGGGATATAGAAACCGGCACCATTCAGGCCCGCAACGCATCGTTCAGCATCAGCGGAAGCGGTGACATTGAGAGCAAACTGGCCAAGGTGAAGACGACAAAACTCACCATAGCAGGAAGCGGCGACGGCACGCTCGCCTTCGATCATTGCGGTTATGCCAACATCAGCATATCGGGTAGCGGCGACGTCAGTCTCTCTGGTACGCTGCAATCACTCGACAAGAGCGTATCCGGAGCCGGTGACATCGACACCGACAGACTGAAACTCGGCAAATAGCCTCGCATCATAACACAAAACACTCACGTATATGGCATTCAACAACGACAAAGCCATCTACCTGCAAATAGCCGACCGTCTGAGCGATGAGATCCTCGTGGGCACCTACAAGGCCTTCGACCGCATTCCCAGCGTGCGCGAATATGCAGCAAAGCTCGGGGTGAACGCCAACACGGCGGTCAAGGCCTACGACCAGCTCGCACAGGAAGGTATCATCTTCAACAAGCGTGGCCTCGGCTATTTCGTAGCAGAAGATGCGCAACGACATATCAAACAGACACGGCGGCAGGCGTTTCTCAAGACCGTGCTTCCCGAGTTTGCCCGACAAATGAGGCTCCTTGACATCTCTTGGGAAGAGCTCAAGGATGCGTTAACCTCTGTTCAGTAAGACGCTGCTGAGCAGCGTCCCACCAAAAGAAAAAAAACAAGACAATGAAAAACCATATCAAAGGCAAGCAGACTCTTGCCATCACCCTCCTCTCGCTCTCCCCTCTCGCCGCTCTGGCCCAGACTTCGGCTAACAGTGCCGACAGCCTTAAGCTCCAAGCCATCCAAGACAGCCTCGACCTGCAAGGCGTAGAGGTGGTGGCTCAAAAGCCCGTCGTGAAGATGACCACCGATAAGATGACCTACAACGTGCAGCAGGATGCCGACGCAAAAACGATGACGCTCCTTGACATGCTACGCAAGGTGCCAATGGTCAACGTCGACGGACAGGACAACGTCACCGTGAAAGGATCCTCCAACTTCAAGGTTTATGTCGATGGCAAGCCCAATCAGATGTTTCAAAACAACTTCTCGCAAGTAGCCAAGTCTGTACCGGCCTCAATGGTGCAGAGCATCGACGTCATCACCTCTCCGGGAGCCAAATACGACGCCGAAGGCACGACCGGAGTTCTCGACATCAAGATGGTGAGACAAAGCGGGGCGCAAGGCAACGATTGCGACAACTGCTATAACGGCAATGTCGAGCTCACCGCCAGCAATCATGGCGAGCGAGCCAACGTCTACATTGGCGGTCAACAGGGCAAGCTCACTTACAGTACCATGGGATTTTTCGTCTGGCAGACCATGGACAACACGAAGGTGACCAACACGCGCATCCAGCAGACCACACTCGGCGAGTCACGTGAGACCAACGAGATGGAGATGGACGAGGATCATCCTTTCTCCTTGGGCGAGATCACCCTCGGCTATGCCATCGACTCACTGAGCACCATTAACGCCAGCGCCGGTATCAGCGGAAGCAATACTCACCATGATTACGATCCGCGCAACACGTTCTCCGGTGGTCCTTACGGCGACGGTTTCAGCTATGTCTACCACTCTTCAGATCGCAACAAATACTTAGGTGTCAACGCCAGCACCGACTACCAGCGATGGCTCAATGCCGACCACACCTCGTCGCTGACGCTCAGCTATCTCTTCGACTATAATCCGGCACACAATCGCACGCGTACCGCATACAATGATGTGGCAGATGTGGTAGGGCTGACACTGAGCGACCTCTACTCCGACTCGCGTACGTGGGGTACCAGCCACACAGGACAAGCCGACCTGACACTTGACCTTGGCAAAGGGCAGACGTTGGAGACGGGTGCCAAGTTTATTAGTCGACGCAACAAAAGCGACAGCCGACTCTATGATGTCGTTGGTGGTGAGGATGTGTTCAATGCAGAAAACAGTATGATCTACCGCAATTTGCAAAGCATCGTGGCTGGCTATGCCCAGTACAAGCTGACCCAGGAGAAATACAACGCACGTCTTGGACTGCGCTACGAGCACACTTTTGAAAGTGTGAAGTATGCCGAGCACAGCGAGCGCAACTTCCACAAGGACTATGGCAACCTCGTTCCTTCGGGTAGCGTAGGCTATAACATCACACCAACATCGAATATTGGCCTGACCTATACCATGCGCATCTCGCGTCCGGGCATCAGCCAGCTCAACCCATACACGGACCGCACCAACCCCACCTCGCTGTCTTATGGCAATCCTTCGCTCGCTGTGATGAAGTCGCACAATGTCTCACTGTCCTACAACTTCTTCACGCCTAAGCTGATGCTCAATGCCAGCCTCAGTCACGACTACGTCGGCAATGAGATAGAAAGCTATCAGTTCGTCGACGCCGACAACAAATATAACAGCACCTACGCCAACAACGGCAAGAGCCGCAACACTTATGTCGACGCCTTCGTCCGTTGGGTGGCGGCCAAGACCTCCACGCTGATGCTCAACGGCAACGTGTCCTACGGTGACTGGAAAGCCAAAGAACTGGGCTATCACAATTGGGGTTGGTCAGGCAGCGCTTATGTCGGACTGGAGCAGCAACTGCCATGGAAGGTTAAGGGCTCTCTTGGCCTCTTCGCCCAGACACGCAATTACAACCTCATGGGCTACAACAGTGGCATGCAGTTCTTCAATGTCTCGCTCACCCGCACCTTCCTTAAGGACCGGTTGGAACTGTCGGCGCGCTATGCCAATCCGCTCCGCAGCCACCTCGTCATCAACCAGTACAACACAGGCAAGGACTTCAGCAACCTCACCCACGTCTCCATTCCCTTGCAGATGGTGGCAGTATCGGTAAAATGGAACTTCGGCAACACCAAGAAACAATTCGGCAAGTACAACTCTAAGATCAACAACGACTTCAACGACTCGCAGAAGAAAGACTCACCCGCAAGTGGCATGGGCTTGTAACCATTACGTCTGACAGCAAACAAAAAAAGAGCATCCATAGACTGAGAACGCTCAGCACATGGATGCTCTTTTTTTGTTTGCTCTATTCAGCCGGCGCTTCTACGCCTATGAAACGACACGAAGCCGTCAGGCGATGATCAGTTTGTAGCCGAAGCCACGGACATTGATGATGCGCAGCCGGGGATCGTGTTCTAAACGGTGACGCAACTTGGTAACGAACACCTGCAAGCTGCGCCCATTAAACAGCGTATCGTCGCCCCACAGCGCCACAAGGATATCGTGCGACGCCACCACGTCGTTGACATGCTCAGCCAATATCCGCAGCAACTCCGACTCTCGGTGCGAAAGTTCTTCCTCATGGCCTTGCCACGACAATTGTTGTGTGACGGAATTGAGGCGGTAGGCTCCGATATCTATCCAGCGGTTGTTGTCTTCAGCATCCAAGGACGAGGCGTGGCGATAAAGTTGCTGTCGCTCTGCCAGACGGCGCACGCGCGCCATAAGTTCCTGCAGGCTGAAGGGCTTCTTGAGATAGTCGTCACCACCCATCTTGAAACCATCTACCACATCATTGACCGATGAGCGGGCAGTAAGAAAAAGCACAGGCGTCAACTTGTCGTGCTCACGGATGCGCCGCACCATCTCGAAGCCGTCCATCCGCGGCATCATCACATCGGTGACGAGCACGTCGGGCTTGTCAGCAAAGAATGCGCGAAGACCCTCCTCACCATCGGCCGCAAGGGTCACGCTCATGCCTGTGGGCTCCATCGTGTCCTTCATAATCATGGCCAACGAAGCCTCATCCTCTACCAACAATACTTTTATCTTTTGCTCCATCGTTTCTGTTTCTTCTATACAACTTTGTAGGGGATGCGGCGTCACGCCCCATACATTACACGACGGGTGCCGCACCTCCTACTTATTGACCGAACATCAATATGAACTCCGTGCCTTTCCCCAACGTACTTTTGACGCTGACCTCGCCACCCATGCGCTCCATGATGTTGCGCACATAGTAGAGGCCGAGGCCATAGCCTTTCACGTTGTGAAGGTTGCCCTGCGGTACACGGTAGAACTTGTCGAAAATATAGTCCAGCTTCTCCTTGGCAATACCGATACCATTATCTGCCACGGTAATAACCCCATCAGACAGACTGATGGTAATATCAACCGTGGTTCCTGAGTATTTCAAGGCATTGTCTATGAGGTTGCCTAACACATGCTGCAACTGAGCCGCGTCGGCAAATACCATAGGATGGTTGTCGCCACCTACAACATGGAAAGCCACGGGCTTATCGGCCTTCAAGCGATACTCCTCAACAAGGCTTTCCACCACGGGCGCCACATCGACTTGCTGCATATCGAGCTGCAAGGTCGTGCGCCGTTCCATGGTCATCTGAAGGATCTGCTCCACGAGTTGTCCGAGCTTCTTCAGTTGTTGCAAGGTCATCTTCAGGTATTCAGTTCGCTTCTCTTTCGGCAACGACTGACCAAAGTTGAGCAGTGCATCGTTGGCGGCGTATGCCACAGAGACCGGTGTTTTCAACTCGTGCGTCATGTTGTTGACAAAGTCGCTCTTCATCTCGTCGACAGCTTGCAACTCCCGGATGGTACGTCCCAACATCCAGAACACCATTAACAACAAAAGGATGACGACCACCGATAGGCCGATGACACCCTCCATGTTGCTAAGCACGATCCACCCCAAGGGTACACAAAACACGCGGTAGCTAAGCGTATGACCGTCTACGTCCCATTGCAACCGGGCAATCTCCACAGCGTGGTTGTGACTATAGCCAATCCCTTCTGTATGCGTAATCATCCGATTGTCTTTCCACAGTTCTACTTTCATTGTTCCTTCCATACCACAAGCGGCCATCTTCGCGTCCAGCAGATTATAGAAAGTAGCCACGTCCGGTAGGGTAGCGGTGTCCACCACCTGATGCAAACCTCTACGCATCTCTTTGATGATGGAGGCGAAGGGATGGGATCTGGCAGTGTCGAGAGATAGTATTTCCTCCTTTCCGTTCTTAGCACTGTCAGATTTCACGACCTTGTATTTCTCTATCGTGGTCTTCTTGACAACGTTTCCTTTCCGTTCGATACGTATCGCTTTCCACAACGGTTCCTGGTGTTTATCCTGATCACCAATGGCATACTCTGCCGTCATCTGCTTATGGTAGAGCCGCTGACCTCGGATCAGCAGCTCTTCATAGTCGCATTCGGCGATGGCGTCATCAAGTTGTTGGCGCATCCGTGCGTACTGCATGTTGTACTGTCGGAAAAGCCAAAAACACAGCAGGCCGATGACCGCCGACAGTGCTATGGCAATGGCGATAAGGTTTCGTTTCCACTTCATACACGCAAAGATAACACATTTTCTGCTTATGACTGGTCCTTTCTCCTCTATAATGTGCCGCAGTGAGGGTATGGCACAGTTCTGTAAGATGCTGCTTCGCAGCATCCGCCCGCTTTGCAGCATCCTCCTGCTTAGCATCACTGCTTGAACCGCGCCGTGTCTACCTCTTTGCTCTTGTCCTTGTATCCTCCGAACCTATAGACCAGCGACACGCCCACCTGCCGATAACACGAAAAGTCCATCTTCATGTTTTGGTTGTCATAGTGGATGACGGGGTCGATGCCGGAAGTCTCAAAGATGTCGTTGCAGAACACGTGGAGCGTGGCGCGCTTCTTCCAAAAGATGTATTTCAGTCCCACATCGACATTGCCTGAGGCGGGCAGGTCGTAGATGGCCTGGTGAGCCTTGGAGCGTATCATGCCGTCGAGGTTGAGGTAGAGGTGGTCGGGCACGAGCGTGAAGTTGTTGCGCAGACTGGCCATCACCCAAGCGATGTCGCGGTTGAAGGGAATGTCATAGAACGCTGAGCACTTCTCCTTCATCCACACGCCGAGGACACTCAGACGGCTGTCAAGCCAGTTGCCGAAGCGCTGGGGTACGGAAGCCTGCAGGCCCCATTGCTGCGAATAGTCGAAGTTGAGATATTTATATTGCACCGTGAGGCGGTCGTGACGCTGGTAGGGCGTCTGCACGAAATAGTCATCTTTGTAGTTGAACCACGCCACGAACTGATATTTATTGTGCAGCACATAGACCAACTGCGTCTGATAGTCACTCGACGGCTTCAATCCGGGGTTGCCCACCACTTCATTGTAGCCACCGTTGCTGTAGACTGTGAAGCTCTGCAATGTCCAGTAGTCCGGGAACTTTTTGTCACTGCTGAAGTTGAGTTGGAGCACGTGACTGCTGCTCGGAATATAGGTCAGTGAAAACGTAGGATAGACGTTCCACTGATGCCAAGCCGGTGAGTGATAGTATTCTGCGGCGAGCGAGGCTTCGAAGTTGACTTTCTGCCCGATCTTGCCATTGGTACCGGCATAGACGTTGACGATGTCCTCGTTCTGACGGCTATAAGAATCGGTAGGATTGGCAGCGGAGTTGTCGCCCGTGGGTGTGAACGTCTGCCAACTATGGTCATTGGTAAGACTATAACGCACGCCGTAGTTGAGTCCCCACCCGCCAGCGAGACTGTGCTCCTGACCGAGGTGGAACTTCCAGCGGTTGATGCGCTGGTGTTCGTCGGTGTTGAAGTGAAGCTCGCCCGTGGGCAGCACACTGGTGAGCCGCTGCGTCGAGGGCGTATCATAATAGGTGTATTCGGCGTTGAGCGTCGTGCCGGTGGGCAACTGGTAGTCGAGCATGACATCGTGCATCTTCTTTTTTGTGCGATAGGCATTGGCGGCCGTCACGTTGCCCGTCACATCCTCTCGGGCATGTTCGGTGTTGTAGCTGCCCGTGTAGCTCAGGCTCAGCCGATGATTCTCCGTGAAGGCATAGTCAAGCCCCATACGCCACAGATGCTTGTGATCGCGACTGCGCTGCACCTCGTCGGTCACGATGTCGTGCGTAGTGCCGTCGTTCAGTGCATGGAGCGAGGTCTCGTCTGTAGTGCTATACGACTTGCCATGGTCGTGCTCATAGTTGAAGTCGACGTCCAGTTTATTGTGATGATAGAGGAAGGCGCCGCGTTCGCTCCACATGGCCTCGTGGTTTTGGTTCCAGGCTCCCGTGAGTTCTCCCTGCCAGCCATCGGGCTGCGAGCTGTCGGAAGCGATGTCGAGGTTGATGCTCGCGCCGCGCACCTCATAACGGGCCGGCGTGGTGTACATCACCTCAGCGTGCTTCAGCCTGTTAGAGGGAAGACTCTTCAGCAGTGCGTTGAGTTGAGCGGCATCCATCTGATAGTGCTTGCCGTTGATCAGTACATTAAAGGCATTGCCCGCCAACGTGAGCGAGCCATTGTCATCAGTCACGCCGGGGATGAACTTCAGCGCGTCATAGACATTGTCCACGCTCTCCTTCTTGAGTAGCAGTGGCATATCGTAGGTCAGCTTGCTGCCCACTACTTTCACGATGGGGCGCTCGCCTTTGACCATCACCTCTGGCAGTGCATGCACAATGCTGTCCATGCGCAGCGAGTCGGCATGGCTGACCGTTGCATCTTGACTCTGTGCATACGTGGTACTGGCTGCAAGGCACAATGCCATCATGGAAGCTATTCTTTTCATCTTTCTTACAACTTAATTGTTATTATAATGCAAAGATAGTAAAAGGTTTCCTGTTTCCTACTATTTTTCGCTTATATAGGCTCAACGAATGGCTTAAATAGTCTTAATGAACAAGCACTCATAACGTTCTTTTCCCTACCTTTGCACCATCATCAATAAACGATTCAACTATGAGTTTACAAGAGATATTGGATCACCGCCGTGCCATCCGGCACTACTACCCACAGAAACCACTTGACCCGGAACGGGTGAAAGAATGCATCAAGATGGCCACGCTGGCGCCAACAAGTTCCAACATGCAGCTCTGGGAGGCCTACCATGTGACCGACAAGGCCGTGCTCGAGAAGCTTGCCCACGCCTGTCTCGACCAGCTCACGGCGCGTTCGGCCCAAGAAATTGTGGTCTTCGTCACGCGTCAGGATCTTTATAAGCAGCACGCCGAGGCCGCCCGAAAGTTTGAGGAGGGCAACCAGCGGCGTCATGCACCGAAAGAGAAGCAGGAGAAGCGCATCAAGAAATGGGACACTTACTATGGAAAGGTGATGCCCTTCCTCTACTCGCGCGGCTTTGGACTTTGGGGCTTGGTGCGCAAACTGTTGGCTCAGCTCATTGGCCTCAGCCGCCCCATCGTGCGTCAGGTGTCGGAAGGTGACGTCCGCGTAGTGGTACACAAGAGCTGTGCCCTGGCCGCACAGACGTTCATGCTGGCCATGAGTGAGGCAGGCTACGACACTTGTCCGTTGGAAGGCTTCGACAGTCGTCTCGTGAAGAAAGCCCTCGGATTGCCACACAAGGTGGAGATCAACATGGTCATCACCTGCGGTATCCGCCAGCCCGACGGCGTCTGGGGCGACCGCTACCGCCAGCCGTTCAGCGAGACCTACCACCGAGTGTAGAAGAAAAAACAATGCCGCACAGCGTTTGGCCGTGCGGCATTGTTGTAACGGAATAATAGGTATGAGCCTCTGGCTATCGTGTGGCGGCAGTGATGAGGGCGCCGACAGCGGCTCCTACGGCTGCGGCCACGACGGTGTTGGTGGTCTCGTTGCCACGGCGCGGGCGTGGGTCACGCGGCGGAAGGGCTTCCACCACCCTCACGGGACGCGGATTGTCTTTCACCACATACACGCGGTCGGGTGTACGGTCGCAGCGGCGGTCTGTGACGACCACTTGCTCTCGGGGCTGGTTGCGGTCAAAGCGGTTGTTTGCCTGCTTCCGTATCTCCTGACGGGGACGGTCGTTACATACGTTGCGCTGTGCATTGCTATTCACTGAGCCGAGCAGCATCATGGCTGCGATAAGGCTGAAAATCATCTTTTTCATCATCTTCAATGTTTTAATGTTCTCTTATCATTGTGACTCTCTCTTTAAAGCTTACTGTCCCGGCCATGGGCCTGAGACGTATTCTTCGTTGAATCACGCTGCAAAGATAGGCTAAAAAACAATGCCCACCCTGTGGCAAATCCCTAAAACGCCCATGGATTTTCCCTAAAGAGAGAGGGGGGAACTGCGTCCCTCCCCCTTCCACTGCATTGTTGTTGCTCTAGATGACAAGTTCATGTGGAAATAAAATGTAGCTTGATAATCAAACAGTTACAAGGTAAATGGTACAAAAAAGTTCACGTTGAAATCCAGTAATTTATTGACAGTCTATGCTATTGACACGTTATTGCATTAGCAAACTTTAAAAGTTTGTACTTGAATTTTAAATATTATTTTATATGTTGGATGCTCTCTGTGATTAAGAAAATGACCCTTTATCCTTGCCATTTCAAAACAAATAGTTACCTTTGCAAAATAGAAAGGAAGATTATGGCAATAGAAATTAAGGCAATACCTACCTTGGATGGTAAGGATGCGGAAAGATTCATAGAACGTGCTGATGAAGCAGAACGAAAGTTCAAGGGCTTTGACGGCATAGAGAATACACCCGCATTTAAGGCGATGCAGAGCATTCTGCGTAAATCAGGAAAAGTTCTTTTATGAACTAAAGAGGTTCTCGAGTTGGCCTGAAGAAACGGAAGGCCAATATGAAGACCTCTTGAGTTATATTATTGTTCACTTTTGTATAGAAATTTTAATACTAACTTTTCGATTATGAACAAAAATAATCCGAATACTATGTAAAATGGAGCCTCATACGGCATGTAATCCATACAATCAACCCAAGTACATATATACCAAACCATGTAGATAGCACCTATAATGGAAGATATCCATTTTCGCATCATTGAAATTCCATACATAAGGAAAGTAACAACAATAGTCCGGTAACTTTTTAGTTAAAATCGTTAACAAATGAGATTCGTCCCAGA
>URCI01000048.1 GCA_900546345.1 uncultured Prevotella sp. | reverse complement strand
CCTTCGACCAACGATACGGTATAGTGGCCGGTAGACATGCCTCCAAAGCCTGAGCCTCCGGAGATCAGCTCGTAGCTGGTATTGCCAAAGAGGGCTATCCTGCCTTGAGAGAGTGGCAACGTCGCTTGGTCGTTCTTCAACAGCACCATGCCGTCAGCCGCCACACGGCGCACCACAGCAGCATGCTGCTGCAAGTCCGGCTGGCTCTGATAGGGATATTGTGCAAAGCTGTGTGTCTTTACAATGAGCTGGAGCACGCGACGCACGTTGGCATTAAGCACCGCCATCGGTAGCCGTCCACTCTCCACAGCCTCATGAATGGCCTTGTATTGCCGCTCCTGTCCGGGCTGAAGCATGTCATTGCCTGCCATCATGGACAATACCGGATTCTGACCGGCATTCCAGTCAGAGACAAACATGCCCTTCCATCCCCATTCCTTACGCACCACCGTATTCAGCAGCTCGCTGTCCTCAAGGGTATAGGTGCCATTGAGCTTATTGTAGGATGTCATGATTGTCCAGGGCTGTCCTTTCTTCACCACCACCTCGAAAGCCCGAAGATAGAGTTCACGCAAAGCACGCTGTGAGACACGGGCATCGTTGTTGTTGCGGTTAGTCTCCTGGTTGTTGGCCACAAAATGCTTAGGTGTGGCAGCCACGCCTTCGCTCTGCACACCTTGCACATAGCCCGCGGCAATCATTCCGGAGAGCAGTGGATCCTCGGAATAATACTCATGGTTGCGGCCACACAGCGGCGAGCGCATCAGATTCATGGAAGGGGCAAGTATCCAGTCCAGTCCATACTCCTTCACCTCATTGCCGATGGCCTTACCTACAGCGTAAGCAGCCTCACAATCCCACGTGGAGGCCACAGTCATGGAAGCCGGGAAATCAGTAGTCAAATAGTCGCGGTGATCCCACGGGCGTGTGGCACTCATACGCAATCCTTGTTGACCGTCGGCACAGTAGATCGAGGGGATACCCAGTCTGGAGACGGCATAGCTGCTGCCCGCCGTTCCCGGGAACTTCGCGTCATCATTGAAATGCATTCCGCAGCCGAGCAGCAAATGGCATTTCTCATCCAGTGTCATGGCCTGCAACACCTCGTCGACATTGTCGGCACGAAGCCGTGGCTGTGACATGACACAGAGCACGTTGATAGCTGCTATGGCCAAGGAAAATAGTTTTTTGGCTGTCATTACTTTGGTTTTTAGATAGTGAATAAAACGTTTCATGCACAAAATTATGAAAATCATCGTGAAAATACTTCCTCTAATGTACTAAAGTATTTCTCAATGGTTTAAAAATAGGTCTCTGTCAGCTCATCCCTCTTGATTTTCCATCGCGCTATTTGCTTATTTGTTCAAATCATTGCATCTGTGTTAAAAAACCGGTCAAACCATTGGTAGTCATAGGAAAAGAACGTATCTTTGTCTATAGAAATACAATCTTAAAACATGAAAATAGCACAAGTCCTTCTGTCACTGATACTGTCACTGGCCTTGCTCGCGTGTTCCCACAACTCAGGCAATGTCAATGAAAACCATAAGGAGCAGCAATTGTTGCTCTCCAAACATATCTCCAACGAGCAGATCAACGGATTCATGGAGGACCGCTTCGGACAGATGTGGATCAGCACTTTCCGTGGACTCAACAAATATGATGGCAACACCTTTCACCAATATTATTGCATCGACGACAGCATCGGACTGCCCGACAACAACGTGAAATACTGCTACCGCGACTCGCGGGGACAACTATGGGTGTCGACCGTCAACGGACTATGCCGATACAATGGCAATGACGGATTCACACGGGTCAGAATGAATGTCAAAAACAAAAATGTGCTCTACATGTTGGAAAGCCGGGATCACCGCTTGTTTTTTGTCACCATGGATCAAGTCTACGAATACAACGACAAAGACAACAGCGTTGATGTCAGGCTGCGCAATATCGACCATGACAGCCCTTACAACGTCACCTGTCACCTCGACGTCCACAACCTGCTATGGATTCGCAAGGCCAAGACGCTCACGGCATACGCTCTTAGCACATTCCGCCCCGTCGTCACCATTGCCATCGACAACAGCAACGGCAGTTTTCTGCTCAATGGGCATCAGCTATGGATCAGCGGTCCTGAAGGCCTGCGACTCTTCGATACTACCCTACGCCGCTTCATGCCCTTGCCGCCGGTGCTTGAGCATCCGGCAATCAGCAATGATATCGTGTCGCTGATCCATCCTTACGGCAAAGGCGACTTGCTGCTCAACACCTACCGCCACGGACTCTGGTTCTATGATCATCGCCAGCAGAAACTCGTCAACCAATCGGAAGAAGATTTCCCCTTCGAGGCTCCGGACTTCAACGTCACGCAGATCTATACCGACTCTCACGGCAACCTTTGGTTGGGTTCTGAAGGTCAGGGATTCAAAGTGGTGTATAGATATAAGGACATGTTCAATGCCGACACCCATCTCATTCGGGCTCTCAACCGACAAGACGTGAAGTCTGTAGCCGCTGACAACCAGCACCATCTCTGGATAGCAAGCAAGCAAAAAGGGCTCTGCGTCTACGACACGCAGACGCGGCAACTGACCAACCTGCAAACGGGCTACTCGCCGACCAATAGCGACAAATACGACATCTACAAAGTGTTTGTCGATCACAAACAGAGATTGTGGCTGCTGACCATGAGCGGAGTCAGCAAATGCCTCTACGACGGTCACCGCCTCAGTGTGCTCAAGACCTATCCTGTCTACATGCCCATGGAAATCACTGAAGACAACCGTGGCACGATATGGGTTTCGACGGCAGGATATTATGTTTGTGCCATCAATCCCGAGAACGACCATTATACATTGAAGCAAGTATTCCCGAAGACTTTCACCTTCATCCCCGGACTGCTCACGCTCCGCAATGGCGACATCCTCCTTTCTGCCTTTGCCCAATCGCCCATGCTCATCGACAGACAAAGCCAGGAGTTGCGACGCTTCACGATCAAACAAGAAGATGTCAAAGCCTGCATACGACGCAGTGTCTACATTCCGACGAAGAGCTTCCAAGACAGCAAAGGAAACATCTGGCTCGGCACGGTGACCAACGGACTGTTGCGCTACGATGCCCGCACCCACCGCATGACAGCAATCCAAGGACTGTCATGCGCTGACGTGTCGAGTATTGAGGAGGATCAGAGAGGCAACATCTGGGTGAGCACCATGGACGGACTCAACAAGGTGGATCCTCGCAACTACAGCATCACCATCTACCATGAGGCTGACGGCATCGGAGGCTTCCAGTTCAACGACAGAGCCTCCTGTCGCATGGCCGACGGCACGCTCGTCTTCGGCGGTACGCATGGACTTACGGTCTTCAACCCGATGAAGATAGTAGCCACCGGCTCGCCACGGCTGATGTTTGAAAACCTGAAAGTGCACAACAACATCATCATCCCCGGCAAAGAACAGCCCATCAGCGAGAGCATGGAGACGGCGAAAGAGATCAACCTTGGCTATCGCCAAAACAGCTTCTCCATATCTTTTGCTGCCATCGACTACAGCGACTTCAAACGCATACACTATTACTACCGTCTGGAAGGGCACGACAACATCTGGACAGACGCCGACGGCAACAACGAGGCTCACTACTCCAATCTGCCTTCGGGCAACTACACCTTCCACATAAAAATTGTAGGCAACGACTCTGACCGGCCATTGGCCGAGAACACCATCAAGGTGAGAATAGCTCCGGAACCTTGGAACACATGGTGGGCATGGTGCTTCTATCTCTTAGCAGCGGCCGCTATCTACTGGTATGTGAGGAAAGCAAGAAAGCGCATCGAGAAAGAGAAGCGACTCGCCCTCAAAGCGGAAGAAGAGCGGGAGCAGGAGCAACGCATCAACAAGATGAACATGAGTTTCTTCGCAAATGTCTCACACGAGTTCCGAACACCTCTCACCATGATCGCCGGACCCGTGGAGCAACTGCGCAACAGCGGCGACATCCGACCACAAGATCATCGGCTCCTCGACATCGTGGCCAGAAGCGTCAACCGCATGCTACGTCTGGTCAACCAAATGCTCGACTTCAACAAACTCGAGAACGACACGCTACGACTGCATGTGGAACAAAAAGACATCATCGCAGAACTGCGCCGATACCTTGCCATCTTCACCATGAATGCTGAAGAGAAGGGCATCACGATCCGTACGCAAGGACTGGAAGGCTGCCTGACGATGTGGCTCGATGCCGACAAACTGGAGAAGATCTTCAACAACCTCATGTCCAACGCCATGAAGTTTACGCCACGTGGCGGTGCCATCGATGTCGTCTTCGACACGCTGGACAATGGGCACCGCATCTCACTCAGCATTGCTGACACAGGAAAAGGCATACCGCAAAGTGAACTGGAGAATATCTTCAAGCGCTATTATCAGCTCAACAACCAGTCGGAAGGCACCATTAACTGGGGATCAGGCATCGGCCTCTACTATGCCCGGGAACTGGCACGGCTGCATCATGGCACGCTGTCGGCCAATAATCGCACGGACTGCACAGGGGCTCTTTTCACCCTGGTGTTGCCGACCGACGAAAGCGCTTACACCGAGGAGGAAAAGAAATCCCTGGAACCAGCTTACGCCGACATTCCCGCAAAGACACCGGCAAGCGACGTGGTCGATGTCGCTGACGAGCAAGACGGTGAGGAAAAACGGTCAAAGGTTCTCGTCGTGGATGACGATACCGAGGTGGTGCACTATCTGCGCACGCTGCTTGCTCCCGAATACAAAGTGATCTATTGCTTCGACGCAGAAAGTGCGTTGAAGGCGGCACGCGAAGAGGAACCCCAGCTTATCCTCAGCGACGTGGTCATGCCGGGCATGAGTGGTTATGAACTCTGCCACATGATCAAAGACGACTTACAGACCAGTCACATCCCCGTGATACTGGTCACTGCAAAGATAACGGACGAGAACAAAGTGGAAGGCCTCAACAGTGGCGCTGACGCATACGTCACCAAGCCCTTTGCGCCTAAGGTGCTGCTGGCAATGATCAAATCGCTGCTCACCAATCGCGAACGGGTACGCACGATTCTCAACTCCACGACGGAAACCGACAAAGACGTGGAAGATGTGCTCTCGGCTCAAGACAAGCACTTCATGGATGAACTCTATCAAGTGATGGAAAAGGAAATGGCCAATGCTGAGCTCGACGTGAACAAGGCTACAGAGATGATGCATGTCTCGCGCACAAAACTCTACTACAAGGTGAAAGGACTCACAGGTGAGAGTCCCAGCACATTCTTCAAAACCTATAAGCTCAATAAAGCTGCGGAACTGATCAAGGCCGGTGAGCACACCATATCGGAGATAGCCTTCATGACAGGCTTCAACACGCTCTCGCACTTCTCCACTTCCTTCAAGAAGCAGTTTGGCTGCACGCCGAGCGAATATGGCAAAAAGAAATATTGAGTACTCATTTATATTGGCTTAACACCTCACTATTTTTGCCTCTGACCGTCACCTCCTCTTTCTTTTAGGGGTGCTTGAATTGTCGATGGTCACCCTAACAATAGCATTGGATCCAACCATCACTTTCCAAAAGACGAATAACTTCTATTACTTAATATCTTTTCATCTTTGGCTGTATCTTTACTCAATGTCACAAAGGTAGTAAAAAATAATATTCTTATCCAAGCTTTTTAAAGGAGATCTGTATTCAGCGAAACAAAACTAATCGAATACTATATGTAGTACTCCGCCGCATCGACGAGCCCGGCACGCAAGGCGTATTTCGTGGCTTCGTGGACATTGTTCACGCCAAGCTTACGGAAAATGTTTTTGCGATGAGTGTTGACCGTATGAAAACTGGAAAAGCGCTTGGCGGCAATCTCCTTTGTGGTCATACCCAAGGCAATGTCCTTGAGGATTTCCTGCTCGGTCTTGGTGAGGTTGACCTGGTTGGGGACGCTGTCCTGAGCCTGTCCTTCGATGAGCAGTTCCGTGGCATGCTGGCAGATAAACCGCTTGCCGTGCATGACAAAGCGGAGTGCCTCGCGAATCTCAGAAAGAGGCGAATCTTTCATGATGATGCTGAACTGCGGGCCACTGAGCATCACCGACCGCATGAAATCCCCACTGAGCTCCTCGCTAAACAACAGCCACTCTGTTTTGGGAAAACGCTGGCCGAGGATAAACATCTCACTGGCGTCATTGAAGTCAAAAAGGTTATAGTCCAGCACAACGATCTCTGCCGGCTGCTCCTTCATCCTTTCTATGAGTCCAGCCTTGTCTTCGACATAGCGTGGATTCTGCTGTCCCATCTCGAGGAGCAGGTACATCAGTCCCATGCGTGTGATGCCCTGCGGGTCTGCCAATATGATTTCCATTACTACTCTCTCCGTTATCTATTTCTTACTTATCATTGCAAAAGTAGCAATAATTATTAATAACACAAAGAAAAAGTTGGATTTTTATTAATAACAGGCAACAAAAAGATATACAGGCAAGTGCGACAAAGCATCATCAACGAAAGACAAGTGCCCTTCTCCGCCTCTTGAGTAAGTAGAGAGAAAGGCTCCTGTCACTTTAAAATTCAAATCCTAAGTTGACCGTCAACCTGAGATCGTGTTGCATGCTGGCCCAGCCCAGACTGGCCCCCAACGGACCGAACATCGTGCGATAGCAATAAGCTGCCTGTACGCCCCAGTCGCCATCATGCCGAAGAATGTCTGCAAGACGGTCGTCGTGCTGGGTCCATGCCCCACGGAGAAGTACAAAGTTGTTGGTGGTCAATTGATATTGCAGCTGCAACTGACCAGCGACAAAGTGCAGATCTGTCATCTCTATATGATGTGTACCGGCAAAAGGCAACTGCGTCTCAAGATAATGAGAGAACCAGGGACCGCCGACGAACGTGTGACGGATATACGGAATATCCTTGCCAAAGAGCAGACGACCATAGAGCAGGGGCTGGAGCGTCAGATGATGTGACAGAGGCACCGAGATGCGCCAATGGGCATTGACCTCGCTGAACCCCTTGTGATCCTTATAGCCTGTGAAGTCGTCAGTGAAATAAGCATACCCCGCAACAAACCGCGCACCACGTGTGGGGAACAATCCGGCATTCTCACTATTATAGTGCAGGGTAGCGTGATAGCTGAAGAAATGATCATCGGAGGGTGCCGAGCGGTCTCCGGTCGAATAGGCGAAGAGCACATTGTGGTAGTCATAATCGTCAAAGCGCAAGGCAATGTCCATCGACATGTTGCGCACATTGATGTTCATGATATTGAATCGAGCCTGATGATGTCCCCACGTGGCGTTGAAGTCTTTCTTACCATCGTGGTAGAAGTCGATGTCGTGATAGGCATAGGTATAGCCCAAGCCTAACTCAGTGCCGCGCGGGAGTCGCCATCCGCCGTAAACCGAACCTTTGTAATTGCGCCCCAGTCTTGCCACAGCAGCCACCCGAAATGGCTTACGGCCAGAGATCCACGTACCGGCGACCTGCATGGCCACCTTCTCCTCATTGTCAAACCTCACGCCCAAGCTGCCCTGCACCTCATCCGTGGAGTCTGTGGCTTCGGCCTTCGCTTTGGAGAAATCGATGGGTGTAAGGGCCTCGGGCTGGGGATGAAGGCAAGGGGCAGGCTCTGTGGAAGTCTGGTCCAACCGCTTTTTCAGCGCCACGAGCTCGTCCCAGTGGCGCATCGCCTCCTCTTCTCCGCGCCTGATCAGTGTGTCGATGGCTGCCGGCGTGAATGAAGCCGCATTGTAGCCTTTGGTATCCACACGAATGGCGATGTCGGTCAACTTGAGATTATCATCGTATTTATTCTTGCAATTCACGTCCACGATCTGTCCAAGCACTGAGGCACCTTTGACAAGATCGTCAGCAGTCTTGGGCGGCCCCTGCACAGTGGCACCGATAATATACTTTGCTCCCATCTCCCGTGCGAGGTCTGCCGGATAGTTATTGCGCAGTCCGCCATCGACAAGGACCCGCGCTCCCTTTCTGACAGGTGTGAAGACACCGGGAATCGACATACTTGTGCGCATGGCCTCGGCAAGCACGCCACTATGAAAATCATACTCTGTGTTATCGACAATGTTGGTGGCTACGCAGGCGAAGCGCCGTGGCAGGCTGTCGAAATCGATGGAATCGGTGTAGCCAGCAGTCAGATGCCGGAAAAGCCGCATCAGATTCTTGCCTTCAATGAACCCTGTCGCACCCGAGAAATGACCTTTGCGCAGTTTCAGTGTCTTGGTGAAGAAATAAGTAGCCTGCAGCTTTCTGCCCTCAAGATCCTCAGAAGAATAGACAGCGCGGTCGCTCAAGAGGAAAGGCCAGTCCTGCCGACGTACCAGGGAATCGAGCTGCGTTGCTGACCATCCCACGGCATAGAGACCGCCAACTATGCTGCCCATGGATGTGCCCGTGACGATATCCATGGGAATGCCAGCTTTTTCGAGCACTTTGAGCACGCCGATGTGTGCCATGCCCTTCGCGCCGCCTCCCGAGAGCACAACAGCAACTCGCGGGCGCGCCATTGTCTTGGGCAGCGTGTCGACAATAGCACTGTCGGTCACTCCGTCATCTGGTCTGTCAGTCATCGCTGAGGCCAGCATTTGACCGCAAGCCGCCAACAGTAGAAACAAGAGAAAAAAAAGCCTATGCATACGCGTGTGATTGTCAATTATGGGGCAAATATAATCAAAATCTCGCTGAAAACCAAAATAAACCTAAAAAGTTTTCTATGTGTCCCAAGAAGTGTATAACTTTGTAGTTAAATTAGATAACAACTGATTGAACGCTTTGACGTCATCCCAAAAACCTCATGACGGAATCGACAAAAAAAGTTTATTCAGAAGAGTAGAATTTAGAAGAATCATATGAGATATGCAATTATAGCAGCCGGCGAAGGCTCACGGTTAGCAGCTGAAGGCATCAAAGAACCCAAGCCTTTGGTTTTTGTCCATGGTGAGCACCTCATCGACCGTCTGCTGCGCGTCTTCATGCACCACGAGGCAGAGGAGATCTGTGTGATCTGCAATGAGCAGATGACCGAGGTAGCCGCTCATCTGAGACAGATACAGCAGCGAGGACTTCAAGGGCAGCACATTCCCTTGCGGTTGAAAATAAAGAGTACACCGAGCAGCATGCACTCCTTTTTCGAGCTCAGCCCCATGCTGGCCGACAAGCCTTTTGTGCTGACAACCGTAGACACGATCTTTCGTGAAGAGGAGTTTCAAGCTTATATCCGACAGTTCAAGACTTTCCTGCAGGAAGGTGGCGACGGACTGATGGGCGTGACCGACTATATCGACGATGAGAAACCGCTCTATGTCGGCACGGACGAGCAGATGCGCGTCACAGGATTCTATGACGACAACAGCCAGCACTGCACCTATATCAGCGGGGGCATCTATGGATTGGCACCCAACGCCATCGACACGCTCCACCGCTGTATGGAACGCGGCGAGAGTCGCATGCGCAACTTCCAGCGCGGACTGATCCGCGACGGGCGCCAGCTGAAGGCCTTTGCCTTCTCAAAAGTGCTGGACATCGACCATGCCACAGACATCAAAAAAGCAGAAGACTTCATTGCCGGCAACCATGAGTGACGCTATCGAGATCATCGCCGTGAGAAGGGCGACACGCTTCTCGCCCAACTCCGTAGACCGCGACGACGCCATCCTGAAAGCCGTGTGTGACAAGCTGCAAGACACAATGGGGTCGCAAAATCCCATCACCCTTGTGGACGAGGATGTCTTCGCCACCATACCTAAGGCTGCAGAGATATATGTGACAATGGCACGGTCGACGGCAGCACTGCAAGCCCTGCAGCAAAAGACCGAGCAGGGGGCGCTGTGCGTCAACAGTGTGAAGGGTGTCCGCAACTGCCAGCGTTCCCTACTGCAAAAGATCATGCAGGCGCATCACATTCCCATGCCGGAAGCAACAGGCGAAGACGGCACATGGCTGAAAAGAGGCGACGCGGCGGCCCAGGACAAAGGCGACGTGGTGTTCTGCCCTGACCGTGAGTCATTGGCAAAAGCGATGGCAGATTTCCGGTCGCGCGGTATCACGGACTATGTTACCAGCGCCCATGTCAAGGGCGACTTGGTGAAGTTTTATGGCGTGGGCAACCGTCTGTTCCGACTGTTCTACCCCACCGACGAAGGCTACAGCAAGTTTGGCAACGAAGCGCTCAACGGCAGTTCCCATCATTACCACTTCGATGAGCATGCCTTGCGCGAGGATGCCTTCCGACTGTCACGGCTCACGGGAGTGACCGCATATGGGGGAGACGCCATCATCGACCAACGGGGCCAACACTATATCATCGACTTCAATGACTGGCCAAGCTTCTCGAGATGCCGTCAGGAAGCAGCACAGGCGATTGCCGACGAGGTCATAGCGCAATACAACGAAAGGCAGCGGCCGCATGCCAACCAAAATCAAGACCAATAGCTTTACAAGCAAAAAGAAAGAAAATAAGAATAAAGACATGTCAACATTTAAAGAACTCTTACAAGCATCTTTTAAATCCAACGATACAGAAGAATGGCTCGACGTACACTTCACACGCCCCATCGGACTGGTGTTTGCCCTCTTCTGGAATAAACTCGGCGTGCATCCCAACGCCATCACCATCCTGAGCATTTTCCTCGGCGCCGCCGCTGGTTGCATGTTCTACTTCACAGATCTGGCTCACAACATCCTTGGCGTGGTGCTGCTGATGCTGGCCAACTTCTGCGATTCCACCGACGGACAGATGGCGCGCCTGACAGGCAAGAAGACCCTGGTGGGGCGCGTGCTGGACGGGGCTTCGGGCGATGTATGGTTCCTCTTTATCTATTTTGCACTCGCCTTCCGCATGATGGGTCAGTACATTCCCGGTACCCATCTCCATTGGGGCATCTGGATCTGGGCCATGGCGATTATCGCTGGCTTCTTGAGCCATTCACCGCAAAGTTCCTTGGCTGACTACTATCGTCAGATCCATCTTTTCTTCCTTAAAGGCAAGGAAGGATCGGAACTCGACAACTATGCTCAGCAGCGCGCCGTCTATGAGAGCACGCCGAAGAACAAACTCTTCGCACGCATGTTCTACCGCACCTATGCCAACTACTGCAAGAGTCAGGAGCAGCGGACACCGAAGTTCCAGCGTTTCTTCAAGAAATGGAAAGAGGCTCAGGCCACCATAGACCCACAGAAGCGTGACGCACTGAAGACGGAGTTTCTCAACGGCAGCCGTCCGCTCATGCCGATGACCAACGCACTGACGTTCAACGTGCGGGCCATCACCTTATATGTATGTTGTCTGATCAACATGCCGTGGATCTATCTCTTGGTGGAGATCATCCCGCTCAACATGCTCTATATCCATATGCATAAACGTCATGAGACGCTCTGCGAGCAACTGACAGAGAAGTTCTAAGGACGACAGACACAACAGGAAAACAAAACGCAACATATCAATAACTCTCTCTACAATAGGTATTTAATTCTCACGATAATGATTAAAGGATATATCTTCGACTACGGCGCAACACTCGACACAGCCGGTTGCCATTGGGGACAGATGCTCTGGCACGCTTATCAGCGACAGGAAGTACCCGTGACCGAACAGCAATTCCGTGACGCATATGTCTACGGCGAACGCACGCTCGGCAACAATCCCATCATCCAGCCCGACTACACTTTCTACAAGACACTTCAAGTGAAGATTCGTTTGGAGATGGAACAACTCTGCACGTCCGGAGCCTGGGACGCAGACGAGGAGATGTTCCGTCAGAAGCACAGCGCTGTGCTGGAGGATGTCTATGGCAAAGTCAAGACCATCACTGCCCACAGCCGTGAGGTGCTCGCCGTGCTCCACAAGCGCTATCCGATGGTATTGGTGAGCAATTTCTATGGCAACATCGCGACCGTGCTCAAAGAGTTTGGCTTTGACACGTTCTTCCAAAGCATCGTGGAGTCCGCAGCGGTAGGCATTCGCAAACCCAATCCCCGCATCTTCACAATAGGTGTGGAGCGTCTGGGGCTCAAACCGGAAGAAGTGGTGGTCGTCGGCGACAGTTTCTATAAAGACATTGAGCCTGCGCTCGCTGCCGGATGCCATGCCGTATGGATCAAAGGGGAGGGATGGACCAAAAAGACTTTCGACGAGAGCGTCCCCGACAAAGTCATCACGGACTTGGAAGAACTGATTAATGAATAATGTATATAGTGTAGAATGTATAAATAATAATAAATAATTGGCATACATATAATAATATACATAGATAAAACATACTGCACAGTGTACAACGAAAAACATGCGCAAAGAACTACGATGCGCATGACGGATACTTGAAGATTGCAAGGATAACAATTAAGAACATATAGGTATTAACAGACAAGAAGACCATGAAACGACATAGCAACATCATACACACTTGGCTAAATGCCATCGGATGGAGCAGACATTTCACTCCCCTCTCCCTCGGAGAGGGGCGAGGGGGTGAGGCTTTTATTTCTTTACTGCTTCTCCTCTTCTTCTCCCTTACCACAAGCGCTCAGATCCGCGGTGTCGTTATCGACGCCGAGAAGGGCGACACCATCCTCTATCCCAGTGCCACTTACCGCGGACATCATGTTGCCGTGAGCGGCAATGCCATGGGTGAGTACACCATCGAGCGGCACAACGGATGGCAGCTAACCTTCACCGCCGTGGGCTATAAACCCAAGACGATCACCATCAACGCCTCCACGCCAGAGGTGCTCAACGTGAAGCTCAAACCCGACACACGCCAGCTCGCTGAAGTCGTCGTAAAGTCGAAACGTGCGAAATACTCGCGCAAAAACAACCCGGCCGTGGAGCTGATGAAGCGCGTCATTGCAGCGAAGAAGCGTACCAACCTCGAAAACCATGATTATCTGAGCTACACCAAATATCAGAAGCTCACACTGGCCATCAACGACATCACGCCGGCCGACATCGATTCGGGATTCATCGGCAAGCATAAGTGGCTGCTCGACCAGGTCGAGACCAGTCCCTACAATGGTAAACTCATCCTGCCGCTGACTGTAGACGAGACCGTCACACAGCATATCTACCGGAAAGATCCCAAGGACGAGAAAGACATCGTCATGGGTCAAAGCTCCTCGGGCGTCAACCAGCTGATACAGACGGGCGACATCATGACGGTGGCGATGAAGGATGTCTTCACCGATGTGGACATCTATGACGATCAGGTGCGCCTGCTGCAATATCCATTCACCTCGCCGATCGGAAAGGACGCCATTGCTTTCTACCGATACTACATCGAGGACACAGTGTATGTCGACCACGATCTCTGCTACCACCTGCAATTTATCCCCAACAACCAGCAGGACTTCGGATTCCGCGGAGAACTGTATATCCTCGCTGACTCCACGCTTCACGTCAAACGATGCAACCTCACAATCCCCAAGCGCAGCGACGTCAACTTCGTGGAAAACCTGCAAATCCAGCAGGAATACCGCAAGCTGCCCAACGGGGAATGGGCGCTGAGCGTCGACGATATGATCGTGGAGATGAAGGTGGCTAAGTTCCTGAGCAAGGCGCTCATCACGCGCACCACACGACTGAGCGACTACGACTTCCAGCCACTGGCCAAGCAACTCTTCAAAGGAAAGGCCAAAGTCAAACGGGAAGCGGACTCGCAGATGCGTGACGAAGCCTTCTGGAACAAATACCGAACGGTGGAACTCACCAAGAGCGAGAGTTCCATGAGTGCCTTTGTGCACCGAATCGAACAGATCAAAGGATTTAAATACATCATCTTCGGCGCCAAGGCTTTCATTGAAAACTTTGTGGAGACTGGCGACGAAAACCATCCCAGCAAGTTTGATTTCGGTCCTGTCAACACGCTCATCACCAAGAACTTCATCGACGGATACCGTGCCCGTATCAGCGGACAGACCACGGCCAACCTCAATAAGCACTGGTTCTTCCAGGGCTACTATGCCCACGGCTTCGACTCGAAAAAGAACTACTACGATGCGATGCTGACCTACTCGCTCAACAAGAAGGACTATCTGCCACGGGAATTCCCCAAGCGCACGCTGAGCTTTGAGTCGACTTACGACATCATGTCGCCGTCGGACAAGTTCATGCAGACCGACAAGGACAATGTCTTCACAGCCTTCAAGTGGGCCAAGGTCGACAAGATGATGTTCTACAACCGGCAGCAACTGAAGTTTGAATACGAGCAGGAATGGGGCATGAAGACCACCATCGGACTGAAAACCGAGGAGAACGAGGCGACCGGCGCGCTTTTCTTCAACCCGCTCAACAGTGGTTTCACCTACACACTGCCAGAGGGCACTCGGGTCGGCGACCTGCTCCACAACGGCAAAATACGCACGACAGAGCTGAGCCTGCAATTCCAGTTGGCACCAGGACGCACTTACATCAACACCAAACAGCGTCGTCTGCCGATCAACCTCGACGCCCCCGTGTTCACACTGGGACATACGATGGGACTGAAAAACGTGCTCGGCGGTGACTACAACTACAATTTCACCGAGGCCGGTATCTATAAGCGCTTCTGGATGAACAGCTGGGGAAAGATCGACGTCTATCTCAAGGCAGGCGCACAATGGAACCAGGTTCCCTACCCCTTGCTGATCATGCCTGCGGCCAATCTGAGCTATATCATCGAGGACGAGACGTTCAACCTCATCAACAACATGGAGTTCCTCAACGACCGCTACGCCAGTCTCGACGCCAGCTGGGACCTCAATGGCAAGATCTTCAACCGCATCCCACTACTCAAAAAACTCAAGTGGCGCGAATACATCGGTGTGAAGGCACTGTGGGGTAAGCTCACGGACAAGAACAACCCCTATCTCGAGCAGAATGCCGGTTCCGCCACGCTCATGCAATTCCCCGAGGGATGCTATGTCATGGACCCGCACAAGCCCTATGTGGAGCTCATCGCCGGCGTGCACAACATCTTCAAGCTGCTGCACGTGGAATATGTCCACCGCTGCAACTACAACGAATTGCCCACGGCCCACAAGAATGGTGTGAGACTCATGATGAGACTGACCTTCTAAGACCGACACCTATTTATATATACCCATAACCAATTCCCTAACATGAAAAAACTGCTTCTGAACATCTTCTGTATGATGACCCTTCCGTTCTCTTCCTGGGCAGCCAACACGCTGCCCATCGAAGGGCAGTGGGTGAAACCCTCTGACCCACTCATTCAATACGTGGGACGCATCAACCAAAACGATCCCGACCGTCCAACGTTCAACTGGCCGGGTATTGAGATCCGTGCCCGCTTCCAGGGATCCTCCCTGAGAATGGTGGCCAAACCCAAAAGCGGCTACTTCATGTGCACGATCGACAACGCCACACCCTTCAAGGTCGCCTTCAACAGCGAGCGTGACTCGGTCGTCCAACTCGCTACCGCACTGCCGCAAGGCGAGCACAGCGTCAGACTGATGTATGCCATCGAAGGCCTGGACCGCCATGCCGTCTTCCGCGGTTTTGTACTGGACAAAGGCTGCAAACTCGTCACCCCCACGCCACTGCCCAAAAGAAAGATAGAATTCATCGGCAACTCCATCACCTGCGGATATGGGGTTGAGGACACCGAGTGCACGGATCACTACATCGACGAGACTGAGAACCACTGGCTCAGCTACGCCACGCTCACATCCAATGCGTTGCAGGCACAGCACTTCTCCATCTCGCGAAGCGGCATCGGCGCCTATCGCAACTACGACGGACCGGCGACCGGATCGCCCGATGCCATGCCGCAGATGTATGACCTCACGCTCTATCACGACAGCACGCAACGCTGGGATTTCCACCGCTGGCAACCCGACGTGGTGTGTATCAACCTAGGTACCAATGACTTCTCAACACCCGGATACGACGTCCACCGCTATGAGCAAGCCTACATGGCATTGGTCAAGCACGTCAGAAGCTGCTATCCTCAAGCCGGCATCGTGATGATGAGCGGACCGATGTTGGGCGCAGAGCCCAACGCGCTGGTCAAGACGACGCTCGACAAAATCAAGAAGGCGCTCAACAAGCAAGGCGACAAACTCATCTTCCGCTTCGACTTCACGCCACAGGACGGCTCCCTGGGCTATGGCGCTGACTATCACCCCAGTGCAGCACAGCATCGCAAGATGGCTCAAGAGCTCACAAGTTTCCTCAGAGAGCATTTCTTCAAAGAATAAAACGAAAACTACACGATCATCAACGTTGGGACGAGCATCGCTCCCAACGTTTTTTATGATGGAATATTGCAATTGGAGTGTTAAAAATTTGCCACTCTTACATAATTTTACTACCTTTGTCAACAAGAAAATAACAATTAATATAGAAAGCCTATCGATTGGACATTTACTTAATAAAAAGATTAAGAAAATGGAACAGCTCAACAAAATGACCGATGAACAATTGGCCATAGAATATATGCATGGCAGCAATCAGGCTTTCGACATCTTATTGTCTCGCAACCAAAACAAGGTGTTTGCATACATCCTTTTCGTAGTTCATGATGAGGGGCAGGCAAACGACATCTTTCAGGAGACTTTCGTCAAAATCATCGTGAAACTGCAGAACGGGCTCTACGAACCCTCCGGGCAGTTCTCGGCTTGGTGCATGCGCATCGCTCACAACGTGATCATGGATGCTTATCGCAAACAGAAAGCACGGCACATCATTGAACCAAACGAGGACAACGACCTCGGGAAATTGCGTCACCGCCAGATTTGGGAGGGATGTGTCGAAGGTCAATACGTCAACGAACAGGTGCTCAAAGACGTCAAGAAGCTCATGGACAAACTGCCGGAGCCACAGCGCGAGGTGGTATTCATGCGTTTCTATCAGCAGATGTCCTTCAAAGAGATCGCTGACGCCACACAGGTGAGCATCAACACGGCGCTCGGTCGCATGCGCTACGCTGTGCTGAACATGAGAAAGATGGCCAAGAAAAACGGAATGGAACTGGAGATAGAATAGAGTCATTGTTGAATAAAATGACATTTTCAAGGCGCTATTTTCGCGTTCTTTTCGGGCAAAGAAGATTTGTCTACGATTTCTTCAATTTCAGAGCGATTTCCATAAATCGCTGTGTAACAAAAAGATAACCAAAGACAGGCTGATTGAGAGCAACAAAAAAGGTGAGATGACACAAAATCCTCTAGAGAATTTTGTGTCATCTCACCTTTTTTATAGGATCAAACAACCGATATGACGGTCTAAAACAACCGAGATGAGCGGAAGAAACAACCGTGATGAACAGCAGAAAAGACTGAGAAGAAGAGAAAATACCCTTGAATTCGGGCTATCATCTCGGTTTTCATGCATTCATGCACTTGTGATCTTTCTAGATGACAACTACGGCTGAACATGTTTTTGTCGGCTCTTTTCCGTCTACTCAAACGTGAGAAATGCACTAAAAAGCTAAGATTCAAAAGTTGTGGGATGAAAGCAAGAGCGGGACATCTCACGGTTCTTACATATCAGATGAGGGGGACACTGGTGAGGCGAGGGTCTTGATCACTTCTTCCGGCTTCTCAGCTTTAAAGACATAACTGCCGCTGACAAGCACATCCACGCCGGCGCGCTTGAGCTTCGGAGCGGTCTCGGCATTCACGCCACCATCAACTTCGATAAGAGCGCGCGAGCCACTCTCTGCGATCAGCTTTCTCAGCCGCTCGATCTTTGCGTAGGTGTTCTCAATAAACTTTTGGCCACCAAAGCCAGGGTTAACGCTCATGAGCAACACCATGTCGACGTCTTGGATGCAATCCTCCAGCATGCACACAGGCGTTGAAGGGTTGAGCGTCACACCCGCCTTCATGCCTTCTTCATGAATCTCGTGGAGGGTACGGTTGAGATGTGTGCAGGCCTCATAGTGCACATTCATCATCATGGCACCAAGCTTAGCGGTCTGCGTGATATATCGCTCTGGATGCACGATCATCAGATGCACGTCGAGTGGTTTCGTGCAAATGCGCTTCACAGATTCCAAAACGGGAAATCCAAAAGAAATGTTGGGCACAAAGACCCCATCCATCACATCGCAGTGCAACCAAGCGGCCTCACTACGATTGATCATGTCTATATCAGCTTGCAAATTCGTAAAGTCTGCTGCAAGCAAAGAAGGAGAAACAATTGTTTTCATGATGCTTTATCGGTTTTGATCCGTCATCAGTTCATACAATGAACAGCCACTTCCGAAGTACGCCTGTCGATACGATAGGTGTGAGCAATCTTTCGAATGATATACAACGATAACTCTGAAGGTACACATTCTTTGGGAGTAGAATACTTCATAGGCGGACATATTTTATTGTAATACGAATATACCTATAACGGAGTTTGCTACCTTTTATTATAAAGAAGCAAGAAAAAAGGCTGTGGGAAAGATGCTTCCACAGCCTTTTTTTATTTTATATGTTACTATCCTACCCAAATTACTGCATCACCGACGCAGCTTGGATCCAGTCATAGACATAGCTGCAAACACCGAAGGCGATGATGCCGAGTGTGCAGAGAGCCAGTGCCAGCTTCGTGTTGACATGGGCACTGAAGGTCGGCAACGGATTCTCGTTGTGTTTGATGAACATGGCCTTGACGATGAGCAGATAGTAGTACAAGCTCACCACCGTGTTGACCAAGGCAATGAAGACTACTGCATAGATGGTAGCACCGATCGTCGTCGTGACCTGAGCGCCATTGGCGGCGGCCATGAACACAAAGAACTTCGAGAACATTCCGGCGAACGGAGGAATACCACCCAAAGAGAACAGTGCCAGCGTCATGAGGAAAGCCAGACGCGGATTGGTCTTGTAAAAACCGTTGTAGGCATCCATGCTCACCACTCCATTATTATGCTCCTCAACAGAAGAGATGATAGAGAAGACGGCGAGGTTGGCCACCACATAGATCAGCACATAGTAAGACAGTGCGGTCACACCCATCGCTGAGTCGCCAACGACAGCGAGCATGATGTAACCGGCCTGAGAGATGGAACTGAAAGCCATGAAGCGCTTCAGATCTTTCTGATGGATGGCGAAGAGGTTGGCAATGGTGATGGACAGAACGATGACGATCATCAGCATATACTGCCAGTACTCTACCATCGGAGCGAAGACCTTCATCAGAATGGAGCACAGCGCAAAGGCGGCTGCGCCCTTGGAGATGACACTCAGATAACCACTGACATTGGTCGGCGCACCCTGATAGGTGTCGGCGGTCCAGAAATGGAAGGGTACCAAAGAGATCTTGAAGCCCAATCCGCTGAAGAAGAAGACCATGCCCATGATCGTCAGTGGCGTAGCACTGATGTTTTTCACCACATCATCGAAGTAGAGTGTGCCCGTAGCGCCATAGAGAAAGCTGATACCATAGATCATCACGCCGCTGGAGAAAGTGGCGGTGAGGATGAACTTAGCACCAGCTTCTGCACTGTGATGACGATACTTGTCGAAAGCAACGAGGCAGGCCATAGGCACAGAAGCCATCTCAAGACCGATGAAGAACAGCAGGAAGTGGTTGGCACTCACCATCATGTTCATACCCAACAAGGTGGAAATGACCAGCTCGTAGAACTCGCCTTCCTTGAAGTTGGTGTCGGGACGCTGCAGCCACTCACGCGATTGTATGAGCACGATGAGCGTACCAAAGGCGAGAATCGTCTTGATGACACCTACACTGGGATTGGTCATATACATGCCGCCAAAGGCTGTGGCCGATGCTGTCGGGAAGATGTTGATGAAAACATGGGCCAGCATCAGTACGCATACCAGCGGATTGAACCAGCTGCGTACTTTGCTCTCACCTGAGCGGGGAGCCGTGAACAGATCGGCAAGGAATACGATCAACAGGATAGCCGTCAGCGTGGCCTCCGGAATCATATTAAGAAATTGACTATAATCTATATTCATAACTTTATTCTCTTTTTCTTATCGTATTACATGCCAGCGACAATGCCTGCGCTAAGGATATGATGCAACATAGGAGCCATCGCATCGTTGATGATGTTCTGGGCCCACAACGGAGCCAAACCCAGTCCGGCTACACAGAAAATCAGGCCGCCCACAGCGATGCGCTCGTCCCAAGAGGCATCGGAAAGCTTGTAATAGGCCTGATCAGGAACCTGCTGATAGAGGATCTTACCGACAACACGCAGGATGTAGACAGCGGTGATGACGATAGAGGTACAAGCGATGATGGTGCAAGTACGGTGGAACAAATCAGGATTCTCGAAAGAACCGACGAAGATGTTCATCTCTGCCACAAAGCCTGAGAAACCAGGAAGACCGAGGTTAGCCAAGCCGGCTACCACATAAGCAACGGCCAGGAAAGGCATGATCTTCATCAATCCACCCAGGCGACGGACGTCACGTGTGCCGCAACGGTGGTAGATCATACCGATGACAGCGAAGAAGAGGGCTGTCATCAGACCGTGAGAGAGCATCTGCAGAATGGCACCCGTGCAAGCAGTCTGGGTCATCATCAGCAGGGCGAAAAGCACCATACCGCAGTGAGACACGGAAGAGTAGGCGTTGATATACTTCAGGTCGGTCTGCACGCAAGCGGAGAGCGCACCATAGACCACGGAGATGGTGGTGAGGATCAGGAAGATCCAGGAGAGCTGGTGAGCTGCCTGGGGCAGGAGGTACATGGCAATGCGGAAGCAGCCATAACCGCCAAGCTTCATCAGCACACCGGCATGGAGCATAGACACAGCCGTTGGGGCTGAAGCATGACCGTCGGGAGACCATGTGTGGAACGGGAACAGAGCACCGAGCACACCGAAACCGATGAAGATGAACGGGAAGAAGATCTTCTGAATAAATGCAGGAATAGCATTGGAAGCAGCGATCTCCACCACAGACATGGTGTAGGTGCCGCTATACTGGCCGTTGAAGAAGTAGATGCCGAGGATGCCGATGATCAGCAACGCGGAACCGCCCATGAGCATCAACGTCAGCTTCATGGCACTGTACTCCTTAGGACCGGTACCCCAAACGCCGATCAACAGATACATAGGGATCAGAGCGACCTCGTAGAACATGAACATGGTGAAGAGGTCTTCTGAGATGAAGAAGCCAAACACACCGGTAGACAGAAGCGTGAACCAGAGGAAATACTCCTTCTGCATGGGGTGCTGCTGCCAGGAGGCAAAGGTACCGGTGAAGACGATGATGGCAGAAAGCAGGATCATCACCACCGAGATGCCGTCCACGCCCGTGCGATAGAAGATATGCAAAGGTTTGAACCAGGGGATGGCGTCGCCGAAGAGGAAGGGATATTGCTCTGCCGGCATGGTCTCGCGCGCCTCCAGAAAGGCAAATACCAAATAGATGGCAAGGGCGAGAAGGGCCGTTGAACCCACGACCATGACGCCACGCACCTGACTGTCGTTGCGAGCCAGCCACAGGGCAAGCAACATCAGAATAGGTATAACGACGAAAAACGTTAAAAATGTCATTTTCTTATTTCAGTCTAAGTGAATGTTTCGATGATGTTAAATGCAAAGCAGAATCAGCGTCAGCGCCACACTACCGGTAAGGAACCAGATAGCATACTGACGGACGTCGCCACTCTGCCACGGACGGATGGTCTCGCCGGCCTCTTGAGTTGCCCATGCCGAGAAGTTGAACATACCGTCGATGACATGACGGTCGAACCAGGCGATAGGAATAGAGAAGCAGCCGAAGACAATCTTATGCGTGAAGAACTGCCAGGCATCGTCGATGTAGAAGCGGTTGAGGGCAGCCTTGTGGAGTTTCGGCATACGGCGCTCGAGCATATCGGGAACCGGATTCTTGCCGCTGGCATACATCCAAGTAGCAAGGGCAAAGCCAATCGTTGCCACAGCTAAAGAGCACCAGGCTGTCATGCCGAAGTGGAAGCTCTGCAAAGGAATATCCTCGCTCAAGCCATTGGCTGACACGAAGTGACCGAAAGGAATCCAACCAGCCACGCAGCTGATGATTGCCAGGAACACCAGAGGACCCCACATCACAAAGGGAACCTCGGCCGGACGACGGCGGTGCTCGGGATCAGCCTCGTAGTAAGAATTGCCCCAGAAGATGACATAATAGAGACGGAACATGTAGAAGGCGGTCATACCTGATACCAACGTCATGAACCAACCCATGTAGGGAGAGAAATGGAAGCAAGCATCCACGATCTCATCCTTAGAGAAGAAACCGGCCAACGGCCAGAAACCGCTGATGGCGATTGTTCCGATGAGGAAGCAGATGTTGGTGATCGGCATGTATTTGTGCAAGCCGCCCATGTATTCCTTGAAATTGCTGCCGATGATGACAATGATCGCACCGGAGCAGAGGAAGAGCAGAGCCTTGAACATGGCGTGAGTGAAAAGGTGGAACATGCTGGCCATATAGCCGACACTACCCTCGCCCTCCATGGATGTGCAAACGCCGAGAGCCACGAGCATGTAAGCAATCTGTGAGATGGTCGAGAAGGCCAGACCACGCTTGATATCACGCTGGCAGCAAGCTACAGCGGCTGCATAGAACGCGGTGAAGGCGGCAATGTATGCGACATAATGAAGTGTGTTCGGAGCGTACTGTATCCAAATAGGGAACAGACTGGCAACTTGGTAGACACCGGCCACAACCATGGTAGCAGCGTGGATCAAAGCACTGACAGGTGTCGGGCCCTCCATGGCGTCAGGTAACCAAATGTGCAATGGGAACATTGCACTCTTACCGGCACCACCGATGAACATCAGGAACAGTGCGGTAGGCATAATCCAAGCAGCATGAGGCAGACGACCTGCCAAAGAAGGATCAGCGTTGAGGTCGTAGTTGAACGTTCCTACATAGTAGCTGAAGAACAGGATACCGATGAGGAAGAACAAGTCGGCGAAACGTGTGACGATGAAAGCCTTCTTGGAAGCATGTACGGCTGCGTGCTTGGGATAGTAGAAGCCGATGAGCAGGTAAGAGCACACACCCACAAGCTCCCAGAAAAGGTACATCTGGAAGATGTTCGTGGCGACTACCAGTCCCAACATACTCATAGTGAAGAGAGAAAGAAATGCGTAGAAACGCTGGAAGCCTTTCTCGTAGCCTTCCTTCTTATAGTTCTCATCACGCTCGGCCATGTAGCCAAAGCTATAGATGTGGACCATCATACTCACAGTGGTGATGACGATGAGCATCATCACACTGATCGGTGTCAGACGGAAACCAATGTTGAATGTCAGAGCCTCGGTAAACTTCAGCCAAGTGAAATTAAACACGGTCACCGTAGGATAAAGACCCGTGGCGGCATCACGCCCCACAGCAAAGAAATATTCGTAAGCGGTGTACAGGCTCATACCCCACAGCACAGCCAGAACAGCCGTACCGATCAGGCCCGCAACCGGTTTTTTCATCTTCATGCCAAGAAGTCCGAGCAAGAGAAAGCTCAGGAATGGCAGAAGCAGTATCAAGAATGAATAACTGTATTGCATGGTTCTTTTAGAATTTCATGTTTTCAATACTGTTCACCTGGTCACTGTGATAGTTGCGGTAAACATTGATGATGATGGCCAATGCCACTGCGGTCTCGGCAGCACTAATGCCCATGGAGAACAGCGTGAAGAAGACACCTTCGAACTGTCCAGGGAAAAGGATGCGGTTGAACACGGCAAAATTCAAATCGGCCGAGTTGAGCACTAGCTCAATAGAAATGAGCATAGCGATCAGATTGCGGTGGGTCACAAAGCCAAACACGCCGATGAAGAACAACAGGGTGCTCAGCGCAAGATAACATTCTACGGGAATCATTTCTTGTCCTCCTTTCTTGCGATCATAATGCCACCGATGATACATGCCAACAGGAAGAGGGAGATGAACTCAAACGGCAACACATATTCATATTTACCAGAACCGACAAGGGCACGGCCAATCTGTGACATGGGTACCTCTACGTCGGCGACACTGCAAGCAGCATCTATAAACTTATTCTTCAAAAGCACCACGCCGACAGTAACCAATCCCACGAGTGAGATGAGCGCGC
>URCI01000047.1 GCA_900546345.1 uncultured Prevotella sp. | reverse complement strand
AAACGGTACTTTGATGAAAAATTCTCTAGAGAATTTTTCATCAAAGTACCGTTTTCGTTTTGCCTCCAAAATGGCCTTTCCCTTAAATGATTATAATTCAGCACTTTACAAAAACCCGCCATTTTTCGCGAAATCACGACAAAAGGCCGCTTCGTTGAAAAGAATCGCAAAATAGAGGCCGTTTTTTGTCAAAACATCCAACATTTATCGCTCTGAAAACAACACATGCACATTTCCCCATAAGTTCTCTGTTTCACCTTACAACAACGATCGCCCGAAAAGAACAACACATCCTTAGTTCAGGGCAGCACCCTTAGACCAAAATCCTCCCCCCACCCGATCGCACTAAAAAGACAAGAGGACCGCATAAAAACTGCATGGACAAAATATTCAAAAAATCTATGTATGTAATGAAGAAGAGGTCGGTCTAAACATTTACAAAGAAAATGAATAGAAAGCGATCTCTTTGGGCAGAGATTTACCATAGCAGTTAAGTATACTAAAAGCAAAAAGTCTATACGCAAAGACAAGTGTTAGTATTATACAAAAAAGCATACAAGATGTTAACAAACTTATGTTTTTGGCAGATATTTGCTATTTGTTTCGTAATTTTGCAATAGAAAACACAGGTTATGGCCATAGAGCATGTTCTCTGCGATGACTAAACCTGGTAATATATAGAGAATTTCAAAGACCATCTGATTCAACATACGTTAATGCGCAACATTTTATTATCTTTTTTTCTTCTCTTTGGCCTATCCGCCACCTCTATGGCCCAGACAATTGACTGGGGAAATTCTGGTAAACAAAAGAGAATGAAAAGTGATACGATAGCCAAGAAGATCTTAGAGCCAGCCAAATATATCGCCACCTATGCCTACACCTATGTCCGTGATGCCGCAGATCCCAATTCCAAGCGTCATGGAGAAACCATTTTGGAGATAGGCGACCGATATAACCGCTTTGGAGACAGATACCGATTGTCCTTTGACTCCATCTATGACGAAGGTGCACAAAGACAGATCACAGTAATGGAAACAACTTCCCAATTGTTGCCTCTTCTCAAAAAAGAGAAGTTCAAGGAAAACATTATCTGGGACAAGAAGACGAACAAAGAGATCATACAACGCACGGCAGGACTCACCCAATTGTATCAATATGATGAGAATTGCCCGAAACTGAACTGGCAGCTATTGGAAGGTGACACCATCATCAACGGCTACAAGTGCAATAAGGCCAAGACTTCTCTTTTCGGCCGAGACTATGTGGCATGGTATGCTCCGGAGATCACCATGCCTTACGGCCCTTATAAGTTCAACGGCCTGCCTGGACTTGTACTTCGTGTCACAGACACACAAAACCAATTTGATTTTCTGCTCAATGGCTTCCAAAAAGTCAATGGACCTCGCCCCATCTATTTGTGGTCTGAGAAAGAAATTATCAAGACTAATAGAAAAACGGTAAGACAGATCTACAAGAACTATTGTGCCGACCCTGCGGGAGCATTGGCCAGCACAGGCGTGATAGTACCTGAAGAAACGAAAGCCAGTGTCTTTGCCAAACCCTATAATCCCATGGAATTGGAATAGATGCTCAGAAGCTATCTCACTTTACTCATCTTACTCAGTGTGGATGCCTGTTGGGGTCAAGGATCCCAAAAAGCATCCACATTGATGTTTCTTGTCCGCGATTCCCTGAGCCATCATGCTTTAGGAGGTGCTGTGTGCCGCGTCTTCAGCAATGGAAAGATGGCAGGCTATGCCTTGGCCAATAACGACGGAGCACTGTCGGTCAAGGCCGGCAAGGACGACGTGCTGGAGTTTTACGCCTTGGGATATAAGAAGCAAGAACTCCACGCATCAGCGTTTGCCGACGGCCGGTGCCATTCTGTATTGCTTGCTCAGACAGGAGTGGCTCTGAGGGAGATCACCATCAAGGCACCCGCCATCAGATCCTTAGGAGACACGCTGGTCTATGACGTCCGTGCCTTTGCCAAGGCGGGCGACACTTACCTCGAAGACGTTCTGAAAAAGCTGCCCGGCATCAACGTGTCAGACAACGGAATCGTGTCATACCAAGGCAAAGCCATCAACAAGTTTTATATTGAAGGCAAAGACCTCTTAGCCAACAGCTATAATCAGGCTACCCGCAACATGCCCGTGGAAGCGGTGAAAAGCGTAGAGGTCATGGAAAACCACCAGCCCGTCAAGGTGCTGCAAGGAAAACAAATCAGTGACAAAGCCGCACTGAACATCAAGTTGGACAAAAGCCACCGCGCACGTCCCTTCGGTGAAGCGGCTGGAGGATTGGGAAGTGGACAAGGAACAGTATGGGACAATAGTCTCTTTCTCACTCAGATTCTCGGTGGCAGTCAGCTGATGGTGACCGGAAAGATGAACAACAGCGGGAAGGACCTCTCTGAGGAGACGCAAGAACATATCGACGTCACCGATCTGGACGCTTACGAGCCTACGCCCACGTCACTGTTACGCGGCACGTCCTTTCAGGAAAGCCTTCCCGTCAACCGATACGCCACCAATAAGTCATATACCGGCGGCCTCAACTATCTTGTCAACCTCTCCACCGATGCCACGCTGCGCTTCAACATGCTGGCTTATAAAGACCGATCAGGGTATAACAGCCTGTATGACTATACCTATGGAGGCATGACTACGACACAGCTCCACGAAGACAACCGTCTGAACAGACGTACATTGACGTTGTTGCCCATCATCAGATATGAGCTAAACACCAAAAAGGTGTTTCTCTCCAACGAGTTGCGCTACTCCTACAACAACTATGACGTTGACAACCATCTGACCAGCAACGAGAAGGATATTCGTGAGCACGTACACGCGCGACCAACCTATTTACAAAACTATCTCACCGCAGCGTTTACCCTGGGACAGAATGCCATACAATTCAAATCACTCACCAGATACTACGTCCGTCACGAGATGCTGTGTTGCCTCGCTGACTCGATAAAAGACTACTATGCAGAGGAACCGTTGTCTCTGCGTTCGTGGACATCGAAGAACATCTTTTCCACCTCGTTCCCTCTTTGGGGACGCTATGTCGACGTCAAGGCTCTCGTCAACCATGCCTATCACCAATACAGGGCAGAAAATACGGTGCAACGCCGTCGGGACAACTATCAGCTGCAACCCAGCTACACCATTTCCTGGGGTAAAGAGTGCTATGCGACCTTCGAAATGACCATGGGGTGGCTCTACGCCTCGGTAACCGCACAAAGCGAGAAGACAAGGGAGATGCCGTTTCTCTGTCCGGCCCTACATTTCAAATATGTACTGTCGCCACACTGGAAAATAAAATTGTCGATGGATCTGAGCAAGAGCGACACTCCCGGCAGCTTCTATGCCCTCGATCCGGTGAGGACTTCCTACCGCTCATGGTACGAAACAAGCAATCAGCTCTTCTTTAGCAAAAGCAGCTCGCTCTTCGGTGGCTTCTACTACCAAGACCTGGCTACCATGCTCTTCTTCAACGTCTCGGCATCGTATATCGATGAGCGGCGAGAGTGCTACGAAAATTTCGAATATACCGAAACAAAGACTTACGTCTCTGAGGTGGCCGAGAATAACCACCGACGCACATTCCTGAGCAACGCTGAAGTGAGCAAAAGCCTCTCTGATGCCGGCTTGACGCTCAAGACTCAGTTGTCATATAGTCTCTCAACCTATCCACTGTCCCAGTCAGGAGTGGTCACCGGCAACCGTTCCCACATAGTCAGTATGGGCATCAACGCCACATGGCAAAAGCTGTCGTGGCTGCGGCTGAACCTGGCGGCTACAGACTTTCTCTATTGGGAACGCAACAACTACAACCACTCCGACGTGCTCTCGTCACTCAAAAGCGAGTCGTCGGTATTTTTCTTTCCATCAAAGCACTGGAACATTAAGTTGAAATGCCAAAGCATGATCAATGAGGTGGAGCCGTCGAAATACAAGAATTGCCATCTGTTTGATGCAGAAGCAAGCTACAAAATCAGTAAAAGATTCGAGGCTAAATGCTACGTGGAGAATGTACTCAACGAACGAAACTATATCATCAGACAAAACGCCGGGGTGAACACCATCTACACCCGACTGCCGCTCAGGGGACGTGTCGCTCTGATCAAATTGCTGATACATTTATAGAACAGGAAGTTGGGAAACCGGAGAAATACATACTACAACCCTAAAAATTGAATCTTCAGATTGTGATTTATCGATAATTTCTTGTATCTTTGCACTTGTAATATTACAACATCTTTCATATAAAACTTTAGAGAGACTATGATTCTTTTCTTTAAGACTCCGAAGGAGACTGTCATTGCCACTGAGATGGACCACCAGCCCAGTGAGCAGGAGAAGCAGGAACTATGCTGGCTCTACGGCGACGCCGAGATGCTCAGCGACGAGAAGCTGGACGGCTTCTTCGTCGGACCACGCCGCGAAATGATTACACCATGGAGCACAAATGCCGTTGAGATCACGCAAAACATGAGTCTCACCGGCATTTCGCGTATTGAGGAGTACTTCCCCGTCAAAAGCGAGGACGCCGAGCACGATCCCATGCTCCAGCGTATGTACAAAGGTCTGGACCAGACCATCTTCACCGTCAACCACGAGCCTGAGCCCATCAAGCACGTCGACGACATCGAGAAGTACAACGAGGAGGAGGGCCTCGCGCTGAGTCCTGAGGAAATAGAATATCTCCATAAGATAGAAAAGCAAAACGGACGCCCGCTGACCGACTCCGAGATCTTCGGCTTCGCACAGATCAACTCTGAGCACTGCCGTCACAAGATCTTCGGCGGCTCGTTTGTCATTGACGGCGAGGAGCGTCCCTCGAGCCTCTTCGCACTCATCAAGAAGACCACGAAAGAAAATCCGGGAAAGATCCTCTCGGCCTATAAGGACAACGTGGCCTTCGCACAGGGACCCGAGATTGAGCAGTTCGCACCGGAAGACCAGAGCACGAGCGACTGGTTCCGCGTGAAGCCTATCGAGAGCGTCATCTCGCTGAAAGCCGAGACTCACAACTTCCCCACCACGGTGGAGCCGTTCAACGGTGCCGCTACGGGTACGGGCGGTGAGATCCGCGACCGTATGGGCGGTGGCGTAGGCTCATGGCCTATCGCCGGTACGGCGGTCTACATGACCAGCTACCCGCGTTTGAAGACCGACAACGACACAGCCGGACGCGACTGGGAGGACAAGATCGCACCACGTCCATGGCTCTATCAGACACCGGAGCAGATCCTCATCAAGGCTTCCAACGGTGCCTCGGACTTCGGCAATAAGTTCGGCCAGCCGCTGATCACCGGCTCGCTGCTGACCTTTGAGTATCAGAGCACCACGGGCGACACCGCCACGACTGCTGACGGCAAGCCAGTCGAGGGCGAGCAGGCCGGTGAGGTCTATGGCTACGACAAGGTGATCATGCTCGCCGGCGGCGTGGGCTACGGCAAGAAACGTGACTGCCTGAAGAAGGAGCCACAAACCGGCAACGACATCGTCGTCGTCGGCGGTGACAACTATCGCATCGGTCTCGGTGGCGGTAGCGTTTCGTCGGTAGATACCGGCCGATACAGCAACGGCATCGAGCTCAACGCCGTGCAGCGCGCCAACCCTGAGATGCAGAAGCGTGCCTACAACCTCGTGCGTGCCCTCGTGGAGGAAGACGTCAACCCGGTGGTCTCCATCCACGATCACGGCTCCGCCGGTCACCTCAACTGTCTCTCTGAGCTTGTCGAGGACTGCGGTGGCGAGATCGACATGACCAAGCTGCCTATCGGCGACAAGACACTCTCGGCCAAGGAGATCATCGCCAACGAGAGCCAGGAGCGCATGGGACTGCTCATCGACGAGAAGCACCTTGAGCACGTGGAGAAGATCGCTGAGCGCGAGCGTGCCCCGCTGTATGTCGTCGGTAAGACTACGGGTGACGCCCACTTCAGCTTTGTGCAGGGCGACGGCGTGAAGCCTTTCGACCTCGACGTGGCACAGATGTTCGGCCACTCGCCCAAGACCGTGATGGTCGACGAAACCGTCGAGCACCACTACGAGGACGTGACCTACTCGGCCGACCACATTGATGAATACCTCAACCGCGTGTTGCAGCTCGAAGCTGTGGCCTGCAAGGACTGGCTGACCAACAAAGTAGACCGCTCGGTGACGGGTAAGGTAGCCCGCCAGCAGACGCAGGGTCAGATACAGCTGCCATTGTCAGACTGTGGCGTGGTAGCTCTCGACTACCGTGGCAAGCAAGGCATCGCCACCGCACTGGGGCATGCTCCTCAGGCCGGTATGGCCGACGCTGCCGCAGGCAGTGTGCTCAGCGTGGCAGAGAGCTTGACCAATATCATCTGGGCACCGATCGCCACTGACCACGACCATCCTTATCCTGTACAGAACATCAACCTCAGCGCCAACTGGATGTGGCCGTGCCGCAGCCAGAAAGGTGAGGACGCCCGACTCTATGCCGGTGTGCAGGCTCTGAGCGACTTCTGCTGTGAGCTCGGACTCAACGTGCCGACGGGCAAGGACTCTCTCTCGCTGAGCCAGCAATATCCCGACGGACGAAAGATCATCGCTCCGGGAACTGTCATCGTCACCAGTGGCGCAGAGGTCAGCGACGTGAAGAAGGTCGTCAGCCCCGTGGTTGTCAACGACAAGAACTCCTCCTTATATTATATAGACTTCAGCTTCGACGAGCAGCGACTCGGCGGCTCGGCCTTCGCGCAGAGCCTCGGCCGCATCGGCAGCGACGTGCCTACGGTAAAGAACAGCGAATACTTCGCCGACTGCTTCAATGCCGTGCAGGAGCTCATCGGCAAGGGATGGATCATGGCAGGTCACGACGTGAGTGCCGGCGGTCTCATCACCACACTGCTGGAGATGACCTTCGCCAACACAGAAGGTGGCTTGCATGTCAACCTCCACGACGTGGAGCCTGAGAGCGACGACATCGTGAAGATGCTCTTCGCCGAGAACCCCGGCGTGGTCATTCAGGTTTCTGACCAGCACAAGAAAGAGCTGCGCGAGTATCTCGAAGACAACGGCATCGGCTACGCCAAGATCGCTTATCCTACGCCCCATGAGCGCAAGATCGTCGTGGTCAAGGGCGACTACAGCCACGAATTCGACATCGACGCGCTGCGCGACGTGTGGTATCGTACCTCTTATCTCCTCGACCGCGACCAGAGCATGAATGGCATGGCACGCAAGCGCTATCTCAACTATAAGAAGCAACCGCTGGAGATGAAGTTCGGCAAAGACTTCAAGGGTTCCTTTGAGTCGCTCGGCCTCAACCCCGACCGTTGGAAAGACAACGCTCAGCAGGCTGCACGTCCTAAGGCTGCCATCATCCGTGAGAAGGGTACCAACGGTGAGCGCGAGATGGCCTACACGCTGTGGCTGGCAGGCTTCGACGTGAAGGACGTGATGATGACCGACCTCATCAGTGGCCGCGAGACGCTCGAAGAGGTAAACATGATCGTGTTCTGCGGTGGATTCTCCAACAGCGACGTGCTCGGCTCGGCTAAGGGCTGGGCTGGTGCCTTCCTCTACAACCCGAAGGCTAAGGAAGCCCTCGATAAGTTCTATGCACGCAAGGACACGCTGAGCCTCGGTATCTGCAACGGATGCCAGCTGATGGTGGAACTCAACCTCATCAACCCGGAGCATAAGCACCGCGCGCACCTGACGCACAACGTCAGCCAGAAGTTCGAAAGCCAGTTCCTCGGACTGAGCATTCCACAGAACAACAGCGTGATGCTCGGCAATCTGAGCGGCGACAAGCTCGGCATCTGGGTGGCTCACGGCGAGGGCCGTTTCTATCTGCCCGAACCTGAGGATCACTACAACGTCGTAGCAAAGTACAACTACGCTGAGTATCCCGGCAACCCCAACGGCTCGGACTACAACGTGGCTGGTATCTGCTCTGCCGACGGCCGTCATCTGGCCATGATGCCACACCCCGAGCGTGCCATCTTCCCTTGGCAGAACGCATGGTATCCGGCTAAGCACCGCAACGACGATGTCACGCCGTGGATAGAAGCTTTCGTCAATGCACGCAAGTGGATTGAGAACTGCAAGAAATAAACAAGAATAGTTCGTCCCCCTCACACGCTCCGAAAGGAACGTGTGACGGGGACTTTTTTATTCAAGAATTGGAGAATTAAAGAATTATTGAGCCACAAAGACTTTCTAATTCTCGAATTCTCCAATTCTTGATAAAGAAGAATGACAACATCATAATTCTGCAATTCTCTAATTCTTGATATTAAATTAATCGACTAATATTGATGAGTTCATATTCACTGCTCTTTACCACCTTCTTCAAGATCGGGGCCTTCACACTCGGTGGCGGCTACGCCATGCTGCCCATCATCGAGGAGGACGTGGTGGACAAATACCACTGGATCAAGAAGGAGGAGTTTATCGACTACGTCGCCGTGGCACAGAGCTGTCCCGGTGTATTCGCCATCAACCTGGCCACCTTTGTCGGCTATAAGCTCAAGGGCAAGAAGGGTGCGCTGTGCACCACGTTGGGCTCTGCCCTACCCTCCTTTCTCATCATCCTCGCCATCGCCATGTTTCTCCATCACATCATGGAGTGGCACTGGGTAGAGGCGATGTTCCGCGGCATACGTCCCGCCGTGGTGGCGCTCATTGCCGCACCGACATTCACACTGGCCAAGAGTGCCCATATCACCCTGTCCAACTGCTGGATTCCCATTGCCTCGGCATTGCTCATCTGGGGGCTGCATATCAACCCTATCTGGATTATCATCGCCACGGGACTGGGCGGTTATGTCTACGGTAAGTATCTCATCAACGAATAATCTATGATCTTTCTGCAACTCTTCTATACGTTCTTTCTCATCGGCCTCTTCGGATTCGGCGGCGGCTACGGCATGCTCTCGCTCATTCAGAACGAGACCGTGCACGTCCATGGATGGCTGTCGACGGCAGAGTTCACCAACATCGTCGCCATCTCACAGATGACGCCGGGACCCGTAGGCATCAACTCCGCCACCTACTGCGGCTATACCGCGGTAAACAATGCGGGCTACGGCATGATGATGTCGACGCTGGGATCTGCCACTGCAACCTTTGCGCTGGTGCTGCCCTCGTTCATCATGATGATCGTCATCGCACGGATGTTTATGAAGTATATGAATACGCCGACGGTTCAGCATATCTTTTTAGGATTGCGCCCGGGGGTCGTCGGCCTGCTTGCTGCCGCTACGTTGATGCTTCTCGACAAGGAGAACTTCTCGTCCTGGGCAGAGAATCCCTGGCAGTTTTCCATCAGCGTAGCCCTCTTCGTCGCTACGTTTGTGGGTACCTACTGGCTCCACATCAACCCTATCCGCATGATTGGCTACGCCGCCTTCGCCGGCCTGGTACTGCTGTACTAAAATGTACAACCAGGGGGTAACGCCGTAGGGGCGGGCTTTATGCCCGTCCTAACCCCCAAATGGCATCTTCCTCATATCAAAAGATTACCTTCAAGAGAATTAGGACGGGCATAAAACCCGCCCCTACATCAAAACCGAAATACGCCCTTTCGGGTATTGCCATCCCCTCCCCTTGGGGAGGGTTAGGGAAGGGCTTTAGGGAAGGGCTTTTACTTTCTCACTACTTTCTTTCCATTCTGTATCACCACACCTTTATAGTTGCTGTCCACACGCCGCCCGGCGAGGTTATACATTGGAGCGTCAGCGGTATTCGTTGTAGTCGTTATCTTGCTGATACCCGTGGTAGCATCGATGACATTGCCAGCGACTGTACTCAAGGTGTAGTAGTTGCCATTCTTGAACGTCATGTCGTTCTGCTGTGGAGAACCAGTGTTTGCCGAGAAGATGATATGCGTCGGTGTCGTGGCTGTTGCACCGGTTACGTCGGCATAATATTTACTGTTCCAAGTCCATTTATATACTGCATTGCCTGCTGCTGTTGTGCCTACTAACGTGCAGGAGACACCAGGCCAGCCTGTTTTACTGTTTCCGGTGTAGTTGCCGCTTGCATCCCAGGCCCAGCAGTTCACTTTGGTGACATTAGACCAAGAACTTGGTACCTCGAAGAAGGCGCATATCTCACCGTCGTTGACCTTGCAGAAAGAAGGTGCTTTCCAGCTGCTTACCTCATCCTTGATACTCTTGATGCCACTGATGTCGAGACCGTCAGAGACATAGTACTTGAAGTTCTCGCCTTCGCACGCTAACTGGAAGCCTGTAGTACTGACACCTGTCGGTGCTCCTACGACAATGAGCACCTCGCCCTTGGTGCCTTTCACCTTCGCATAGTAGCCAGCTGTGGAGCCTACCGAGGTCTCCACGGCGCTGGTATTGGTGATGCCGGCGAGCTTACGGGCAAGGATACATTTCTTGATAATCGTCTTGTAGGCCGTCCAGTGGCTGATCCAGATGCATGGTGTGCCCGGCATAGCGAGAATGTAAGCGTTGGCAGCTGCGATGTTAGCACGCAAAGGAGAAGGATTATCGTGCGGCTCACCCGTGTCGTGGTTGTCGACGAAGGTCACGGCATACTGTGCGTAGCCATCAGTGCCCATCAACGTGGTTTTTCCATTGGCATAGTCGGTAAGCTTACTCCAGTTGTTGCTACCGAAGGCATTCTGGATGAAGTATTTCATCGGGAAGTCAAAGGCGGCACTCGTCTTACCTGTTGCGTCTACCCAGTCTTTCACGCCGCCAAAAGGATGATCGCCACTCTTGGTATCGGTCACGGAGCCTTGCCAGTACTCGCCAACAGAGTATTTTGGTTTGGCAGCAGTGTTATACGTGTTGATATATTTGGGGTCGAAGCCTTTCACATAATCGTAGCGGAAGCCCGTGTAGCCCATCTCGTTGAGCAGAAAGTCCTCATAGGTCTCCACGTTCTTCTGTGTGGTGGCGTTGGTATGGTCGAGGTCACGGCATCCGTCTTCGTTGAGACCAGTGTCCTTATTGCCCTTTACCTTGCCGTATGCCTCAGAAGACTTGTTGGTGTTACCCTCGTCGTCGCTACAGATCTGTGTGTAGTTGGTGTTGTCCCAAGTCACGGAGTACGTCTTGCCGGTGTTTTGGCCAGTAACGCTCTCGTTGGCAAAAGAGCACCAGCTCGACGGACCATTCTTATGGTTGATGACCACATCAGCGATGACGCCCGTACCTTTATCTTTAAAGGTCTTGATCATCTTGCGCAACTCTGCCTCTGTACCGAAGGCACTTTTTTGATTGAGCCAATAGATGGGGTAGTAACCCATGTTGTTCGATGTGGTGTTCGGGTAGCCCGAGGGGGGAGCCCAGATGAGGTTGAAGTACTTCGAGAGTGTATCAGCCTGCTGGGTGAGGTTGCTCCAGCTCGACTCGGTGTAGCTGCCCCAGTAGAAGCTCTGCAGCATGACGCCGTCATAGCCACGGGGCCATCCCTGAGCCATCATGTTGGCAGCAGCGAGAAGAGCCACAAAAGTAGAGAAAATCTTCTTCATATTAAATCTGTTTTTACCGTAAATCTTATGTAATGCTTGCTTCGTATAATAATAGATGTGGCAAAGTTACGATATTCTGTGCAACTTGCATTGCATTGATTTACGTCAAGAAGCGATTTAACATGTAAACGTTTGCATGATAATAACTATATTCTATTTTCTCTGAACCCAATTATCTAATCGAATATTACGAATATTTCTAAAGTCCTTTGTGTTTTCAGTAACCATTACTAAATGATGATGGACCGCAGTACAACCAATCAACAAGTCGAAGTCATCGTTAGCAGGCGTACCCGCTAACCTTAGGCGAGCCTTTTCTTCAGCATATAAATCAAGGCTATCAATAATTGGAACTATCTGAATAGAATCAATAAAAGCATCTAACGCTTGCTCTCGATAGCCAATACCCTTTTGGCGTCCTAGCTCAGCACCATACTTCAATTCTGCAAGGGTTATCTCCGATATACCACAGTTCGACAACCCATGTTCATTGATAACCTCATCGACATGATATTTACCACGAAGAAGGAAAACGCAAATATTTGTATCCAAAAGATATTTAATCATATAACGCTTCAATATCCTTCTTATTAAAAGACCGTGAATTCTTAATCTCAGACACCATGCTGTCAGCATCCATGGGGAAGTCCGAATCTGTCCATACGCCATAGAAAGAAGTAGCAGAGACGTTCTTGCTCTTGCTATCAGCCTTATCGTTCTGCAACGATCTGCTCAAACGAGCTATAAGTTCCAACTTAACATCAGAACTAAGATGTTTAAGAAGGTTCCAATAATTATCCGTAGAATTCAGAGCTATATCCATAATCCAACACTTTATCACTTCGCAAAGTTAAGCATAATCTTTGAAACTTGCAACTTAAACCGAAGCTTATTCTAAAAAAGAAAGACAAGAACCGACCTTATCCTCCGAAGCACACGAAAAGAGGGCAGCCCCCGAAATGAGCTGCCCTCTACATGATATAATGATAAAGCTGTAAAAACCTTACTTTTTCGTCAGCGTGCAGTAAGCCTGACCGTCAGCCAAAGCATGGAGCACGATGTCGTAGGTGCCTTCCTCGGTAATCTTGATGTTGGCACCGCCCTGGGTCAAGGCATCGGTTGTGCCACCCCAGTTGATATCCCAACCATCGTTGGCGCGGAACTTCAGATCGCCGGCTTTCAGCGTAGCATCCTTGAGCACCCAAGTATGGTTATCCTTGTCGTAGGTCATAGGCGTTGAGGCATCCCAACCGCTTGCTGTAGCATCACCAATGATACCGATGGTCGTGATGGCTGTCAGCGTCATCTTCTTGGCAGCAAGGTCGAGCTCAACCTGATAGTAACCTTCCGTATAGCCGTCGGGCAGAGACATATTGGCAGCATCTTTAGCCGTAGAGAAGCCTGCGCCATAGTTTGTACCATCCCAATTGGTTTCTGTGCTGAACTTGAAGCCGTTGTTGTTCAAGTACATGTAGCCCTTGTAGTAGTTGCCGTCGGTAGAGGCCAGCATTTCCGTCTGCTTCCATCCGTTGGCGTCACCGGCCATGTAAAGAACAGGCTTGGAGATGGAGTAGGTCCAAGTGTTGGCATCAAAGGTGACAATCCATGTACCGGCACCTTCAATGGTAGGAGTCTGCACGGCATCGCCCCATGTCACGTAGTTGAACGTAGCGGCATCGCCATTCGTGGCGCAGCCATACTGCACGGCATTGACATCGTCCCAAGAGGTGGAGGCACCATGATAAGAAGAGGCACCATAGAACTTGAACCAGTTGGTATTGCCGGTTGTCGTCATCGTGGCCTTGTAGATGTGTGAGCCCTCAGCGGTCTCTTTCATCATCAACGGCTTCGTACGATCCCATCCGTTGGCGTCGCCGAGGATGAAGTAGCCATTGGGATCTACGTCAGGAGTCTTCAGCGGTGTCTCGTTCTGCACAACACTACCCAAGACCTGCACGGCTGTTCCGTTCTTGAGAACGGCTGCCGTTGTCACATCTACATTGAGCTTACGCTGCTCATACTTCTGGCTCTTGAGCTGCTGCTTGGCAACTTCGTCAAGATCCTTAACGCTGACGCGCGCTGTCTTGCCATCGACGAGGCGATAAGCAATCTTGCCACCATTGAGGGTGACATTCTTCACGATGAAGTTGCTCACCATCGTGTCGGTGGAAGCCACCGTGACGAGGTCGATGGAATCAGGCAGATTCTCAGCGTTCATATCTATGTCCTTGCCTGAGCCGGTAAAGGTGAGGCCATAGGCTGCGGAGGCTGTTGGCGCGTCGGCCGTTTTCAGCGAAGCCCAGTCGTCGAAGCTGTCATCGCACGACGCGAGGCCCATCAAGGCAGCGACCACACCACCAAATAAAAATATCTTTTTCATAATCATTGAATGCTTAACAGTTTACAATGTGTTTCTATTACTCGAGTGAGGCTGTACCCTTATCGAAGTTCACCTTCAGCGTCTTGCCCGGCTCAGCGGTCACAGAGTAGCCATCGCCCATGGACTCCATCCAGTTATTCGGGATATCAATGGTACGATAGTAGATGGTGTTGTCACTCTTCTGGATTGTGAACTCGGTACGCCACCAGTCAGAACCTGGAACGACGATATAAGCGCGAAGCTCACCCTTGGCGGTGAAGCCGCTGAACGTCCAGTCGCCTGTCTGGTCGGCGGGAGCCGTCATGCTTAGCGGAGTGTCAAAGCTACCAACGCTTTCACCGGTCACCTTCACGTCGCCCTTTCCGATGATCATCGTATATTGCACCTTGTTGCTGCGAATCTTTGTGGTGAACTTGATGCTGTACCAACCGGCATTCGCAAATACCACGTTGTCGTCGCTGCTTGCGCTTACGCCGGCACCGGCCTGGTCATCAATCGTTGCAATCTCAGAAGCACCGTGCCAGTCTTCCTCCTTGAGTCCCCACTTGAAGGCACCGCCTGCAGGCACATAGATCAAGGTATAGAACTGTCCGGCCGCACCATAGACAGGAGCCATGTGTTGCCACGTCTTCCAAGCTGTACCGATGCTGCTGCCGCAGAGATACATATCGGTAGGCAACGTTACGTCAGGAGCCTTGTAGGTGGCAAGTACATTGGGCAGTTCAACCACGTTGGAATAGACATCGCTTCCTTTCACTGTATTGATGTTGGCCTTGCAGCGTACATAAAGCGGACGTACGGCGTTGTCGTAGGAATCGGTGTTCTTGATGGTCTCATAGAGATTGATCATGCTCTCATTGAGCTCCGAGGCCTTGACGCTCATTGTAGGCTGCGTGAACGTAGTACCTAAGTCGGCATAGTTCTGCTTAGTGCCGGCAGCTTCGTCAGCATCGGTAAACACAGAGTCGAGAGAGATCTGCAAGGTATAGGTCGTAGCTACGGGGAAGCCGCCAAAGTCGGGTTGGTCGGCCGTGAAGTCCACCGTGCTCGAGTTGACCAAGTCGAGGGTGTTGTTTTCCGCGTCAGCAGGAGCGTAAAGCTCGAAGCTCGACGGCATCACCAATGTGGGGTTGTCGTCACGGTCGCTGTCGCACGCCGTGAAGAGCAAGCCACCGAGGAGCAGCGATGCTATGATATTTATTTTCTTCATTGTGATGTTCTTTTTAAGTGTTTCGTCTGTCGGGAGGCGCATGGTCGCGCCTCCCTTGCGTAACTAATTAGTAACCAGGATTCTGCTTAAGGTTATCGTTGACATTACGGTCAGTTGCCGGAATAGCGTAGACGTTGTAGTGGCTGTCGAAAGCCTGTCCGTCCTCAGAGCCACTCTCCCATTGCCACTTATAATCGCTCTGCCCAGCGAACTTGCCGAAGCGGATGAGGTCCATACGGCGCCGCATCTCCCAACCGAACTCGCGGCTCCACTCGTCAAGAATGGTGTCAAGGTCGGCAGAGGTAAGTTTGGCAGCATTGGCACGTGTGCGGAGCGCGTTGAGCTTAGCCAGACCGTCCGTAGTGCAGGAACCACCGTTGATGCGGGCGTCAGCCTCAGCATAGGTGAGGTAAGCCTCAGCCACACGCATCATAGGAATGTCGTTGTCATTGAACTTTCCGGAACCATCGTGCAGCGCACCGCCATCGGAGTGTAGGGAAAGATATTTAATATAGAGGTAACTGGCACCGTTGGCCGATACATCGCTGATGCTGGGCTTACGGTCACCGTCGGTGAAGAACAGCGCACGATCGTCCTTGGCAGCCTTAGCCACCTTGTCCGGTGTTCCTACGCTCAAGCCTGTTGCTCCGCTCGGAATGAACTTAGAGATGAACTGAGCTCTTGGCAACATACCGCCCCAAGCCTCAGAGGAACCTGTGGGGTAAGAAGCGTTTGTCGTTGAGGTCGTCATACCTGCCACGAAGAACAGACCACCCCAAGACTGTGTGGTTGCGCCATCACAGATTGCGGGCAGGATATTTTCCTTCTGTGCTCCGTTGGTGTCGTTGTCACCCATGAAGAGCATTTGGTAGGCAGTGTATTTGCCATTGCCCTGTGTGAGCAGTCCCCAATTGCTGTCGTCGATGACACGCTTGGCATATTCTTTGGCCTTTTCCCACTGTGGCGTGCCTGTATAAACTTGGGCATTGAGATAGAGGCGGGCAAGCAGCAGATTGGCTGCAGCTTTGCTGGCGCGTCCATAAGCCTCGGGCTTGTCTGCCAAGACGTCGGCTTTGTCATCGCCCTCACCCAACACATTCTTTAGCTCGCTCTCGATGAAGTTGAATGCTTCCTGGCGCGTAGCCTGCTTGGGCTTGTCTGTGTTCATGTCGGTCACCATAGGCGGATTGCCAAACAAGTCCATCATATAATAGTAGAAGTAGGCGCGCATGAAACGAGCCTCGGCACGCTTCTCTGATGTGGAGGCATCGGAAGCCACCTGCGAGAGATAGAAGTTGCAGAGCGTGATACCGAACATTGTGCGATAGTAAAGTCCTTGTGGGTGGACCTGCGTGTCCGACCAACGGTTGTAGTTGAGGTCGTCGGTATTGTCGTTCGGGTAGATCCAGAGGGCCTCATCAGTGGGCAGCTCGTTCAGATAGAACAGCTCGCGGGCGAAGCTTGATGTACCCTCATCGATACCGTCGATATCTCCGTTACCGTCAGGCCCCTTCTGGCCGGTAAGCACTAAGTTGGAGTAAATCTTATTGAGCACGGCATCGTTGTCCGGTGTCGATACCTGTTGCGGGTTGATGTTGTCCACATCAAGGTCGCCGACGCACGAGGTCAGGCCTCCGAGCGTCAAAGCCATGAAAGCGGCAGGAATTATATTCTTAATGATACGTTTCATAATGATGTTTGCTTTAAGCTATTAGAAAGTGAGGTTCACGCCAAAGATGACTTGGAATGGACGCGGATACATGTTGCTGTCGAAACCGCTCTGCACCTCCGGGTCAATACCCTTATAGTTTGTAATGGTAAACACGTTCTGTACTGTAGCATAGACTCGTCCACCAACGCCTGCGTAGTTTCCGCCTTTGAAGAGGTTGCTGAACGAATATCCTAAAGTAATGTTGTCCATCTTGAGGTACGATGCATTCTGAACGAACATATCGGAGAAAGCCTCATTGCCGGTACCGTCGAAGCCGAGACTGAGCGCATCGGTCAGGCGGTTGCTCAGATAGCCCAAGCTATAGATCGAACCCTTACCAGTGTTCATTGATCCGGAGAGAATGTTGTTGTAGACATAGTTGCCAAGGCTGGCGCGCATGGTGAAACCGAGATCCCAGTTCTTGTAGATGAACTTATGGGCCATACCCATCGTCACGTCCGGATCGGGCTTGTAATAGTAGTAACGGTCAGCATCACTGATGACACCGTCATTGTTGCGGTCAACGAACGTATTAAAAACGGGGTTGCCGTCTTTGTCATACACCTGCTGATAAACACGGAAGGCGCTGCGACTGTGACCTACAGCATGAGCCATTACCTTACCGCCGGTACCAACAGTGCTGCCAGTCTCGACATAATAGTTGTCACCGGAACCACCAGTAAGTTCATCAATCTTGTTCTTGTTGTAAGCCACGTTGTAGTTCATCTCCCATGTGAAGTCCTTCGTTACGATAGGACGAATGGTTGTGGCAAATTCAAGACCCTCGTTGTGCAACGAACCGATGTTGTCAGTCTTGGTGTTCTTAAAGTTACCGCCAGCAGCCACATACACCGTGTTAATAAGGTCTGTGGTCTTGCGGTAGTAGTAGTCGAGGTTGAAGGTCAAGCGGTTGTTGAGCAGGCTCAAGTCGAGACCTGCGTTCCACGTGGTTGTCTTCTCCCAAGTGAGGTTCGGGTTATACACATCCGGACGATAGGTCACGCCTTTGTTGCCCAATGGATAATAGCCAAAAGCTTGGTTGGGCGTATAGGTGGCAATCCAGGTATAGTCGCCGATACCTTCCTGCTGACCGGTCTTACCCCAGCCGAGACGGAGCTTGAAGTCGTTGATGGCTCTTACATTGCGCAAGAACGGCTCATCGTTAATACGCCAGGCAAGTGCCACAGAGGGGAACAGGCCCCAGCGGCCATCTTTGTGGAAACGAGAAGAACCATCATCACGCAGCGTGAAGGTAAGCATATACCTATTCAATAAGGTGTAGTTCATACGGCCGAAGAAAGACACGATGAAGTTCTCGGTCTCATACTTGGTCTTGGTCGTATTGGATGAAAGTTCGTTGTATTTGTCACCTGCCTTGTGGATGGTTACGCCACTTGCATTGACAATGTCGTTGAGATAGGTACCGTAGTTGGCGTAGTCGCTCGACTTGTGGTAGTGCTGGTACTCGTAGCCGGCCATGATGTCGAAGTGATGGTCAGGCGCGTCCTTGGTACCCTTGCCCAGCCAGTCGTGGCTGTACTGCGCGTACATGGAGAGCTGCAGGTTGTAAGTGCTTTGCTTCTCCCAACCTGTATAACCGAAGTAGTTGTGGTCGCGGCTCGTGCGGTCGTAATCGGTCCACTGACGGCCATTGGAGAGATCCATGCCGGCATTGACATGCAACTGCAAGTCCTCGAAGCCATGCACCTTATAGTTGGCCTCGATGTTACCCACCAACGAGCGCGAGATGGCACGGTCGTTCTTCTGGTTGAGCAGGGCCACCGGGTTGGAGGTAGAGTTACGGTTGTAACCCCAAGGCCATGAGGGATCGCCCACCTCGGAAGCCATGTACCACTGGGTATAGCCACCGAAATACTTATTATAGATGGTGTTATCGGCTGTTACGGGCTTTGTCGGGTCCATATAAGCAGCAGCACCCACGACGCCACCGTCAGCATAATGGTTTTTGGCAAGCATGCCCTTACCATTGATGTTAAAGGTCAAGTGGTCGTTGAGGAAGGAAGGCGACAGATTGAAGCTGGCTGTATAACGGCTGAAGTCTGATGTCTTCACGATACCTTGGTTGTTGGTGTAGCCCAAGCTCACGCGGTAAGGCATGTTGGCCACGCCACCCGTGATGGTGATGTTATGGTCGTGCGACACGGCCGTGCGATAGATCTCATCCTGCCAGTCGGTGTTGGCAAAATGCTGCACTCCGTTGTCATCTGTCCACCCGAGAGCCTTGTAAGCCTCGCTGTCCTTACCATAGAGCTTCTCTACGAGAGAAGTAAACTCCGGGCCGTCGAGCACGTCGAGGGTCTTGCGCTTGGTTGAAATGGTAAGGTTGCCAGCGTAGCTCACTTTCGGAGTTCTTTGTCCTTTGCGACCTTTCTTTGTGGTGATGATGATGACACCGTTAGAAGCACGAGAACCGTAGATAGCTGTTGCAGAAGCATCCTTCAGCACGGTGAAGCTCTCGATATCGTTAGGGTTAACCATGGAGAGGGGGTTGGACAGACCCTTCACGCCGTAAGAGTCCATAGCCAAACCATCGATAACGATCAGAGGGTCGTTGCTGGCGTTCAGTGATGAACCGCCACGTACACGAATCGTTGCGCCGCCGCCAGGAGTACCATCGTTAGAGATAACGTTCACACCGGCAATTTTACCTTGGATCATATCCGTGGCATTGGTCTGCAAACCATGATTCATATCATCGGGCTTGATGGCTGTCACCGAACCTGTCAGGTCGTTCTTCTTAGCCACACCATAACCGATGACGACGACGTCGCTGAGCGTCTTCTCGTCGGCCTTGAGCGTGACGACCATGTTGTCGCCGGCGGCGACAGTCTGCGGGGCCATGCCCAGGTAAGTAAATGTAAGTTTCGTGCCCGGTGCTACGTTGACGCTATAGTTACCGTCCATATCGGTGATGCCCACCGTCTTGCCATTGGCAGAGATGGTAGCACCCATGACGGGCTCGCCGGTAGCATCCTTGACCTGACCCTTGACAGCACCAGACTGAGCAAAGGCCGTAGCGGAAAGGAACAGACCGCCTGCAAGAGCGAGAGTCCTTAGCGGCAATTTGATTTTTACCTGCTTCATTTGCTTTGAATTTAAGTTAATGTATTACCTTGTTTTTAGTTATTCTTTACTTAATTCTTCTTCAAATGATCGTCAAAAAGCTGCGTCAACCCTTCATTGACTGGGTCATTTGTCTTTATGTTATATAGGTCTGTTGGGCAGCTTCTGGCTACATCTTCGTGTGCAAAAGTAGTTTCTTTAACTTATATTTGTCGTTTTTTTCCGGCAAAAACATGGTTTTATCCGTGCAAACGTTTGCAATAGTGTATAAAACGCACTGGTTGTTTTAACAGTTGCACAAGCAATTGCACAAGATGTCAGGCAGGTGTATGCAGGAATTGGGAAGAAAGCCAGAAGTCAAAGCCTCTCTTCTACTTGGAAAGGAAAAGGACAGGGCTATATATAATTAGGTGTAGGGAACAAGAAAGCTATGTGCTTGAGGGGATGAAGCAGTGTGCTTGTGGGGTCGAAGTTATGTTCCCGTGGGTTCGAAGCTGTGTGATCCATGTTGTAATCTTATAGCAAAAGATCGTTTGCTACGTAACAAATGGTCATTCTCTAAGTAACGAAAGACCCTTTGCCAGCTAACAAAATCGGCGATTCCCGATTTGGCAACTCTGGTGTCGCTGCGCCCCGAACGTGATGCCTCCAGGGTGTCGCCGGGGGCCGAGCACGATGGTTTCTGAGTGCTGCATGACTCCGTAGGGCACTGATGGCAGTGTCTTATAGAACGAAGCGCGCCCGTTACTCGCACAGCCGGCGGGCTATCTCGTTGAGGCCGAGGCACTCGGACCGGCTGATGGTCTTGCGCTCATTGCTGTGAAAGGTGGGGCCGAGGAAGAGGAGCTGACCACGTGCGCAGGCATCAAAGCTTTTGCCCGACGGCTTTGTCAAAGGCGCAAAGCCGTTGTCCTTGAGGATGATCTCCGGAAAGCCCGCGTCGAAAGCGGTCCGCATGATGGCTCGCTCGCCCGGTGAGATCGAAGGCGAGACAAGGATAGCCCCCTGGCGGCAAAGAGCCAGCGCCTTTGCCTTCTCTGCCTCTATCTGTTGCTCAGTGAGACTTCGTGAGCACTGTATCTGGATGTGAAACGGGTTGCGGAGGAGAAAACGGTTGCCCAAGGCTGAGAACGTCATGCCCTTCCATTCCAACGATCGCTGGACACGAAAGAACTCTGGGTGCTCGCGCTTGACAAGAAGCCGACGGGGATTGTCCATAACGTACCGAATCCAAGCATTGAGTTGTCCTTCTCTGAGAAGAACCTTATCATTATAGTTGGCTTCATAGAGGATGCCATGACGGCGGTCCTGACGATTTTCATCTTGGTGCTGACGCAGTTTGTCGGCAGCATACTCTTCTGGACAAAGTGCAAGGTAATCATGTCGGCAACCTACCTTGAAGCCGTTGAGAATCTTACCCAAAGAGCGGGAAAGGCGCTCTGTGACAAAGAGAATGCCGTGGAAATGATCGGGCATGAGTTGAAAGACGATGCCTTTCATCTCCGGTATCCGTGCCAGCATCCCTTGCCAGTTCTCGATAATGGCCTCGCCGAGAGCACTGGGCGACAGACGTGGAGCATCGGGAGCGCCCAAAGGTTGGCGCACGTCGCCAACCACCTCACCGAAGAGCGGCCGACGTCTCTCCACACACATCGTGATCAGATAGATCTGGCGCGCCTGGTAGTCATGGCCTTCCAAGCGCCGATTCATGGAGGCGATCTTTGGTCCTGCGTACATCAGCTTTTGCTTTAGCGTCTCTTCGTCCATAGGCAAACATTGTTTCTTCGGTTTTTGCAAAGATAAGGCAAAAAGAAATAGGCGACAAGGATTGCGGGCAAAAATTTAGAGAGGAAAGAGAAAAAAAAAAGGAATAGAGGGAAAGAGAAAGGAAAAGAAAAGAGGGAAAAAGAGGAAAAAGAGAAGAGAAAGAAAGAAAGAAAGAAAGGGAAGGCAAGGGAAGGGAAGGCAGAAAAAGAAAAGGAAAGGCAAGGGAAGGCAGGGAAGGCAGGAAAAGGAAAGGCAAGGGTGCGCTGGGTTCAGTTTGATGCTGCTCAGCAGCATCGTACAGAACAGAGCTAACCAGCGCCCACCCTTGTGCTACCCAGCGCCCACCCTTGTGCTAACCAGCGCCAGCCCTTGTGCTACCCAGCGCCCACCCTTGTGCTACCCAGCGCCAGCCCTTGTGCTACCCAGCGCCAACCCTTGCGCTAGCCAGCGCAGACCGCCGCTGACCTGCGAGCCGCGCGCCGCTTGCGCAATCGTTTGCGTAAATTATCCTTAAAATAACATAGGAGAGAAAGGATGTCTCCTGCTTTTTTTGCTACTTTTGCACGTACGCATATGTCAACCGAGCGTGCAAGCGCACGGATAAGTCTGCCATACAACCTAAATTTGACAATGGAACAACCAGTACCCATCACCATGAAAGACATTGCCAAGGCTCTTGGCGTGTCTGTGGCCACTGTGTCGAGGGCTATGAAGAACAGTCCCCGCATCAGTGAGGAGCAACGCGAGCGTATACAACAATATGCACGCGAACATAACTATATCCCCAATGTGATTGCAGAGAACTTGCGCAACAGTCGCACAAAGCCTGTGAAAATCATAGGAGTGATCGTCCCACAGTTCGAGCACTTCTATTTTTCTTCCATCCTCAGCGGCATTGAGCAGGAGGCCATGTCACGTGGCTACACCATCATGGTCGGCCAAAGTGCCGAGCAATATGACCGCGAGACACTGCTCTGCGATAAATTTTATCAGAACAAAGTCTGTGGCATCATCGTCAGCCAGGCCAAGGACACGATGAACTATGAGCATTTCAAGAAGCTGGTCAACAATGGTGTGCCCTTGGTCTTCTATGACCGCATCTGCACCGGCGTGGATTGCAGCCGCGTCGTCGTGGATGACTATCAGGGTGCCTTCAATGCCGTGAGCCATCTCATCGAGACAGGCTGTCATCGCATCGCCTGCTACATGTCGCCGATGACACTTGAGATTTCCAAGAATCGCTACAATGGTTATCGGGATGCGCTTCTGCGTTACGGACTTGAACCAGACAAGAAGATGTTCCGCATCTGCGACAATCGTGCCGATGCAGAAGCCATCACGCCCGAACTGCTCTCACAAGAAGAGAAGCCCGACGCCTTTTTTGCTGTCAACGACGACACGGCTATCGGCATTCTTTATACCGCCAAGCGCATGGGATTCCGTGTACCGCAAGACATCTCCATCTGTGGCTTCACCAATGGCCAGCGTGCCGTGGCTTGTGATCCGATGCTCACTACTGTGGAACAACGTGGTGAACTCGTGGGCGAAGAAGCCGCCGACATCCTCATCAGCAAGGTGGAAGGCGAGATACCGATGGACAAAGTCATCAAAAGAGTTGTCCGCACTCGCTTGATCATCCGAGGCACCACAAGATAGGAAAGGGCGTGTAATAGCTATACTTTACATATTATACGGTACACATCATTCATTATACATTATATATTATCAACCGAACAATCAAAAGAAACAAGATATGAAAGAAAAACCAAATCTATCTTTCTGGGGCCTATGGAACCTGAGCTTCGGGTTCTTCGGCGTACAGATTGCCTATGCACTGCAAAGTGCCAACATCAGCAGAATCTTTGCCACGCTGGGCGCCGACCCGCACAGCCTGAGCTATTTCTGGATATTGCCGCCATTGATGGGCATTATCGTGCAGCCTATCGTGGGTACCTGTTCCGATAAGACATGGTGCCGTTTTGGCCGCCGCATCCCTTATCTCTTCATCGGAGCCGCCGTGGCTGTGCTGGTGATGTGCCTGTTGCCTAACTCCGGCTCGTTTGGCATGACTGTGTCGACGGCCATGACCTTTGGTCTGATCGCCTTGATGTTCCTCGACACCTCTATCAATATGGCCATGCAGCCTTTCAAGATGCTTGTGGGCGACATGGTCAACGAGAAGCAGAAGGCCACAGCCTATTCCATTCAGAGCTTCCTGTGCAACGCCGGGTCGCTCGTGGGCTATGTGTTTCCCTTTGTCTTTGCACTCCTGGGCATCGCCAACACTGCACCAAAGGGTGTCGTTCCCGACTCGGTTATCTATAGTTTCTATGTGGGAGCTGCTATCCTGATCCTTTGCGTCATCTATACCGTCGCAAAGGTCAAGGAGTGGAATCCCAAGGAATATGAAGAGTACAATGGTGTGAAGAAAGACGTCAAGGAAGAAGAAGAGGGCAGTGGCAACTGGCTCACCCTGCTCCGTCATGCTCCCTCGACTTTCTGGAAGGTAGGCCTCGTGCAGTTCTTCTGCTGGTTTGCCTTCATGTATATGTGGACTTACACCAACGGTACAGTGGCTGCCAACTGCTGGGGCACGACCGACGTGACCAGCGAGGGCTACCAGGCTGCCGGCAACTGGGTGGGCATTCTCTTTGCTATTCAGGCTGTAGGCTCTGTCATTTGGGCACCTATCCTTCCGAAGTTCACCAACCGAAAGGTTGCCTATGCCGTGAGTCTGCTTCTTGGTGGCATCGGCTTTGCTTCCTGTGCGTTCATCCATGATCAGTATCTACTGTTCG
>URCI01000046.1 GCA_900546345.1 uncultured Prevotella sp. | reverse complement strand
GATCTTTTGCGGCTGTTGTCCGGGCACCAGTGTATATAGCTCTCCATTCTGCGAGAAGCAGAGTTTTCCAGCCTTTGAAGCTGAAAGGAAACGGACAGGATTACCGCTGAAATGGGTCAACTGTGTTGCAGTGTTACCCTGCAATGAACGCTGATAAACATTGAAAGTACCATCCTGCTCAGAAAGATACCAAAAGCTGTCACCCGCTTGATTCCATACCGGATTCCGATCCTCGCCCTTAAACGAGGTCAGTTTCGTAAACTTGCCATGGTCATCGAGCCAGATATCACGCGTGATGGGAGAAGTATGATGCTTGCGCCACGTGTCTTCGTAACCTTTCTTGTCGTGATAGAGGATCTGTCCCTTTGCGTTGATGCACATATCCTCCATCGTGATGTCCGAGAATTTTTCCGGGCGAGAGCCATTGACATCAACTTCGTAGACCTGAGGAAACTGTGTCGAGGGGAAGATAATAGACTTCGGTTCCGTCCACAGAGCAGCACTGAAGAGCACATGATTGTTGTCGCGCCAGGTGATCGGCGTCTCGTTCCCACTGTCAGTAGTCAGCCTTTTAGGTGCGCCTCCCTCTTTGCTCATCACATAGAGGTCCATACTTCCTTCACGATTAGACATGAATGCGATCTGCTGCCCATCGGGACTCCACACCGGGTTACCATCATAGGCTGCATTGGTGGTCAGCTGTCGGGCTTGTCCACCACCAGTCGGAACCGTGAAAATGTCGCCTTTATAGCAGAAGGCGATCTGCGTGCCATCAGGAGAAATCGCACAATGGCGCAACCACAACGGATGGTTTTCAGCTTGGGCAGATGCCGCAAAGAAGGCAGCAAAAGCCAAAGCCAAAGTTCGGATTTTCTTTTTCTTCATAGTAGAATCTTCTATTCTTTTACAAAGTAATAAACGATGATGCAAAGATAACAAATTTAAAGCAATTTTACAAGTAAACTAATCTGAATTAAGATCGAGACTAGGATATCAAGCAAATGGATGATCTGTTATCGAACAAAAATAACATACCTATCAAAAAAACACAGCGGGCAGAGAAAAACATGATTTCTCTGTCCGCTGTAGACTGTTGTCGGAATAGAATTAAAGAAGTCTGTCGTCCTACAGTCCTTTCAGGAAACTTTCGACCGCATCGATGATCTTATTGATACCCGATGCCGTCGTACTGTCAGTGTTTTGGTTGATCTCTTTCTTGATCTCCCTGCTGACCTCTTTCGTCACGCGATGCACGACGGCATGTCCGACCTTGTTGCCCACGGACTCAATGGTGTCGGTGACCTGTGTCGTGACGTTGCCATTGCCGTCATCGCCATTGCCATTACCACTCGTGAAGATGGTTGTGGTAGAGGAACCACTGTCATCATCCTTGCCTTTCACAGCTTTTGCCACCGCATCGGCGATCGTTGCCTCGTCCGAGGTAAACACTTTGCCGAAGATACCCAATGAGGTACGTTGCTCGCCGGCACCCGGGATATCGATCGTCGTCGTCGACCAGAACACATAGTTATGGTATTGCAGCAAGTTGTCAATGGCATTGTTGATGACCGGTGTGGCAAGCGAGGAGAAGAGAGAGGCAAAAGACGAGAAGAGACTACTGTCGTCTTCGTCGCTCAATCCCTTATTGAGGCCATTGGTAATATGGTCTTTGATGACCATCCGGTGCTCATCCTTGGAAGGATTGATAATGGCCATGAGCAGGAGCAGGATCGCTACAGCGATGCCCACGTAAGTGAGGATTTTCTTGCTCTTCTTGTTGTCAGGCTGTGCGGGTGGCGGTGTAGTGCCGTCCATTCCTGTTCCCTGTCCGCTGGCACCAACCGTAGTGCCAGTCTGTGGCGCACTTTGTGTGCCATAGGGCGGTGGGGTCGGTGTTGACTGAGAGGGTGCGGGCTGCGCGGGCTGTGCGTCGCCATAGAAGAGCGGCCGCAGTTCTTCTACCTGCCAGGCCGGTACCCATTGAGGCATACCCTCGGCCCAGACCAGTGTGTCGGATGTGATATTGCGCTGACGCAGCTCGTCAATCGTAAACGGACCCTGCTGTACGTCATTAATGACAATGAAATATTGCATATAAGAAAATTGCTACTAATCAATCGAATAAAACACTCATACAGATGGTCGATCCCCTACTCCACAGTGACACTCTTGGCGAGGTTGCGCGGCTGGTCGACATTCAGTCCCTTCTCCACAGCAATGTGGTAAGCCAGCAACTGCAAGGGGATGACCGTAAGCAACGGAGCCAGCGGTGCCAAGGTTGGTGGCACAGTGATGACCTCATCGGCGATTTTCTGCACCTCGGTGTCGCCCTCTGTGATGACAGCAATGATGCGTCCACCACGAGCCTTGACCTCTTGCATGTTCGAGACCACCTTTTCATAGCCTTCGTGATGTGTGGCGATAAAGAGTACAGGCATCATATTGTCCACCAAGGCGATGGGGCCGTGCTTCATTTCTGCTGCGGGGTATCCCTCAGCATGGATGTAACTGATTTCCTTCAGCTTCAAAGCACCCTCCAAGGCCACCGGATAGTTCCATCCACGACCCAAGTACAGGAAGTTGGTGGCATAGGTATAAGTACGAGCCAACTGCTTGATGCAGTCGTTGTTCTTCAGCATCTTCTCGATCTTGTCAGGGATCTGCCCCAACTCTTTAGTCAAGCTGATAAACTCATCGTGGTCAACCGTTCCCTTGGCATTGGCGAGCGCAAGGGCCAAGAGCGTCAGACAGGTCAGCTGTCCGGTGAAGGCCTTGGTAGAAGCCACACCGATCTCGGGTCCCACGTGGATATAGATGCCCGTATCGGTTTCGCGTGCGATACTCGATCCGACAGCATTGACGATGCCAAAGATAAACGCGCCACGCTCCTTGGCCAGCTTGATGGCGGCCAGCGTATCGGCTGTCTCACCACTCTGCGAAATGGCGATGACCACATCGGTCGGGAGAATCACCGGATCGCGGTAACGGAACTCAGAAGCATAGTCAACCTCCACGGGGATCTTGCAATAGTGTTCGATGAGCTGCTTGCCGATGAGTCCAGCGTGCCAGCTCGTACCGCAGGCCACAATAATAAAACGAGTTGCGGAGAGCAGACGGGCTCGGTTGTTGCGCACGGCTGAAAGGATGACCTTGTCATCAAAGAGACGACCACTCATGCAGTCACGCAGACAACGTGGCTGGTCACAAATTTCCTTCAGCATGAAATGGGGGTATCCGCCACGGTCGAGCATGTCGAGATCCATGTCGATCTGCTTGACGCTGACATCTACCTTCTTGTTTTTCAGATCGATAATCTTCAGTTCCTTTCCAGGCTGGCATACAGCGATCTGCTCATCATCGAGGTAGACGACCTCCTGGGTGTAACCGGCGATCGGTGTAGCGTCTGAGGCGATGAAAAACTCGCTGTTGTCTTTACCGATACCCACCACGAGCGGAGAGCCCTTGCGGGCGACGACAAGCGTATGAGGATCGCGGCGGTCAAGCACGGCGATGGCGTAGGCGCCGATGCATTTGTTCAGCGCGTGACGCACAGCCTCGGCAAGTGAGCATTTGTGCTTATCCTGGGCATACTGCACGAGTTGTACGAGCACCTCGGTATCGGTGTCACTTTTGAAAGTAAAGCCTTTCTCGGCCAACTGCTTGCGCAGCACACCGTAATTCTCAATGATGCCATTGTGCACAAGGGCGATATTTCCTGAGTCCGACACATGAGGATGGGCATTGCGCACCGACGGTTCTCCGTGAGTGGCCCACCGCGTATGAGCGATGCCCACCGAGCCGGAGCAGTCCTTGCCTGTCGCTGCCGTCTCGAGATCAGCCACCTTGCCTTTGGCCTTATACACATTGAGCTGATCCTCACCATTGATAAGTGCCACACCCGCAGAGTCGTAGCCACGGTATTCCAAACGGTGAAGACCACCAATCAATATTTCATAGGCCTGACGTTGGCCAATATATCCTACTATTCCACACATAAACAATTAGCAATTAAGAAACTGATCGTTTCAGAACCCTACTCCCGCGCAGCCGGTCTCAGCACTCTTTGAACTGCTTCTGACCCTCGTTCCAAGCAAAGCCGTGCTCGGAGAGATAGCGCTTGAGCTGAGCAGGTTCACAATTAAAACAATAACATAGCTCCGATAAAGAATCAAACTCTTCATCGCGCAACAACATATTCACAGCCGACACCAGCATGGCCGGGTCTCTCGGTAAATGATCCATGCTTATTCAAAATAATACAAGAACTGAGCCTCGCCCTGCAGTGCGGGCTTGCGCTGACCTTCGATTTCGATCTTGAAACCGATGTAAGCCTTGCAGATGCCGCGCAGGTTCTCGATCTTGTCGAGCTTCGCATTCAAGCGGATGCGACTGCCGGTGATCACAGGAACACCAAAGCGCATCTTGTCCATACCATAGTTGACCATCATCTTCAGATGGTTCACCTCGATGATCTCTCCCCAAAGGTGGGGCAGCAGAGACAGCGTCAGATAGCCATGGGCAATTGTGCTCTTATAAGGACTCTCCTTCTTGGCACGCTCCACATCGACGTGGATCCACTGATGGTCGAGCGTGGCATCAGCAAACTGATTGATGCGATTCTGATCGACCAGCAACCAGTCTGAAATACCTAACTGTTGACCTTCATACGAAGCAAATTCCTCAAAGGAATTGATAACGAGTTTTTCCATGTATGTCCGTAACTAATGATTTTTCGGCAAAATTACTGCTTTTTTCTAAAAGAAGTATGTTTTTTACGTAATTTTCAACTTTTCAAAGATGTGACTCACACCATTTTATCCGTTGATCACACCAAAATGGATGAGCGCATTCCTCACGCCATCATCATCGACCGTGGTTGTGACATAGTCAGCAGCGGCCTTGACGTTGTCTCCGCCATTGCCCATTGCCACACCGATACCGGCCTGACGGATGATAGGGATGTCGTTGCCTCCGTCGCCAAAGGCCATTGTCTCCTCCACACCAAAATGCTCATAGGCAGCCATGGACAGGAGTCCTTTGCCTTTGTCGGCTTTCTCGTCGGTGATGTCCACGAAGTCATGGCACCAGCGGCCTGAGACACAATGCGGAATAGTGGGCATGAGTCTCCGCTCTTCTTCCTCCGTGATGAACGGAGTGACCTGCATGACACCTTGCGCAAGCACGTTGTCAAGATCATCAAACGCTATAGGGCCCAGTCCCAAAGCTTCGCCGAACGATGTCTCCACGATGGGTTGATTGTTATAAACAGCAAGCGTCTTTCTGCCCACAACGACAGCGGCACGGTCAAAATCGTCACACGCTTTCAAGATGCGCTTGACATCTTGGGGAGAAATCACGTGTGCACAGACCGTGTCCTTGCCAACAAAGCAGTAGGCACCATTGGTGGTGATATAGCCGTCGATGAGATGCTCGATCTGGCCCAAGTTGAGAATGATGGGTACAGGGCGTCCGGTAGAGATAAAAATCTTCACGCCGCGCGTCTTTGCCTCTGTGAGTGCATCGACCGTCGATTGAGGTATGCGGTGAGTGCGGAAACTCACCAGCGTACCATCAATATCGAAAAATAGTGATTTGATCAATATGCTATAATATAATAAGGTGGTAAATGATCTTATTTCTTCTCTTTGTTCTTGCGTCGCTCGAGCACAGTGCCAGCGACAACAAGCAGCACGAGAATGCCGTAAGAGACATAGGCCAACGATTCCGTCGTGCGGATGGAAGCAGGATGGAAGTCGAGCACGATCTCGTGTTTGCCGGGCTTGACGTTGAGGGCACGCAGGATGTAGTTGACCCGTCCGAGCTCGGCCTTCTGTCCGTCGACAGTGGCTGTCCACTCAGGATAATAGATCTCAGAGAAGACGAGCACGCCACCCTTGTCGGAGTTGACCTCGTAGGTCAGATGGTTGGGCTGATAGCTTTTGATGACAGCCATGGAGGTGCCGTCTTGCTTGACAGCCTTGCCCAACTGTTGGCTGAACTTCTTGTCGGCCACGGCTTCGTGATGGAGATCGATCTTTCCGACACGCTCAATCTCCTGATTGGCATTGTCGACATAGTCGACCTTATCCACAAACCACGCGTTGCCCTGCACATAAGGATTCTGCAAAGGCACGGTCTGTCCACTCTGCAGCGGCAGGATGAAATACTTGGCATTGAGCATATTCAACACAGGCCACACCTTGGATCCGTCTACTTTGGTCATGTCGCCACCGGCCTTAGAGATCGCCGGCATCATCTTCTGCATCTCTGGAGCGATGTAGGCATCGATCATCTCCTGATAACGGCGCAGTTTGGCAGGGTGATAGCCACCAATGCTCTTGTGATAGTAAGAGGTCTCGTTCTCATTGAACGTATTGGAAGCCAGGTTGAGCACACGATAGTCCAGTCCCTTGTCCTTCAGAATCTGACGGTCTGTGGCCGTCATCGGCTGGTCGCTGTTGCGCACGCTGGCCTCGACAAACATGCCATCGTTGAGGTAACGTTTGTTGACCTGCCACATATCGATGAGGCAGAGCACCGTCACGCAGCCCACGAGCAACTGGGCCGAGAGTTTCTTATACTTATAGAGTAAGAGCAGTGCCGTGCCGAGCGCGACAATGATAAATGAGCGGAGGGCATCAGAACTGAAGATATACTCGCGGATGGTCGTCAGATTGGCTTTCAGCGGACCGAGATACTCGGCAGGGATCTGTGCCAGCACCTGATTCTCCTGCACCGAGATATAGTCAGGGAAGAACACCGAGGGAGCCAGCCAGAAGAGCAGGGCGATGCCGCCCGTCAGTCCGAAGCTCACCCACACCCACCGGATCTTGGTCTTCAGGATTTCCGGCTCGTCAATGATCTTCTTCAAGGCCATCATAGCCAACAAGGGTATCGTGAACTCCGCGATGACAAGAATCGAGGCCACGGTACGGAACTTGGCATACATCGGTATGTAATCGAGGAAGAAATTGGTGAAGCCCATGAAGTTGCGGCCCCATGAGAGCAGGATGCTCAGAATGGTGGCAGCCAGCAAGGCCCATTTCATCGGACCCTTGACGATGAACAATCCCAAGACAAACAGCATCAGCACGAAGGCTCCGACATAGACAGGTCCGCTCGTGCCGGGCTGGTCACCCCAGTACTGCCCCATCTGCTGATAGACAGGCATGAAGTTGGGATCGGCTTTCTCCATAGCCTTGGCATTCTGCGACAGTGGCACGGAAGCACCTCCCTTGGTGTTGGGCACCAACAGCGTCCACGTCTCGCCGATGCCGTAGCTCCACTGCGTGATGTAATCGCGGTCGAGACCACTGCTGGTCTGGTTGCTGGTGTTTTTCTTCACCAGTTCGCTCTTGCCACGCATGCTCTCTTTGGTGTATTCCCACGTGTGGTAGAGATTCGAGATATTGATGAGCACACCGAGCAAGGCGCCCACGGCACAGATGACCGAGCCCTTGACAAATTGCGGCAGCTTTTTGTCGCGGATGGCCATCACCAGCCATGCGATCACCATAAACAGGATGACAAACAGATAGTAATAGGTCATCTGCACGTGGTTGGCATGAATCTCAAAGGCGGTGAAAATCGCTGTGACGATCAATCCCCATAGATATTTGCCACGATAGCTCAGCACGACGCCGGCGATCATTGGCGGCAGATAGGCCAGCGCCATCACCTTCCAGATGTGTCCGGCGGCAATGATGATGAAGAAATAGCTGGAGAAAGCCCACAGGATCGAGCCGAGCACAGCCAGATACTGCTTGAAGTCAAAGGCGCGCAACAGGATGTAGAAGCCCAGGAGATAGGCAAAGACATACCACACGTTCTCAGGCAGCCATAGGTGGTACACGCCTTCCATCTTGCTCAGCACGTTGGTGGACGTGTAGGACGGCGCTACTTGGTAGGTCGGCATACCGCTGAAGGCGGAATTGGTCCAGCGTGTGCGCTCACCTGTCTTCTCCATGAAGACCTTGCCTTCCTGTCCCAGGCCGCGTCCCGCGGAAGAGTCTTCGCGATAGAGCACCCTGCCATCGATGTCAGCAGGCATGAAATAGACAAAGCCGATGACGGCAAAGAGGACAATAGCCAGCACATCAGGCAGCCATTTCTTCAATGTTTCCATAACATAATATTCTATAAACGTTTATTTTCTATGGGCAAAGTTACATATTTTTTCGATGATAGTTAAAAAGCAGACGTTAAAAGTCGCCATAAAGCCTTTTTTTTGTAACTTTGCACCGGATTTCTGCCCACCCTCACGCAACTTGCAAGCGCAGAACGATACAAAAACTTCTTCAAGTGAAAAAAATAGGCATCATTGTAGCAATGGACAAGGAGTTCACCCAACTCAAGACATTGCTCGACGAGACGCAGACAGAGCGTCATCATCACAAGGATTTCGTCAAGGGAACGATCGGTCAGACTGAGATCATCCTGCAACAGTGCGGTATCGGCAAGGTCAATGCCGCCATCGGAGCGGTCGAGATGATCGACAACTATGCCCCCGATTTGATCATCTCCACTGGCTGTGCCGGCGGTGCTGATGTACGCCTCAATCCCCTTGACGTGGTCGTCGCCGCCGAGTGTGTCTACCACGATGTCTACTGCGGCAGCGAGGTGGCTTACGGACAAGTCATGGGCATGCCCACCCGTTTCAAGGCCCCGATGGATCTGGTAGAAACGGCGTTGCGTATCGACATGCCCGAAGGCGCTAAGATCGTCAAAGGGCTCACCGTCAGCGGCGACTGGTTTGTGGACAAACGGGAAAAGATGCAGGACATCATCGCCCACTTCCCCACTGCCACAGCCGTAGATATGGAGAGCTGTGCCATTGCCCAGGTATGCGCGATCTACAAGACGCCTTTCATCTCTTTTCGCATCATCAGCGACGTGCCGCTCAAAGATACCGACGCCTCACAGTATTTCGATTTCTGGAACCGCATGGCCGAGGGCAGCTTCGAGGTGACACGCGACTTCCTCAAAAAGCTGGCGGTCGACGGCATTGTCCAAAACATTTAATACACACTTTTCATCATGAATAAGATTCCATCCTTCACGATCAATCACGAAAAACTGTTGCGCGGCATTTATGTCTCGCGTAAAGACGAGGTCGGCAACGAGGTGGTCACCACCTTCGACATACGCATGAAAGAACCCAACCGCGAGCCTGTCGTACACGCCGGCGCACTGCACACCATCGAGCATCTGGCCGCCACCTTCCTGCGCAATGACGAGGAATGGAAGGACCGCGTGATCTATTGGGGACCCATGGGCTGTCTGACAGGCAACTATCTCTTGCTTCGCGGCGACCTCAAGCCCATAGACATCGTGCCACTCATGCAGCGCACGTTCCGCTTCATCGCCAATTTCGAGGGCGACATTCCGGGAGCTGCACCGCGCGACTGCGGCAATTACCTGCTCCACGACCTGCCGATGGCACGTTGGGAGGCACGCAAGTTCCTCGACGAGGTGCTCATGAAGATGACCGATGCCAATATGACCTATCCGCAATAAGCGATAAAAGCCTACTGCCAAAAGTGTCTATGCCGAATCAGCAAAGACTCGGCAGGAAACCCGCAAAAGCAGATATTATTGTTAAAACTTTATGACAAAAAGGCCTCTCTCCAGTTTGCTATTCTAGAAAAAACAGCACGAAGAAAAAGGGCAAAAACAAGACAGAATACGGCAAAACGGGGAAGTGAAACGGCCATATCACCAAGATGAGTGCACCAAAGCACTGAGATGAGCACATCAAAGCACTGAGATGAGTGCATCAAAGCACTGAGATGAGTGCATCAAAGCACTGAGATGATTGCATCAAAACACTGAGATAACAACAAGAAAGCGGTGAGATGACAGGACCGGGCCATAAAAATCCAACGTCATCTCACCGTTTTTTGTATACCCAAGAAGCATTAAAAGCGCCAACGCGCTATCGCACAACGATTTACAAATAGTCACTCCAAATTTGCAAAAATTGGAGCTACATACATTCTCTTCACGAAAATCGCAGCCACGGAAGCGGAAAAATGTCAGTTTCCTATACAATTCCCTAGCCTTCAAATATTGGTAATTGTCTGAATGAACCCAATACACATTCGTGCAATTCATCAAGTTGATCAACCACTTGTGAGCAGATAAAGGAAGTGTGGGTAATTTTATGCGCCGCAGGCGCTATTTTATGCGTCGAAGGCGCAATTTTATGCCCCAGCAATTTTCGTCTATTTTCTTTAAAATAAAAAATATCATTAGCCACGAAGTGGCGAAGAAAGGATGCGAGGGCGGGCACAGAGGCCCGCCCCTACGCTGTCTCCATGTGGCATCGCTGGTTATGCGCAAACCTAAATGAAAAAAGAAAATGATCATGGACAAACTTCTTCAATATTTTGGTTTGGCCATGACGAAAATCGCTGGCGCGTAAAATTGCACCTGCGGTGCATAAAATATGCGGCCGATAACTGGATTGTAGATCTATTAAGAAATAGATTTTGTCAATCCGATATTGTTTTGTACCTTTACACCTGAAAAAGAAATCTACCCATGACTATACATCACATACAGCGATTGCGTGCGCTCTGGTTGATCTGCATATTTCTGATTTTACCCGACACCTTCTATGCCCAAAACGAGGTGCCTCACTTCTTTCGTCTGACCACCAGCAACGGGTTGTCGGACAATAAAGTCAGCTGCATCCTCAAAAGCCAGGAAGGATATATCTGGGCAGGCACGCCACAAGGTCTCAACCGCTATGACGGTTTCCGCATCCGCTGCCTCTATGCCAATCCCAAGAATAGCCTTTCTCTTCCCGACAACAATATTCTCAACCTCTATGAAGACGCGGAAGGACAATTGTGGATCAACACGCTGGCTGGCTTCTGCCGCTTTAATCCCAAAACAGAGCAGGTCAACAGATACACCGACCAATGGCTGCGACAGCATCAGATCAAAGGACATCTGCTGAAGATCGATACCGACAGTAAACGCAATCTATGGATCCTGACGTTATCTCCCAACAGAATTTATTACTACGACTTCCAACGACAAAAGGCTACGGTCATGAAGATTGGGGCACGGCAAGCCAGCAATATCAACTTCATTCATGCCGAGAAAGGCGGCCTGTGCCTGGTCTATGGCGACAAATCACTGGCATGGATCAGTGGAAGGAGCGGAAAAATCGCATGGACCGACTCATACATTAAAACTCACGACACCACTCCTAACCAACACTATCGGACTGTTTGTGACCGTCAGGGCAACAGATGGGTATGGTCGGAAAACAAGGTCTATTTCTTCCAGCGCAGTTCCCGCTCATGGCGACTTCTCTATAACAGACCCGTCAACGACGTGGCCCTGGATCATGAAGGCCATGTGCTTCTCGCCACAGATCATAACGGTCTGGTCAAGCTCGACAAGAAAGGAAAAGAAGTGGAGCACTGTCTCAACATCCCAACCGACTCTCGCTCGCTGTCAGACAACACGCTGCAATGTCTCTATGTCGATGACCTCGACGCTCTGTGGATCGGCTTCTACCGCATGGGCATGGCCGTGCGCGCCACGCAACACAGCCTCTTCGCGCTCATGCCCGTGGGCGATATCTGCACGATGGCACAAGGACGCGACGGCGGCATATGGTTGGGTACCAACGACAATGGCATCGAGTGGTATGACCTGAAGAAAGACATCCGACACGTTCTGCCCTCGCAAAGCGGACTCCTCTCGGAGATCATCGTGGCAAGTCTGGCTGCCAAGGACGGAAGCCTGTGGTTTGGATCATATCAAGGGGGACTCGCACGATACAAAGATGGCAAGTGGACGGCCTACCGCCAACACAGCTCTCAGCTCGCCATCGACAACGTGTGGGCACTGGCAGAGCTCCATGACGGCAGGATCGCCATTGCCACGCTCGGTGGCGGACTGCAAATCCTGGATCCACAATCCGGTAAGTTCACTACTTTCAACACACACAACAGCAACCTCACCTCGGATTACCTGTCGAGTGTCGCAGTGGCTGGCAACGGCACATTGGCCATCGGCCACTCCCAGGGCGTGTCACTGCTAAAACCTGGAGCACGCCGGTTTCAGAACATCGGGCAACGGGGTGACCGCCTAGGCAACCATCTCTCGAGTCTGTCTGTCAACCAAGTGACCTATGACGCCAGCGGCAGACTGTGGATTGCCAATACATCCGGGCTAAACGTCCTTGAACCCAAGGAAATGCTTCTCCAAAGCGTGAACCTGCAAAACCAGAATTCCCATGCCGAGGTATGTGCCATCGCCGAGGACCATTATCATAATATATGGGTCAGCACGAGCGACGGACTCAAACGCATCTCGATCAGACAGAACAAAGACGAAGACCATTTTCTCATCACATCTTATGGACAGGCCGGTGGCCTGCAAAACCGCTTGTTCAACAAGCGCTCCATCCTCTGTCTGCGTGACGGCCGCGTTCTTGTGGGTGGCATCGATGGCATCAACATCGTTCTGCCGTGGAATGTAAGACAGCAACAGAGCAAGACACATCTGATCTTCAGTGGCCTGACGCTCTTCGACCATGCTGTCAATGTGGGCGACACGATCAACGGACATGTCCTGCTGGCTCAGACGCTCGACAGCCAGAGACAACTTGTGCTCAACCACGACGAGAACACGTTCACCATACAACTGGCGACGACGCTCGCCGGACAACAGTCTCAGCCCCATATCCTCTATCGTCTTCGCGGTGAGGACAGCCAGTGGCTGGCAGCTCCCAGCAACGATCCCTGCGTGCGCCTGACCAATCTGCCACCAGGAAAATACACACTGGAAGTCAAACTGACCGATGCCGACGGACAGCCCTCACAGCATGTCGACCGATTGAGCATCGTGATCCGACCGCCGTTTTACCTGCAACCATGGGCACTGCTCGTCTATCTCTTGCTGAGCATCCTGGTTGTTTGGGATGTCCGCAGAAGATGGCGCCTTCGCAGAATCAATGAACTGGAGAAGATGGAGCTCAAGAAACAAAAAGAAATCGAAGAGGCCAAGATGGTCTTCTTCACCAACATCAGCCACGAGCTGCGCACACCGCTGACACTCATCATCTCGCCCGTGGAAAGCATGATGAAGCAAAACTACGACACCACAACACTCCATAAGCTCCACCTCATACAACGCAATGCCCACCAACTGCTGATGATGGTCAACAAAATGCTGGACCTTCGACGTATCATGCGCGGTAAGGAGAAGGTCGCACTCAGCACGGGCGATCTGGTCAACTACGTCCATGAGCTCTGTGAACCATTTACCTCACTGTCAGAAAAAGGCATTACGCTCACGTTCCATACCGACGTGGACCGCCTGACCCTGTCCTTTGACAAGGGAAAGGTAGACCGAATGGTCACCAACCTGCTGTCAAATGCCTATAAGTTCACACCACGGGGAGGCCGCATTGATGTCTCTATCAGTCTCGAAGAACGTCGGATGGTGCTCATCAGCGTGGCTGACAACGGACCAGGGATCAGCGACAAGGACAAAGCGCACCTCTTTGAGCGCTTCTATCAGGGCGAGGACGGCAAGGAGCAAATAGGTAGCGGCATCGGACTCAACCTGTCGTGGGAATACGCCAAAATGCTGGGCGGAACCATCAAAGTGGAGGACAACAAGGGAGGTGGTGCACGCTTCACGATCGTATTGCCGGCAAGAGACCTCGTAACGGAAGGCAACGGCTATGTGATGGCCTTGGGCGACCCCCCCACTCTCCAAGTCCCGTCTCTTCCCGACAACAATACCGAAAGTGATGGCTCTGACAAGCACGAGCAACTGTCTACCCTGTTGTTGGTCGATGACAACCCCGATTTCCTCAATTTCCTGAAGATAGAATTGCAGGACTCCTACCGGATTCTCTGCGCCGACAACGGCAGGAAGGCACTGGAGGTCATCCGTCACGAGATGCCCGACCTGGTGGTCTCGGACGTGATGATGCCCGAGATGGACGGCAATGAGCTCTGCCAAAAGATCAAGAGCAACGACAAGACACGCCACCTGCCCGTGATGATGCTCACGGCAAGACTGTCGGAAGAAAACGAGATCGAGAGCCGCGAATGTGGTGCCGACGACTACATCAAGAAACCCTTTAGCATCGATCTGCTCAAACTCCATATCGACCAGCTTGTCAAACAGGGACGCATCGTGGACAACGGAAAGGTGGACCCGAAAATCAGCAAGCCCACCATCACGCCACAAGATGAGGCGTTTATCGACAAAGCCACACGCTATGTCGAGGCGCATCTCGGTGACACGGAGCTGACCGTGGAGCAGATGAGTGACGACATGGCCATGAGCCGTGTGCAACTCTATCGGCGGCTGGTCAACGTCACGGGCAAGACGCCCAGCGAGTTCATTCGGCTCGTCAGACTTCGTCACGCCGAACGTTTGCTGGTGCAGAGCCAGTTGAGCATCTCGGAGATCAGCTTCAAGGTGGGCTTTTCCACCACACGCTACTTCTCACACTGTTTTAAGGAGCTCTATGGCTATCTGCCTTCGCAATACAAGAAAAACGCGGAGTAGACCGATGCGCAAGGCGATGGATCCATCGCCGCCGCGGCTGCGATGGGTCGCATTTACTCCGCGGGATCGTAAATAACAAGAAAAAAAGAGGAGAACAGCCCACGAGCTGTTCTCCTCTATAGCTTTTTGGCATTCCGCCAAAATATTACTTCTCAAGCAAAGCCTTGAATTTCTCCTCGAACTTATCCTTGGAGGCAGCACCGACAAACTTGTCAACGAGCTGACCACCCTTGAAGAAGAGCACAGTGGGAATGTTGCGCACGCCAAACTCCATGGCGATATCGTCATTCTCCTCAACGTCGCACTTGCCGACAACGATCTTGCCGTCATACTCCTGAGCCAGCTCAGAGATGATCGGAGCCACCATTCGGCATGGACCGCACCATGTGGCCCAGAGGTCTACTACCAATGGCAGATCGCCATTTTTATAAGTCTCGAAATTCTTGGTTGTAATTTCTACTTCCATTGTTTTACCTTTCTATTTTGTAACGTGATTAATATCTGTTTGCAAAATTAAATAATAAAGTTGAAATCCCCAAACTTTTCGATTAAAAGATCATAACAGAGCCCCTGTCCCCTCAAAGCTCAATGAAGGGACCCATACGAGATTCGGGACAGAGCGGCCTCTATCAGAATTTCACCAGACGTGAGCCGTCGGGCTGTTCCTCAATGGTGACCTTCACAGCATCACCCGGCAGGATCTCCTCTATGAGCTCAGGCCACTCAAGAAAACAGAGTGCGCCACTATAGAAATAGTCCTCGTAGCCCATATCGTACACCTCTTCCAACTTCTTGATACGGTAGAAATCGAAATGGTAGATGAGTTCGTCGGTCTTTGCCGAGCGGTATTCATTGACAATGGCGAAGGTCGGAGAGGTGATGACATCGTCGACTCCCAGTTCTTCACAAATGGCTTTGATGAAGGTGGTCTTGCCTGCTCCCATCTTGCCATAGAAGGCAAACACCGTGTGCTCGCCCATAGCTTTGATAAACTCACGAGCCGCATCGCGGATCGTGTCCAATGATTGAATCTTTATTTCCATAATCAAATAAGTACTAATTCAGATAAAGTGTCATATCAGAGCGGCCATCAACATACTCCACGAGTTGTTTGCCTACCTCCACACGCTTGGTGGTGGCGCGCAAGAGCAGTTTGGTGCCGGTGTCCTCATCATCAACATTGAAATAGAGCTCGGTCTTGCCGGGTTTCTCGTCGATAAGTGACAGCAGGTCACTCACTGTCGACTCGTCAAGGGTCTTGCTCTTGACAGAGATCGTCAGACGGTTGATGCGGGTGTCCTTGACCTTTGCGAGGAACTCCACACTGACGACATTGAAACTATAATACTGGCTCGTGGGGAAACGTTTGAAGCATTTGGCAATCACATACACGGGCGATCCTTCCTTGAACCACCCTTGCCAGCGCGCCCAGTCGTCGCCGAAGAGCGCCAGCTCACCGGGGCCTTCAAAGTCCTCGATGGTGACAATGCCAAAAGGCTCGCCACGTTTGTTATAGCGTGTAGTGACTTTGGTGACCATGCCGCCAAAGGTCAGTTCGCCACGTTCCGAGAGTTCCTCGCGGTTGTCGCGGTTGCCGACTTCCGCACACGTGGTGTTGCACAGATGGCGCAACACAATGGCATACTCGTCCAACGGATGCGCACTGAGATAGATGCCCACGAGTTCCTTTTCCTTGCCAAGGCGCTCAATGGAGCTCCAGGGTTCGGCCTTCGGCAACGGCGGTGTGGAGACAGCTATATCACTGGCCATGGCACCGAACAACGAGTTGGCAGCCTGCACCTTGTCTTCCTGATATTGTTGACCAAAACGCACGATGAGGTCGAGAAACACCTCACCCTTGGCGTTGGGCGTGAGATACTGCTCGCGCATATTGCCAAAGCAGTCAAAGCCTCCGCTGAGCGCCAGGCTCTCGAAAGCCTTGCGGTTGACATCCTTCAGACTCACACGTTCTGCAAAATCATAGATATCCTTGTAGGGTCCGTGGGCTTCTCGCTCCTTGACAATGGCGGCGGCAGCATTGGCGCCCATGCCTTTGATGGCAGAGAGGCCAAAGCGGATCTCACCATTTTTGTTCACACCAAACTGCACGTAGCTCTCGTTGACGTCAGGCCCCAGTGTAGGGATGCTCATCGACTTACACTCCTCCATGAGCTTGGTGATCTCACCGATGTCGCTGTGACGCCGTGTCATCAGTGCAGCCATGTATTCTGCCGGATAGTGTGCCTTGAGATAGGCCGTCTGATAAGCTACCCACGAATAACAGGTGGCATGGGACTTATTGAAGGCATAGGAGGCAAACTTCTCCCAGTCTGACCAAATCTTCTCGAGAATCTTGGGGTCGTGACCGTTTTTCTTGCCGCCTTCCAGGAAGAGCGGCTTCATCTGGTCGACAATCTTCTTTTTCTTCTTACCCATGGCCTTACGCAGTGCATCGCTCTGGCCACGCGTGAAGTTGGCCAACTGACGCGAGAGCAACATCACCTGCTCCTGGTAGACGGTAATGCCATAGGTGTCCTTGAGGTATTTCTCCATGCAAGGAATGTCGTAGGTGATCGGCTCCTGACCGTTCTTGCGGGCAATAAACGATGGGATATAGTCCATAGGTCCCGGACGGTAGAGGGCGTTCATAGCGATCAAGTCCTCAAAGACCGTCGGTTTGAGCTCACGCAGATATTTCTGCATACCGGGCGACTCGAACTGGAACGTGCCGATAGTGCGTCCCTGCTGATAGAGCTTGTAGGTGAGATCATCGTCGATAGGGATGTTGTCGAGGTCGATCACATCGCCTGTCGTCTGCTTGATGACTTTGCAGGCTTCCTTCAGCTCAGAGAGCGTCTTCAATCCGAGGAAGTCCATCTTGATGAGGCCGGTGGACTCAATGACGTGTCCATCGTATTGGGTGACAGCACATTTCAGTCCCGGGAAATCGGGGTCGTCGGCAGTGGACACTGGCACCCAGTCGCTGATCGGGTCACGACAGATGATGAAGCCACAGGCGTGAAGACCTGTGCCTCGTATGGTACCCTCGAGCTGGCGGGCATATTTGATAGTGTTGCGTTCACGGGGATCGGGCGAAGCCATGGCTTCGCGCAACTCCGGCGTGCATTTGATGGCATTCTCAAGATTCATCTTCATGCCGTCGGGCAGTCGGTCGGGGATAGCTTTCTTCAATGCGTTGGCCTTCTCCAGCGGCAGCTTCTCCACACGCGCCACATCGGCGAGCGAGTTTTTCGTGGCCATACTGCCGTAGGTGATGATGTGGGCGCAGTTTTGATGACCGTACTTGTCCATGACCCAACGGAGCACTTTACCACGTCCGTCATCATCGAAGTCGGTATCAATATCCGGGAGGTTGACACGATCGGGGTTGAGGAAACGCTCGAACAGCAAGTCATATTTCAGAGGATCGATCTTGGTGATACCCAGGCAATAGGCGACAACAGAACCGGCAGCAGAGCCACGGCCCGGTCCCACCCATACGCCGAGCTCATTGCGGGCAGCATTGATGAAGTCCTGGACAATGAGGAAGTAGCCAGGGAAACCCATCGTCTTCATCACGTGAAGCTCAAAGTTGATATGCTCCTTGACATTGTCGGGCAGCGGATCGCCATAGCGCTTCTTGGCACCATCGTAGGCAAGTTTGGCCAAATAGTCGGCCTCGAACTTGATGCGGTAGATCTTGTCGTAACCGCCCAGTCGGTCGATGACAGCCTGCGCCTTGTCAGGAGGTAACGGATTCTCGCCGTGCTCATCAGTGGTGAACTCATGAAAAAGTTGCTCCTCGGTGAACTTCTTGTGCCACTCTTCCTCGGTACCAAAACTCTCTGGGATGGGGAAGAACGGCATAATCGGTCCGTGGTCGATGCTGTAGATCTCGACCTTGTCAAGAACTTCCTGAGTATTGCGCAGCGCCTCGGGCACGTCGCTGAAGATATCGTTCATCTCCTGCTGAGTCTTGAACCACTCCTGCTTGGTGTAAAGCATACGGGTGGGATCATCAAGATCCTTTCCGGTAGCCAGACAGAGCAGGTGGTCATGGGCCTCGGCAGTGTCTTTGTCCTCGAAGTGACAGTCGTTGGTGCATACGAGCTTGATGCCTTCTTCCTTGGCAATCTTCATCAGCACGGCGTTGGCCCGTTGCTGCAAAGGGAAGGTCTCACGGTTGGCCCGGATATTAGGGTCCTTGACCTCATGACGCTGCAACTCGAGATAGTAGTCATCGCCAAAGACCCGGTGATACCAGCGCGCTGCTTCCCTGGCTCCCTCGATGTCGCCTTTGAGGATCTTGGACGGCACCTCGCCGGCAATACAGGCCGAGCAGACAATCAGATCCTCATGGTATTTCTCCAAGTCGTAGCGGTCGGTACGCGGCCGATAATAATAGCCGTCGGTCCATGCCCGGCTGACGAGCTTGATCAGATTTTTGTAACCATGATAGTTCTTGGCCAGCACTATAAGGTGGTAGCCCGACTTGTCACCGGCATCCTTGTTCTTATCTTCTTTATGATGGTGGGCCACGTACATCTCACAGCCAAAGATCGGCTTGAAAGGCTCCTGTCCGTCGGCCTTGCGCTGCTTGTTCACACCGGCACAATAGTCCGAGAACTCCTTGATGCCATACATCACACCGTGATCGGTAATGGCCATGCCACGCATGCCATCCTTGATGGCTTTGTCGACAAGATGAGGCACCTTGGACTGGCCGTCAAGAATAGAATAATGAGTATGTACGTGCAAATGAACGAATTCTTCCATCGAATCTTCCCTTTGAACTTCTTATAATCGTGCGATAATCTGCTATTCGAGTGTAAAGTTACGTCTAAAAAGCGAGACAACCAAAAGTAGCGAATAAAAAATTTGTAGGAGTGATAAAAAATAATTAACTTTGCAAGCAAGTGAAAAGGAAATTTGAAACTCTCTCAGAACAACCATGGGAAAAAAGATACAGAAACTAAAGAAAATTCGAATACACCGTGAAGGCAATGACACACTGCTTTACGGACTGATTTTCATCATCGCTGCCGGTTCCGCACTGTGGTACGGTTTTGACACGAAATGGCCCTTTTGGCTGTTCATGGTGGTCTTTGGCGTGGTCTACGGCATCGTCTTCAACTTCTATCAATGCCCGGTGCGGTACCTCAACGTAGAGGACACCGACAAGATTGTCGTGGCACCGGCCGACGGTAAGATTGTCGTGATCGAAGAGGTGGAAGAAAATGAGTATTTCCATGACAAGCGATTGATGATCAGCATCTTCATGAGTTTGTTCAATGTTCATGCCAACTGGTTCCCGGTGGACGGCAAGGTGAAGTTTGTCAAACACCAGGATGGTAACTACCATAAAGCTTGGCTGCCAAAGGCCAGCGAGGAGAATGAGCGTGCCGACATCATGATCACCACAGAGCATGGCGTCGATATCCTTTGCCGACAGATCGCCGGTGCCATGGCCCGCCGCATTGTCACCTACGCCAAGGAGGGCGAAGACTGCTATATCGATGAGCACTTAGGCTTCATCAAACTGGGCTCACGAGTGGATGTCTTCCTGCCAATCGGTTCAAAAGTGATGGTCAAAATGGGACAGAAGACAACAGGCGACCAGACGATCATCGCCAAACTGGCGTGAGGAAGGAATCACCAATCGTGTAAAAGGGATCCATCATCAAGATAAAACAACGCTGATCGGCAAGCAAATAGATTCAGGAACTTCAATAGGACTATCATCACTATTCATCATGAATATCAAGAAACATATACCCAACACGCTGACCTGTTGCAACCTCATCTCGGGTTGCATCGCAACGTGCTTTGCCTTTTTCCACGACCCGGAACTGGCTTTGCTATGGATCATCATTGGGGCCGTCTTTGACTTCTTCGACGGAATGAGTGCCCGACTGCTCCACGTGCCCTCTCCTATTGGTAAGGAGCTGGACTCACTGGCCGACGACGTGACCTTCGGCGTGGCGCCATCCACCATGCTGTTCTCTCAGTTGTTGGTGATGGACTATCCTTTCTGGTTGCAGCCAGTAGGCGACTATGTGGCTTTCGTGGCTTATGTCATGGCAGCCTTCTCTGCTCTGCGCCTGGCGAAGTTCAACCTTGATGAGCGGCAGACCATGGGCTTCATCGGACTGCCCACTCCTGCCAATGCGCTGTTTTGGGGTTCTCTGATTCTCAGCGCCAAGAGCTGGGAGACACTGTCGCCTTATATGTCGGTCGCACTCATCGCCCTCATGCTCGTGAGCTCATGGCTGCTGATTGCCGAGATACCGATGTTTGCACTGAAATTCAAGCACTGGGGCTGGAAGGGCAATGAGCTTCGCTATTCCTTCCTGATAACCTGTATCCCATTGCTGATCATTTTCCGCGAATATGCCTTCGCCATCATCATCGCCTGGTACGTGATTCTTTCGGTCATCAGCGACGCTAAGAAAGCAAAATAAACAAGGGGCGACACGCTTCCTCAAAGGTATCTTATTCATTCATCATCGTGTATCGGGGATTATCAACCATCGCATTGTTGCTTTGCAGCAACATTTTCATGACATTGGCCTGGTATGGCCATCTGAAACTACAGCAAGCACATATCAGCAATCATTGGCCGCTCATCGGCGTCATCATCTTTTCGTGGTGCATCGCCTTTTTTGAGTATTGCTGCCAGGTACCGGCCAACCGCATCGGATTCAACGGCGATGGCGGTCCGTTCTCACTCATCCAGCTCAAAGTGATCCAAGAGTGCGTGTCACTGATCGTCTTTGCCTTCATCGCAAACATTCTCTTTCAGGGACAGAGCCTCCACTGGAACCACCTTGCCGCCTTTGCCTGTCTGGTGGCAGCCGTGTATTTTGTGTTCATGAAGCCATGATCATCATTTCAGTAACAAGACAATAACACAATAACACGTTATTATTATGGAAATAGGAGATAAGCTGCCGGAGTTCCTGGGACTTGACCAGAACGGCAATGAAGTGAAGTTGAGCAACTTCAAAGGTAAGAAACTCGTACTCTATATCTATCCGCGCGATGCCACTCCGGGATGCACCAACGAGGCTTGCAACCTTCGCGACAACTATCAGACGATGCTCGACAAAGGCTATGCTGTCGTCGGCGTGAGCATTCAGAGTGCAGAGAGCCACAAGAAGTTCATCGCAAAATATAACCTGCCCTTCCCGCTGATTGCCGATACGGACAAGAAACTCGTAGAGGCTCTTGGTGCCTACGGCGAGAAGAAGATGTACGGAAAGACCACGATGGGTACGTTCCGCACTACCTTTGTGACCGACGAGAACGGCGTGATCACCGAGATCTTCCGTCCGAAGCAGATCAAGGTGAAGGAACATGCACAACAGATCTTAGGCGCTGAAGCCTAAAACAAGAAACGGGAGGGCCATACCCTCCCGATATTTGTTTCTATAAGACAAAGACTGTCAGATAGAAACAATGAGGATCATCCCTACAATTCTGCCGGGATGCCAATAAATCGAACGTAAGAGAAACATCTGTTCAACAATATATAGTCAACAAGACAATGGAAGAGAATAGAACAAAAGAATTTGAGGATACCTTTCACAAAGACCTCGCCACATATCTTGAAGCCCACGATCTCATTGACAAGCACTTTCCCGAAGCACCCGACATTGAGGCGCTGTGGGCTACCATCGGCGAGAGTTATCTGCCCGATGCCCTTCGCGAGTGGAACCACTACCCTACCGTGGCACTCGGTTGGGTGATGTATATCGGAATGGCGATCACTTACTATTGGGATGAGGACTGGGAGCGCTACACCCATGTGCCCGACCTCTACAAGATGATGATCCTCAACACCGACTTTGATCATCTCGACGACTATATCCGCCAACAGGTTCTTCATCTCACGCCCGAACAAGGCGAGAAACTCCAGCAGACTGTCGGCGAGTGTGCCGCACGTACTTACAACACGATCAGCCACCTGCATGTGGAACCGGGCACGCCGGACGCTTTCCGCGTCTTCATCGCCGCGCTTCACGAGATGTACCTGATGGGTGCCGCCATGGAACTGAAATTTTTGGGCTACCACATGGAACAATGTTGAATGTTGAATGTTGAATTATTCCATGAAGTACGTCCTTTCTCTTGTCCCCGTCATCTTCCTGATGGCGTTTCTTGGCATCGTCATCCATGTCTACGGCACAGACGCGCTGTCCGGCGGCAGTCAGTTAGCGCTGATACTGTCTACGGGTGTCTGCGGCCTGATCGCTGTATTAGGCTTCCACGTGCCATGGAAGACCTTGGAGACCGAGATCAACAACTCCATCGGCAGCGTGGGAACGGCAATCGTCATTCTGCTGCTCATCGGCCTGCTCTCCGGCACATGGACCGTCAGTGGTGTGGTGCCCACGCTGATCTACTGGGGCATGAAGATCATCAATCCTTACGTCTTCCTCCTCTGCTGTTGCGTCATCAGCGGCTTTGTGTCGGTGATGACGGGCAGTTCGTGGACCACCGTGGCAACCATTGGCATTGCGCTCATGGGCATTGGCAAGGCACTGGGATTCAGCGACGGCTGGACCGCCGGAGCCATTCTTTCCGGTGCCTATTTCGGTGATAAGATGTCGCCACTCTCCGACACCACTGTGTTGGCATCCAGTGTGGTGGGCACGCCACTATTCACGCATATCCGCTACATGACCATCACCACAGTGCCTGCCGTCGTCATCGCATTGGTCGTATATGGCGTCGCCGGACTCTTCGTCGCCGGTCATTCTGCCATCGACACCTCTGCTTTCACCACTGCTCTGCAAGGCAAATACAACCTCTCGCCCTGGCTGCTCATCGTACCTGTCGCCACCGGCGTGATGATCGCACGCAAGATGCCTGCCATCATCGTACTCTTCGCCTCCTCGGTATTGGCCGGCCTCTTTGCCATCTTCTTCCAACCACATATCCTCGCTGAGGTCATCAGTGCCCACGACACCACGGTGCTCACGCTCTTCAAAGGCGTCATGCTCAGTGGCTTCGGCGCTACTGCCGTACACACCGGCAACACAGCTTGCGACGCCTTGCTGGCCACACGTGGCATGCAGGGCATGATGGGCACGGTATGGCTGATACTCTGTGCCATCTGCTTCGGCGGTGTCTTAAAGGCCAGCGGCATGCTTGCCAACATCATGCACCTGCTCCTGCCGCTGACACGCACACGCTTCGGCCTCGTCACCTCCACCGTTGTCTCTGGCATTTTCTTCAATACCACCGTTGCCGACCAGTATCTCTCTATCATGCTCAGCGCCAGCATGTACAAGAGCATCTATGAGAAGGAAGGCTACGAGCCGCGCCTGCTCAGCCGCAGCATCGAGGACTCCAGTACGGTGACCTCCGTGCTCGTGCCCTGGAGTACGTGCGGCATGACACAGTCGTCGGTGCTCAACGTGCCGACGCTGACCTATATGCCTTACGCCATCTTCTGCTATCTCTGCCCGCTGATGAGCATGACGATAGCTGCCATTGGCTATAAGATATACCGCAACGTAGGCAAAATGGCAAAATAAACCCAGCCATTCTTTGCGAACTCATTTCTTTATTATATCTTTGCGCCCGTAAAGCTAAAAGGTATGAACGGGAAAAGACTGTCAGTCATCTGTGCACTTCTGCTCACATCACTGCTGATCGTGATGTTGGCAGGATGCGGGCAAAGGGAGAGCACGGCTCAGCCCCGGCGCTCCGCTTATTGTTGGCAGACGACCTTCTCTCCCGACGACTCATTGGTGGCGGCATTCATCCGCCACGAGCACCTCACCCATATCTATCTGCGATACTTCGACGTGGTGATGACCAACGGCACGCCGATGCCCAACGCCAGCGTCAACGTCGTGGGCCGCGTGCCCAAAGGCGTGACGGTGATCCCTGTGGTCTATATCACCAACGACTGCATGATGGCTATCGGGCAAGACCACACTGAGGCAAAGAACTTGGCTGAAAAGATTCTGCAACGCATCAGACAGATGACAACAACGCTGCAACTCGGACCAACAGACGAACTGCAGATCGACTGCGACTGGAC